>CBFIFY010000008.1:0-100857 GCA_965661985.1 uncultured Myxococcota bacterium | reverse complement strand
CTAATTCCACTGATGGGTGTGCGACAGACATTCTTTACCATTGGGGTTCTGTTGCTCACCGTTTCCTTGTGGGGCATGCGCTCAAGTCTTGGAAAGATGGGGGGAGTCGCTGGCTTGTTCGCACTCAGTTTCCTAGTGCCTGAGTTTGGAATTCGACCTGCAGACGGAGTGATTCATGAGTCTGAGTCACTCTATCATTTCATTCAAGTTGCCGAAGAGCCCTATGGAAAGTGTGAAAACGCACGACATCTGTACCTCAATGAAGGGGTGGGTGTTCACTCTGTGAAATGTCCGGACAGCGATATTGAAACCAAAGGATACTGGACCCAAATGGCGATGGCGCCCTTGTACCTCGACAACCCTGAGACCTTTGACAACGCTTTGATTATCGGATTGGCTGGCGGTACGATGGCACGTCAACTCTTACAAAGTTTTCCGGATGTCCAAGTGGATGGCGTGGAAATTGATGGCGATGTCGTCGAAGTCGGAAAGAAATATTTTGACAATGCACACCCAAACATCAATCCAATGGTCATGGACGGACGCATCTACCTCCAAAGTGTGGATACAAAATATGACCTGATTCAAATCGACGCCTATCGTCAGCCGTACATCCCCTTTCACTTGGTCACCCAAGAGTTTTTCCAAGAGGTCCATGATCACTTAGAAAACGATGGCGTATTGGCCATCAACGTCGCATCTGTCCGAGGTGTCTCCCAAGACTTGGTTGCCATGATTTTCCGAACAATTCGAGAAGTCTTTCCATGGGCTGTGGTCGTTCGAGCAACACGGTCAAACGATGTCATCATCGCCACCAAAAGACCCGAATTGAATGGCAAAGACATTGACAGTATGGGACACGCCAAAGAATCCCCCAGAATCCGACAGGCTTTGAGTCGAGTAGACGCCCTGCAAGGACTGGCCATGAACACTTCTCAAAACAAATATGCCGCTCGAATTTCCATGGGCATCGACAATTGGCAGGACGCACAATTGCTCACCGATGACTTTGCACCGGTGGAAATGGCATGGGATTTGATGACCCTTGAGTTTGCCAAGTGATCGCAAGACTCACAGGATTGATCTCACTCATCTGACTGAAACTCAAAAGAATGTCAGTGTGATTATCAGGATGATCATTACTGAGATGGAATTTCCCAACCGTTGACAGCCTCTCCTGGTTCTCTCTCGGAAGCTTGTTCGAGAGACTCAACTCGAATCAGTTCTACGGTTTCACCGGTGTCTGTCGGTTGACCTGTCTTGTTCTCTTTACTGGGGACTGGGGCTGCCAACGGGGATGGTTGACCTTCTTCATCTGAATCACCATTGGCGAAATAGGCTAGATGGGACAGTCCATTTGGAACATACTTGGGATCATGAGTTTTGGGACCGCCAAGTTTTGGATACAGTCGTCCTGTGTTGTGCATGTGAAAAGCGTCTTTGTACCGCTTCTGCCTCAGCAATGAGCCATAGTTTTCGTCAACCCAACGAATCCCAATCTCTACAGCCCTAGGACCACTTAGGTCCTCGACCGTGACCTCTTCACCGCTCGTCGACAACCCCAAGGTATGGTACCCCATGATTTGAAATGGCCCCCAAGAAGTCGCTAGAGCCCGGATCTCGCCATCGCTCAACCCCTCCAAATCACCACGTCGCAAGTATTCAAATTTTCGACGTTTTCCATCTCGCAGATTTTTGAGTTGTCGAAAACGCTTAGGTTCAAAACGATGCCTAGGAGATTCGTGACCACCACATTCCAAAATAATGAGCGCCAGCAAATACTCTGTGGGCAAATCGTATGCACTGGCGACGCGCTCCACTTCTATTTGATAAAAATTCTCCACATTTCTTCGACCGTTGGTGGAACCTCCACTCCCAGAGATGGCCCATTGAAAGGCCGTGGATCGAACATTCATATACCGAAACAACGGTATAGAACGAGGATTGGTCACCCCCTTATACCCCACCGCCAACAAAGAACAACATAGAAGTCCCAAGGCGAATCGATCCATAAGAAAACTCCAAATATTTTGGGACGATTAGAAGATTAGAAGATTAGACGACCAAACAAACATACGATCAGAGACTGAAAGTTCATACATAAAAGTTATGTAAAGTAATCTAGAAATCCAACTACTGCTGTCATCCAACAGTCTCCCACATGGTGACAACTATCGGCGTCGACCCAAAATTGACAACAATCGGATGAAAAGATTGATGATGTCAATGTACAACGACGCGGCTGAATCTACAGCATTGTCCAATGTTCTGGGTATTTTGTTTGCACGAGCCCAATCATAGCCAATGTATCCACAGAAAATTAAGGCCACAATCCAGTCCATAAACCCAACGCTCATCCCAAACACAAAGGCCAAGACCAGCTCAACCACAATCACCGATATCAATGAGATAAACAGCGTCCGCCCCAAAGACAAAAAGAACTTTGGGTAGACCATTGCCAACGACATCATGAGTCCAGTGAACGCAGTCGTCATGATCAACGCTTGAGAAATGATATCTGCATCAAAGGAAAGTACAAAGGGCGTAATCACCACTCCCATCGGTAATACGACGAAATTGTATCCTAGAAACGACACCAATGGATTGTCAGATTTTGTATACACCATAATGCCAATGAAGCATGAGACGAAATACCCGATCAACAATCCCCATTGCGGAAGAGCAACGATAGCCTCCACAGGAATTGTTTGAACGGTAATGTAATTGACGGCAAAGCCCCACAACAATACCAAGCCAATTGAAATATTGTAAGCGCGCTCTGAAAGAATGGGTGCGTTGCTCTCAGTTCTGTTCCATACAGATGTAGTTTCAAACATGACGTTCTCCTTATCTTCTCATTAATTTGAGATTTGAGACATCAGTTTATCACACTCGAATTTATTGCCAATCTAAAAGGTAAACACTTCCTGTTCCCAACCCAGAATGATGTGCACCAACAAAAAGTCCTTCAGTCGTGTTTGCAACCGATGAACCCAATTGAACATCCGCAGCATCTCCCAAGAGTACTTCATCGAAATACTCCCCTGTAATAGGTCCATATTCAATGTATAGGGCACCCTGATTGGCCTCTTCCAACGAGGCATCCGGTGCGGTGACAATCAAGTCCAGTTCCCCATCGTTGTTTAGGTCAGTCAAACGTACACCATCACCAAAACGTGCATGGTTGATTGGCGCAGGAATTTGAATGGCCGCTTCTGCGACACTGGCTGTTGAATCCGCTGGACCATAGACAATGTACACGGCTCCAACATCTTGCTCTCGATGCGGTGCACCCATCACCATATCGTCATAGCCGTCGCCATTGATGTCGCCAACGTCCAATGAAAAACCGAGATTGCTGTCTTCAATATCACCACGCCACGCACCATCGGCAGCCTGTAATGGTACTACAGGACCAAACGGTGCCAAGGCAACCGACACTTGCCCCTCATAAGCGATTGTGGAGTGGTATGGTGAACCAATCGCCACGTCGAGTTGTCCATCTCCATTGAAGTCACCTCGATCCATACTCCATCCAGCCTGTTCCCCTGCCTGTTCTCCAACGAACACCACATCCGCAGAAGCCGCCGACTGCTCTCCTGGCGTCAAAAGATTGAATAGATATGCCGCACCATTGTGTACGTTGCCTACAGAAGCATTTGGCGCACTGGACAAGATAGCCGAACCTTCATGCCACACTGCCCAGCCAAAATTGTCCCCCGCCGCATTTCCAGTGATTACAGCTGTAGCGGCCGAGACATCGGTACCCATTGCAGTGCTGGTCAATAGATAGACCGCGCCAGAGTTGAGTCCATTTCTGTCCGCACCGTAGGCGGACACCCAAAGTTCAGCATAGCCATCGGCATCCATGTCCGGTAGCGTTCCAATGTGGGTACCCAAGTGATCTGCGATAGCCTCTCCCGATACTGTCAGCACGGCATCTGCTGTACTGGTTGCATCAAATGGCAGTCCATACAAACGCCCAACGCCCAGTTCTGGGTCATCAACCCCAGTCGCCGCAACCCAAATCAATCCAGCGTCTTCATCCACCGCGAAGGTCTGACCAAAGTTGTCTCCTTGGGCATCTCCAGTCATCCATTCCAAACCTGTGCAGGAATCCATTACACCATCACAGTCTTCGTCGACATTTGAACCACACACATCAGGCTGTTCGGGATGAATCGAATCGTCAGAATCATCACAATCCAATCCACCACCGGACACGTCGGAGAAACCATCTAGGTCCGCGTCGAAGTCATCATCATTGGCACAATCTTGATCGATACCGTCGTAATACACTTCTGCAACCAAAGGAGAGATATCAGAGTTGGTGTCGTCACAATCTTCAGGTAAAAAGGACGCATTTCCAGGGTTTGCACAGGACAAACCAATTACAGTATTCGGATCACCCACGCCATCTCCATCAGCATCTGCATACCAAAGAACCGCTTGAGCATCATCGTCCAAGCCATCGATCATTCCATCACAATCATTGTCAAGATTGTCACCACACCACTCGGTTGCTTCAGGGTGTATGACAGCCTCACTGTCCAAGCAGTCGCCAAATTCTAAAACCGCATTGGGCGTTGGTTGGGTACAGGCCAACATTGCTTGTCCCGCCCCAAATCCATCTCCATCTTCATCGGTAAACCACTCAATGGCATCTTGAATGCTGTCGTCTTGATCATCAACCAGCATATCGCAATCGTTGTCTATGCTGTCACACAGTTCTATGGCAACGGGGTTTACAGTCTCATCGGAGTCATTGCAGTCATCACTGTTTTGTACATAACCGTCCCCTTCAAAACACCTTCTATCCACGACAAAAGGATTCCCATAGCCATCGCCATCCACATCGCGATAAAAAGTTCCCGCGTCCAAGGCTGAATCTTCATCCACCACAGAATCACAGTCGTTGTCTATAGTGTCACAATACTCTGGCGCATCTGGATAAACCAGTGGGTCAGCATCGTTGCAATCGCGGTTGTCTGCGAGATAGCCTTCAGGCTGTACGCACGCAAAAACCCCATCTTCGGGATTGCCAAACCCATCTCCGTCAGCATCTGCAAACCAAGGCAAAGAGCCCACCGGTGATTCCTCATCAATCAGGGTATCGCAATCGTTGTCTATCTCATCACACAGTTCATCTGCGTTTGGATACACATTTGGGTTGCTGTCGTCACAGTCGTCCGCTGCAACGAACCCGTCTTGATCGGCATCGATGGTTTCCAAAATAGAGTTGGTGCCGTTGGTGGCTGGACATGCCAAAAATAGAGCGATGAGATACATAGTGACATCCGAACGTAAAGGGTTGTCCAATTGTAACGCAAAATGGTCCGTTTGGGCAGTCACTTATCAATAGCCTGAGTCAATTAAAGGAGCGCATGTGGAAGGATTGCTGGTGATTTTGGTCTCTGCAATTTCGCTGTCTTTGTTCATGCAACAACAGCAAAAGGAAGGAAAAGCCAACAAGGTGAACCCCTACTTTTTTTGGGATGAATGGGCCAAGCAGGAAGGGTTCTCCTTTTCTCCACCCACTGCGGAAGCCAGCATGAACATTGTCGCTGGAATATCGCCTTACACTGTGTATATCTACGCCAAACCAAAACCCCATGCACTGGATGCACCCAAATCAGAACGCTACTATGCGGAAATTAGAGTACCCCTACGCTATACATTGGCCAGTGGATTGTGGCTTCAAGCCCGCAAAGGTCTTGAAAAAGTACGCCTCACCAAAACGGCGACCCTCTTGCAGTTCAAACGTGGAAACTTGGATGAGTTGCTGTTTGTAGAAGCCAAAGATGCCCATACTGGACAGTGGGTACTGGATCAACCGGGATATAGGGATGTACTCGATCTGTTCAAAGATTTGCCAACCAAAAGTCGATTGGAGCAACGCAACCTGGTTTGGGTCTGTGAAAGCATGGACATTGGCGACGTCGCAGCAGAAATGGCCAAAGCCGTCCAAGCCGCCAACACATTGGATACAGAATCTGCAAAAGCTTGGAAACACTGGTCGGAAGAACTCAACTGGACCATGAACCGACAACATGGTTACCCAATGCTTTGGGGACGACACAAAGGCGTACGCATCCAAATATCGGTTCCCGACAACCTTCGACCAAGCATAGAGTTTCTCGCTGAATTTCCTCCAGACTTTCCAAATGACTTCGCCTTGTGGGGATTTGAGCACATCAAAGACGGCTTGAACTTGCCACGCATTGCCAATGATCTGGTGTGGCTCCAACGAGGAGAACATGAGTTCGCCAAAACGATTTCCGAAAACGCCATTTTGATGAAGTTCATTGAAACCATATTCAAAGAACGTCCCCGTTCAATGTTGGTAAACGGGATTCTCAAAGTCCAGTTTGTGGGAAAGAAAAATACCGATTTGGACAAATATTTGAAAACCTGGCTGGATTTGTGCGGACATTTACAAGAGCACTTTTCACCACCAATCCAAGAAGATCACATGGAGATACTCGATGGGGCTTCGTGATCGCATTCGGAATACGTTGACAGAAGTCAACCGCCAATCCCCCCCTAAGGGAGCCTCCAATTACATTTTGTTGATACTGGATTCCTGTCGCTACGATGCCCTCATGAGTGCCAACCTCAAAGTACTTCAGCGCCTTGGAACGGTTGAGAAGCGCTACGCATACGCAACTTGGACCGCCCCCTCACATTACAACCTGCTCATGGGGCTGCTGCCACACCCTTCTCCACAAAATGTTTTTGCCAGCACCTATTACAAAAAGGACTTCGAACTTTTTTCGAAACGACTGGGTGTTGACAACCTCGGTTTCGACAGCATGGTCCCCAGAATGTGGCTTCCTCATTATTTGAAACACCAACTCGGATATTTTACGCGAGCCATCGTATCCATGCCCGTGTTAAACCCTCAAACCCCTTTGGCTGTCGATTTTGACTCCTTTGAAACGGCCAAGCACCACAATGACTTATTGGGGATGACCGCACAGTTGCAATTTTCCAAAGAGCGCCCCACTTTTTACCTTCTCAACACGGGAGAGACCCATTATCCCTATGCACCCGTCGATGAACCAGAAAGTCAATGGCCAAGAATTCACGGAGCCCACGGTGTATTTAAGCGAATGAGCCACGGGCAGGGCTTTGCCACCACTGAGAACCCCGCGTTCTTCAATACGGAGCGATTGGCCCAATTGCAACAGCGACAAATTCGCGTATTACAATGGGTTGAACGAGGCATCGAGGCCTTGTTCGATCGAGTGCCGCGCAATACCTACATCACCATTACAGCGGATCATGGAGAACTTTTTGGGGAAGGCAACTATTTTGGGCACGGTCCCATCATGCACCCCAAAGTCCTCGAAGTTCCATTTATCGAAGGAAGAATTCGGTAATCAGGCTACAAGCCTCAGCGATTCAAGACCGCACAGGCCTCGCCATCCCCAAGCACACAAGAATGCTTCATCACCCTTAGAGCCTCTGTTGGATCAGCCGCTACACCCTGTCCTTGGTGAAGCATCGCCGCATAATTGAAGCAGGACTTGGCGTGATTGCGAGCACAGTTTTGTTTAAACAAATGGGCTGCTTGTGGCAAATTGATTCGAGGTGGTTGCGTGTAAATGAAGGCCTCTTGGGCGCAAGCGTCAAGATTTCCGTACCCACATCCTTTTTGGGCAAATTGAAGACTCCCAGACAAATCTGGTGTTGACTGAGAACGAAGCAGATAGGCCGCCGCGCCACAACTCGCCCCCTCTTTCAGTTCGCAAGCAACGCCCAACATCTTAATCGCAGCCGCCAGATTCTGTTCAACACCCCGCCCTTCAGCATACATCAGACCCAATCCATGACAGCCTTTGGGGTCTTTCATGCCACAAGCTTTGTCATAGAGCCCACGTGCTTGTTCCACACTCGCATCGACCCCAATGCCTTGAAGTAGGTAATAGCCTTGCTTGACGCAGGAACGAGCGTGGCCCTTGTTGCATCCATATTGCACAAGTTCAAAGGCTTGGGTTTGATTTTGAATCGCATCTCTACCCATCTCATATCGAGAGGCCGCGTCGTAACAGGACTGAAGTTTGCCACGGCGACATTGTGTAGACAGATCGCTCACTGTTCCTTGAAGTTTGTAAAAACGCGTACAGGCATTTTGATCTCCATATCCACAGGCACGTTGATAAAGATCTCTCGCCAAGTCGAGGTTTTGGACACCCCCTTCTCCAGTCTCAAGCATCATAGCATACGATGCACAGGCTCCATTGCGTTCGCCTTCGGTCCCCAAATTGCATCCCACCTGATACAATTTGAAAGCCTCTTTCAATCGACCGGCTCGATAAGCCAAAATGCCACCGTTTACACAAGCCTGTCCGTATTCAGACTGACAACCTTTACCATAGGCATTGAGAGCAGTATCGAGATTCATGTCTGTACCTTTGCCTTGCTCCATCCACAACCCATAGGTAAAGCACCCTCGACCACTCCCCAACGCGCAGGATTCTGACAGTTTGGTCAGCGCTGAACCCAAATCTGCCTGTTGCTCATGTATGGCTGCCAAGTTGTAGCAAGAAAAAGGGTTTTGGGCGGTACATCCCTTCTCAAACAGTGAAACAGCCTTGGACATATCGGTTTCAACACCACGTCCTTCGGAATACAAGATGCCCAGTTTGTCGCAAGACTCTGGGTGATGTTGTGTGCAAGAACGCTCATACAGCGATGCAGCGTGCGTTAAGTTTATGGTCGAACCGATGCCTTGCTCTAAGTGCTGGGCCCAACCAAAGCACCCTTCGGTTGAGTATAAGTCACAGGCTTTCTGATACAAACCAGTCGCAACGGTTGCTTGCTCTGCGTCTTTTGCATTTGCCAACGTCAACAACCCCAATTGGGCACAAGACTTTGCATGGTCGGACGTACAGCCCGCTGATAGCAATTCAAGTGCCTTAGATGGATTCGGTTTTTGATAAACGCCATCTGCCAACAAAACTGCCTGACTGTAACACCCTTCCATAGACCCTTGTTCACAGGCTGCACCCAGTCTTTTGAGCCCCTGCTGTTGAACACTTTGTTGCTCAGATGCCAGTTCCAATCTAGCCAACTCAACACACCCTCGTGGTTCTGATTCGCACACGGACTCAAACACCGTAAGCGCAGCGTCCCAATCTTCCGCATTTTTGTGTGGAATCCCAGGTGCGTAAGCCAACTGAGATAAGTTCCAACCTTGCACCACACAAGCCACAGGATCTTCTTTTTCTGTACAGGCGGTCGTCAACCATTCTAATGTTTCAGCGCCGTTCCACTTTTCGTATTTTTTGCCCCACTGACAGGACAATTTGTGACCAGACTTACAAGCATCTTTCAAAGCGTCTTGCACAGCAGAAGCATCTGAAATGGCCTGTTGGTGAAAATGATATTCCACCGCTCTCCAAGCAGATTCTGGAACACTGGTATCGGCTTGTGCACTTCCGACAGACAATGTGAGAGACAACCAAAATACCGACATATCTACTCCTACGTAATGTAGACTTGTATCGCAGATGAAGCCCTTACTCAACCTGAACGAGGTCGGTGTCTTCTAATTTTGTCTGTTCGTCCAACTGATTCCAAGCCCACATTGTCCCACACAGTCCCGCAACTGAAAACGCCACCAAACTACCTTGCCCCCAACGCCAAGTTTGCGTGTAGAATCCATCCAACTCCTCAAGAGACTCACTTTGTGGATAGCGACGTTGACTGAGCATCGCCATCATGTGACTGGACAATCCCGCCGTTGCAAACAAGACGCCACTCCCCAACCAAGCGGACTGGGTTCTATGTTGATGGGCTTTTACAGAGAATTCTACTTGCGGAGTCTCGCTCTCAATCGGCAAGCGAACAAAACTTCCAGACTTCGCATCGAGGTACTCTGTGTGAATAAGAGAACCTTCTTGATACACCTCGACCCAATGAAGCCCTTGGGATACCTCAAGTGGGTAGGTATGGACTTTACCATCTATACGAAATTCCACTGTATTGGGAACCAGATCTGGAATCGTGGACAGTGAAACTAAATTTGCCAAAGTTGTTTCAGACAGTAAGCCCTCCATCTCCGGTCCAAAATTGGGGTCCCAATACTCTAAGTTAACCGCCTGCTGAAGCCACCAAGAACGTTCATCGATCCGATCATTTAAGTGTGCTGAATAGGCCTGCAACAAATAAAAGCGACCCAAATCGGTCTGGATGGTATCTTGGGATAAGTCGTCGGAACATTGCAACCGTTGCTCAGCCAACTGCAATCCGTCGTGCATCGCTGAAACGTCCCCCATCCAAAGCGAGTCCAATGCCGTCTCTACGACAGCATGAAAGTCATCACAGTCTTCACCACTGGCGACACCCAGTCCTACCAGCCCCATCAATAAGAGAACCATGTGTCCCCTTCTGGATTGTTTGCCCGCCACACAAAACGCCCATTGTCTCGAATGGACAGTTTTTTATGAATGCTTTTCTGACCAAGTTCCAAACGAATGCGGTGGGTCCCCTTGGAAACAGCAGGCAATGTCAAAAGACTCTTCCCCATATATTTTCCATCCAGATAGACATCAGCCCCCAGTGGCACTGATGAAATGACAACCTCAAACGTGGGCAACGGTTGTTTCTTCACTGTTGCTGGTCGAACATTGGCTTCTTGCCCAACACTTTTAACAGAAACGCCCATCGCAGACATTTTTTCTGGAATCGCCAATGAATCTTCATTTTCATTCAGCCCACTCCTCACAATCTGCATATTTGTCGCAGTGGTGATACCCTTCGTGTTTTTCGCATCAGACTCACTCGAATACGATGATGCGAACGATTCGTCACCCTGTTCATCCGCTTGTTCAGGCGTCATAAAACCATACAGCCCAAGCGCACCAATCAAGACCACCAAAGACAACAACCATCTACGTCCAGATGAAACATGAACAGAAGAGTCCACTGCTGAGACCGAAGGCGTTGCCTCAACAGCCCCGGTGTATGGTCTGTCGATGCTACTTTGATCACTACTTTGATTCAATACCGACGCAGAAAGCCCTCCGGAAATTAGCCGTAATGAACCAAAGGAGGAAACCTCTATATTGACAGTCGAGGGCTGCACACTTTGCGTTTGCATCTCAGAAAACCCTGATTGCATCGAAATATCGTTCAATGCCTCCCCTGCTAAGCCTTCATTATTCAGTTTGTCAAAGACAGACCCCATATACGCTCGGACAGCACCTACACCAATCGCTTCCGCCAAGCACAAAGCTCTATCGGCAACGGCTTCGGAGGACGGTCTACGCATCGGGTCATGACTGAGCATCTCCAACAAGAGGTTCTTTCCTGTATCCAGTATGACCTGAGGCACTGAATCGTCGATACCACAGGGAATTTCATCCACAAGTCGTTGGATTGACTGACCGTGCAAGTTTGCGTCCAACGGACACCGTGGAAGCAACTTTCCATGAAGCATCTCGAGCATAGTCCGTCCCAGTGCGTAGACATCAACACTTGCTGAGGACGTATTCTCCAACCACTGTTCTGGAGCCATGTAGCGCTCTGTGCCCATTTGATGGGTACTTGTTTTGGCTTCTCGCACCCCCTCCATTTTGGCAATCCCAAAATCGAGCAATTTCAACGTACCAGACTTCGATATCAACAAGTTTGAAGGCTTTATGTCTCGGTGAATCAGTTTGAGTGGCAGTCCTGTTTGAGGATGATGGGCTTGATGGGCATCGTGTAGGGCAGAAGCACAATCAGCGACCCATTGTAAGGCTACTCCCCATGGAACAGGACTGGATTTCAGCAATGTCGAGAGGGATATACCATCGACATATTCCATCAATATCGACACCTGACCATTGATTTCACAAACATCGTACACCTTGACAATATTGCGATGATTGAGCAATCCCAGCATTCTTGCTTCATCCAACTGACGCACCAACAGTTCGGGATGGTGTTGAAACTGTGGATGCAACACCTTGACTGCAGCTTGCTGTTGAAACCCATGCCCACCGGCAAGGTCTGCCAAAAACACCTTACCAAAACCGCCTTCTCCCAGCAGTTGAACAAAGGATATGTGCAAGTGTTGTGCTTCGCTGTTGATTTGTTGCATGAAATTTTGTGTCAGAAGAGATAAAACTGACAAAATGTTATCACATTCGCATCAAAACGTGTATTTCGGAGGTCAGATGTCAACAACACGCCACAATTCTCCAACAACGTTGTTTCATCAAGCATTTGAACAGGGTCGTATGGCAGCAGAACATGGATTTGACTGGCCCGACTCAAGTGGTGTGGTCAGAAAGGTGATGGAAGAGGCTCAGGAATTGGCTATTGCAGTGGAAGAAAATGACATTCCGGGAATCCGACATGAAATGGGCGATGTGCTACTCGCTCTCGCGTCGTTGGCCCGACACAACAATCTATCATTGGAACAGTCCTTTCAAGAAGCACTTGGTCGCTTTGATGCTCGATGGAACAAAATGATCGAACTGCTAGACCGTCTGGAACAAAACATGGATGATCTATCGCCAACCCAGTGGGAACGATTGTGGGAACGGGCAAAGTTGGAACTGGACACCTAAGTAAAAGGTGTCTATATAAAATTCTCTGTTCCCACCAAATTGGATTCTAAATGCTTGCAAGACTCTTTTTGCTCTTTACCATCATTCCAAGTTTTGAACTGTGGTTGCTCTTTCAAGTCAAAGAACAGTTGGGTCTGTTTGAAACCATTTGGCTCGTCATCATCACAGGAATGATTGGTGCGAGTATGGCAAAAACACAGGGAATTATGGTGCTGCAACAATTACAGGACAGCACAAAACAAGGCATTCCTCCCGCACAAACCCTTGTCGAAGGCGTTCTCGTATTGGTTGGCGGGGTGTTGCTCGTCACTCCTGGTATTTTGACGGACGCCTTTGGTTTCTCGCTCATCATTCCATTTACTAGAAGATTGTGGGCACCATTGTTGCAGTCATGGTTCGGCAACCGCGTTCACATGTCAGGGAACTTCGGCAATGTGAATACTGTAAACGATGTCAATGATGGAACTCCACATCAAGAGGCAAACTTTTCAAACTCACCAAGTGGCGTCGAAGATTCGGCTCATATGGACGATTCAACGAAGAATACAACACCAAAAAAACGAGGGTTCTCCCACCCAAAATTCTAGAATTTGCGTTCATCTTTTATCGGAGTTGATACACTCTACGCAAACCGTGGGGAACAATGGCACTGTTGCATCGTGAAGAGATCATCAATTACCTTGCCGAAATTGCAATGGGCGATTTGTCATTGACATTGGCGAAAATAGAAGAAGAAGCCGATCACGAAACGCGAGAACTGCTGTTTGGACTGTTGTGCTTGCATGAAGACTTGGTTCTTCAACGCCAAGAAGTCGCAACGCTCAATACTTTTTTACAAAATATTCTTCAGTCCTTTTCAGAGTTGCTCTTCATCGTGAGTGCCGAAGGATCAATCCAAATGGTGAACCAACAAAGTCTGTCATCTATCGGATTACCAAAAGATGATGTGCTGTACAAACCTCTTTTGACATTTCTGGAGAGCACAAGTTCGAATCACTGGTCCAAAATGCTGTTCAAAGACAGCGACTTCCCTTTTGCACGGATTTCTACATTAATTCAAGAACAACGGTTCATTGAAGTGCCCATGACCCTCAAGAGTCATAAGGAGAACTTTCCTGTGCTCGTCACGGGACACATCATGAAGCCTCTGCCAAACATGGACACTGCACTCATTTTCAGTGCCAAAGATGGACGACAATCACGGTTGCTGTTGGAATTACAAGAAAAACAACAACAACTGATTCAAGCAAGCAAACTGGCTTCATTGGGAGAACTCTCCAGTGGTATTGCACATGAATTGAACAATCCTTTGTTTGCCATTTCTGGTCTCACGGAGGTTATGCAACTCAAATTACAACATCAACATCCTGAAGCCTATGCAACTGTGGCCAAGTCTTTTGAAACAATGTTGGTGGCAACAGAGAAGATGCGCAAAATTATCAACCACATTCGTATTTTCGCTCGACAAGAGCAAATGCAATTTGTGGAGCATCCCATCAATGACATCATTCACTCAGGACTGTTGCTCATCCATGAACAATTAAGACAGCGCAATATTGATGTGGAACTCATATTGGATGAAACGGATCAGATTACGCTACGATGCGCACCCAACAGACTGGAACAAGTCATACTCAACCTCTTTAGCAACGCTCGCGACGCCATCGATGCCAAACAAGGTGAACACAGTAACTTTCGTGGAACAATCACCATCTCCACCACCTGTACCAAGGACAACATCTTTATACGATTTCGAGACAACGGAACGGGTATTGATATTTCGTCGGCAGAAAAAATTTATGACCCATTCTTTTCAACAAAGGACGTAGGTAAAGGAACAGGATTGGGACTTTCTATTAGCTATGGAATCCTACAAGAGCACAATGGCACCATCACAATGACTTCCAAAATTGGAGAATTCACCGAATTCACGCTATCCATCCCCATCATTGGCATTGATATATTGCCTAACTGAGACACAAAGCGTAAACACGATCGTCAAGAATCTGGGTTGAGTCGACTCTTGAGTTTCTTGCCAGCTTTGAAGGATGGAATGGTTCTCGAGGGCACCAAAATCCGACGCTTGGAATGTGGGTTGTATCCATCAAAAGAAGCTCGATGTGTTACTTGAAACACCCCAAAATCAGAAATGAGTACTTTGCGGTCATCCATCATCGCTTCTGTCAACAAGCCCAACAAATGCGCAAGAACATTCTGCGCCTCCTTAGTTGAGATGTTCATTTCTTCAGACAACAATGTGCACAGTTCAAATTTATTGAGGCTGTTTTTGTGTCGAGTCAGTTCCATGAGTCGTTTCTTTGACATATGAATCCTTGTACTGGTGATTTGTGGTGTACAAGAATGGTATTTAATTTTGTGGACGTTGTGTGACAGAACCTTGAGAACAACGGTCGCCAATCACAACAGACAACTCAAAGTAGATAAACAAAGCCCATTTTTTGAATGTCAAAAATGTGTCAGTTTGTATATTAGGCAGTGAACAGTTTCATCAACACAATCCCAAACAACATTGCAAAGAATGCATAGATTCCCCACACCATTGTACGGCTGAGTTGATTGGTCACTGCCACAGGTGCATGTTCAGGATCGCACACCACGTACACCCTTCCAGGTTGAGTGTGCACTTTCCAGCCCCGTTTGTTGGCTTGTGTTTGAGCGATGTCCATCGCAACCGGCAAAATTTTGGGACCGTCCGCCGAATTTTTGCCCTGTCCTGTAATGAGACATACAGCCGCGACATGTTTGGCGATCTTTGCCTTCAAAGACTTTTGAACCACCTGTCTGGCCAACGGAACAGATAAGTCATGCAGGTCCACAAAAAGAACATTGTCGTCTATCCACAAATGTGTCTTAAATGTCCAACAATCTCGATCAGCCCAAGGAAGTTGTTTAGCCTTTTTGGGAATGTCCCAAAGGTCATCGTGCAATAAATTTAGAACGGAGGTTTTCGTCATGGTTTGTTTCCCAAAAGAAGATGAATGGCTTGGCATCGGGTGATCGCCACCAAAAACTGTGCTCTCGTTGGACAGGGACTTCTAAGTCATATTGAAAAGAAGGCATCTCTGCCGGCAATGGAACTATTTCTAATGGGAATCGGTATTGCCCGCCAAAGTTTTTTCCAGATGCAATGGAAATATTCACCCACAGATCATCTTCTGGTTTGAAAAACTCCCCCTCAATTTCAATCACGGAATCTTCAATCACAACATCCACTGGGGGATACTCTCCAATTTGGACTTCAGCGCTGGTCCACTCTTCCATCGTTGGGATGCTGAGAAGATAGTGACCTTGATCGTTGACCAACAACGTGGCATCAGCAAAAGGATGACTTGGGGTTGCAAGCGTAGAATACAACAACGTAATCATCCGACACTCCGATACGCATGTTCCACCATGTGCGAAGTCAATGGAGAGGGTGCCAATGACAGATCAATCAAATCGCGATGGGCATTCATTTGACGATAGAGAAACTGCGCTTCGTCATTCCCAATCAATCCCCGCCACTGAATATCTTGAATCAAGTTGGGCAACTGATCTGAATTCAACCCCTCATCCATGGACACTTGATAGACAGCATCGATGGATAAGACACCTTGAGCAAAGAGAATCAAAGCTGCTTGTGACCAACTGTGCACAGGGTACAAATGGGGTACAAAATCCGTCATCCACTCAGGCTGATGATGCTTTGTTAAACGAATGAAGATTCCCCGCACTACATTCGACGACTGAGCAACCTTTGAGAAATAGGACTGTATGAGATTCAAGTATTCCGAAGATGTATCCGCACCTTTGCCAATTCGTCGCAACTCTTTCCAAGACATCTGACCTTCGACAATCAAGCGGTACGTTAAATAAATCAGCGCATCCTGCTCAACGTCATCCCCAAACAAATATTCTGTATGGGCTTGAGAATGGCCTTGCACTTGTACTCGATGTTTCAACAAGTTCGACATTTTGTGTCCGAATTGCCCTTTCACTTCCGACAAGCGCCCCGAACCGATGGCTTTCAAAGTGTCTTTGAGCATTATCGAATCGACGTCAATGCCGTCCAAAGCAAATTTCTTGAGCAGAACTGAGCGCATTTGCTTGGGAGAGCCAGATAGAAACACCAACTGACTGTCCTGAGTCTTTTGAAGTGCTTGCACCAATGGAACGACACCATCGGCTGAAATCTTCTGCTCCGCTGACTCTGTGGCAGCTCTCCACAAACCTGAAAGACTTTCAAAATCCGTTTCCAGATACGTTTTGTCTATGTCCCAACGAAAGATTGGCATATCAGTCATTAAACCGGTAGACAACAGTGTTGTCGGTGGCTTTTTGCAATTTCTCAGCGGTCAACAGTTCCACTTGAACAGGGCTGGAACGTAAACGACGAATCTGCAATTCCAAATCTCGATTCTCGGATTCTATCTTTGCTATTTCCATACGAACTTCGGCCAACTGTTGGTTGTTTCGGCTCAGCTCGAGCAAACCTTGATCCCCAAACAAGACGATGAAACAAGTAACCGCAATAACAATTGACGGAAGACCAAGAAAGACCAGTTGTGATAATAATGATTTAAAACGCATTGGAGAATCTATTGACATGTCAACACTTAATTGTCTTGACGTGTCAATAGATTACACGGATTTGATCCGATTTGCAACAAAAAAGATCTTTGCGATCAAAAAAGATCTCTCTACTCTTTCTCCAACCATGAATTGCGTAAAATTCGGACCCTCAAAAAGATCACTTGCCACCACTCCAAATCGTCTATCTCTTCTAATGTCTCGAGGTTGGTGATGGAGTCCACAGACTTAAAATTGTACACCACCACCGCCTCCTGCCCAATGTTTGCATAGGCTGCCAAAAAGTTTTGAGCACTTTCAGGATCATTTTGTACTTTCTGAATCAGCTTCTCCAAATCTCGGTTCTCCAATTCTTGTTCTTCGACTGCCATCAGCACTTCATCTTTGACCACTCGCATTGACAACGCGTGAAGCAAACCACTTTCCCCAAAGACAGCAGCAACCGTCATCAACATTGTGAAAATGACGAGAATGGGTAAAATCGGGAACTTTTTTTTTCGTTTTTTGGGAAAAGCAAATCTCATGCAGTCCACATTAGTCGCTGTTCAAAACAATGTCCACTCATTTTTGGGTCGCCCCAATTTGCAAAGAAGACACACCCACATCTTGTGCAATATCCATCAAATCAACCACCATTCCGTGCGACAATTCCTCATCTGCCTCGATCACAAGTGACAGGTTTGGTTGTTGCTGAAGTTGAACTTTTAACCGTTCTGGCAATTCTGACTTTGAAAACTCCATTCCTTCAACAGACAACATACCGTCTTTGGACACCATGATCGTCCAAGTTTGATCATCTTGGATCATTTGATCAGACGACACCTCAGGAAGTTGCACCTCAAAACTGGGCGTATTTCGAAATGTGGTGGACAACATAAAGAACAGTAGCAATTGAAATATCACATCGATCAACGGCGTCATATCCAATCTTGGCGCCTCTCTTCTGGCAGAGCGAAACTGCATTAGGATTCTACTCCACCATCTACACTGAGAGCAGTCAACATGTCCAGTACACTGGTTGCCACTTCTTGAAGGCGCAACAGTCGAGTATCTACCACCTTCAACAGATATCGATGCGCCATGAGTGCAGGAACCCCAACAGCCAAGCCAACCAATGTCGTCAACAAAGCCTGTGATATCCCACCAGCCAACGCGTCTGCATTTCCAAGTCCATAGGTTTGAATGGACTCAAAGGTGACCACCATCCCCAAAACGGTCCCCATTAAACCAAGCATTGGAGCAACACTGGAGATCACCCCCAAAGCTTCAAGGCCCCTTTCCAACTGACTCGCTTGCTGCGCTGCCCACTCTTCAAGCCTTGCAGTCGCATCACTACGGTCTCTCTTGCGCTCCCACTGTCGAATTAGAATCTGAATCATTTTCTGTAATGGCGAATCACCACTCTGTGACCAAGCATTTAGCCCCGACACATCTGATTGCTGAATAAAATGTAGAACCGTTCTACACTGCTCCTCTGGAACGATCAATACTGTACGAAGCATCACCAGTCGTTCCACAACAATTGTAAGCGCCACCATCGAGCACAATAGCAAGGGGTACACAATCGGACCACCATCCGTCAACATCTGTGGCTCCAGCATAAACAGACCTCCTCATTCCTACTTCAATGTAACCAATCCTTCCACAAAACAAAATGATTGTGTAAAAGCCGGAAAGATGCAAGATTTCCACTCAATATGTCAAAAAATTATCCGAAAACAAAGATGGAGACCGTTACTATATATACACCCTTACTTTTGGAATGAGTTTTGCAAGGTTCTACTTAGCGTACAGAACCTGTACAATCCTTCCACCCCCAATCGAGAGATGATCATGGCAGATAAATTTGATTCCAATGAATTGTTCAATATCTATTTACAAAAAATGGGGAGTATTCCATTGTTGTCCCGCGAAGATGAAATTGAAGTCGCCCGTCGCATTGCCGAACAAGGAAACGATGCTGAAGTGGCAAAGCAAATCTTGATCACTGCAAACCTTCGTCTAGTAGTGTCCATTGCCAAGCAATATTCCTATCGTGGAATGCCTTTGCCCGACTTGGTTCAAGAGGGAAATATTGGACTCATCCGAGCGTGCGAGAAGTTTGACTGGACACGTGGTTTCAAGTTCAGTACGTATGCCTCTTGGTGGATTCGTCAGAGCATTGTACGAGCCATTGAAAGCCAGACGAGAACCATTCGAGTGCCCATTTACAAGCTCGAAATGGTAAACAAAGTACATTACACCCAGCGCGAACTCTACCAAAAATTGGGCAGAGACGCCACGCCAACTGAAATTGCAGAACAACTGAAACTAGAGGTTTCTAAAGTAGAAGAAATTCTTCTTCTCGTCAAAGAGCCCATGTCACTTGATACCCCCGTTGGCGATGACAGTGATTCGACTTTTGCTTCTTTCATTGAAGACGAGTCTCTCCCATCCCCAGAGGCTGTCTTGGAAAACACCACTCTGCGTGAACAGGTCTCCATCGCACTGGCTGAACTTTCACCACGCGAAGAAAAAGTTCTTCGAATGCGCTACGGAATCGGCGAACCAACTCAATACTCACTGGAAGAGATTGGTGCACGGTTCTTCCTCACAAGAGAAAGAATTCGTCAAATTGAGATTAAAGCACTGAGAAAGTTGCAGAGCCAAAGCATTCATCTCCAAGCCGTCTAAGTCTCTTCATTTGTGGAAACACTTTGACGTTTGATATTCTAAGGTGCATTACCGAGCATTGACCATTTTTGATCACCGCCTCGGTCTGAGTTAATGGATTGGAACATGTTGGAGGTCTCATGTCTCGCACTACCCTATCCGTATTTGAACCCATTCTAGAATATATACAGGACCGCTCAGTAGACGCTCAGTTGCAATATGACTTGTCCAAGGCTTTTCCTTTGTCTTCGACTATTGTTCAGTCCATCAAAGAATGGTGTATCCAAGGTTTAGAATCAAGAACCATTCGTATGCGTGGTCCTCAAACACTGAGATTTGGGAATTTGCTCCACCAAAAACGCAACGATTACGCTTTTCGCATTGACATCGTCGACATGGAAGGCAAGGGACCAGGACACATTCATCCAAAAGGAGAAATCAACCTCTGTTTCAGCACATCAAATGACGGTGTTGGTCTCACTTCTTTTGATGGCCTATCAGAAGGCTGGGTGGTCAAGCACCCAAATTCATGGCACACGCCACATGTGAGACACGGACGAATGGTGATCATTTATTTTCTTCCACAGGGCAAAGTGGTCTTTGATTAGTCGATTAGTCGATTAGTCGATTAGTCGATTGACTGTCAAATTGAGTTGGAGCCAACACCCTTCATCAAAGGAAAGATGTTGACTCCACCATTGAGTCTATGGAACCACAAGCTGTAACAATGCACTCAGTCTAAAAAATCTGCATAGGCTTTGGCATCCATCAGAGCAGAGAGCTCATCAAGATTGTTCATTTCTACTTTGATCAACCACCCTTCTGTGTACGGTGCCACATTTACGGGGTGCTCGTCACCAGCAAAATCTTCCAATGTTTCGTTGACTTCGAGTACGGATCCAGAAACTGGCGCTTTCAAATCACTCACCGCTTTGTTGGATTCAATCTCACCAAACTCTTCGCCCGCCTCCGTCTCGTCCCCAACATCTGGGAAATCAACATATACGACATCACCGAGTTCACTTTGGGCAAACTCTGTAATCCCGATGGTGGCCACATTTCCATCCACTCTTACCCATTCATGGGTTTCAGTAAATCTCAAACCTTCGGTCGACATAAGCACTCCTTTGCAACCTGCTTATTTCTTCTGTGTATCAAACACCAACACACAGACGTTGTACAAATTAATAATCTCGAGTGAAAAAAGCACCTTTGACCACTGTGGCCGTTGTCTTTTTTCCACGTATATCCACTTCTACCACAGTTCCTGGTCTCGCATACTTCTTTTGAATCCGAGCCAAGGCAATATTTTTACCAGTGAAGGGAGATTTGGTCCCAGAAGTCACTTCACCGATTTCAGTTCCATCAACGGATACCGTGGCATGAGAACGCGCAATTCTCTTGTCCACCACCAATCCCACCAAGCGATGGGTCCACTCGGACTTTTTGTGTGCAAGGATGGGGTCTGCACCGATAAAATCAGTCTTTCCTTTGGCAACAGTCCACGCCACACCCGCTTCATGTGGCTTGGTTCCGTCATTCATTTCATTCCCATAGAGATTCATTCTCGCTTCCAGACGCAATGTGTCTCTGGCACCTAGACCAACCGGTTGAATGCCAAATTCCGCACCAACATCCAACAATACAGACCACATTTCTTTGACGCGTTCGATTCCTGCGCTCATTGGAAAGAATATTTCAAACCCATCTTCGCCTGTGTACCCTGTACGTGCAATGATGCAATCTTCAATGCCGTTCACTGTACCGACCGCAAAATGGTAATATTGAATGTTTGAAAGAGAAATCGAAGTCAACTTTTGGAGAGCCTGTTCAGCAAACCGACCCTGTATTGCAATTTGGGCATAGTCATCCGAAGCGTTTGTCAGGGAAACTTCATGACTTGGATCCACTGAAGACTGTAACCAAGCAAAATCTTTTTCTCGATTGGCCGCGTTGATACAAAAAAGAAACTTTTCATTTGAGAATCGATACAGAATGATGTCGTCTACGATTCCACCATTTTCGTTGCACAAAAGACTGTACTGGGCTTGACCATCTACGATGTCAACAGACGATGTCACCCATCGTTTGACTGCCTTCTCAGCATCGGCTCCCTCAATCCACACTTCTCCCATGTGAGATACATCAAACAATCCAACGTGACTACGAGTATTGAGGTGCTCTTTACTCAGTCCGGCGTACTGAATCGGCATCTCCCAACCTCCGAAATCAACCATCTTGGCATTGGAGGCTACGTGGGCATCATAGAACACTGTACGTTTTAAAAGGGATTCAGTCATGGCATCCTCATAAAATTTAACTGCCCTTCTTTAACCCATTTTTATGAGAGAGTCACTTGGATTTACTTTGTCTCCGTTGAATCTCAAAAGCGGTCCAAGTATTGGCCATTAGATTGGCAATCGTAGTGGGACCAACCCCTCCTGGTACCGGTGTAATCGCAGATGCCACTTTGGATGCAGATTCAAAATCCACGTCCCCACAAATCGTCCCGTCATCCAAGCGATTGATGCCCACGTCGATGACCACGACGCCTTCTTTTAACCAATTACCATGAATCATCTTGGGAATCCCTACCGCCGCGACAACAATGTCCGCCATCTTCAAATGAGCTTGCAAATCTTTCGTGCGTGAATGACAAATGGTCACCGTACAATTTTCTTGTTCGAGCAATTGCGCCATTGGTCGACCGACAATGTTGGAACGCCCAACAACCACAGCGTGTTTTCCCGACAGCGCAATCTCATACTGTTTCAAGATCGCAATGACGCCCTTGGGTGTACAAGGAACAAAACGCGGTCGACCTTGAGACAAAAGCCCTGAGTTGATGGGGTGAAAACCATCCACATCTTTTTCGGGGACTACGGCATCTAAAACACGCACCTCATCAATGTGACTCGGCAATGGAAGTTGAACCAAAATCCCATGAATGTGTGGATTGCCATTGAGTCGTTCAATCTGTTCGAGCAATCCATCTTCGGTAATATCATTGGGCAAACGAAGGGTAGAAGATACAAAACCCAGACGTTGAGCACGAGCCTCTTTGCGCGCCACATAGATAGATGAAGCCTCACACTCTCCGACTTGAAGCACACACAGACCAACTTCCACTCCCTTCGTCAAGCTGGCTTGAACTTTTTGGCGAATGGACATCAGTGTATTCTTGGCTACGGGCTTTCCAGAGAGCAATGTTGGAGTCTTGTGCATTGATACCTCACGTAATCATGAGAGATAGGTAACGCTTTCTCACCAAAGAATACAACCAATTTGGATAAACTCAAGGCTCAATGGACGTTCTTTTACTTCCATTGATATCAACTTCCAAATACAAATTAGGTGAACACACCGCCCACATACCGCCACGCTCTTTCGTCGCCTTCTCTCCGAAAAGAAGACCGTTCATGGAGAGACAAGTCCGCCCCACGATGTTGATAGTGTGCGACAAACTCAACTTCACCAGTGTCGGATTTGATTCCGCCCTCTCTCACGCCCACAATCTCCAATTCTTTCCAAGCAACTTGCTCAAATGCATTGGAGAAATCATCATAGGGATGATCTTCTTTCCACTCATTGACATACGTGTTGTACAAATAGTCAACTTCACCCTTTGCAAAAGCCGTATATCGAGAACGCATCAATGCCAAGGCTGTTGGGGGATGCTCAGTTCCAGCAATGTACTGCATACAACAATTCTTTTCGGGCAATAAAGAACCACAAACACAAATTTTCATTTTGTCCTCATTCAATATGTTTGATGAATTGTATCGGATTTAATTAAAATTACTAAAATATTCAATGCTTTTTTCAGTTGAAAATGGAAATCGGCTAGAAGTATCTATGAGATATAGGAGTAGACAATGCTAACAATATTATTGACCGGTCTCGCTGTTGCCGAATGCCCGTTACAGAACGTAGCCATCGAGCCAGAACGACAAGACATCACCACGGCCGATTTTTCCAAACTGTTGGCACAAAGTAAAGGCTGTACAACCGTTGTTGAACTTTGGGCTTCTTGGTGTGGTCCCTGCGTCAAAATCGCCCCAGAAGTAGAGACTTTTCACAAATCTCACCCAGACGTGCTCTTTCTGTCTGTTTCAGCCGATGCCACTGGGGGGGCTGCCGAAAAGTTTTGGAGAAACCACGCACCCATCGGACAAAAAAGACGCTTCAGCAGTTGGAGCATGGCAGAGTTGCATACAGTCTACAATAGCGTTGGGGCAACATTCCCAGAGGCCATCCCTTATTTCATCGTCCTTGATGACAAGGGGGTATTGCAACTGGAAATTCACGAGCCCAAAAATCTCAGTTCTCTCAATGAAACCATTGACAAATTGACCAACCAGGACAAACCATGAGTTCTCAATTTGGACACAGTTTTCGCGTCACGACCTTTGGGGAAAGCCACGGTGGACGCATTGGCTGCATCATTGATGGCTGTCCACCGAACGTCTCGGTCGATATTGACACCATCCAACACGCTCTCAACCGTCGAAGACCGGGACAGTCCAAAATCTCAACACCCAGAAATGAAACGGATCAAGTTGAAGTACACAGTGGCATCTTTGAAGGGCGTACCCTAGGCACACCCATCTCGTTGAGCATCCCGAACAAGGACCCTCGATCCACAGATTACAAACCCAATCAATATCGCCCCAGTCATGCGGACTACACCACAGAACTAAAATATGGGCACAGAGATTGGCGTGGGGGTGGACGGGCCAGTGCTCGAGAAACTGCTGCTCGAGTGGCGGCTGGAAGCATTGCTGCCCAAGTATTGACACAACACACATCCATTCAAGTTTGCGCTTGGGTCGAACAAATCCACCATATACAAGCCAAGATCGACCCAACAATCATCACTGAAGAACTTGTGGAGCAAACCATCGTGCGCTGCCCAGATGTAGAAACGGCCGAAAAGATGATAGCGCACATTGAACATATTCGCTCACAAGGAGACAGCGTTGGTGGCATTATTCGGTGTTACTGCACCGGCGTGCCAATCGGACTGGGCGAACCGGTTTTTGACAAACTCGAAGCGGACTTGGCAAAAGCAATGCTATCCATTCCAGCGACAAAAGGCTTTGCCATCGGTTCCGGATTCGACGGGGTATGGATGACGGGTTCAGAGCACAATGACAAATTTTCCACCAATGACGAAGGGACCATATGCACCACAAGCAACCACTCAGGTGGGATTCAAGGTGGCATCTCCAACGGCATGCCCATTGATTTCTCTGTTGGGTTCAAACCCACATCGACCATCTTCAAAAAGCAGAAGACGATCACCCCAACGGGAGAACCCATCGAATTACGGTTAAAAGGACGACACGACCCTTGCGTGGTTCCTCGTGCAGTTCCGATTGTTGAAGCCATGACCAATCTGGTTTTGGTCGATCATTGGCTGCGTCATCGGGCTTTAACGGGGAATGTGTAGCAAAATATTGCATCCCAAATGGACTAGAACCCCATCCTCACGTGTTTAGGAAATCAAAAATACCCCACTCGTGAGGACCGTTATGACCCAAAATACTTTGCGTTCGCTGTTTGTCTTGGGTGTCGGTATTGGACTGGGCAGTTCAGTCTCCATGCTCATCCATGTCGAACCCGTACAGGCAACCCCACAAGCTGTATCGTCATTCAATCCAAACCATTCTTTGGCACCCTTGGTGGAACCGCTTTCAAAGGCAGTCGTCAATGTGACCGTTGAAGCAAAACCATCGAATATGCCAATGCACCCTTTTGGCTGGGATTTTGATATGCCCACACAAACTGGTCAAGGATCGGGCTTTATCATTTCCGACGATGGATACATTTTGACCAACCATCACGTCGTAGATGGTGCGTCCAGTTTGAATGTCCGACTCTCCAACGAAAATGAATACACCGCAGAACTGATTGGGTTTGATGACAGCATCGATGTTGCTCTACTCAAAATTGATTCAAAAGAGCCTCTTCCCTACTTGCCAATGGGCGACTCCGATGCGGTGAGAGTGGGTGATTATGCTGTTGCCATTGGCAACCCTTTTGGTCTATCCCACACTGTCACCATGGGAATTATCTCTGCCAAAGAACGAGTCATTGGTTCGGGACCCTACGACAATTATCTGCAAACAGATGCCAGTATCAACCCCGGAAACTCAGGTGGACCACTCTTCAATCTCCAAGGGGAAGTCATCGGCATCAACACCGCCATCAATCCCAAAGCTCAAGGTATCGGATTCAGTTTACCCATCAACAAAGTGACCTCCATTCTAGAAGATCTCAAAGAAAAGGGACACCCTTCACGTGGATGGCTGGGACTCAGTTTGGAACCGTCTTCGGAAGATGCCCCAACTTCCGTTGTGCGAGAGGTTTATCCAAACACGCCCGCGGCCGAAGGTGGCTTGCAAGCTGGCGACACCATCACACACTTTGATGGAACACCTGTGACCGATGTTTCTTCATTTGTACGATTGGTTGGCAGTTATCGGGCTGGAGACACTGTTGAATTGGAGATTTTGCGGGGTCGACGTAGCAAAATGCTGTCCATCACTCTTGGAGAAAGGCCTTCACAACAGGACCTTGCAATGGGTCGATTGCCCAACCACGATGCGTTCCAGTGGGGCATCCAGTTATCCCACACACAAGGGTTCTCCAAAGATCCCACACAACAAGGATGGGTTCTCATCCAAATGGATGCCAACAGTCCCTTGCAAGAGACATTGCAACTCGGTGACATCCTTCTCAGCGTCAACAACGACACCAATGTTCAAACTGCATTGCGTGAACTATCGACCAAAACGAAAGACATCGAATTTCGGATTTGGCGGGCTGGCTCTATTTTAACGGTCCAATTTTCGCGTTAAAACGACATGCTTCCACATGTTTCCTTGACCTTTAACTTGGCCAATTTACAGTAGACAACCCTAGATTTAGCCAACTCTAGATTTAAACAGTTTCAAAGGACAGCGACAACTGATTGCTGTCTTCAACCTTGTATACACCAGGTGCCTCTGGGTGTGGATTCCCATCCAACCAACCGTCAATGATGGCCAAAATCTTTTCTTGATCTGCTTCATTGTTAATGTAATTGATCGACGAAGTATCCAATATGTATACTGGGGCTTTCGTATAGTCTGCCCACAGTTGGTAATAGCGCGAACGAAGTTCATTGAGGTACGCTGCCTCGATCTTTTGTTCAGCCTCAATTCCCCTTCGGTCAATGCGATTCAAGATTACTTCAGTCGGTGAATCCAAAAAGAGTACAAAATCAGGCGTAGAAATGGTTTGTTGCAACAGTCCTGAAAAGGTGTCGTACAATTCCATCTCATGCCCTGTCAAGGTTTGCTCAGCGAACAATCGATCCTTCTCAAAGATGTAATCAGCCACCAACAAATCTGTGAACAGACGATTCTGACGAAGGTTGTTCTGTTGCTGTGAGCGTGAGGCCAAATAGAACATTTGCGCTGGAAAAGCAAAATGCTCAGGGTCAGAGTAAAAATGGGCTAAGAATGGATTGTCATCTGCTGGCTCCAATACCAACTCTGCATTTCTTTTGGCGTGGAGCAATCGACACAATGATGTTTTCCCGACACCAATCAACCCTTCGATAACAATAAACCGTGATCCTTCTTTTCGCATTCAAACTCCCTTGGTATTAACTAGTCTAGGATACTAGGTGTTGGCTTGCAACCCAATCAACCATTAAACAGTAAAGAAAAATGTACAACTCTATATTTTGCCCATCAACAATTCATCCCGTCCCCTTAAACCTCGATGTTTTACAACATTGGATCGACTGGTTGACCAACAATCCCATCGGTCCAACATGGATGAGAGACAGCGTCGATACGACCCTTGGATGGGAACGAACCATCGATATGGTGTGGTTGAGTGTACTGATGCCAACAGATCCAGATGAACCTCAACCGAGCTGGATGTACACCCTCAAAGAGGTTGCCCACATTTACCAAACGGGGATTGATTTACTTGATCGAAGCACAGTTGAACACATGGACGTTGCTGATGTGAAGGCGATGTGGCCACGACTCTCCAGTCCGGCTATCGCCCGTACATTTTTGCTCCGATACAAGTCGTATATTGACGTGAGACGACAACTTGGACACCCTGCTCACGATCTTCAAAATGAAAATTGGTTCAATATATGGATGGACAAACTCTCTACTTGCGACACTGAAGCATTGCCGTATTTGATGGATGCGCTTCCAAGCCTCTACGCTCTATCTGAGCAAATGCGACAACCCTTTCGACTGCCAACGAGCCTTTTAACCCCAAGCGCAATGCATGTCCTTTGGTCCAGCGGACTATTGGACCCAAGCATGGACATAGAGTCTCTAACAAACTCGGAACCCAGTAGGTTTTCGAAACTGGATGCAATCTCACAGGCATCGGCATCGGCCGTAGAACGACTCAAGGATGCCACACAACTCACCCAAACTGACATCGTCTTGAGACTGCATGGTTTTGCCGAAGCAAAACCAGATTCTCAAAAGCTTCGACCTTGGTTGTGGAATGAACCGAGGTTGTAGAATGAATCGGAATTACTAATCGATCAAAATCAATTTTGCTTTGGCTTCAACCAGATCACCCGCACCCACATAAATCTCTGAAATCACCCCTGCTTTGGCGGCTTTTAATGGATTTTCCATCTTCATCGCTTCGACAATGATGATGACTTCTCCTTTTTCCACTGCTTGACCGACTTCACAGCATACCTCGACGACGCGTCCAGGCATCTTGGTGATCAACAATCCTTCACCCTCGCTGCTGGTGAGTTGCAAAGATTTTTTGCGTGGATCCATAACCGTCATCATATGACGCTCACCTTGGACGCCAACCTCTATGTAATCGCTGTGTTTGGCAACCCCCACCTCAAAACTTTTGCCTTCAAACAACAAGTGCATGGAGTTCGCCAATTCCGTTTTTTCAACAAAGATGGACTGTCCAGATTGGGTGATCAAATACCCTTTCTCTTTTTTCTCGATATCAAAAATCTTGTTGATTCCGCCGATCTCAATCTCGTATGTCATCGATAACTCCACTTCCACTTGGATGTTGATTTGTTGTTGACGGCAGGTTTTACCGACAAATCTGATTCAAACTGTACAATTAGCGCCGCCAATTCCGCAACGGAATTAAAGTTCGGAGCTGGACTCAACGCATCCATTTTTTCTGGGGTTAAAAAGCCTGTGTCATACTTGCCTGAGAGAAACTCAGCGTCATCGAGCAAGGACTGAAAGAACGGAATGGTGGTCTGAATCCCTTGTACTCGATATTCGCTGAGTGCCCTACGCAAACGTCCAATCGCCGCATCTCTGTCTCGACCCCACACAATGAGTTTGGCAATCATCGGATCGTAATACACGCTCACGTCATCCCCTTCAAGGACTCCCGAGTCCACTCGAACCCACGCACCAGAAGGTTCTGAGTACTGTACGATCTTTCCAGGAGAGGGTGCCCAATTGTTGGCGGCATCTTCAGCGTATACTCGACATTCCAAGGCATGACCATGAATTTGTAAATCTGATTGCTTCACGGACAATGGCAACCCAGCCGCCACTCGAAGTTGCTCGTGGACCAAATCAACGCCGGTGATCATTTCGGTAATCGGATGCTCCACCTGCAAACGGGTGTTCATTTCCAAGAAATAAAACGACTGGTCGTCTCCGAGTAAAAACTCTACGGTTCCAGCGCCCACGTAGTCTACAGCACGCGCCGCTTGACAGGCCACCTCTGTCATTGCCTGTCGCACTTCCGGTCGAATGACAGGACACGGTGCCTCCTCAACCACCTTTTGGTGACGACGCTGAATGGAGCAGTCTCGTTCAAATAAATGAATCACATTTCCATGTGTATCGGCCATGATCTGCACTTCGACGTGGCGTGGCTTAACGACTCGCTTTTCCATGTAAATGTCACCATTTCCAAAAGCATTGACGGCCTCTGAATACGCTCTCTTAAATGCTTCTTCAAGTTCATCCGGCGATGAAACCTCTCGCATGCCCTTTCCACCCCCACCTGCGGCGGCTTTAAGCATAATGGGATACCCAATCTCTTCAGCGATACTCAACGCTTCTTTGGGTGTGGGGATTGCAGTAGAGACTCCAGGCACCGTGGGCACGCCCGCTTGCTCCATCTTCTGACGTGAGGCTGTCTTCGACCCCATAATCGTAATGGCGTAGGGATTGGGTCCAACCCAGATCAAACCCGCATCTTGAACCTGCTGGGCAAATGTTGCATTTTCTGACAGGAAACCGTAGCCAGGATGAATCGCATCCGCACCCGACAGTTTGGCAACCTCTAGGATCTTCTCAGCGACCAAGTACGATTCCGAACTGACAGCCCCTCCGATGTGGTAAGCCTCATCCGCATATCGAACATGCGGTGCTCTACTGTCTATGTCTGAATACACGGCGACTGTCTCCAATCCCAGTTCTCGACAGCCTCGCATAACGCGCAACGCGATTTCTCCACGATTTGCAACCAAAACTTTCTTTATGCCTGGCAATCCGTTCGACATGTTTTCCTCAATGCTAATGGGTACTGCTTCAATCATAACGTTGTCTCAATGCCCAATGCAAACCGCAAAACATCTGAAATGCGATCACAAAATTCAATGGTCATCTCAGTACGTACACTTTCGGGTATATCTGGGACGTCCTTTTTGTTTTGACTGGGCAATAAGACTGTACGAATGCCCGCTCGATGGGCCGCCAACACTTTCTCTTTGATGCCCCCAACAGGCAAGACTGCACCTCTCAATGTCACTTCGCCAGTCATCGCCAGTTCATTGGATACAGGTTTGTTCAGCAAAAGCGAAGTCAACGCTGTGACCATCGTCACACCCGCTGAAGGGCCATCTTTTGGAATGCCACCAGAAGGTACGTGAATGTGTACATCATTTTCGTCAAATACTGACGCCTCAATACCCAAATCTGTTGCTATCGATCGCAAGTAGGACAGTGCAACAGAAGAGGACTCCTTCATTACGTCTCCAAGAGAACCTGAGAGCTTGACTTTGCCTTTGCCTGGCATCTTTGCGGCTTCGACAAACAAGATGTCTCCTCCCACTGCAGTCCAAGCCAACCCAGTCACTACTCCGGAGATACTTGTTCTCCCTGCCACGTCGTTGAAAAACTTGATTGGACCACGAACTTGCTCGATGGATTCTTTGTTCATGACAGGGTGTTGCACGGATTGCTCCATCGCAATATCGGTGGCTATGTTTCGACAAAGAGCCCCGATTTCTCGTTTTAAACTTCGCACCCCTGCTTCTCGCGTATAGGACTCAATTAGAAAGTGAAGCCCTTCTTGTGGAAAGGAAACAGACTCTTGCGTCAAACCGTGTTCTTCCAATTGTTCGGGAACAATATAGCGATTGGCAATCTCAACTTTTTCTTGAAGCGTGTACCCAGAAATGTCAATGACTTCCATTCTATCCCGTAAAGGACCTGGAATGCTTGAGATTTGATTGGCCGTCGCAATAAAGAGAACATTGCTCAAATCAAAAGGCACATCCAAATAGTGGTCAAAGAAACTGTCGTTTTGCTCGGGGTCTAAGACTTCGAGCAACGCCGAAGATGGGTCCCCACGGTGACTCGCACCCAGTTTGTCTATCTCATCCAATACAAACACTGGGTTGTTGGTACCCGCCCGCTTCAACAACTTGATAATTTTCCCAGGCATTGAACCAATATACGTTCGACGATGCCCTCGAATTTCTGACTCATCGCGCACACCTCCCAAAGACATGCGCACCATTTTGCGATCCATCGAACGAGCAACCGATTTCGCCAAGGATGTTTTACCAACACCAGGTGGACCAACCAAGCAGATGATGGGACCCTTTAAATCGCCTTTGAGTTTTCGTACAGCCAAGAACTCAACAATGCGCTTTTTGACCTTTTCGAGACCGAAGTGATCGGCATCCAAAATCTCTTGGGCTTCTTTGATGTCAAGCCTGTCGTCTGAGGACACCGACCATGGAACATCCAACAACCAATCCACATAAGTTCGCGAAACGGTATATTCCGCAGATGAAGGATTCATCTTGCCAAGTCTGTTGAGTTCTCGAAGTGCGGCTGTCTTTGCTTCTTCTGGCATATTGGCCTGTTCCACCTTTTCTTTGAGGGTGGCAACATCGTCCTCTTCTTCGGAGCCATTCAGTTCTGTTTGAATGGCTTTGAGTTGTTCCCTCAGAAAAAAGTCTCTTTGTGCTTTGTCCAAATCGCCTCGAACTTTGTCTTCAATGCGATCTTTCAAGGAGAGAAGTTGCCGCTCTTTCTTTAATAGACGAATCAACAAATCAATCCGCTCAGACAGATCGATTGTGCTGAGAACATCTTGCCTTTCCAAGAGAGACAATCCCAACTGCATCGCCACAATATCGGTCAGTCTGTTGGAATCTCCAGCCGCCTGTCGCAATAAAAACCCTGCTTCACTACCGATACGAGACGATTCTTCAAAAACCTCCTCTGCCAACTTTCGTAAGGCATCTCGTTTCTCAAACAGCAAATCTTCTTGATCTTTGGGATGCAACACCTCAACCTTTGCATACAACACATCGTCTTCTGTAAAAACTTCAATCAACTGAATCCGGTGTTCCCCTTCCAAAATCACTGAGCGCTTCCCTTCCGGCATGCGAACATTTTTGACAATTCGAACCATCGAGCCAATCTCAAACAATTCCTCGGTCAGTGGCGAGTCCACTTCAGCATCCTGCAAGGTGAATACTGCCAGCACCCCTTCTTCAGACAATGCAGCGTCTACAGCTCGAACCGTTGATTCCTTCACAACACTGACTGGGTAGGCCAATATTGGAAAGATGACGGTGTTTTTCAGTGGAACGAGTGGTAAGGTTCGAATGTCTGCCATGATTGCCCTCAAATGTCAGTAAAAATGGGAACGTTTTACTGTAAACGCAATTTGCGACTGAACAAGGGGGCGACCCTATTTTACACGGAATTACCAATAGAGAGCTCGACCCAAAGCCTCATCAAAATGCTGTTGAATAGAGTCTATATCTTTGGGCTGTGTCTCAAACATCTTCCACAATGGAGGGAGCGTAAGATCATTGACGTTGGACAATGGCACCAGTCCCCGAATTGCATTGCTCATCCAAAGTTGGTCTTCTGATTGAGGAGAAATACACGTTTCCAACACTTCGAAGCCGTTGGATTTGGCTTGGGACAGCAACACACTCCTCGCGATTCCTGGTAAAATCGGTGTATCCAACGAAGGCGTCAACCATTGATTCAATGACGGGCGATAAACAAACAAATTGCCGATACAACACTCTAAATAGTTTCCCTGTGCAGACTGTAGCACCAAAATATCCACAGAGAGTTCTCGCTTGAGATCATTCCATCCCGCACGATTGACACGTTTGTACCCTGAGAGTTCCAAATCTGTTCGGTGCACCAATGCCCATGTTGGGACGCGTTTCTTGGGAATTGAACGTGGAGTACATTCCACTACCCCCTCGCTATTCAGTTCAATGCGCAATACGCCTTGCCCAACATTGTGGGCGATTCTTTCTACTTGGGTCTTAGTAGAAAATACACAAAAAGAACGTTTCAATAATTTGGCAAAGTGATGCAGTCTAGCCAAATGCAATGACAGAAGACAAGGATGTCCATCTTCAATTTTCAAGGTGGTACAGACTGTACCTATTTTTGTCATGCGTTCTTTTGCCATGCGCTGATGGCGGGTACCACGTTGTCTCTGGGTTGTGGGACCGTGACACACGCAGGCCAAGTAATCCAAAATGGCGATGGTGGTCCATGCACAGTGCACACAAAGTCTTCACTCATGGCAATCAGAGCCCCTTCGGGCACCTCTTCCCAAATATCATCTGTACCGATGGGTTCACTCGACACCAACAAATGGTTGCATTTTCGACGACGTCCTTCTTTGAGCGCCGGCAAAAATCCTTCTAGACAAATCTTGTTTGGCTCGACACACGTATTTGCATCTGGGCACTGCTTCTTTTGTGTGGCCACAAACAGTTCAAGCCCAGCTCTTCGAGCGAACAATCGTTTTCCGTTGGTCAAAATGTAATTGATCTTTGGGGCGTCAGACTCCCCCGACTCTTGAACCCATTGAAAAATTCGATTGATGCCAAATTGTTGTGCCTCCACCATCGCATCCATGTCACAGTCCCCACTCCCATCTGGCGAACAACCGCGACGAACCATTTCTGACAATAGAAAATAGAAAATGGTCTCCGAATCGGTGTTGCCGAAAAGGACGCGTTTATACACAGGCAAAATCTCTGCTTGTAACTTGGTCTTGATCTTTTCAAACCCAAAGATGGTGCCATTGTGGGCAAACAACCACGAACCATATCGGAAAGGGTGTGAGTTGATGGGATCTATCGACCCCACTGTCGCCTTCCGAATGTGTACCAACAAGGTGTTGGATCTCAACCCCTCACTAAATCGCCGAAAGGACTCGTCTTGAGCCGCCCCTTTCGAGGTTCGAAACAGGTACGGATCGTCGTCAATAAAATACCCAATGCCCCAGCCATCTGAATGGTATGAAGCTTGATTGGCCATTGCGTTCTCCGCAACGATGAGTGAACGGTGCGCTCTGCTTTCTACACTTGAGCGAAACCCAAACAATCGACACATGGTGACATCTCCTATGATCACTATAATGAATCTGAAATTTGATGTCGACAAATGTACAAATCTTTCATCGCCTTGGAGATTCAATTGACCCAGTATACAAGAACGAGATAAGACACTAGCATGCTGAATCTTGGATTGTGGGAAATGTTGATGGTCGCAGGAGTGGCGCTGGTGTTCGTTGGACCAGAAAGGCTTCCTGAGATGCTGCGTTTTTTGGGTCGAACCTACGGTAAACTTAGAGCGATGACCTATGACATCCGTCGAGAGTTCACACTCGAAGTTGACAAAACCGTCGCCGAAGAACGTACAAAAGTCATGCAAGAACGTCGAGCCGAAATGCGTAGAAGACTGGAAGAGGAGCGCAGAAAGCAGGCTGAAGCCGATGGAGAGACATTCACAGAAGAACCAGCACACGTACCTTTTGGGATGGCGCCTCAAAATGATGCCCTCAACAAAGCAGTCGAAACAGACCCATCTCAGGAAGAATCATGACTGCGCCCAATACTCCAAGGGATCGTGATCTACCGATTCTTGAACACTTGGTGGAATTGCGAAATCGAGTCGTATGGGCCGCTTTGGCGACGTTGATTGCGGTAGCCATTACGTTTACCTTCGTAGAGCCCATTTGGAATTTCTTGGTCGCCCCACTCAACGAAGCGCTCGTCGCGACTGGAAAAGGCTCTTTGGCAACCCATGACATCTTTGAAGGCATCATCACTCAACTAAAAGTGTCGTTGTTGGCAGGTATTCTACTGGCATCTCCCGTTATTTTCTACCAAATGTGGCGGTTCATTTTCCCTGCATTGACCGACAAAGAAGCATCCTTGGTGTTGCCAGTATCTTTTGCTTCCACCCTTCTCTTCGCTGGTGGGGTCACGTTTGGATACTCGGTCATCTTCCAATATCTCTTTCCATTTGCACTCGAAGTCACTGCCGACAATGTCGAAGCAGTGCTGTCGATCAATTCCTATTTGAGTACATCCACCAAACTGCTGCTGGCATTTGGGGTGAGTTTTCAATTGCCGGTCATCGTCTTCATCTTGGCCAGACTGGGCATGGTTGATCATCGAGACATGGGTAAGTTCTTTCGATATGCGGTCGTCATCATCCTCATCATCTCAGCACTGTTGACGCCCCCAGACCCTCTATCGCAAATGCTCATGGCAATCCCACTCATTCTTCTCTATGGCATCAGCATTGGAATCGCCTACATATGCAGCACCAAAGCGCTTGAATTGGAACTGGATACAGACACAACAGAACAATAAGCAAGACCAAAAGAACAAAAAGGAAAGCGACTTTACCTTTTACTCAACTTTACCTTTTGCTCAACTTTATTTGTAGACTCTGCATCTCTCTCAAATCATCGGAAATACCAAGCATCGGATTTCGACGCAAATCAAGCAGCCTCAGCGTTGTCGGTAGACTGGTTGCAGACACCTCAGCAACATTGTTCGAACGCATCAATAAACGATGCAGTCCTGAAAGATTTTTCAGTTCCTTAGGGATTGCATCAATGTTGTTGTCGCGCAAGTCCAGCAAAAACAGTGTGGACAGTTGAAAAATTTCAGCGGGAATTTCTGTGAGTTCGCATCGCTGAAGCGTCAAATATCGAAGTTGGGTCCAATCCTGCACCTGTGTTTTGAAATGATCCCACTGTTCACGACTCAAATCGATTGCAGGGATATTGCTCGGTAACGTTTCAATAGCGGTTCCACGGATATTCAACGAACGCAAACTGAGTGCACCAATAGAATCAGGTAAGTCCGTCAACGGTGTGTTCGAAAGGTTCAAGCGCGTCAGTTTGGTCAAGGCACCAATGTTGTTGGGTAAGCGACTCAGACTCGTATTGGACAAATCCAGTTCAAAAACATTCAAATGGTGTTCTCCCTTCTCCACACGATCACAGATGACAGAGAGTGCATTGGTCAAAGCTGTACTTTCAATCGTACCACCCGTTACCAACGAACTGAATACTTTTCCATCTTTCAACGTGAGTTCCGGACTTTGTTCCAACAATGAACGGGGCACATCCTTTAGACGTGCACCATCCAAATAAATGCCCTCAAGGTTCAAGCGAGTCAGCCAATCGGGCAAAAAATCAATCGAGTCCCCTTTGAAGTACATCCTCTTCAAGGAAGCCAAATTGTCAAGGTTGTCTGGCGGTAAAATCTCCCCACCACCTGAGCAATCAAAAGTCATCGATTGCAACCGTACACGCAATTCAGCCTGGTTCCTCAATTCATTCCATTGCTCAACCCCAACACACAGATGACAGGGAATTGTCGGAAGATAGACTATCTTGGTACCACGAATATCCAGCCGTTCCAACAAAAGGGTTGAAATGGACTCTGGAAGTTGTGTCAGAGAAGATGCGGACACATCAAGCGTTCTCAAAGCCTTCAATGCACCAATATTGTGCGGCAACGCTTCTCCTTGAAAGTTGCTCAACATCAAGTGCTGTAAAGTCGACGTTAGGGTTCCCGCTTCGATTCGGTTACAGACTGCTTGTAGCGCATTGGGAAGTGTACTTTTTTCCAACTCCACATTGCAAAATAAAGAAGCCTTGACAAAGTGTTTAAGCAACACAAGTTTTTCGGAGAATTCAAACAACGCAACGGGAATGTGGCGTATCTTGGTACCACGCAATTCAATTTCTTTTAAGGGCAGTTCCGTTAACCACTCTGGAAGGGATGTAATTGATGTAGAAATCAACGAAAGGTGAGTCAAGTGTTTGAAATGCCGTATTTCTGCTGGCAGTTCGGTCACTTGAATGTCGTTCTCTAAGTCAGCCCACAACACAAGACTGGTGACATCCGAGATGGAAAACCGCTCATCTTCTGGATCCACCACACACTCGAGGCGATTCAAAGTGTCTGCCAAATTTAACTGACTGGGTTGACCACCCACCAATCGATAAAATCGACCATCCTCAAACCATTCTTTGGCTTGAGCATAAGGGATTGCTTTGATTGTCGCATCAAAGTTGGCACCCATGTTGTAAGCGTTGTTGACAAAACGAATATAAGCACGAACCACAAAGCCCATGTTATTGGTGTTGATTTTTAATCGCTCACTGGTTTGCACATCGAGTTTTGTCCACATGTATCGCTTAGAATCTCGCCATTGTACCAAGTCAAACTCTTCATCATTATAGTAAGAGTAATTTCTTGGTCGTTGATGAACCTGCTGAGCATACAATTGAGAGTACACAAGCAACTGCTCAAGTTGGGATGGATTCACCATGTTGCGGACAGTCCGTTCACTGAGGGATGGTTCGACCTCTCTCTCTTCCTCTGAAAAAACTCTCACGCTCACCAAATCCGATATTTTATGCTTTTTAGAACATAGACCTTGAAATGCATTTGCCACCACACTCCACAAACCCTGACTGATAATTTGAACACACTCTTCCACAGACAGATGGTTGGACCATACATCCAATCTTTTCAGAGCTGGCAAGTGGAACAGGCCCAACGGCAATTTCTTCAGCCGATTAAAAGAAATATCCAATCGTTGGAGGTGAGCCAATGAGAGAATACTGCTGGGGATTTCTGTCAATTCAGTCAAACGCAAATCCAATTTTTGAATATGCTTCCAACCAGCTAGCAACCCCCAGTCTTCAAGGGCTGTTCCTGCCAAATAAAGCCCCTTTAGATTTGGACAAGAGGCTTGAATAATGCTCAAGTCCTTACAATCATTGAAAGAGATATCCAGCACTTCAAGGTTGTTGCGCTCTCTCAACACAGTAGGCCAAACAACCATCTTGACATCCGGTACATACAGTTCCTTGAGGTTTGGACAGCGCTCCAACCAGGACCAACAATGATCAACCTCGCGTTGCTGTTTCGCCCGTTTTTCTTCAGGGGTCAGCGGTCTTGGTTTCACTGGCATGTGTCCCCAATTTCTTGGGAACATCGGATTGTGCGTTCTCCAAACATTCGACCTAATTTTCTTGATTTTGTATTGCGCTATATACTTTGAAGACAAATCTTTGCGACAATCCAACACTTCCAATGCTTGAAGTGTACAATCGATCATCTTGATTTGTAGAACTGAACTGGGTGTAAATTTCAACACACGCAACGTTTCACTTTGCAAAGAGCCGACCACCAAAAATTTGATTGGGTTGAGGGATACATCAACTTGTTCGAGTCCTCTGAAGGAGTGTAGATCTACAAAATCCACGCGATTGTCTCGCAAAGACAGTTCTGAAACGCCCCATCGCTCCAAACCAGTTGGAATAATTTCTAAGTCTAGACCACTCAAGTCCAATTTGCGCACCGAAATGTTGTGAGCGATGGTGGGAAACTCGACCACGCCCCCCATTGGCTGTATTTTCACACTGTCCACAACCTGAAGCCAGGAACACCCCAATTCCGCCATCCGTCCAGCGACCCACCAACCAACATATATTGGGTGGCGTACCTGCCCACCAATCCAGGCGAACAATGCCTCGATATTATCAACATCTTGTGGAATTCCCAGCCCAATCCGTAAATCTTCCAAAGAACCAAATAAGCCATGCACCAATTCCAAGCCTTGCTCGACCATTGTCAAATCTTGTTCCGCCAGCAATCGCATTAATTTTTCCGTCATCGCATCTCCACCATTTAAATATTTCAATTCTACAATTTTGGGACCACAAAACCACGAGATTCCAACTTTGGTCTGACAACCTGTCGATAGGAGCGATACCAAACATTCTGGTAGGTTTCCCCATCAATCAAACCGAACTCTTTCTGTGCACTGGAATACCGAAAAGACAGTTGATTCGATGCATAGCCCTCTCTAAAAGTGATCAATGCCTGTTGCAACATATTTTGAACCTCTCTGGAAGTGGTTAAACCGTTCTCCATTAGTTCATCCAAAACCAGCCATCCAAAGGCACTGTGTGTTTTTTCATCTTGAATGATTTTTCTGAGAACAGCCACCGCTTTTGGAACTGTGGCGTTGTCCAACATTGCCTCAAACAAAGGCACGGCAAAAGTTTCTCCCAAAACAAAACTGTCTACAATTCGGGTGACTGGATGATCAAGTTTCGGTACAGCCCCGACTTGTCTAGGTGGTGACAGGGCTGAACTGCCATACTCATCTAAGAATTGCCAACACAAATGGGCATGGTTGAGTTCATCCTTTACGATTTTTTGCGCAAGTTTTGTCACCCTTGGAGAAGCGTTTATGGTCAACAAAAATATTCGTACTTGCTCGGCGAGACAGGCACTGTTGTATTCGGCTTCGATTCGTCCCATCCACTCTTGTTCAATCAGTTCATCCATCCTGTACCCTCCGATATGTGAATCTACCTACCCAACCAACAAATCAATTGAGATTGCTACCCAATCCGTTTAACCCGCAAAATGCCAAGCAAGTTCGAAGATTCTGAAACGAAATTCATGCTCGTTTACGACAAACGATGTGTATATACCGACCCATTTGTTGATGTATGGGATCTCGAGAGTATTTGAGTTCCAACGCCAACAGTGAGTCTGACTCTTTCCACAATCGATTTCGGATTTCACTTTGTAAAAAATCGTGAAAAACCCGCACACCCGATGTAATTTCAACATCAAACCCAAATTCATCCAACCAAGCGTGTAGTTGCTCTATGGTAAATGAGTGCTTGGGAGTCAACGAGTTCCCAAATCCGTGCAATCGCCCGTCCAACACCTTTTGGGCACGTCCAAACAATACATTTTTCCAAATTAAAGCAACTTGATTGAAAGCCATCAACGACAACACTCCATTTTTGTCGACACGCTCACACACCTGTTCCAAGACATTTTTGGGTTTATCCACCCATTCCAACACCGCATGACAGCACACAAAAGGAAACGTCCCTGTCGTTTCCTGGATCGACTGATGAAACCACTGAATCGTCCCCCAGTCGTGGTTGCTGTCGCTTTGTTGACGCGCTTGTGTCCATTGAGTCTTCCCTTGTTCCAGCATCTTTTCGGAGATATCCACTACACACCCAGTAGATCCCAATTTCGCAAACTTCTGCGCAAACAGTCCAAACCCTCCACCCAATTCCAACACTTGGGATGGCGGTATGTCCAGCAGTCCTGATTCTTTCAGATCGCGCTCCAACACTGCCATACGAACCGCCCCTTTGGAACCTCCGTAAATCTTTCGCGCAAACTTGTCTGCAAGGTCGTCAAAGTTTCTGTCTGCCATAGGACCCCTTTGTGGTTTTGAGTATTGGCCTTTCAATTCTAAGGTCGATTGGCAATTAGAGTTGCCCTAAGGGGGGCTGGATGCCCTTCAATTGTTTTGTTTGGGTTGTGCGGATCAAGAAAGTCCGGCAAGGATTTCCAAGTCATCCATTCTGTAGATCGCTGTTCGGCGGTCGATGTTTGATTGATGTCTACGCATCGCACATTGACAAAGCCAATCCGCTCCATCCAAAGTTTGAGGCTCTCCACAGAAGGAAGGCACCAAACATTGTTCATGACAGCATAGCGTCCTGGAGGAACAAACACCGTATGAGGCCCCCCTTCTACAACCAAGGTTTCCAACACAACCTCACCACCTTTTCGAAGCAAAGACCGCACATGATCCAAATGTTCAAATGGTGACTTTCGATGATACAACACCCCCATCGAAAATATCGTATCAAATGCTTGAGTGTGTTTGGGAATCGACTCCAACGGGACAGGCAAATATTGAACAGGCACATTCGGTGCATATACAGGTTGCTCCCCTCTCCAGTTGGATATCCAACGTTGCATCAGTTGAAATTGAATCCAAAAAAGTTGTGATGGATCGATCGCCACCACGGCTTTCGCGCCCGCTCCCCACATTCTCCAAGCGTGATACCCAGAGCCACATCCAACATCCAGTACTTTGCGCCCCGTTAAATCGGCAACGTGTGGAATGATGCGATTCCATTTCCAATCGGAACGCCATTCCGTGTCAAGATGGATACCAAACACCGAAAAAGGTCCTTTTCGCCAAGGGTGCAGACGATGGAGACACCCTTCGACATCTGCTGTTGAAAGTCCCATCCGCTCCAAATCTTCTGCAGTGCCAATTTGAACGCAGTCACGCTGAACGTCGACCGTACTGGGCACCCACTTTCGTGCCATCGTCAAGGACTGTTCCCATTCGTCTCTATCTGCATTGCGACGTGCACCTTCGACCAAATCTAGATCGCCCCATAACTTCTGTGACCATTTGCTCCATCCGTACTGTACAGCCATTTTAAAGAAGTCTTCATGCATGTTTACCCCTTCCATCGACTTACCCCAATGGTTTGACCGCCAACAACCCGACAAAGTTGAAGTGCTGTGACCATTGAACAACAGTCTCAAACCCTGCTTCTTTGAGGCGCACCTCATGGGTTTCGAGGGTATCAACGGGCATCACATTGGCTATCGAGCGACTTTTTCGCTCCACTTCATTCAACGTATAGCCCTGTTGCATTTTCCACTGATGATGCAACTCTCGCACTTTGGCATCACTTTCTGGGTCTGAAAGCGCAATCTTTTCAGCCAATAAAAACACCCCTCCAGGCAACAGCGCATCGTAAATCTTCTGTACCAATGTCGCCCGACGAGTGGGGCAAATAAACTGCACACAATAGTTGCAAACGATCACAGAGGCCGGTTCAAGAGGTACATCACACACATCCGCTTGTAGGACTTCGATGTTGTGTGGGACCATCTCACGACTGGCAAGAAGGTTTTGACGCAGTTGATCGACCATCGCACTAGATTTTTCAACGGCTATGATTCTTGGATGTCCTTCACACAGTTGTGCAATCCCCCAAGAAGCTGCACCCAACGAAGCCCCCAAATCATAAATCGCAGTATTCGGTTGATGATAGAGACTTGCCCAGACGGCTGTCTTTTGATTGACTTCCCAATACCCCGGAACGGATCTGGAAATCATATTGGGGAATACGTGCACGACTTGCTCATCAAAGGCAAAGTCGAGCCAACCAACGCCTGCTCCTTTGTCTTGAAAAAGACGATCCACCCCTTGTGCGCCAGTCAATGTTACAAATTCTTTCGCCTTCAACATTCCCCCGTTGGAGAAGAAATCTATCCAAGTCTGCCCATTTTATCAAGACTTAAGGACCCCAAACCACTTCCATCAACGCTTGAGGCGTAGTGGCTTTCGCCAAAAAATGGGTTTTACGAATGAGGTATTCATGCATTGGAAGCCCCCCTTCCACAGGCTGATGCCTCGTATTGGTTCGACGATCCTCATAATCCACCAGATACAATTTGTAGACTTGCTCTTCAATGCAAAAACAAGCCAAATGGCCAATGCGTATCCCCTGTTGAACGCGCATATCCAAAAACAGCGGCTGATCCAAATACACATCTTCGAGATTGTGCAAAATAATTGTGTCGTAAAACACGTTGAGACACACCCGAGACGTCAGACCGTGCGTTTGCAAAAAGGCTTGCAGTTCAGTCAGTCGATGAACATGCTGACTGGACCAAAGCAATGAATGGTCCAGGTGCTCAATGGGAAACCATTGCTGAGTGTCCGGATTGAAATACTGTAGGTGTTTGAGACGAAGTTTGTAATCAAACGTCGAAAATCCGGGTGTGAAGTATCCAATATAATACCATTCAAAACCATCTTGAATAGCCTGCTCTACCTCCAACAACATCGTGTACACACCCAACGACTCGTGCCCATAGTCTGGATCGTATACCCCAACGATGGACTGCAACGACGTCTTTCCAACGTCATAAACACTCAAAGCCACCAGTGCACCGTCTGCTTGAGGGTCTCTTATTTCCAACAATTTCGAGTTGAACACCATGCAGTCTGAACCACCCAACATCGACTCTATAGAGGGTGAACGATCTCCTTCCACCACTGTAAGGTAGCGACGATACAACGTTTCATGCTCTTGAGTCACCCTAAGAGGCTTAAATTCAATGCTGTAGCGGTCATGAAGGTGTCGCAACTGCTTTCGTTGAGACTTGCTGAAACGATAATCCGTCAGTGGAGAGCGAAGCCAAACTGTGGACAGCAAGTTGGCATCACGTATGTAGTAGTGGGTTGTGAATACGTTTTCACGCATCCGAAACCATCCTTTGGCCAGCAGAGCATCCAATTCCTCAGGGCTGAGAAAAATGGGAAAATCAAATTCCAAACTCATCTAATTCTCAAACTGGATCCAAGCGGTCCCTGCACACCCAGAAGCCGTGTTGAAAGCGTTCGCAGCAGGCGTATTTTGGGCTTCGGCGGCGGATTCCGCATCTGACTTGGTTTGACACACCCAGATGGTTCCGGAAGCATCGATATTCCAATCGAATCGGCTAAACATCCCCGCCTCTCCGAAATTGCTCGGACCATTTTCCGCGACCAACCACCGTTGGGGATTGCTAAATTGGATATAATTGTAGGTATATTGCTCTCCGCCGCCATAATCGATTGTGTAGGCACTGTTGCCAAAGTAATGCTCATTGCCTTGATGAAAGTGCAAGCCAAATATCTCGATGGCATTTGGGTCCACGGGGTCTTGGGTATCCTCGGTATCTTCTGTGTCTTGAGTATCCTGCGTATCTTGAGTGTCCTGAGTGTCTTCTGGTGTCGCGGAATCCACCTCTTCAGTTGCAGGTTCTGTTGACGTATCGTATTTCCCATTGCCATAAGCATCTGGTTTGATGGGTGTACACCCAACCCAAAAAAAGGTCACAAATGGAACAACGTTACCAAAATACATTCTGCCTCCTGTTCAATCATCACAGTTCAATGTATCTCACAGCTGTGAAATCAAAAACATATTGATGAACAAAGAATTGTAAAGGATCACTCAGCGCTTGTCGATGACAAAAGTACAACGGGGGTCCAATGAAATTAAAACGTCACCAAAGCCATTCACTGGTCGCAGAACTCAAAGAGGCTGGTCTGTCCTCTTGGCGCTTCCCAACACACATCCAAAGTGCCCATCCATCCTCAGGATCTCGCATCGTCCAAGTAACATCCATGTATCGCTTGGGCTCTGAAGCACTGTTGTATTTTGATGATTACGGCGCATTTCTCAACCAAAAGATATTCAGCCCCTATGAATGCACATTTATCGAAGATCTACCGTACAAAAGACCAAAAGTGTTGGGGTCAATCAACCTGTCCATGCCGTTGAAGACCCTCACGGCTTTCCTGATCTCCGCCGACATCATTCGTACACTGATCAATCGTGAGTCACACATGCTCATACACCAAGTACATTCAAAACTCGTCAAGGTGCATGGATATTACAGTTATTTTGATCGAGTCAAGCACGTCGTTCCCTTTGGATTTGCAGTTTCTATCGATGCATTCAATCATGTGTGTGTATGTCGACACTCCGTCAAAAATATTCTCGGGCAAAACTCTACTGAGAGCAGATCATGTTAATTGATGGACATGGTTCTCTTATTTCTTGGTTCATTTCTCACGAACGTCCACGCTGCTCAAATAACCGTCACAGTTGTGGATTCAAACACGGGCAAGCGCATCAACAATGCTCTCGTATCTTGCGCGTTCAGTGGTGAAGTAAAGGAAATAGAAGAAGCAGCGAAGGTTCGAACAACGCAATCACAGACGCAAAGCAAAGGTGTGGCAACCATTGAATGTCCTTCTGGGATTCAAGTCATTGAAGTATTCCACGATGAGTATGGGCGCAAAAAGGTTCCCCTCACCATTGAAAACAACGATGGAATCTCAATGCGAGTACGACTGGAGCCACCTTCTTTTCTGGTGGTCGAAGACGAACAACAAACGGGTGCCGTTACACGCCATGTCGTCAGCAGTGAAGAACTCAAACGCGTTCCTGGAACTTTTGGAGATCCGGTTCGGGCGTTGCAAAGTTTACCGGGGGTTGCACGTCCGAACATTGCGGAGGGTGCCATCGTGGTTCGTGGAGCCGAGGGAATCAATACTGGATTCTATGTCGATGGTATGCCAGTACCCTACATGTTTCACACCATGGTTGGACGCTCGGTCATCATCCCGTCCTTCATCGACGACATTGAATTCTTTCCAGGTGGTATGCCCTCAAATTATGGAGAAGTCACTCAAGCCGTTGTCAACGTTCGGACTGACACACAGCCCACTGAAGGAACCAAAGCACAATTGCGTATTGATTTTTTGGATGGTGGATTGGCCGTTGAGCAACGCATCAACGATGACTGGACCCTGCGTGCAGCTGGAAGGTATTCTTGGGTTGGTGGACTCATCTCCACCGCCAGCAAAATCGCCACTCGACGTGCTGGGGGACAAGGTTACGAGGCTGCTTATTTGGCGCCACAATACTGGGATCAGTTTGCTGATTTGCGATACAAACTCTCCAACACGGATGAAATCAGTCTGCTGTATTTGGCCTCGCGAGACACCCTCTATTTTTCCCAAGGTCGATACGATTACGATGGAGACGGCGAACCAGACCCACTCGAATGGGAAGAGGCTGACCTTTCCTACAATCCTGAGCATTGGATTGACAATCAGTTTTGGAGAACCCGTTTGCTTTGGCGACACAACGACGGCAGACACTCCCACCAAACTTGGATTGCCGGTGGCCATGAACAGCAACAAAACTTACTGGGGGCTTGGTGGCTCTCTCGACAAGGTCCATATCGTGGACGTGTCGGTGGTCCAAGCGTTGTAATGAGACGCGCAGATCGATGGCTGATGCCACAATGGGGAAGTGGTTCTGCACTGGTTGCAGGTGGACAATTGACGGCTCGTTGGTTTGTCGCCGAAGATTTTCAAGAAACTTTTAATGTCCAAGATTACAGCGATGTGGTTGAGATTTCCACCGAAGATCAGCAAATTGTTTCCTCTTTTTGGCTTGAGCCACAGTGGCAAACAGAAGATTGGTATGTGGGAATGGGGTTGAGAGCAGCCCACTACCAATGGGACGATACCAGCAGTTTTGAGCCTGAACCCAGATTGTCGATTCGACGCCAATTTCCCAAAGACCTATTGGTCAAAGGCGCTGTCGGTCGGTACACGCAACTTCCTCCGTTGGAACGGTATGCTCAAGGCATTGGAAATCCGAATCTCACCATCATGAGCGCTTGGCAGGCTTCTGTGGGACTTGAGCGCAATTTCACAGGTGGACTCCAAATAGATTCTTCGGTCTTTGGTGGCTGGATGAATGATCTGGTGGTGAGAGATTTGGAAGTGGATACATACAACGACGGAGACACCGTCACAACTGAATTGCAACCCTATTATTTGGGTGTTCAAGGGTTGGCGTATGGATGGGAAGGTTTGTTCCGCTTTCGCCCTTCGGACATGCCTTGGTGGGGCTGGATTTCGATGACTGTATCCAAGTCTTTGCGACTTGATGACACGGGTAGACTCTTTCCCAGTGACTATGACATGCCCATTTCCTTTACGGCTGTGGGTGCCTATGACTTGGGCAAAGATTGGGAATTGTCTGCTCGTTTTCAAACCACCAGTGGACAACCCTTCACACCGTTCTATGGCGTATACGTTCCCAAAGATCAGTATTTTACCGCAACGCGTGGAGACCTCAACTCTGAACGTTACCCAGCATTTTTACGACTTGATGTGCGAGCCCAGAAAGTCTGGTCTAGAAAATGGGTAGACTGGATGCTCTATTTGGATGTCTACAATGCAACATCCAGAGCCAATCCGTTCATTGCCACCTACAATTATGATTACAGTGAATTGATTGAGATTGCCTCTCTGCCAATCATTCCAACACTGGGTTTGGAGGCCAATTACTGATGCATTGTTCAAAATCCATACTATGTATTCCCTTGCTTTTGACAGGATGCTTTCGTGGCTTATTCTCTGAAGCACCGAAATATTTGGCGACAGAATATGTTGTGGACAAACCCAGAATTGTCGCCATCAGAGGAGCCCCAGTTGAAATGGTTTCAGGTGCTCCTGCAAAATTAGACGCACTGTTGATTGCTCCACCTGAGGCCACTATTGATGGATGGACCGTCTCCGTATGTGGTTTAGACCCCGACAGCACCACCCAAACACGCATTTGGGATTTATTGTGTTTTGAAAAAGATGAGGCTGTCACGCAACTAATCCAAAGCAACACGCTACCCCACAGCATTTCTACACCAACCTTCCCTGAGATTGACACCTGTCGCCAATGGAATGACAATTTCGATACAGGAATTGAAGACACAGGCTGGATTGAAGAAGGCTTGTACAATGACACCTGTGCACACCAACTTCCATTGATGTTTGAAGCTGTTGTGGATGGACAACCAGTGTATGCCGCAGGGTTTACCAACTGGTATGCAACCTTCCCACAGCACCTTCGACGAGACAGTACGTACAGCGATGCCGGTGTCAACCTTGAGATGCCAACACAAGCCCAGAGTGGAGAAGAAATCCTGTTGCAGGTTGATATTGCTGCCCGTGCGACTGGTGCGACCTTTCAATGGTACATTGACGCTGGAACATTGAAAGACACTGGGATCACAGCCGCACACAGTTATCAAGCACCTTCGGACACCCTACCACAACCATTGACCACATCGAGGAATCGCTTGGTCATTCCTGATGACTTTGTCGGTACGCTTCGAGTTTGGGTCGTCATTCACGAGCCTTGGTACCACGACCTGGACATGACCTGGATAGAAGGCAGCATTGAGGTGAGCCAATGAATACCAGATGGCCATTGATGTTTCTGACAGCACTTTCATTCGCCTGCAACGTAGGTGGAAACACCCCTCCAAAGTTCAAAACTTTCAATGGAGAAGAAGTCAAATACCTATTTGGTTTTGCCTACCTACCAAGCAGCGTTTTTTCTCCAACAGTTCTTCAACCAAATACACGCTGGACCATTGATATAGAGGTATCGGATGCCAATGGTGATGATATAGAGATCTTGTTTCCCTCGGCACCTGGAACCATTTATTTTGATCAAGAGAGTCACTCCGGCTATTGGGATATCCCAAACAGTGTGCCCAACCCCTATCCAGGATTGCAGGTCCTTGCAGTGGATTCACAAGGGGCTTCAGATGTTTTGTTTTTGAATATTGAAGTGTTTCAAGAATGGGACAGTGGCTTGTGGGACACTGGCTTGTGGGACACTGGCTTTCGGAATGACTGGACAGGAGAAGGACCACATTTGGTGGGCGATCTCAACATTGAAACGGGCTTATCGGGCTCCATTCAATTTCTAGACCCATTCGGACGTTGCAAAATCACATGGTCAGAGGTGGAAGGCGTACCAATTGCCCCCTGTGAACAGTGTGCCTACGCATGGAAACTCTATCTGCAAAACGGAGAACCTGAAACCAGACAAAGCAGTTGCCTCGAAACATTAAGCGCTCTTGAATCCAGAGCATGGAACATTGGTTGGGCTGAAGAAGTCGAGTGGAACAGTCTATATTTTGCGTCACCAGTGATGTATCGACATTCTGTCGCTGGGTGGATGCCATCTGGTTCGGGTTCTGTAGAGCAAAATCGCTTTTCTTTCACGTTGGATTTGAATGAAAGATAAAATGATACACAAAGCCGTTCAAGCAGTTTCATGCGATTGCCAAGTGGTCATGAACTCATTAAATTCGCCCAAACAATGCTGGAGGTCATATGTCGACAACGTTTGAAGAAGGAATCCTACTGTTGGAAGATGGAACGATTTTTCGTGGTCGTGCTTTTGGAGCGCGAACCCACAAAGTTGGTGAAGTCGTCTTCAATACTGCGATGACGGGCTATCAAGAAGCATTGACCGATCCTTCCTATGCAGAGCAAATCTTGGTCATGACCTATCCACACATTGGCAACACTGGAGTCAATCCAGAGGACGTGGAAAGTGAGAGACTTTGGGTGCACGGTTTCGTCGCAAAGCGTTTCCAAGGTACCCCTTCCAACCATCGCTCAACCCAATCACTCGAAGAATACCTAATCGCACACAACACCCCTAGCGTTCACGGCATCGACACTCGCTCTTTGGTGCGTCACTTGAGAGACAAAGGCGCAATGAAAGGCGTAGTGTGTACCGATGGGACAGATTTAGAGACGCTGAAAACCAAGATCGCTGACTGGGGTGGAATGGTCGGTCGAAATTTGGCTGAAGAAGTTTGCCAGTCTCAAAGTCAAATCGTTCACACACCCCAAAATCCAATCGCAACTGTAAACGTGATTGATGCGGGTTGCAAAAAAAACATCGTACGCCTACTCAGTCAGGCCAATTGTAGAGTACGAATTGTCCCCATCACAGCTGAACTAGAAGAGTGGACTCAGGACTGCGACCTCCTATTTTTGAGCAACGGTCCTGGTGACCCCGCATCTCTGACCGAGGCTATTGGTAAAATACAGAAAATATTGGGCACCAAACCCATCTTGGGTATTTGTTTGGGACACCAGTTGTTGGCACTGGCATTGGGGGCAAAGACCTTCAAACTGCCATTTGGACATCGTGGAATCAACCACCCAGTCCGCGATGAAGAAACAAGGCGTGTGGAAATCTCCAGTCAAAATCATGGTTTCTGTGTCGACCGAGAGAGTTTGGAGGCCACTGGGGCAACCATCACCCACTTGAACCTAAACGACAACACCGTCGCGGGACTCAAGCATGACAAATACAATGTGATGGGCGTACAGTTTCACCCTGAAGCATGCCCCGGACCAAACGACAGTGCGCACTGGGTATTGTCTACTGGACTCCATACTGTTCTGAACAAAATTAAAGTATAAGACGGTCACTTTCTGTCCGTAGTCGATAAACTCTTGGGTTATAGTATCCTGTACTTTAGTTCGGGAGCACCATGGCCAAAAATAAAATCACCTATGTTTGTACGGAATGCGGTCACATTGTCCGAAAGTGGCAGGGAAAATGCAACAAGTGTCACGCTTGGAACTCATTTGAAGAACAACAGGCCAGTTTAGACCGTCCAGGAACAAAGAGTGTCGGCAAGGTTCAAAAGTTAAAACCAGTCAAACTCCAAGAAGTCGATTTGTCGGATGGTGAGGTACGCCTAAAGACAGGCATCGGTGAACTCGACCGTGTGTTGGGTGGTGGTTTGGTTGGGGGCTCACTGTCTTTGATTGGTGGAGATCCCGGGGTTGGTAAATCCACTCTGCTGTTGATGGCGCTCTCTGAATTTGCCAAGCGCAACCTCCCTACGCTCTATGTGTCTGGTGAAGAATCAGCTCGACAAATCCGTCTGCGTGCAGATCGTTTGAAAATTCATACAGACAACCTCCACTTGTTGGCGGAAACAGATTTGGATGCAAGTTTGGCCGCTGCTGAAATTTTAAAGCCAAAACTGTTGGTCTTGGATTCGGTACAGACCCTCTATTCAAATTCAGTAGACTCAGTACCAGGTTCCATGACCCAAGTCAGAGAAGTGGCAAACCGCTCCATGACATTTGCAAAGAAAACCGGAATCTCGACGTTCTTGGTTGGGCACGTCACCAAACAAGGGGCCATTGCGGGACCAAAAGTGTTGGAACACTTGGTCGATACAGTCATCTATTTTGAGGGAGATGGTGCAAGTCAGTTGCGGGCTCTGCGAACCGTCAAAAATCGTTTTGGCTCAACGGGAGAAATGGGCTTTTTCGAAATGACAGAAACTGGCTTGGAAGAGGTTCCCGACGCTTCAGCTCGACTCTTGTCTGAACGCGTGCCCAATGCCTCAGGGACGACTGTACTCGGCGGGATGGAAGGTTCTAGACCCCTACTCGCAGAAGTGCAAGCCTTGGTGGGTCACCCAACCCCCGCCAACCCCGGAAGAACCGTGTTGGGAATGGATCGCAAGCGCATGCAAATGTTGCTCGCGGTTCTCGGTAAAATTGGCTATCAACTCTATGACAGAGATGTCTTTATATCTGCGGCTGGTGGGGTTCGCATCACAGAACCCGCTGCTGACTTAGCCATCGCCTGTGCCATTGCGTCAAGTCACAGAAACGACCCCATTGACTCAAGAACCTTGATGTTTGGTGAGATTGGTCTGGTAGGTGAAGTACGAGCCGTTTCTCATCCAGCTCAGCGATTTGCTGAAGCGCAGCGTCATGGCTTCACACGTGTGATCGCCCCAAAATCCTCTCTGCAATACGCTCCAGAAGGATTAGACGTCATCGGTGTACGCACGCTTCGACAAGCCATGGCCTATCTGTTTACAGACCAAAAACACAGTCGATAAGTTTCATTTTTTGTTTCTTTGTCCGACCAATAGAGTATCAAGCGTTAAATAAAGATATCGACTGAATTTGGAAGGCCAACAATGTTTCTATGGATGACACTACTTTCACCATTGCAAGCTTGGGGAGATACCACACACAACATTGGAGTGTGGGAGTTCAGTATGGTTGGCGACTCTGACAGTCATGACAGCGCAGTTCTGAAAACCACTTTGGCAGAGCGCGTTCGTCAAGAGGTCTTGCCGCTCACACAGGAACATGATTTACATTTGGTAACCCCAGAAAACCTATCGTTTACCGGCTCTCTACCCACAAATGGTCGAATCTTAGAAACGAGTAAGGCTCTCGATCTAGACTATGTCATTCTGGGAAGCATCTCCGAGGGTAGAAAAACAACTTGTGTATTGAAACTTTACCATGTAGACACGGGAATACTCTTACAACAACAAAGCATAGACGTTTCCCAATCAACAGACCTATTGCGCGAAGTGCCTCCGTTGATCGACGATCTTATGCTTCCCCTATTGCATCAGGACAATCAACACGCTCCCAATATTATTGTCAATTTTGATGCCGAACCACGTGAAAACACTTTGCTCTTCATTGATGGAAAAGTCCAGTGTCAAACGCTGCCATGTGCCAAAAAGATCCACAAAGGAAACCACAACATCCAATTTCACAACCCCTACTATGAACGCTGGAACAAAGATCTATACTTAGAATCCCCTGATGAAGTCTACACAAAACTCAAACCAAGTTTTGGTCAATTGACCGTTGTCAGCACGCCTCCTGGGGTCCGTTTTGAACTGAACGGTATCTCAATGGGTGCCACCCCTTTGGACAAATACCGCATTGAAAAAGGCAAACACGAGATTTCCATCTTGGATCCCTGCTATATGGGGCGCGACCAAGAATTTACAATCGCCAACAACGAGAATGAAAAAATTCGCCTTACAGCAGTTCCAAGGTTGGCAGGCTTAGATGTCTATTTGGACAATCCAACCGAAGAAGCCAAAGTGTATGTTGATGACCAATTCCTTGGAAAAACACCCTTGTCCACACAAGTTCCAATGTGCTCAAAAGAACTTCGAGTTGAAAACAGCGATGGATACCATATCAGTCAACTGTCCTTGATCGAATCGGAGGTAGACAAGCATACGGTACGACTCGAAAAGCATCGAACAAAAAATAAGAAATCAAAACAGAACAAACACACGTCATCTAAGAAATCGCGCTCCCCTAGAAAACGCACCCACTCTCGACGCTTTAACCCCACACACTCACTGTGGTCAACATACACACTACAATATGGGCTGGAGAACGAAGATTGGCGTTTGGCACTCGGAACGATGCAAATCAAAAATGGCAGCAACGATTCGTTCATTGCGCCTCTGTTGCCCGGATGGAGATTGCAGATCTTGGATTACAGTTTGTCAGGTGAACCACACCATCTTTTACCAATCGGTATCGGCTATGCCTTGGACTTTGAACTTGGGCTATTGCAACCCTATTACCAATGGCACTGGCTTTCAATCAACGATCTCAGCACCATCCAACACAGAGAAGACCTGTGGACAGAAACCACCACAACGGTAGACAACCATAAAATTGGCATAGATTTTTTACTGAACCATCAGCCCTTTAAGAATGATACACATCATGACGGTGGAACATTACAGTTGCAATCATCATATGTATATTGCAACGGTGGCAATTCTCAATGGTGCAAAGAAGAACTGTATGTTGGGGCATCGTTGTATCTATCGAGTGGTCGTTGGGGATTTTAACAGGTATTGGTGTTAGTATTTGGGTTTGATTTTCTTTGACTTTCCAGTCTGTTGACCATTTCGAATGCGCAAAATGGTTCCCTGATCTTCTTTGCTTTGCTTGACGTATTGCCATCCTTTGGGCATTCTTGGAGCCACCAATTGGTATACCGTCCACGCATCCTTCGGTGCCAAATTGATGCAGCCATGACTGGCCGGCTCGCCAAAGTTGTCATGCCAAAATGCAGAGTGAATGGCATACCTTGGATAATAATGCATGACAAAGGGAACATCTTCCATGTAATAGGCATCTTCTGCGCCTTCTCGAGAACCCAAATCCCAGCCGATCGCTTTGTCGTACAGTTGATATGTGCCCAGTGGCGTTTTGTGACCCTTCTTGGCTGTTGACATGAGAGTGGTAAAAATCAACTCTTCACCCTTGTACACCGAGAGCATTTGAGAAGCAATGTCGGCATCAATCCAGATTTCACTGGACGCAATACCGTCAGGGACATCCAAGGATTCCCACAGAGTCAATCGGTCTTTCAACACATAGCCATTGACATCGCCCATTGGCACTTGAACCCAATCGTTGGAGTCAACACCAGTGTCTTCTGGATGAACAATCACCTCTAAAATTCGACGACGTTCCAATGTAAAACCGGCAGGGTCACCCTCATTCATCGACCAATACACTTGAACACCGTGTACATCCTTTACCCACCCCATCATACTGTCAGGGTCCTTTGGAAACTGTCGAAAATCTCGCCCTGCAAATCGAGAAACTGGATACACATACACCTCAGAGATTGGGGCAACCGAGCCATTGGGTCGCTCCAATACCCAGCCCTTTGCAGTTTCATGGGCGTCAACAAATCGGTAATCTTTACCAGGTTTGAGTTTCCAACGATGCGCCTCTCCCGCTTCATACTCTTCAATGCTCGCCCACAAACGACCACCATGGTCTTCATCTCGTTTACCAAACAACACAGGCATGAACGGTGGCTGCTGCTCAGTTGCCTCCGCAAGTTCTGTGGCACCAGCCTCAAGTGGAGGCAAAATATTTAAGAAATCTGGTAACTCAACAGGTTGCTGATCAACAATCTCTGTTTTGACCAAGCAAACAACACCAGATCGAACCTTTGCCCAGCCGGCAGCACAACTTTCATAGCCGACGATGGGTCCCACTTCGAAGACGTCCCCTTCGTAAATGATGCCGACTCTCGGTGCATCCAATGAGGCAAAGGCTCGTACTTTGTGGGCTACACTGGCCACACGATACTCGGTATTGGATACTTCTTGTGCCGATGCTTGACTCAACAACAAAGCAAAAATAGTCTTGACGTGTAAATACATGTAAACAGCATATCGAATTATCCAATGATTGAAAAGAAATTTCCCATTCGACAAACAAAGTCTTTTTCCGATACATATGGATACCCCCTCATTTTGGAGTTCCAATGTTGCTGTTTCTATCTTATTTTGCCTGCTCACCTCCTCCACCAGCCCCTGAAGGCCTCGACGCGGTCACTTCCTACATGGTTCGAGAGTTTTACAATGGTGATGCAGAGTTCGAAGCGGGTGTGCAAGGATTTATGAATTGGTTCAACACGGAGGGCTATCTCTTGGTTGGAGAATCAGCCGGAGATGGAAACACCGACACGTTTACCTTAAACGACTTAGAAACAGAAGACGTCTCCCACCTTCCCATCGAAGATTACGGTCAAGATTTGTCTAGAGCCAAAGGGGTCATCTCTCTGGCTGAAATGAACTGCACTTGGAAAGATGCTGAGGCATATTTGTTGCGCAAAGATCAAGACAAGGTGTTTGACGGAGACTGGGAAACCTATGAACGTACCTATCGAAGCGACCGAGCCCGTTTTGAAGCAGCCACTTCTGCAGACTCTTTTCCAGAAATCCCTGAGACAGTGTCTGCTTTTGACCCAGATTTCGATTTGGATTCCGTGGCTGACAACATGATGTTCACCCTAAATCGTGCGGACCCCACACCCCTTCTCGGAGTCGACTTACCTCCTTACGACCTTTACCTTGATTTTCGTCATGGTAGTTACGTCGTCGATGATGAAGAAGTCTCTGTTTCTGCCATTATTACCTATATGACGGAAGGTGCCTATGATGAAGACGGAGAAAATGGCTTGGCGCAAAGTTACAGTGTCGAACTCAACATTTCTAGACCCAATGACAAAACGTTGCGCGCCTTGGCCGTTTGGGCAGAACCTGTCAGCAACATTCTAGAGCCTGATTCCGCAGTTTCCTTGAATTATGCAGTCAATAAATCTCTGGCTTCCTCTGAAAGAATCTCCGCCATCTGTGGTGGTGAAGAGACCATACCCGCAGAAGAATAGACCATCATCTAGACACGGCGTGCTCAATGTCAGCAATGAGTTGCGCTGGAGAATAGGGCTTGGGATGAATGAATGCCGCGCCCAATCGATTGGCTTCTTGGACAAACTGTGGGGAAGCTTGAGACGTAAAGAATCCAAATGGGGTAGTGTTCTGAACCTTTCGCAGTCTTCTCAAAAGGTCTAAGCCTGACATATGGGGCATGTTGCTGTCTGAAAGAATAAAGTCTGGTTCTTCGATGCTGACTTTTTGCAGTGCATCCAGTCCATCTGTGGCTTCAACAATGACAGGGTTAAAAGCATCTGTGCGAAGGTTTTTCTTCATCACCATTCGCATCAGTTCACTGTCGTCCACCAACAAAATCTTCACCTCGCCTCCAGCGCTTACTGTTAACACAAAAAAATGTACAAAGAAAGCGCTCAAGGTGTCGAGTGTAATTCTACCCATCTCATACCGGCTTCATAGCCCTCTTCAGGCGTAATGGATGACCAGCCGATATTGCGAGCCCACGTACGTTGTTTTCTCGCCAAGTGCCATGTTCCAATCTCTGTACGCTCTTTTGCTTCTTCAAAAGTTTTCTTGCCCAACAAATGCTCCAACCAAAACTTATACGAGAATGATTGTAGCGGTTTGGCTTTGAGGTTCCACCCTTGATGCAGAATGGATTGGCATTCATCCAAATAGCCATTGTCCAACATAATATCGATTCGCTGACCAATTCTTGTTCTCAACTCTGCTCGATCAAGCCACAACACCTCCGCCTCCAAAGGTGGATGTTTCGGTGGGTCTTTCTGTACACTGGACAATGGTCGACCTGTAATTTCATAGACTTCAAGAGCCCGAATGATCCGAACACGGTCATTTGGGTGCAATCGTTCCGCACTAATGGGGTCTATCTTCTGCAAACGTTCATGTGGATTTTCTATGGATTCCAGCGCAGAGCGTATTTCTGGTTGAGACTCAGGCAAGGGTGCCATCGGTCGAAAAAGGGCATTTAAATAATATGGTGTACCACCTGCGATGATCACATGCTTGTGTTTGTCCACGATCGACCGCGTGTCTTCAACAAAATCTCCTACAGTATAGGACTCGTTGTAGGCCCGAATGTCAATACAGTAATGCTGAACAGCATCCATTTCTTGCTTCGATGGTTTTGCCGTTCCAATGTCCAACTCTCGATAAATGGTCATGGCATCTGCACTGACAATCGGTGCTTTCAGTGCTTTCGCCAATGTAAGCGACAAACTGGATTTACCAACGGCTGTGGGACCACCAATCACCAACACTGCCATCTTACCCTCCGAGAATATCGTCCATCGCCCAAGCATCGAAATGTATCCATAGACACTCAGGTCTTGATGGTACTAACTCCGATGGAACTGTTTTTCCAATTCGTTCGGTGTGATTCGAATGGCAACTGGACGACCATGGGCGCAAACACCAAAGTCTACTGCATCTAATTCCTCTAGCAATTCCATCATTTCAAATTTTGACATCGTTCGACCTGCTCTTACCGATCCATGACAGGCCTTGGTTGCCAACGCTCGTTCCAATTTTTCATGTATCGGCATCCCTTTCCCCCCCGCCATGGCATCGTCCACCAAATCTTGAATCAATTCATCCCAATTGCTGTTTTGTAGAATGGTTGGTACTTGACGAATTCGTATTGTATTGCCGCCGAACTCTTCCATAACCAGTCCAAACTCTATAAAATTTGGCAACAGTGGTATCAGTCTCGCAAGTTGAGCTGCTGGCAGTTCAATGAGAATGGGGGTCAACAGTTGCTGAAACCCACCAATAAAATCCATCCTGCGTCGCTGAATGGCATCCAGCGTGATCCGCTCATGTGCCGCGTGTTGATCAATGATGACCAATTCCCCAGCACCTTCACACAAAATGTATGTCTCTTTCAGTTGACCAATGACCCGCAGATCAACAAATCGTGGAACCGGAAGTAAGTCCCCCAAACCCACTGCTTCACTTCCTTCGGCTTTGGGCCATTGAATAGCGAAAGCATCCATTGGAGTAGGCTTCGGAATTCGCAATACAGGGGCTGGACGTTCCCTAAAGTCATCCTTTGCAAAGCCATAAAAAGACGCGGAAAAGTTTCGAGTGTCAGTCGGTAAGTCAGCCGTCGTCTGATGAGTTGCCATCGCTGTTGGTACTGCTTCTCCAAGATGTTTATTCGCTTCGTTGACAGCATCGAAGTTTTGTCTTTGCTGATTGTCTGGGTCTTTCTGTACAAGATCTTTTGCCATCGGTTGATTCTGTACTTGTTTAGTCTGCTCATCATTTGTAGAGAGTCGTTCGACCTCACTCAAACTTGGTTGCTGTGGTGCTAGAGTTTGTAGGGAGCCTGTAGATTGCTCTTCTGTCTTAGACAAAGGTGGCAGAGCTTGCAACGGTGTCGATGTCGTTTTCAAAGAATCTGCGCTTTTAGAAGAATATGGCGTTAGCCCTTCCGCTCCAAACAACGGCAATGGTGTTGGTGCTTTGGTCTTTACTTGAATCTCTCGTTTTGAAACCTCTCGACGAATCCCGTGCTCCTGAAGGGCTTTTCGCAACCCCTCCGTTATCGCTTGAGACACATCCAAAACTTGCTGAAATCGAACCTCAATCTTGGCTGGGTGTACGTTGACATCTACTTGACTGGGAGAGACTTGTATGGACAACAACACCAAAGGATATCGTTTTTTTGGAACAATTCCTTGGTATGCTTCTTTTACAGCGCGACGTACAGCTGTGTCTTTCACAAATCGATCGTTCACATATAGATAGGTTGCGTTTGCCGAAGATCCACGATGTACTCCGACCGGTGAGATCAATCCTTTCACAGTGCAATACTCGGTTTCAAACTCAATCGGTATCACGCTCCCCCAGTGTGCTCCCAACAGCGTAACGGCTCTGTCTTTCAACGAATCGGTCTTGGGGGAGCGCAATACCCTCACGCGATTGTGCTTTACTTCGATGTCAATGTGTGGACGAATCAACATTTCTCGAACGACAGCTTCTAAGCAATGGGAGTATTCTGTGCTGTGAGAACGCAAAAACTTTTGTCTTGCTGGTACATTAAAAAACAAATTGCGGGCTGTAATGGTGGTGCCAACCGGACATCCTGCGGTATCAACAGATTCCAGTTTCCCACCGTGAACTGTGACGCGTGTTCCAGCAGGACTCTCACTTGTACGAGTCAACAATTCAAATTGGGAGACCGATGCGATGGATGGGATCGCCTCACCTCGAAAACCCAAGGTGTGGATATTAAACAGATCATCATCGCTGCGAATCTTACTGGTCGCGTGACGCTGTAAGGCCAACTGCGCTTCTGTACGATTCATGCCACAACCATTGTCTTGAATCCGAATGAGTTTCGTTCCACCCTGCTCCAAATCAACGCGAATGTCATCCGCGCCTGCATCGATCGCATTTTCAACGACTTCTCGAATAATTGCAGACGGTCTTTCGACCACCTCTCCAGCTGCAATCTTATTGATGGTGTTGTCATCCAACACTTGAATGCGGCTGTCTTGTTTTTCGAGATCACTCATTTTGGCTCCAATTGTTGTTATAAGTCTTCCCACTGTTTTCGTTTTTGACGCAAATGTATTCTCAATGGAGATCCAGCAAACTTAAACTGCTCACGAAACCGATTCTCAATGTACCGTCGATAGGAATCAGGTACAGCATCGGGTGAATTGGCCCAAATTACAAATGTGGGTGGACGAACACGCGCCTGCGTAATGTAATTCAAGCGAACTCTGTGATGGTGCTTTTGTGGAGGGGGGTTGGCAGCGACAATCTGCTCAAAGTTCCGATTGAGTTTGCTGGTTGAAATCCGTCGATCAAAATTGTGATAGGCTTCTTGGATGAGTGGCAATATTCTGTGACAGCCCTTTCCTGTCAAAGCCGATGTATACAGCACTTCTGCCCAAGAGAGGTGGGGTAGGCTTGTCAATACTTCATCATCAACCACAACCGAGTTTCGGTCCTCCATATTTTTGACGATGTCCCACTTGTTGATCAACACGATACAAGCACGTCCACGGTCCGCAATGAGCGCTCCCAAACGTGCATCTTGCTTACTGACACCCTCGACCCCATCGATCATTAAAATACACACATGACAGCGCTCAATCGTACGAATGGCGTGCCCCACAGCGATCGCTTCTAAGCGTTCGTCAATCTTCGAACGTCGACGAATGCCTGCCGTGTCCACAAATCGATACTTTTGTCCGTCAACAGTCACAACAGAGTCAATCGAGTCCATCGTTGTACCCGGCATATCACAAACAACGTGCCGTGTTTCTCCAAGCATGCGGTTGACCAGTGTTGATTTTCCAATGTTGGGTCGACCCAAAATAGCAATTCGAATCTCGTCAATTTCCTTGATGTCACCGTGTTCATCTTCTTTTGCCTGATCGGTCTCTAAATCTCCGTCATTTTCATCAAATTCAAATTCGGCATTGGTGTCGTCATCTGAATTTTCATCCACCCAATTTTGACGCATGTCTTCAGGTACCAAGTTGTTGACAGCCTCCCACAATTCATACATACCCCGTCCATGTTCTGCCGAAACCGTCATCGGATCGCCACAACCCAAACTGTAGAATTCAACAGCCTCAAGATCATGCTTGGGTCCATCACACTTGTTGACAACCAACAACATTTTCTTTTGAGCCTCTTCTGGCAAGGCTTTTCTCAAAATTCCCACCGTCAAGGTGTCTGCTGGGGTCAAGCCAGTTTGTCTATCGACGACAAAGATGAAAATGTCAGCCTCTTCAAGTGCAACGATGGCTTGCCGACGCATCTCTGAAAACAGATCTGAGTCTGGTTCTGGTTCAAACCCACCTGTATCGACAAACAAAAACTTTTGACCAAGAAATGAACCTTCGCCGTAATTGCGATCGCGAGTCACTCCTGGACGGTCGTCGACAATCGCCTTTCGATATCCAATGAATCGATTGAACAGTGTGGACTTTCCAACATTTGGACGACCAACAATGGCTACTACTGGAATCATACCTACCTCTTATACACGATGAACAGCATCGTATGTTGCTAACTGGACTAATTATGTCCGTATCTTTAAAAGCCCAGTTCTCTCAAGCGTCTGGGATCGTTTGACCAATTGTCGCGAACCGACACAATCAAATCCAGATGAATGCGCCGACCAAAAAGTTCTTGCAACTCTTTGCGGGCTTGGGTTCCAATCATTTTGATTTTCGCCCCTTTCTTGCCGATGAGTATTCCTTTTTGAGATTCTTTCTCCACCCAAATTCTGGCATAAATTTCTGTTCGCTTTGGTGTTTCTTCAAAGCCCTGTATCTCAACGGCAACACTGTAAGGAACTTCTTGATTGGTCAGCAAAAATACCTTTTCGCGAATCCGCTCCGCTGCCAAGAATCGCTCCGTTTGATCGGTTAGGACATCTTCAGGATACAGTGGTTCGCCTGCTGGAAGAACTTCTCGAAACACTTCAAAGAGCGCTTCAAGACCGTCTTTTGTTTTCGCCGAAAGAGGAACCAAGTGTGCATTTGGCAACCGCTCTTGAAAAATCGACATCAATGGCAATAGCAAATGTTTGGGGAACAAATCAATTTTGTTGAGCACCACCACAACATTTTTTTCGTTTTCCAACAGGTTGGCCATGTACTTCAATCCCTTTGAGAAAATCTTCTCCGCGGGCATGACCTCTCCTTTTTTGATGAGCCAAGATGCATCGACCACCCAACATGCCGCATCGACTTCACCGATGGTATCTTTTGCCGCTTGCACCATCGTGTTGTGCATTCGCCCTCTCGCACGATGAATTCCCGGTGTATCCACCAGTGCCACCTGCAAATTTGGAACATTCAACACACCCAAAATTCGATTGCGCGTGGTCTGTGGCTTTTTAGATACAATCGACAGTTTCACCTGCAAAGCACCATTCATCAAGGTACTTTTGCCCGCATTTGGCAAGCCAACAAGTCCTACAAACCCAGAATGGTACGTCGTTTCTTCTTGTTCTTTCGGTTCTTGATCTGGTGTACTTTCTTCTGACATGGACAATCTCTGGAAAAGGGTATTGGACATCCATTTTAACCGGATTCACCTTAGATTGCACCCTCTTGTCGTAAACGTTGCACGGCTGCCACAGCAGCTTGATTCATGCTTTCCTTTTTGCTTCGACCGAAACCAACGCCCAACTGTTCACCATCAACCAAAACACCCATTTGGAATGTCGACTGATGCGCAGGACCCGTTTGGTCAATGAGTTCATAGATTGGGGGTGTTCCATATTGACGCTGGGACCATTCTAGCAACACTTGCTTCGAAGGGATGTAGTATCGAACAGCCTCTGCACGGTGGGAGAAGTGGTGACGTATCACTGCATGACAATTATCCAGACCATCCAACGTGTAGATGGCTCCCAAAATCGCCTCGACCGTATTCGCCAAGGTTTTGTCTTTGTCTCGCCCACCATCTCTGGCTTCCCCTTCACTCAGTCGTATCTTGAGTCCCAGTTCTAATTCTCGCGCAATGTCTGCCAAGGTTTGGGTGTCCACCAACTGATGTCGCATGCGCGTCAGGTCCCCTTCTCTGCACTCGGGAAACAAGGTTGTGAGCAAGTCCGTCACACACAATTGCAACACCGCATCTCCCAGAAATTCCAATCGTTCATTGTGAGAACCGGATTTAGGGAATTGACGGATGTAAGAACTGTGGGTCAACGCCTCCACAAACAAAGGTTTGGACAGATCATAATAAAGTTGCATTTCTCTACTCACAAACGTTGACGAATCCATCCACCACCGATGACAACGCGCTCATCTTCTTTGCCCAAGCCACTATAAATTACGACAGCTTGCCCTGGAGCAACAGCCCTTGCTTGAGACTCAAAGCGCACCACCCATTGCCTTTTAGTTTTATCGGCCTCATCGGTCTCATCGGTCTCATCGGTCTCAGCAGGCTCAACTGTGCACGGATGAAGGGCTCCTCTGTGTCGGATACGGGCTAGGATTGGCTCTTCGGGCAACGGTTCTCGAAACCAGTTCATGTTTCCAGCCACCAAACCAGTTGTGAGCAATGCATCATTGTCTCCAACGACAACCCTTTTTTGAGCTGCGTCGATGTCCACTACATAAACGGGTTTGCCCATCGCAACCCCCAACCCACGACGCTGTCCAATCGTATACTTCCAATAGCCGTCGTGCTGTCCCACCACGTTGCCATCCACATCTACGATCGGACCTGAACCATCTGTCTGTTCTACATTGTCTTCTACAAATTGACCGTGGTTGCCATTGGGTAAAAAGCAAATATCTTGACTTTCTGGCTTGGATGCTGTCACCAAACCCAGTCTTTTGGCATGTTCCCGAACTTCACTTTTGGTCATTCCTCCCAATGGAAACAAGATTTTGTTGAGGACTTTGGGACGAATTGGAAAGAGGAAATAGGATTGATCTTTATTTTGATCAATGGCCATCTGTAAACAGTTGTCATCGGTGATTTGAGCGTAATGACCCGTTGCCAAGTACTCTGCGCCCAAAGCCCGTGCACGTTGCAAAAGAACTTGGAACTTTAATACACCGTTGCATTGAATACAGGGGTTGGGTGTCCACCCTTTGACATAGTTGTTGACAAAGTCGTCTTGAACGGCTTTCTTGAAGGCTTGACGCAAATCCATCACATAGAAGGGAATCCCAAGCTTTTCTGCCACGCGTCGACAATCGTTGACATCATCCAGTCCACAGCAGGTTTTTCCGCCCTCATCGTCCACACCTAATTCGGGAGTGTCATGCAATTTCATATGCACTCCAATGACCTCATACCCTTGCTCCAACAGCAGTGCTGCTGTGACCGATGAATCTACACCTCCGCTCATCGCGGCTACCACACGCATGTACTCTCCAACTCTTTAATGGTTTCAATGATGGTGGGTGTCACAGCCTCTAAATCAGTTGTGTGCCCCCACGAAAAGCGAACTGGCTTTCCAGACAGTCCCATTGCCTCTAACACGAAAGAATCTTTTGACGAAGCACTTGAGCAAGCAGAACCAGTAGACACTGCAATTCCTTTCATATCCAAAGCCATCACGATCATGTCGCCCGGAACATCAAAGAGCGCCAATGTCGTGTTTGGAAGTCGCTCGATGCCTGCACCGACAATCTTGGCGGATGTTTCAGACAACAAACGGCTCTCAAATTGCTGTTGCTTTGCAGAATCCATAGACTGAACCTGTTCGGCGACATACCCCCATGTATTGATGAGCGGAGCATTGACCGTACCTGCTCGTGAACCGCGCTCTTGAGCACCACCACGAAGCAACGGAGCAATCTCCTGAGAGAGTACAAGAGCCCCCACACCAATTGGTGAACCCATTTTATGGCCCGACAACGTAATAAAGTCTGCACTGCCATTCCAATCAACTCGGTTGAACACTTGGGCTGCGTCACAATGATAGGGCACCCCAAACTGCTGACACAGGCGGTGAATATCCGCGACGGGTTGAATGACCCCTGTCTCGTTGTTGGCCGCCATTATGGAGACAAGCGCCACCCCTCCCTTCGACAGACGTTCGCGCAAAGCCTCCATGGACACAATCCCAGAGTTCAACACTGGAATGCGTTCATCCAACCAATCCCCTACCGCTGGATGCTCAATGCTCGAACCAATCAAGGCTCCCGATTGACGGGCGAAGTGAGACAGCACCCACGAGTTGGACTCCGTTGCCCCAGACGTAAACCGTACTTGCTTTGGTGTCGCACCAACCAAGCTGGCAATGCGCTCTCGTGCCTTTTCCACGGCTACAGAGGCCTCTCGTCCACGACGATGCTGGGAATGTGGATTGCAGTCTAAATGATGTAATGCATCACGATAATGGTTCACCACCGACGGACTCAACAGTGCCGTAGCATTCCAATCCAAATAGTACTCCACGCTCATGGATGGAATAAACGCGCTGTGCATCGAGTCATGAACTCCGCTTCCAAATCACCTTGTACATTCAATGCAGGAAGTTGCTCACTGATCCAAGTCTGCATTTCTTGAACGGCCTCGTCATCGCCAACTTTCTGCGCTGCAAGCAAACGCCCCATCGCGACCCCTTCTAGCAACGCTGATTGAGGCTCTGCTGTCGTCAATAACTGTGTCCACGATTGTGTCAACTGACCAAACATACTCTTCCATTTTTCTTTTCGCATTGAGATACTCGCAACATAAAAGAGCGCGATCGCATTGTTCTGCTCAAACTCTAAAACACGCCAATAATGTTGTTCCGCCAACTCTTGTCGTTGCAATTTTGTGTCCAGCGTAAAACCACGCCACAAGTATCCGAGCATCACATCTGCTTCACTGGTCGCATTTTTGACCAATGTGGAACAGAGTTGAGCAACACGTGAATACTCTCCCTTTTGCCAAGAGCACTCAATAATGCCTTTGAGAGATTGTGTGTCTCTTGGCGCATAAATTCGAGATTTTTGAAAGTACTGTAAGGCCGCTGCCCACTGCTCAAGCTTCAGTGAAGACCACCCCAACCGCAAACACACTTGAGCCAAATCCGACTTGTCCCCTTGTGTGGTCATGACTTCTAAGAGTTGTTTGTCAATTTCCACGGCTTCTGAGATTCTATCGAGCGTTAACAAAGTTGAGCTCATTCGCTGAAGACTGCCTTGATGGGTCGGTACAACTTCGAGCACCCCTTGCAAAGATGACACAACCAAATCCCACTGCTCCAAAAACTCTGCGGCTTCTGATTGTTGCAATAGCATATCTACAGTCGACCTTGGAGAGTCTTTGAATATAGACCCATGTTCTTGATACAGCGCCAACAGCTCTTCCCAATCTTGATTTTGATAATGGGTAGTGGCGCGACGCTTTAAGGATGCCGGATTCGAAGGCGCCAAGATGGCAATGTGGGCAAAAATCTCATCTGCTTGCTCTTGGTGTTGAAGTGAAATCTCGGCAATCTCGGCCGCTTTCAACAAAATTGAAACTTTCTCAGCTTTGTCCTCAATTTTGCTTTCCTTGTGCAACAGCAAATCAAGAAGTTTCTGCCATTCACTCATGATCTGATACTGATTTTCCAAATACGATACTGCCCGTTCAAAGGTACTGTCTTCAAATAGAGCCACTTCCAAATATGGAATCGCCTTACTCTCTTCAAGCAACTCGTTGATGTAAGTCTCCGCAATTTCCATACACAGTTCCGCCTTGCTTTGACCTTCCAACAAGCCAATCAGTTCATCGGCGTAATGCAAAAACGAGGCAGTATCAAACTGTGATTTGGACAAGTGTATCAACCGACGAAGTGTTTCCTCTTCTGGACCCAATATTTCGTAGACTTTGGACCATTCTTTGAGTGCCAAATCCACATCCAGCAAACGCTCTTCTGCGATGCGTGCAATTCGAGTATGACAAGCGACCTTGTCATGTTCCTCACTCAACACCGAGCGTCTTTGAAGCAACGCAAACAACTCTTTCCATTCCCCTTGTTGCTGAAGACAATCCGCCAACTGATCAATGGCATCTAAGTTGGCTGAATCAATATCAATGATGTCCTTAAGAACCTCGATTTCTTTGTGAATATCTCCTTGTGCTTGATGGGCTTCAACCAGTGTGTTCATGATCTCGATCGCATCGTGTAAATCGGTTGGATTTTCAGCCAGCGTATTGAGGTGTGCGATGGCTTCGTCGATTTGGTCATGTTGAATCGATATCCTTGCCAACGCTTTTAATACGCTTCGGTTGGCTGGATCATTTTGAAGCATACGCTGATAGGTTTCCAAGGCCAAATCCGATTCTGCCAAGTGATCCACCAAGACCCATTGAATCTTGCTGTCCAAATAATGCTGAAACTCCATCGAAGAAACCATATCTCTTTGTTTTTCCAATGCTGCGAGCACTGAAGACCAATCTCCAGACTTTTCATAGCAACGTTCCATCCGAGCATAATAGGGCAAAGTTTGGGCTGCTGACAGGCTCTGCTTTTCAGACAATTCAAGCATTTTGGCGTAGGCTTCTGCGGCCTTGCCATACTCTCTGAACTCTTCCATAATTTCTGCAAAGTCAAGCAGCACGAGTTCATCTAAACTTCCGAGAATCTCTTGCATGTCTTCAACATTGTGCGTCTGCAAGTACAGAGATTTAAGCCCCTGAAAGACTTTGCCGAGCACTGGATTTTTCTGAAAACGCAACTTAAAGAAAGACGTTGCCTCAGAGACATTGCCCAAACTTGAAAACAGTTGGGCGGCCAATAGAGCAAAATAGTTGATTGGACTGTCATCGTCGATCCAACTTGCAAGTGTTGAGTGAACCTTAGCCAGTTCTAAATGACGCTCTGGGAGATGTCGCAAGATACCGTCCAGTGCCAAAGCAGCTTTGGTTCGATATGTCAACGATGCCGACTCGTCTTCAAAAATAGACAACCAAATCTTTTCTGCTTGCTCCAGTTGCTGCGATTGTTCAAACGCACGCGCTTTCCACTCTTTTACAAGGACTTCCTTAGAGTCTATTTTGCTCAATTGTGACTGTTGCAAAGATGTTTTCCCAAGTGATTCCAAAAACAACACCTGACCAATGCTAGCGTGTTCAAAGTCATTTACCAAGACGTCGACTTCTTTCGCAGACGCTTTCGTCAACAGCAAGGTGTCGACCAAGGGATGAATATCTTTGACAGAGCCGATGGCAACATCGAACTCAGACAACAACAACACAAAGAGCCGCTCCAAGAAGAAAATGCTGTCCTTTCCAAAATTACTGGTTGTCAAATCAAACGACGTTTGATTGGAATTCTCCCATTGCAACCAACCACAAATCGTCTTGTGCGACAAATGCTTGAGCAACTCTTGGTTGGCCCATAGTCTTTCTTCGTCTGTGGTAATTCTTCGATACAATAGCAGTGCAGCAACATGAGATGGTGAATGCTCCAAACACTTTTTCAGATTTTCAATGGTGCTTTGTTCACTTTGCAACAAGCAATGGCTTACGTTGGCAGCCATAAAGTACATTCCGGCCGGATCAATCGCATTTTCAGCCTGCTCTCCAATAATGTCAACCACTTCCTGCCAGTCGCCACTGCGAATTCGAAGACGCAATACGTCGGTGATTCCAATCGTCGCAACCGCACTCTTCTCTCTGGCGAGTGCATACAATTCCTCTGCCTGCTCCACCTGATTGAGGCGTGTCTCTGCGATTATTCCTGCTTGAATCATCCAATGTGCGGAATCTTCAGCACTGTTCGCTTGCTGAGCTCTACGTTTATAAAAGCCGATCAGGGCCTCCCAATGCTCGCCCCGTAGATATAGAGTTTCTGCGAGGTAACTGAGCTCTGACTCTTCAGCTGCGGCTTGAGACAACATGTTTGCCGCTCGAATGGCATCGTTCAAATAGGCATCGGCAATAAATGCAGCTTGTGCCAAGTATGCCAATGCTACTTCTGGTACCTCTGGCAACACAACATCATACAGGTGAACCAGCCAATCAACACACTCTTCAAATGCCTCTTTGGCGATGAGATGCTCTACGTAATCATCCACCGCAATGATCGCGAACGGATCCAACTCGACTGTTTTGAGCAAGGCTTCACCAGCACGAACATCATCCTCTTGTTCAAACAACAAAGATAGATGGAACCAAACCAACGCCAAATCAGGTCTGTCTTGTTCAGTGGCTTCTAATAAAACACGCTTCTTTTCCTCTATTTCACCAGACTCAAGCAAAGCCAAATACAGCCAAAAACTCTCGATTGACTCATGAATATCAATGGAGGCAAGAAGTTTGTCTTGCCCATAAGCTCCGTGCGTCAACTGATAAAGGTGCAATGCCCACAACAGTCGATCTGAGTTGGTGGTCAAGCGCTCCCAAACGTGATTGCAAGCCAAGTTGATGGTATCGGAGTCATCAAGTTGAATGCCAACCTTCAACAGTGCAATTGCAGCACCTACATTTTCACCATAATCCAACACCTCTTTGAGTTTGTTGACTCCTTGTTCTAAGTCTTTCAAACGATGCAGGTACACCATTGCCTGCTGGTACGCATACTTGGCGGCAAGTGGTCCTGAGGACAAGCGCTCCAAACTTGCTAGAGAATCTACCAAACCAGCCCATTCACCTGCTCCTTCTTGAATTTGGCATAAAAATTGCCAATTGAGCCAATCTTGGTCGTCCGCCTCAAGTGAACGCTGAATTGCATCGGTTGCCATCTCGGCATTCCCAAACCTCTTTTGCAGAAATATCGCAATGTCACCCCAAGCTTCTGCTGCCAACGTTCCTTCGCGCTCCAACGCCCATTGTTGCAACACTTCAAGATACAAACGTGTTTGTCCCGTTCGCGCAGCCGCTTCTGCGTAACTCTTCAAATCGGCGTTTCTTAGAACTTCACTGTCCCCATTGTTTGCCTGTTTGAAATATTCCAAGGCCTTTGCATCCTCTCGCAAAGCAGACATGGAAATGCGGGCACACTCAGCCCACAGATGCTGCTTGTCTTGGGCGTTGGACAACAGTTTCCCTTCTTGAAGATACAAAGACCGCAGATTCTGAAAATGCTCTTTTTCATTGCGAGGTTTGTAAACTGTCTCCCCTTGATCACCCCAACCATCAAACGTCTCTTCAACTGAAACTGAGTCCATAACCGGGTCTGTCTGTAAAAGGTTGTCCCAAGTTGCTTCAGCAGCTTCGACAGCTTGCTCCCCGTCCTTCTCTGTTACCTTTGAAGAATCGAAGTCTTCGAGGCCTGAGTCTTGAATCATGTCAATGGGCTCATTCATTGTCAATGCATCACCCAGCAACGGATCTAGAATATCCTCTCCAAGCAGTGGATCCGTCATCAAATCAGATTTCACATCTTCCGTCAAGCTCGATGTTTCCAAAGACATATTTGATGCGCCTGAACCAGGCAAAGCGTCTACAGAGTCGATTGGCATATCTGCGCCACGCAATCCTTCTAGAAAATCTCCACTGTCGTCCTCTACAAAAGGATCTGTGTCTCCAAAAGGATCGGCAGCGTCAAGGCTAAATGTCTCTGTATTATTGTCATTGTTGCCTGAAGTCGCTTCAGCAATTTGGGTGTCCAACTCAGCGAAGGCATCCGTTGTGTCATCGCCCAACGGCTCCCCCAAATCCTCGGAGAACTCCTGTAGCAATGTGTCCATAAGCCCTGGATCGGTCTTCGGTTCTTTGATGGCGGGCTTTCGAAACTTAGACACCAGTTCCAATTCGGGAGACTCGTCGGACGAGTCTTCCGAGAGCGCATCGCCAACATCACCTTGAGCATCCAACTCTTGCAGCAGATCGTCATACTCCGCACGATTGAACACATCTGTAGCGTCCGAGCCATCATCCAATCCCATAGTGATTTCAGCATCTTCTACACTACCAGCGTAGCCAAAATCTTCACTGGAATCTTCTTCTGTCTCTACAGATGTTTTTGTCGAATCACTCTTAGGAGTGGTAGTCGGATCCGAAAAAAACCAATCGGTCAGATCGTCACTGGGCGTATTGTTGTTGGAATTTTTACCATTCTTTTTCGTTGACATATCAATCCATGCTCTGAAACAATGTATAGTTTTGAATCACTATTAACATAACATAGCTACAACAAAACGGATACAAACCCTCCAGACCAATAAACTTTTCTATAGTCGGCTTTGTTCAAGATCAATCAAATACGTTAATAATGGTCCATCACTGAATATAGTTGAGGGTAAAATGGATATTGTTGTTGCTGGTGCGGCTGGATTTTTGGGCTCACACTTGTGTGATGCGCTGTTGAAACAAGGACATACAGTCATCGGTATTGACAATTTTCTCACTGGACAACGGCAAAATATTCAGCGCATTCAAAACACTTTGCTGAATCATTCAAACGCTAATTTTCAGTTTATTGAAATGGATGTATGCGAAGCGGTTCCAGAATTGAAAGGGTTGTCGATTGATCAAGTCTATTACCTTGCCAGTCCTGCTTCACCAATTGACTATATACAGATGCCACTGGAAACGTTGTACGTAGGGTCTTTTGGGTGTCGAAATTATTTGGAACTCGCGGAACAACACAACGCCAGATTCTTACTCACCAGTACATCGGAAGTGTATGGAGATCCAACCATTCACCCACAGCCTGAAACATATTGGGGCAATGTCAATCCAATCGGTCCACGCTCCGTGTATGATGAATCAAAGCGCTATGCTGAAAGTCTAACGATGGCTTTTCACAACCATTGCAACGTTGAAGTCCGAATCGCGCGAATATTCAACACTTATGGTCCTCGCATGCGCCACGATGATGGTCGAGTCATTCCGACCTTTGTGAAACAAGCACTGCTCAAACAACCGTTGACCATCTTTGGCGATGGCTCTCAAACTCGATCTTTTTGTTTTTACAGTGATTTAATTCGTGGATTGATAACGTTGATGAACAATCCCATTGACATTGGGCCTTTTAATTTGGGCAACCCACATGAACTCTCAATGCTAGAATTGGCAAAAGAAATCAATGACATCCTAGAAAATCCCGCTGGTGTGACGCACAAACCACTGCCAACCAATGACCCCACTCGGAGACGACCAGACTTAACCAAAACACAGTCTGGATTGGGCTGGTCTCCAACGGTATCCTTCGCTACGGGAATTCGAGAAACCATTGACTATTTTCGAGAGGTTCTACTGTAATCGAGTCCTTCGATTGACATATCAACGTACAATCACTGACACCATCTAAAACACAAAGCCTCTTCACAGTGTGAAGAGGCTTGTATGAACTCGTTCTCGCTCTGTCTCAAAACTTAATTAAAGCGCAAGGACATTCCCATTTTAATTGCGACAACTTGTTTTGAATAAGGGGGACGATCTGGGGTTCCACGTACATACGGATCTCCTTCTTGATAAGAGTCTTCTAACAAAATGGAACGCTCATAAGGTGTTTGATTGAGTACATACGTCCATGGAACTTCCAAGAACACACCAACGGGTCCCGCTGAATCAAAGGCCAGTCCACCACCTGCTGTCACACCATAATGCAATCCACCAGGCTGATTGCTGTAATTGACGGTTGGTGCATCTGGTACAGTATAGGAGTCGTAGATTCGAAAGTACCCGCCAACGAGAGCATAGGGTTTAATTGGTCCAGAAGGCACAGTATACAACCGAATGCGTGGTTCAATGTGACCACTGACACTGGATACAACTTGCTGAAAGTCGTCATCTTGCAACACTTTTCCATCAGAGTCCTGCATCTGCCACCCTGTGGACAACTCTTTTGGCGCGATGATGGCACCTCCATACACGCCCAACTCAAGCCACCACAACGGAGAGAAGCCAATCGCTCCACCAACCATCGTCCCAGTACCAGGAAAGAACGTATCGTATTCATAGATGTCAAAGATGGTCTCGGCGTCTGGCAAAAATCCCACTCGAGTGTCATAACTGCGAGCCACGTCTCCAAGTGCCAAGCCTGCATGCAACTCAAAAGTTACATTTTGAGCGCGAATACGACGCTGTCTCAACCACTCGTCGGGCATCAAATTGCTGTCATAATAATCTTGCTCAAACTTTTCTGGCAAGGACAGAATTACTTTCGTCGGAGGAGGCTGTACAAACTCTTGTTCAATTGTTTTTTCAATGATGACCACTTGTGGCTCAGCCGGTTCTATCACTTTTTCGACAATGACAGTTTCTGGCTGGGGCGCTGGTGCATCTGGTGGAATCAAGGAAAAAATCACCGATGCATCTTCTGACACCTTCTGTAAGGTTGCAGTCAAATCAGATTGTGGAATGCTCAAGGTTTGTACATCCAATGGGCTACTTGAGGTTCTTCCGTAGAATCGAAATTGTAGATTGTAGTCTGTTGCCGTAGACTCAACAGAGCCCACCAACAGCAAAGTGGCGTTGTCTCTCCCCAAAAGACTTGTCGAACAGTCTTCTAGGTCAAAACAACTCGCAGACATCTCAGGATACTCTTGATCCAAAATCCGTGGGCTAACAACCGACAATCCCAAATCTTCTAGATTCGTCACAAGTTGGTCTTCTATGGAGGATGCAACCGAAAAGTCGTCCAACTCAACCGCGGAGATGTGAGGTACCAAAACGTCATTGGCAACCGCCAATCCAATACTCGACAACAAGAAAATCATTGTAGTGCTCCAAAATGAATGTACCCAAATGAGTGCAGTAGTATACTTGAGCACAATCCAAAACTCTATTCTTAAACAAAACTGTTCGGAAATTGTAACAAAATAGATTATCAGTAGGACATGGATACAGTTTTGCAAATGCTCACCATTCTTAGAAATTTGTCGTGGTCACTCTACATTGGACTCATGATTTCTTTTGCGCTGCTCAAAATATTTTCGCAAACAGATAGCGATGACTACTTGCGATGGTTTCGCAAGTTTGGCGTCATTTTGGGAATCAGTTTGGGTGGAAGCATCCTACCGTCCATCGTTCTTCTGTGGTTTGAACGTGGTCATTATTACACTCAGTCCACCCTAGAGACCGTCGCGATAGGATTTGCCTTTTCACTGTGGGTGTCCAACATCATTTTGGAAATTTGGACCCTTGACCCTATTCGAAAATATGATCTAAACATTCTAGATGAAAGCCAGTCCATTGAGCGGTGCCAACACAAAGCCATCCTTCATATACGAATTCAAGGAATCCTCTGTGTATTGACGGCGTCTTGCTTTTGGGGTCTCTAAACTTTCTGTTCCTACCCTAGACCATTTCCTGCGCACTTTTGGCAAAACAGTTGAGGCCTATCACTAAGAGGTCTCTCTGGGACTGAGAGAAGTTCACAAAATCTAACGTTCAACTATTAGGAATGATGATTAGGACTTTTTGAAATGTCGAAGAATCTTTCCGCCCGTGAAGAAAAAAATCAAGGCTGAACTCACTATAATCAATGCGAGTTCAGAGTTTCCGATCATCACTGGACTTTGCTCTACCATTGCCAAACCTCAATCTCATTTATTGCACAGCGCTCTTTCAAGGTCAGTGTACCAACATCCGTCGCATAGGGCAAACCAATTCCGTAATGGTTCCGAATGCGTTATGATAGATGGGTACAAAGGATACTTATGCAACCGGCATCAAAAAAAATATACCTGCTATCCGATGGAACTGGCGAAACAGTCGATCGTGTATTGCGCTCTGGACTTAAACAGTTCAGCGGCTACAGTACCCAAGTTCAAAAGTTTCCCTACATCCAAGAGGTTGAGCAATTGCAACGCATCATTCGCTTAACAGCCCAAGAAGATGCCCTCCTCGTTTTCACCCTGGTTGATCCCACGCTCCGACAAGAAGCCAAAGATTTTTGTGAACAACAGAGAATTCGACACATTGACTTGTTGGACAACCTCCTAAGCCAACTGAGTTTATTCTTTCGGGCGACCCCCATCGGTCTTCCAAACCAAATGAATTTGGTAAACGACGAATATTTCAAACGGATTGAAGCCATTGAGTTTACCGTTCGAGGGGATGATGGCAAAAACCCAAGAATGCTCCACAAAGCAGATATTGTATTGGTGGGGGTTTCAAGAACTTCCAAAACACCGCTCAGCGTCTTTCTTGCGCACAAAGGCTATAAAGTTTGCAACATTCCGATTGTGCTCGATCGTCCACTTCCACCAGCCTTAGCAGACATCGATCAAAACGCAATCTTCGCGTTGACAATCGATCCAGATGCTCTCCAGCAGATTCGCAAACAACGCCTCAAAACATTGATGGTCAGCAATCGAAGCAATTACTCAGATATTGAGCACATTTGGGCAGAACTGGACTGGGCAGATCAACTCTATCGAAGGAATCCAACATGGCCGGTCATCGATGTAACAAAGCGTGCCGTTGAAGAAACATCTGCCATCATTTTGCAAGCCATGGCGGATCGAGGGTTGACCCACAACCCTTCTGAAGCTGGTCAAATCTAAAGTCTGGATGTTTTGTGATTGGCAATATCCTTGACAAATATCATATCATCAAAAAAATTGGTGAAGGTGGGATGGCAACCGTGTATCAAGGGCGCCATACTGGTCTAGAGCGTGATGTTGCCGTCAAAATCATCCACCCAGGTCTCGCACAAAACAAACGAAACCGCCAACGTTTTGCCCGTGAAGCCAAAGCGATTGAAAGACTCGACCACAAAAATATTGTGAAAATTTGGGATTACTCGGGCGATTTTGGAGCAGACGAAGAGCACAAACCCTGCTATATCATCACCGAGTTGGTACCGGGTCTCAATCTCAGTCAACTGATGGAAGAGCAAGATGAGATCCCCTCGGAAATCGTCGCTTTGATTGGGATTGAAGTGTGTGAAGCCCTCGCCTACGCACACAGTCATGGGTTTATCCATCGAGACATCAAACCCGACAACATCATGTTGCGCACCGATGGTGCAGTCAAGTTGCTGGACTTTGGCATCGCTCGGTTTGCAGAAGAAGACAGCCTCACATTAACCAAATCTTTGGTTGGTTCACCTGCATACATGAGCCCAGAACAGGCAACTGATGAAGCAGATGGTCCACTCGATCACAGAAGCGATCTTTTTTCATTGGGTATCGTACTGTTTCAGTTGGTCACCGGTGAATTGCCCTATCATGGTTCAAATCCATCCATTGTACTCAAAAACATTATTGACAATCGACGAGCGCAAGCGCACGGAGTTGCTCCGCACATGTCCCTTATGCTCAGTGACTGCATAGAGAGCCTGTTGCAAACAAATCGAGACATTCGACTGCCGGATGCTCAAAGCGTTGCACAACGCTTGCGTCAAGTTTGGAATGAAACTGGATTGGACATGGCAGAAGAACAGTGGTCTTTGCGATATTGGCTTTCGGACCCCGTGTCTTACAAAAATCGCCTGCATGTACATCTGAAAGATGTCCTTCTCAAAAAAGGACGAGAATTGACGGAGCAAGGAAAGCAACTTGATGCCCAACGCTATCTAAACAGATTGTTGATCATAGATCCAGACAACGACGAAGTATTCGATCTATTGCAAAACATGCACAATTCCGTTGAAATAGACCAAAAAAAACAAATGCCGATCTGGTTGTATGCAGCCCCCCTCATCGCAATCGGTAGTGGTTTGTGGTTTCTCCGTCCCCAGACAGCGCCAGTCGTATCTGTTCAAATCAGTGAACCGTTGAGCGATCAAGAAACCATCATTGAGCTCAGTGACAATCCCAGTATCGAAAAGAAGACCGAAAGTGAAATCAAGATCACACAGACCGTCCCAATAAAAATCCCAAAACAACTTCCAGATTTAACAAAACGCCCAAAGAAACGTTTCTCCGCAAAGAAATCGATTCCACTGACACAAGCGACAGAACGCAGCAACGTCGACAAACAAACCGAAACACCCGAACCCACTGCTGTTGCAAATGGATACTTGACGGTATCCATACCCAATGCCTGGGCTGAAATCTGGATTGAGGGTGTCAATTATGGGCGAACTGGCAAAATCAAACCCATTGAACTGCCAGTTGGCGAACACGAGATAACGTTGATCAATCCCTACTCATTGCCACACGTTGAAACCATCAAGATTTCACCAAAACTCTCCACACATCTGGAAGTCCGCTCCTTAAAGAGAAAACCTGCTCGGCTTATATTTGCAGCATCACTCTCCCCTGAGTGCGATGTCATTTTGGATGGGTCAAACGTGGGGGAATTAGGTGTCTTAAAGCATCAACTTACAATCGACAGTCCCAATTTGCCCCATGAACTTCAGTTAGACTGTCCGGAGTACAGGTACACCAAAGAGATCGGACAACTGACACCTGGATCGAGTATGCCCATTCGATTTTGAAAGCAGAGTACTGAGCGTTATGCTATTCAAAAGGATTTTGGAATGAATTTTGCATCTTCACAAGCAACTTGAGTGGACGAGATGACCTTGCACAAACAAACATTGCGATTTGGGACTTGTGTCATTCCGTTGATTTATATTGTCTTCGGTGCTTTCGGTATATCAAGTCTCTCTGGTTGTTATTATTGGCAGCCCTTAGAAATATACACCCCCAATTCTTCACCTGAAATCCTATACTCTGATCCCGCGTTGGGAGCCACTATGCAAATGCGCATTTCTCAAAACAACCCCGCTTTCGTCGTCGCCCAAGACCCAGACCCCAATGATGTTCTACAGTTTCAATGGTTCGTTTCAGGGGCCGTCATCTTGGGACCGGGAGAAACAATTGTTCAGCAAGAGTTTTTGGGGTCCAAAATAGACATCTTAGATGCACAAGAAACTTGGCATGGAAGAACCCTGACCTGTGTGGTTGTCGATATGTCCGGTGAAACTGCCAGTATCTCTTGGCCAATCGAAATCTTAGAGGAGAATTGATATGGCTATGTTCACCAACACACTGATTTCAGTATCGTGGTTCACCTCCGCCATCTTCTGTGCTGGTTTGATGGGCTGTGCGGACTATGGACTGGACGAAAGTGCAGACTACAGTGGCAATACAACGATGGCTCCATCTGACTATCGACTGTTGCGGATAGACATTACACCGTCCAATGCCCTCGAAGAAGTACAGCCCCAATCGTTTTGGATTGATGAAGAATCCGACTGGCAAAACTTGGATTTAACCTTGCAACCCAACACGCTGATTCAAGGAAACATTACGGGCTATACCATCTACCCTTACATTGATGTGACCATCCCCGGAGAACAAGTTCCAGTAGAGGCACAGGTCCACATTCAGGTTCCTGGCACGCTCAACGGGACGATTGTCAACTCAGAAGTCGATGGGAGTTTTGAGATTTCGGTTCCCAGAGGCTCAAATTATCAGTTTAGCATCACTCCACTATCTCCACAAAATGTTCCCTATTTGGTACTAGAAGATATGCGGTTCGAATCAGAACCTGCTCCCATGGACGTTGATTTGGGAGAAGGTCTTCCCATATATGGAAGAATTTTAAATTATGGAGAGTATGGTGGCGCCCAAGTAGCGACTGCACAACTCATAGACACACATACTGGGATTAAAGGACCGCAAGTCGAGTTGGCAGTCAATGGATACTTTCAGTTGCGGGCTCCACACATGCGATCGGATTTGACCGTTCGAATCCAAGGCAACAATGACACCTTATTTCCCACCGTTGACATTCCGCTTCGCTTAGAAGACAGCGACGACGACGGCTTTAGACTGGACATAGAACTCGGAGAGTTAGAGGTATCTACGGTCTTTGGTCGGATTGTGAACCTTGAGCAAATCGCCTATTCTGATCGAAGTACCATACGATTCGAGTCCATTGAACTGGATGACACGGTTGGAAGCATCCAAGTAGAAACGAACAACGACGTCAACGGAAACTTTACGGTACACCTTCTGGAAGGCACCTATCGAATGACTGTCATCCCACCGTACTCAGACAACATGACCGTTTCTCCAACCTCCATAGACGTAATCATTGACAATGAACATTTGGGACTCGGGGATATCGTGTTGCCCGAGCGGATAACTGTGACTGGTCAAGTGAACGATCAAGACGGATTGCCCAGTCCAGACACAACGATTCAATTCAAAGACGTCAACTATGCCAATACGGTACACAGTACACAAACAGACGAAACGGGGCGCTTCAGCATCAAGGTTCCCCCCGTCTTGATGAAAACATCGATTCTACCGAATACTCCCAACTCAGCCATCCAAAATTTTACGACAGATTTGAGGGGCGATAATGAACCCTTCGAATGGTCTTTAAAAACAGGACAATCGCTTTCTGGAGTTGCCAGTTATGAAGGGTTCGCTGTACCTTTCGCACTCATCGAGGTTTTTCAAGGAAGTCAAAAGTTGGCAACGGGATTAACAGGTGAAAATGGAGAATTTGACTTTCAGATTCAAGTGGAAGAATAAAGCAAAGGATCCAGCCAGCAAACAAAAGCAGTCAAAGTTGAAGATTGCACCCAAAAAGATACATTGAACGTATGGTGTATTCCCCTTCAAAATTCTGCCGACAAAGTCTGTCTCAAACCCTTGTGCTCATCGCTTTGAGCCTTTCCACCATCGTTGAAGTTGATGCAGCACCTTCAACAGTACACCCATTAACGATGCAAGAATCACTTGTAGATCTCAATGAGGCTGTACAGCAGTACCAGATGGGCGATCGTCCAACAGCCCTGCAATTGCTCTTAGCAATTACGGAAGATCCGAACTATCCCCAAAGCATTCAGTTGGAAGCTCGCATCTACATCGCCGAAATCCTTCTAATGGAAGGCAATACCCAAGATGCTCAGCGCTATTTCCAAGAAGTACTCACCATCAATCCCAATTACAACATCGATCGATTTCGACACCCGCCCGAAGTGTGTACTGAGTTTGACTTTGTTCTTGCACAATGGCGACAAAGAACAAGTGTGGCACCAACCAAGCCTGCAAAACAAAATGAGACTTGGAAACGCTTTGCACCCTTTGGGATTTACCAATTCCAACAAGGGTCTGCCCTAAAAGGGATCGTTTTTTCTACCCTTCAAGTTGGGACTGCCATCACAAGTGTGGCATTGTTCAATCATCTAGTACAAAATCCAGGATACAACTACACTGATCTAGACGAAAAAGCCAGACTGGAAAAAGTATTGACCATACAACGCGCCAGTGCTGTTGCATTTTACAGTGCATGGATTGTATCAAGCTTAGACGCCCAACGCAGTTGGCAACTTGAAACGGAACAATAAACGACAGTCTGCCGACCGTTTAGCTCCAAAATACATAAAACAAAGACAAAAGGACAAAAGGTATGAAGTCTACTGTGGGCAGTAGACTATTACACCACGGGAAACGGTTTACTGAAAGAATTGCATCCAAAGGACAGCAGAATCATTGGCAATTTCATCCGAGCCCGTTTCCATTCGCTTTTGATAACCGCCCCCAATACGGACAGCATCTGTTGGACTGTGCCAGGTAACACCCGCTCGCACAGCACCCGCATCTCCAGCATTGTCCAGCGAAGTATTGTCATCAAACGTCGAGTATCGTGCCGCCATTTCAAATGCCTTTACCGTATACCCGAGTTGAGCAAAGTATCCGAACTGCTCGGTCTCTGTCAGTACTGCTGGTACATCCAAATTGGTATCCGTTGGGGTAAGCGTCCCAGAACGAATCTCAGCCAACAACGCCAAACCTTGAGCGCGAACAATCAAATCCCCTCCCAAAATCAGTTCGTCTGTCGCAATGCCTTGATCATACACCACATCACCACCAATACCAACGGTGATGCCGTCTACAACACCATAGGTTTTGAGCGTTGGTGCACTTCCAACTGCAAAGTCAACGCGCCCCACAAACATCTTTCCGGCATTGTCGTCACCTGCCAAAGATTGATTGCCGTTGAACACCCCAGCGTAAATCAACGCTTTTCCATTGTTTTGACCGACTTTGTATCGTGCAACCACCCCAGTATCTCGATTTGGCACCATCCAATTGGACGAAATCGCACGTGTTGCCAACGGCAAATCGGTTGATGACATAATTTGTTCACGAGACACCGGCATTTTTTGGACACCGGCTGTAACCCAAAGTGGCACGCCCAACAATGGACGCAATCCCACGTTGGCATCGACAACTTGAATCGATTGATCTGGATGGGAGATCAGTCCATCATAGGGTGTAGACATCCCCAAAATAATGGAATATTTGACCATATCAGATTGACCAGTAAACCCTGCACGGGCACGACGAATTTTGAAACCGACGTCGTCTTCTGGGTCTCCATAGCCTGATGGGTCGGCAAGAACATTCTCATCTTGATCGAATACGGTAGCCCAACTCTGTACCAACAAATAAGGGGTCGGCTGTGGCGCGAAGTCCTCAGCGTAGGCAAAGTTGGAAGCGAAAAGGGAAAGAATCATTGGCGTCATCGTACGACCTCTACAGAATGGGTTACACTGATTTTAGTTCAGTCTATGACCTTACTATATTGAGAGTATCAAATGCTTGTCCAATTAATTTTGTCTTCTGCCTTTATGGCCTGTCAAAATCAACCCTTAACACCAGCAGCATACACCATTGAAGATTTGTCTCAAACCATCGGTGGGCCCAAAGCCTTAGCGCAGCCCGGTGACATTATGTTGGAGAACGAATACCTGCGGGCTGCCATCATTGGAAAAAGACCCTCCATGGGACCCCATACAGATGGTGGTGGTCTAATTGATGCTGACCTTCAGCGTCGTTCTCCAGAGTATGCCAATGGACACGGCAACGATCAATTGGCAGAGATATTTGCGACCGTCAACATGAACGTTCCACACATCGATGCCGACAATGGGTCCGTTGAGATATTATCCGACGGCAGTGACGGCACCGCAGTGGTGTGTGTGGTCGGCGACGCCAAACCGTTCATCTCATTGTTGGACGCCTTGTGGAGTGTATTGCAGTGGAAACAAGGCACAGAGATGCCCTTTGATATTCGCACGGACTACATTTTGGAATCGGGTTCTCCAGTCGTCAAACTTCGTACGACGGCTTTGTTTGGAGAAAATGCCGGGTGTCAAGAAGATGTATCTGGAGCAACGGTGATCACTGAAGCACCCGAACAAGTTGATGAAAGCGATCCTTCGCTGATCCAAATCGCTTTGGATGCTGGGGTCGCATTTGGAGACTTCTACCTACAAGGTGGCTCTCTCAATGTCTTCACGCCAGGCATTGGCTTTGACGAAACAGGTCATGTGCATGAACTCAACCTTGCAGAAGTCAACACCTTTACAGCCCCCATTTTGGCAAACTTCATCGCTGGAACTGGCAACAAGATTAGTTATGGCATCTCGAATCCTGAGGGGCAGTTCTACATTCCTCTATTTACTTCATCCCAAACAGTCGGATTTGGTGCAGCCTTCAAATCCTTTGACAAGCCCTCTGCCGATGACACTGCGACGGAGCCCGTTCCGGAAGGCTATTCTTGTTACAACAAACGTTGCTTCCCAAATCAGATTCAATATGAACGATGGTTTACGGTTGGAGAAGGCGACGTTGGCTCTGTCTTGGATCATTTCATCATGGAATCTGGTGAGGCTTACGGGTCTGTGGCTGGATTTGTCAGAGAGGAAGAAACGGGAATCGCCGTCACGGATGCTTCTGTGTTTGTCTTTGCCTGTGATGAAGACGGTCAGTGTGATGAAGCCCCCTACTCACAATGGTTAACCGACGTTGGTGACGATCCAGTAGAAGATGGTTCTTTCGAAGGTCTACTCCCAGTCGGAAGTTACGAACTGTTGGTACACAAAAAAGGTCGCCCCGACTCTGAAAGACTTCCTCTGACGGTCACAGAGGGATCGGACAACAGTTTTGTGTTGGGCTCACCGATGCCCAGCACCTTGACCTTTCACATCTGGGATGATTTTGAGAGACCTTTACCAGCCAAACTGTCCATTTTTTCGGTTGATGACATTGATGTGATGAATGAAGATTTGGGGGATGGGTACATTTCTGGAAACCCTGCTGCCGTGCTGTTCGCGCCATATGGAGGTGGTTCGGTCACACTGCCAGAAGGAGAATATTACGCTGTGGCGTCGAGAGGTCCTGAATACGAACTCGACATTTCCGATCCCTTCACCCTTTCACCAAACTCAGCCGTGGACTTGGAGTTCAATCTGTTTCGCTCTGTAGACACTTCTGGTTGGCTGTCCGCAGATTTCCACGTACACTCTAAACCTTCCCACGACTCTGGCGTCAGTTATGAACTTCGGGTCAGTACCATGGTTGCCGAGGGCGTAGAGTACTTTACGGGTACCGACCACGATTACATCAGTGATTTTGACCCCACGATTGAAAAAATGGGATTAACAGAATGGGTCAATTCCGCACCCGGACTGGAAACAACCACCATCGAAGTTGGGCATTACCTTGGGTTCCCCGTACGCGTTGACAACCTGTCTGATTCGGGTGGTGCGATTGACTGGACCAATGCGCGCCCCCAAGAGATGATCAATGAAATGCGTGAATTGATTGGTCCCACCGATGTTGAACCTGTTGTATACATCGGACACCCACGGGATGGCATCTTGGGGTATTTCGACCAGTTCAACCTAGACCCATATGGTGACAATCAAGGTGGGTACAATCTACTGACGTCTTTGAGTGGCAACTTACTGGCTCAAGCCAATCCTGCGCTCGAGCAAACCAATTTCTCAACAGATGTCGATGCTTTGGAACTTCTCAACGGCAAGCGATTTGAAGTCATCCGAACCCCCACCCAGCCTGAACTCACACAATATGCAGAAGAAGGGATTCTCAGCAGTTACAACATGAACGCTCGTACCATGGCAGAACAAGAGGCCTTGAAAAACGGCGAATACTTGCTTGGGTACGGTCATGAAGGCCAAGTGGATGACTGGTTCACCCTTCTCAATCTCGGCTATCGTTTTACAGCCCTTGGCAATTCTGACACACATGGAACAACCAAAACAGAATCTGGTTGTCCCCGAAATTACGTTCGGCTCAGTGAAGATGACCCGATGCTCGCAAGCGATGGAGCGATAGCGCAAGCCGTCAAAGAACATCGAGTTGTCGCCAGTTACGGTCCATTTATCGAGTTTTACGCCAATGGTGACCCAGATCAAGGCGTGGGTTCCGATGTTGTCATGGACGGCTCCGAGATTACATTCCACATTGAAGTACAAAGCCCGACTTGGTTCAACGTCGACCGCGTAGAACTCTACGAAAACGGAACGCTCATTCAAGAATTTGATATCCCCGTTCCCAACGATAGCATCGTCAATTTCTCTGAAGACATTGTTCTCTCGCCCAGCAAAGACTCTTGGTATGTGGTCATCGCAAATGGAAATGACAATTTGGCACCCCTTTATACAGCCGTTGAGATTCCCCCTGTCCAGTTGCAAGATGTGGTATTGGAGGCATTCTCGGATGTGGAACTCAGTTTTGACGTGTCCTCCATCTTGGATCCGTTGACCCCGATTCCACGAAGTTTTGACGTCATTCCATTTGCGTTGACCAACCCCATTTGGGTCGACCAAAATGGAGATGGAAACTTCATGGCGCCAGGATTGCCAGAGTGGTTGTCTCGCCCCGTCGATCCCAACGCTGAATAGACGCTGAATAGACGCTGAATAAGGGTGAACGCGAAATGAACTTTACAACATCGAAAAATCGAAAGACAGCAACATAGATTGGTATGAACGAAGAAAGCACAACAACTGTACCCATTCGACAACGCAGTGTCGTCGCCCTAGATTGTGAAACGACAGGTTTAAGACCAGACAAGGGACACAACATCATTGAAGTCGCAATGGTAAAGCACAACCCAGATGGCAGTGTCGAAGAATTCTCCACCCTGATCAAACCAATCAAACGCATCAGTCCAAGCAATCAAGCCATCCATGGAATTTCTCCCACGATGGTACGAGAGGCACCCCCTTTCGAAGATGTCTACGAAAAGATTCAGACCTTCACCCACGAATGCGTGCTCATCGCACACAACGCGAAGTTTGATATGGACTTCCTCCAAAGTGAGGCCAAACGTGTCAATCTACCTCTATTCTCCACCAAAAATGTGATTGATTCTCTGACACTATCCAGACGATTTTTTGGCTTTCCCAAAAATAACCTCTCGGTGATCGCTCATCGTTTTCATTTGATGAGCCCACACGCACACCGCGCATTGCCAGACGCTCGAAACACCCTTCACATCTTTTGGGCCATGCTCGACGATATCGAGGCAAGAGAAGGCACGCAATTAACTGTATCTCAGGTACAAGCACTGTGTGAAAAGTACCACAAACAGGGTGCGTACAAGAAAAACATCTTGAACACAATCACGCAGGCGAACCGAGAACAACGTCGAATATCCATTGACTACATTTCCAAAGACCCCAACAAACCGATCCGAACCACTCGAGAATTGGAAGTCACAAAATGGAGAAAGCCCTACCTTGAGGCAAACTGTCTACTTCGAGGAGAGCCAAGAAGATTCCACATCAAACAGATTCAACGGGCTGAGTTCACAGACCTTTGTGTCGCGGATAATCAAACAGATAGCACAACCACAGAGAAGAGTGCCTATTCAGATCCTGAAGACGTCATATTTCCGGTATCTTCAGACTCATGAGAATCTCCAGTATCTGTAGACTCTATGTCTATCGGATCCAATACAGCCAGTACATCAATTTTAGCCTCTGCCCATCTTTGAGATTGAATGCACTGACCATCGTCTTCTAAAAACTCACTGCAGTCTGTCACACGCAATTTCAATCGAAGCATGTCCCCTCCGAGTAATTCTGGTGGCGTATCTAGGTCGCCATCATACAAAGGGGACACCGCTAGATAGCCGTACATTCCAGGATAATAGCCTGCGCAATCGCCATTGGACACAACTGCCAGCCGATAGGTGTTGTCAGACACCAACACGCCAGTCTCTAAGTGCTCAATGGTATAATTCACCTCAACGATGTCCATCATGCCCTGTGTTTGAAGAGAGGCCAAAATGTGCCATCCACCCTGTGGACCGTGAATCATCATTGATTCATACGGCTCTTCAAAAGCTTCAAATTCTCGTTCACCTTGCCCCAATTCGATGCTTGGCGTTTGATCAAAGCACGTCTCAGTAGGGTTTCCAGAGTCGGAATCAACCGATGCGGCTGTACACCCACACAGGATAAAACCCAAAACACCCATACGCTCGATCATACGTTACAGTCCCAGCATACCCATCATGCCAGGAGGAATGGGCAATCCTGCGGTCAACGACTGCATTTGCTGTTCGCTGTGCGTCTTCGCTTTGATCAAGGCTTGATTGGTTGCAACCAGCACCAAGTCGCCAGTCATCTCTACGTCGCCTGCAAGAGCCTCGTCAATCTCAATAGAAAGGACTTCGTTCGCTCCGTTTACGGTCACCTTCACCTTTCCACCAGCCACCTCCGCTGAGAATTGCTGCTTGGCAAGGTTTGCTTTCATCTCTGCCATATTTTGCTGAAAAGACGACAGCATGTTTCCGATTCCACCCATGCCACCCATGGCGTTCAACATATCAAAAGGATTGCTCATAATTTTCGTCTCCAATCTATGCTTCAAAAGCGATATACTCTAAATAATGGTTTCAATCGTTTCTATGTTCAATGTAGTCTTCGTACTGTTTTCTTGCAAGGACAAAGGTTCGGGCAACACGCCTTGGGATGTTTGCTCTGTCGAGACACGTACTTGGGATGGTCCCAATGGATCAGAATTCGGCTTCCGAATCCAAAAGGACAAAGAGTCCAATGTCATTTGGCTCACTGCCCCTGAAGACTGCGAAACCCCTCTTTACACTCTTGAAAACAATACCCTTGCCTCCGTTGACTGGGCTCCAGAAGAATGTATGCCTCGTATTGGTCAAGAAATCGCTTTGGAATCCACCACCCCTTGGCTGTACGCACCACTGAGCAAGACATGGATAGACACACAGTCAAACGATATCATCGATGCCCGACGCTTGGCATACACATCCACAACCCGCAAAATTCTACTGGATGAACGCACCGTTCAAGCAGGGGGCACAACACACACATTGCCCGCACTGGGGATGGATTTGGCTGTGTATGCAGACAGAGTTGCGGTACTTACACGCGGTTCATCCGAGACATCTGGATATGTCTGGGTAGATGGAGACAGCACAGCATTGCCAAACGATGATACACTGTACAACCGCATTCACCATTTTGCACCCGCCCCCCTTGGAAAGCCACAGTGGCTACTGGGTGGTGGGGGTGAGACGTTGCGCTATCTATCAAACGATGGGCTGACAACCGTTGCCTTGCCTGAATGGAGTCTACTACACACCGATATACCCAACCACCATCGAATTTCAATGGGCTATGATTCGACACTTGGGTCTCTGGACGGAGATGTGCATTTGGATTGGGTGGTCAGTGCACCCACGGCAGGCTCTGGCCAAAATGGATTTCCGGAGCAGGCTGGCTGGGTTGGTTGGTTTGAACAGCACAATCGCGTGTGGGTCTTGCAACGTGAATGGATTGGCGACAGTGCCTTTGAGCACCTTGGCTGGTCAGTGTTAATTGATGAAACAACGACACAACATCGACTACTGGCTGGTTCACCCACAATCTCAAAACTGTCTCAACTTACCTGTTTTGAATCGGCTCTTTTTGCGTCGGAGGGTTAATGCTTCCTCTATTTTTAGCCATTGCTGTCCTCACCGGATTGTCTGGATTTTCCATCTACACCATTCGCTATCGCAAAGATTTTATCGGAGACTGGAATGGGCATCGAATTCAGATCACCTACAAATATTTGAGCATAGATGTGCACATTGATGATCAACTTGTCTTGAACAACGCCAAGTCTTCAACCCCCTCATTCAGCCATAAATTTGACGAACACATTCACCAAGTGACCCTACCCACTCAAATTCACGAACCCAATAAATCCACTATTTCACTCTCCATTGGCAATGATACGGTTCACCTAAGTCAAACACCGCAAAATCTATTTGGCAACACAATTCAAAACCAAATTCCACAACAGTTGACCGTACATCGCCTACTCAAAGGCGACCCAAGACTGCAAAGCGCCCAAAACCTGTATGAAAGCATCAAGGTAGAAATTCAAGACGATGCCGATCTCGTTCAACTTTTAGACACCATGATGAAAGAACTGATCAATCATGTACAAATCGCACAACGCATTGAGACTTCGGAATCTGATTACCAAGCCTTGGGAAGTAACCAAAACAGGATAGCGCAGGCCAAACGACAAAATGAAGAACGCATAGAACTGTTACTGACCGGTCTGCAAGATATCCATTTGACCATATTGCAACGTTCCGTACTGAGTCGAGACAGTCTACAATCTGATTTGCGCACCATTCTGGCACGTCTACAAACACAAATCGACATGGACCGCTAGCAGATTTGAGGAATAACTTTCAACGAATGAGCCGTGAAAAGACCCATTGGCCTGATCAAAGTTTAAGAACAGTTATTCGCCTTTTCGCAACCATCGGTCATCATTGAATGACCACTGGTAGATGACATTTTTTCCCGCTGACACATCTACGGTAAACTTTTTAATATCCTTGATTCCACCGGTTGCGGGGGCCAACTGTACACTGTGTTTGCCCGCAGAAAGTTGATACTTAATGATCGGCGCAGAACCAACCAATTTACCATCAATAAATACTTTGGCACTTTGATCAGCAGATATTGTAATTTTTGCCGGAGACGCATCGTCATTTTTTGTTTTGGATGGAGCAATTCGAGCATCGTCCACTTCTTCAACAACAGGCTTTGGCTTTCGACGTTTTGGTTTGGATTTTGTCTTTGGCTTTGATACCGGCTTCAAATCCTCTTCGGGCATGGCTTCAAATTCACCGTCGCCTGGATTGACGTCGATGATTTCCAGTTCTGGCTCCTGCACTTTCTCCACTGGTTCAGTTTGTACTGGAACGGGCGTCATCTCAGTAGGAGTGGGAAACAACATTTGTTTGACGCCAAAAATGGTACCCACAAGCGCGAGTGGAAAGAGCAACAAAATCAACAGGGCGAACTTTTTACGATCTTTTTCAGGCATATCTGCTACCACACGTCGATTTGATGGCTTGAAAGCGATTCCACTGAAATCATTTTGCTCCTGCTCCCGCATCGGAGAAAGACCTCGTTTCTTTCTCGCGCGTTGCAATTCCATCAACAAAGCGATCAGGTCTTGTTGGGCAACCACTGAGTTTCGCACCAATCCATCCAACGCCTGTCCCATCTCGTCGGCAGACGAAAATCGTGCCGCTGGATCTCGCTGCAGAGAACGAATCAACACGTCTTGAAGTGACTTGTATCCTTCTCCGAGTTTCATCACTCGCCGAATGGGTTCATCTTGTTGCATCAGTTGGCGAATTTTGTTTGGGTCTTTGCGTTCTTTTCGCGTGTACATTGGCTTTGACGCGGCCATTTCATACAGAACAATGGCCAGTGCATACAAATCGGTTCGGGAAACGACATTGCCTTGATTCACTTGTTCTGGAGCCATATAGCCCCACGTACCTCGAAGAACGCCTTTCTTTTGCTCTTCAAACACGGTTTTGGATACACCAAAATCCAAGACCTTGACTGCACCATGGTTGTTGAGAATGATGTTTCCCGGTTTTACATCACAATGCACCAACCCCATCATTCGCCCTTGAGTATCTGCTGCGCTGTGGGCATGATGAAGCCCATCGCAAATTTGGCGCCCCACTTCGGCAATCACGTGAGATGGGATTTGTAAACCATGCTGTCGGGCTTGTCGCATCATTTCACGCGCCGTCAATCCTTCAACATACTCCATCACCAACATGAACAGACCATCGACTTCTTCAAAATCTTGTGTGTGCACAATGTTCCGATGCATCAACGCAGACGCATTCTTGGCTTCTTGAATAAACAATTGTTTGTGTGTATTGCTGTCGGCCAACTCTGGATTCAGAATTTTGATGGCCACGCGGGCCGATACACCAGCAATCGCTTCACGACGCCCTTCAAATACAACGGACATTGCACTCTTGGACACTTGACGCACCAAAGTGTATGTTCCGAGCGTATATGGAAATTTGGTTGGGATTTGGGTAGTCATGATGTTGAATCTAACAAATTCTACTGATCTACGTGGTCAAAGTTTGTGGATTTCACAACGATGACACAGATGGCGATTCACAGTGCTCTTACATTCGGTCCAAAGCACGGATTCCCAAAATTGAAAATCCTTTTTCCATCACTCGCGTCATCGCATACACCATTGACAGTCGAGCCTTTTTGATCTCGGGATCAGATGCCGTCAGCACAGGGTTGCTGAAATAGAAGCGATTGAAACTCGATGCCAGAGCATATAAATAGTCACACAAAATGTTGGGACGGTGACTGCCCATGGCCGCTTGAACCTGAATTGGAAACTGCAACATCAACAGTGCTAAGTCTCGCTCTACTTGATCATGAATCTGTAAATCGGCAACGGTAGGCTCAGTCACCTCTCCTTTTCGCAAGATGCTTTTCGCGCGGGCATAGGAATACATCAAGAATGGTGCGGTGTTTCCTTCCAAAGACAGAAGTTTGTCCCATTCAAAGGTTACGTCTGTCTGCGGGTTTTGAGATAGGTCTGCATAACGGATTGAAGAAACTCCAACGGCTTCAGCAATGGTTGCGCGCTCTTGTTCTGACAAGAAACTCGATTTTTCATCAACGACCGCACGGGCTCTTTCGACAGCCTCATCTAAGAGGTCTACCAAACGAATGACATTTCCAGCACGGGTACTCATCGCCCCTTCTGGCAATTTCAACATACCAAACCACACGTGACTCAAGACAGGCGACGCAAGGTCATCTGTAGAGACTCCACGTTTCGAACGCCAATCATTCCAAGCTCGAAAGACTTGCTGAAAATGCAGTTGCTGACGCAAATCCGTCACGATGATGACTTCATCTGGATTCCACGTATTGAGTCGATGCTCACACGTTGCCAGATCGGTGGTTCCATACAAATACGCACCATCTTTTTTCTGGATAACCAGCGTTGTTTCAGAAAGCATCTTCGGCTTCATTCCCTTTTCAAAATGAATGACAACCGCTCCATCCGAATCTGTCGCGATGGATTGCTCTTGGAGAGAGGCAACTACACCAGGCAACTCGTCATTGTAAAAACTTTCACCAAGAACCACATCAAATTTGATGCCCAATCTATCATAGACAGAATTGAACTCCTTCATCGAAACGTCGATAAAGTGCTTCCACAGACGACGATTTTCAGCGTCTCCTTGCTGTAATTTGACGGTTTCTTGCTTTGCCATTTCTAAGCGTTCTGGCGTTTCCAATGTGCCAAATCGAACATACAAACGCTCAAGTTCTCCAATCGGATCCGCCTCAAAAGCCTCAAGATTCATGTCTTCTCGCCAAGACACCATCAATTTTCCGAACTGTGTACCCCAATCCCCAATGTGATTGTCAGCAATCACCTTCCAGCCATTGGCTCGATATAGTTGATCAATGGTGTGACCGATGATGGTCGATCTCATGTGACCAATATGCATACGTTTCGCCACATTGGGAGAGGAGAAATCGATCACCATCGTCTTGTCTTCCACCTGTGGGATTCCGCGGTGTTCATCTTCAACGAGTGTCTTTAATTTTGAAAGCAACCAACTCTCTGACAATCGGAAATTCAAAAACCCAGGTCCCGCAACACTGACTTCGGAAAAAGCCTCATGCTCGCCGAATGCTTCTTTGACACTTTCAGCCACTTGTCTGGGATTGGTGCGTTGCATTTTGCCAATGATGAAAGCGTGGTTGGATTGAAAATCTCCAAATTGACTATTTTTGCAGATCTGTACGTCTTCAATCTTTTTGAGAACTTGCAAAATATCCAACTCGTCCAGTTTATTGACAACCATGTCGGTCAGTTCTTGAGTGATGGTTTTCATGGGTGGCTCCGTTTTATTGATAGCAACGTCTTTAACAATTGTTCACATCGGCAATTGTTTACATCGACTGATTTTCTAGACTGTAGTTCTAAACGGTCGCAACCTAACCAATCGGATAACAAATCTCAAAACGAATCCTCACACCACAGCAACCAAAGAGATAACACAAACTAGAACCCAAACAGTTTGTCACATTGTAGAAGAGGACTTGCCTTGACTCATTCCATTCGTTACAATCAATCGAATTGTGAGTTTTATTGGACCTTTCTCTGAATAACAGGAGTGCCTTTATGTCCGTAGATTTGAATGCAGAAATCACCAAAGAGGAATTGGTTGATTTGTACAAAGAAATGCGGTTGATTCGCATGGTTGAGCAGTTGGCTGCAAAGGCTTATACGTTAAAGAAAATTCTGGGTTTCTGTCACTTGTATATCGGTCAAGAGTCCGTCGCTGTAGGCGCCGCCGCAAGTACAAAAGATGATTACTGGATTTCAGCCTACCGTGAACACGGACACGCTTTGGCAAAAGGCATGGATGCCAATTCAATCATGGCTGAAATGTTCGGAAAGGAGACAGGCTGTGTAAAAGGGCTCGGTGGGTCGATGCACCTCTTCGATTCTGAGGCAAAGTTCATGGGTGGATGGGGTATTGTCGGTGGACACGTTCCGCTGGCCAACGGTGTTGGTTGGGCCATCAAACACCGCAAAGAAAATCGCGTTTGTGTCTGTTATTTCGGTGACGGTGCCATGCATCAAGGTGCCTTCTTCGAGGCTTTGTGCTTGGCGCAACTGTACAAACTTCCCTGCATCTTCATTTGTGAAAACAATTTCTATGCGATGGGAACGAGCCTCGATCGTCAATCGGCCATCACAGATTTGCACAAACGTGCAGATGGTGTTGGAATGAAAAACGAGCAATTCGAAGGTTTCGACGTTGAAGTGGTTCGCCAAAAGGTTGCAGAAGCCAGAGAGTATGCCGTTGCTGGAAACGGTCCAGTATTGCTCGAAGTGATTACCTATCGTCATCGTGGACACTCAATGTCCGATCCAGCAAAATATCGCCCAGAGGGTGAACTCGAAGAAAAGAAGAAATCTGATCCCCTCAGCATTACAGAAGATCGTCTTATAGAGGATTTTGGAATGAGCCCAGAAGAACTGAAAGCCATCCAAAAAGAAGTCGATGCAGTTGCAAAGGAATCTTATACATTTGCAGAACAATCCCCAGAACCTGACCCCAAAACGATTTACGATTTCGTTTACGCAGACTGATCGAGATTAGGAGAATATCATGGCCGTTTTAGAGATTCGTGAAGCCCTTCGTCGTGCGATGACAGAAGAGATGGAAAAGGACGACAGCATCTTCCTAATGGGAGAAGAAGTTGCTCAATACAACGGAGCATACAAAGTTTCCAAGGGAATGCTTGAACAATTTGGTCCAGATCGGGTCGTTGACACACCCATCTCAGAGGGTGGATTTGCTGGATTGGGAATTGGCGCAGCAATGGTTGGCATGCGACCCATCATTGAATTCATGACATGGAACTTTTCTTTGGTCGCCTACGATCACCTCATCAACACAGCAGCCAAGACCTATCAAATGTCTGCGGGCCAATACAAGGTACCGATCGTATTTAGAGCACCGAATGGGGCGGCAGAAAACTTGGCAGCTCAGCACTCTACATCGGTTGACAGTTTGTATGCCCACTTTCCTGGATTGAAGGTGGTCACCTATGCCACTGCAGACGATGCCTATGGATTGTTGAAAGCCTCTATTCAAGATGACAATCCCGTAGTCTTTATGGAATCGGAACTCACTTATGGACATACTGGTGAAGTACCCGATGAAGAGTACGTTACACCGATTGGCAAAGCCCGCGTTCGCAACACTGGGTCCGATTTGACGCTGATATCTTGGGGAAAGCATGTACTGGTTTGCCAAGAAGTGGTCAAGGAATTGGAGGCTCAAGGCATTTCGGTTGACTTTTTGGATTTGCGCTCTTTGAGACCGTTGGACGAAACTGCCATCTATGAATCTGTTGCCAAAACAGGCAGATGTGTTGTCACGCACGAAGGTCATCTGTATGCAGGAGTCGGTGCCGAGATTGTGGCAAGGGTACAACAGATGTGCTTCTCATACTTGTCAGCACCAGTGCTTCGCGTCACCAACCGCGATGTTCCACAACCCTATGCGACCATTTTGGAACAGACGGTCATGCCAACAGCAGACAGAGTATTGGCTGCTTGTTACCAAACGGTAAATTTTGAATCTTAAGAGTCTTCACATTTCAAACTGAATCTTGACCCTTCTCTGTCACGATAGAGAAAGCAATAAAACGAAGGAGCACCCATGGCTGAATTCTTTATGATGCCCGCAGCCTCACCAACAATGGAAGTTGGACGACTTGCGAACTGGATTATAGCAGAAGGCGATGCCGTAGAATTTGGAACGGTTGTTGCTGAGGTTGAAACCGACAAAGCGACTGCGGAGATTGAGAGTTTTGATGACGGTGTGTTGCTCAAGATTTTGCAACCAGCGGGTGCGGACGTCAAAGTGGGAACCCCCATCGCCATTGTTGGTGAAGAAGGCGATGACATTGCAGGACTGATTGCAGAATTTGAGAGCGGTGCCTTCGATACCTCAGATGCATCACCGGCTCCTGAAAAATCCAATGCATCATCGGAGTCCAATGGCTCGTCTGGACCAGTCAAAGCCGGACCTGCAGCCCGTGTCCAAGCAGATGCCAGTGGCGTGTCTTTATCAGCGGTGAAAGGTACTGGTCCACGTGGGCGCGTTCTGAGTTCTGATATCCCCAATGGCAAGGGATCAAACCAATCGAATGGAACCGCTCAAATCAGTGACTACACATGGCATGGTCAAGATTTACACGGGTCGATCATGGAGATGCCGACTGCATTTACCCCCAGCCAGAACTATCCAAAGCGACGTGGCAAAGGTGGAAGCAGTACAATCGAGATTGCAGAATCCACTGCAGTACCAAACTCGATGATGAGAAAGGTTATCGCTTCTCGGCTCAAAGAATCGTATTTGGATGCCCCCACGTTCTTTTTGAATGCCAAGTTCAACTGCGACAATTTGGTGGCTTTCAGAACACAAATGAAAGAGGCTGGTCAAAAGGTCAGTTACAATGACCTCGTCATCAAAGCGGTTGCGCGAGCTTTAAAGGATGTCCCAGCCGTAAACGCTTCTTGGACGGAAGAGGACATCATACAACACGGACGCGTAGACATTGGAATGGCTGTTGCCCTCCCGGACGGTTTGATCACCCCCGTTATCCGAAATGCGGATCAACAATCTTTGAGTTCTCTGGCAGTTCAAACACGAGTGTTGGCAGGAAAGGCCAAGGATCGCAAACTGACAGCCGAAGAATACAGTGATTCAACCTTCACCATTTCCAACTTGGGAATGATGCAAATTGAGCACTTTACTGCCATCATCAACCCTCCAAATGCGGCCATTTTGGCAGTTGGCTCCATGCAACAAGAGCCCATCGTGGAAAATGGCGTTCTCAGTGTGGGATGGAGAATGAAGGTGACGATGACCTGTGATCACCGTGTCATTGACGGTGCTTTGGGCGCTGAGTTTCTACAAGCAGTTCGTCGATACATTGAGTTTCCAGCGCTGATGGCATAAACATACGCTGCTGCTCTTCGTGTTCATCGATTCAACAATCATGATTCCTTGAGGCGATGAAATAAACAAATCGACATTTGAAAGGACAAGGTTTCCCCTTGTCCTTCTCATTTTAGCCGCCAAGAATCTCGGATTATGCACACTGCCCAAACCGAGAAAAAACTAAGGAATGTAGAGTCAGAATCAAAAATAAATCTTCAACTCATTGCTCAGAAATACGTTGCTTCAGAAACGCTATGCCTTCCGATTTGCTCTCAAAAAACTGGACTTCAATGCCTCGACTGAGCAAGTAAGCGCGCACAAAAAAGTCGATCACCACTCGACGAAAAGGAGCAGAATCCAACACAATCACAACCAAAGACACTCGTTCGAATGTCTTTTGCATCCGTTGCATCATCAACCGTCGCATCTTTTGTGTTGTGAGAGCCCTTCCAGTGAAGTCTACAAGGATTTTATCGAAACCAGTCTCCTGAAAAAGTCGAATGAGTTCATTTGTCGCGTATATTACCGTTGCTTGGGTCGCAACCGGAATTCGGTGAAAATAAATGAAACCATCGTGTTGCTCGATGCACTTGTCTACCGTACGCTTTTCTTCTTCGGTGATTGGTAGATTTTGATATATAAACTCTAGATTCATAGTATAACACTAGCCAAAATTACAATGAAAAGTACCTAATTCGATCTGCGTTATGATGCTCTTATAATTTCATGCATCACTTGGAACGCTTCTTCCTTGGTTTGACAAAACACAACTTCAACACCTCGACTGCGTAAATAGGCTCTGACAAAGAAATCCAACACCACCCGACGAAAGGAATTGCCATCAATAACAATCACAATGTGTGTCATCGTTTGGATCGCAGGAGACATTTGCTTGAGCATCAACCGTCGCAATTCATGGTTGACCATCGTTCGCCCCGTAAAATCTACAACCAATCGAGTGTAGCCCGTTTCGGTCATTTGCTGGATCAAATAGGATGACGAATACACAACAGTCGAGGCAGTTGGACTGGGAATGCGGTGAAAGTACACAAAACCTTCGTGCACCACCACACTTTCGTGAATTAACTTTTTCTCAGCATCGGTCGGTGGTGGATAAATGTGCGGCAAATCAACGTTCATGGCTCTATTGGTTGTAAGGGTTATTGAACAGATAACACCACTGCAGTCGGTTGACCTGCCGTCCACAACAATCGAGTGTTCTGATTTTTCAATTCACTGGGTTCAACCCAGTTACCACGATGTTGTAGGTTTAGCCCACCCACTTGGATCCAGCCCTTCTGTGTAGACTGAAACAGTTGCGCTTCTTCTTCTATCATCAAAACGATATCGGCCATTGAATCGCCATTCATATCAGACAGAACTGTCACATCAAATGCGTCGTCTTGACCAATGGGAATGTCTATCGTTAACGCAATGGATTTGCTTTGGTTAAACCCCTGCTCATCATAGGGGAGAACTGCCAGCGAAGCCGTACCTTCTTGAGTCAACAGGGCTTTGCTGAGAGACCCAATCCCCAAATCGGTACTCAACAACCACAAGTCTAGGTCTCCGTCACCATCCCAATCTTGAAGAGCCACATCCAATACGGCTTTCTTTACAGATAAAGTAACTGCCGGTGTAAAAGAAACACCATCGGACAGGGAATAACCAATTTCGGATGTGGACCCAAACCAAGACTCTCCCCTCACCCAATATTGCCAAGTCAAATCGGTCAACCCATCGCCATTGATGTCAGAAAACTCCAACCAACTCAACTCCTTTTTGGGTCTTGATGAATACTGTGGCTCAACGTTGATTGGCAAATCCACTGTAACGGTTTCTCCATTCAACGACACAATGGCTTGTGCACCATCCAACCACCACACGTCTGCAACGCCATCACCATTCCAATCTCGAAAGAGAACAGGACGGGTACGACGCGCCACTTCAAATTGCACACCACCCGTTTTGGTATACTGTCGAATCGACCCATTGAGTTGCTGGGTATGCGATTGGATCGATCCATCCGTTTTTGCCAACATCAACCCTTTGGCTCCATAGAGCACAAACTCAGGAACACCATCCGATTCTAGGTCACACACCACATCTGCACGCTTCGGCGACGTATGTCCAAGCCCAACGAGCCAAGTATCCTGATGTACAGCCCGAGTACCTTGCCACAAATCTCGAACCCCTTTCTCATCAACAGCCCACAGTCCTTGCTGGGCTTGCCAAAACAGCGCTTCTTGCCCCAATGAAACCTGCTTGGTTTTGCGCCATTCAGACCCATCCTGCTGGTACACAAAGAGCGAAATGGGGGCTGGAATTGCGGTCAATGAATCCTTAGCAGCCGCGACCACATCGAGTTTATTGTCGCCATCCACATCCGCCAAAACGACGTCAATGGTGCCAGGAGGCAGCATCACAACGCTCTTGAGCAACGTCGCACTCATTTTAAATCCACAACTGTAAATGCATCTCCACCTTCGTCTACGTTGGCAGGTCGCCAAGATGACACATAACTGGAAGAACTCAACCAACCACGAATCCCAGACCTCAAAGCCCCTGTTCCGTGACCGTGTAAAATAAAAATGCGTTTTCGACCACCCAAAATCATACTGTCAAAATATTGCTCCAACTCGCCAAAAGCATCTTCGACCCTAACCCCTCTTAGGTCACAGGTATTGTGACTGGACCGGATGACCGTTACTTCTACGGGAGTTCGTTTCTGTTTCTTCGACTTCTTGGACGATGTGCGTTTCTTGTGCTTCTTTTTCTGCTTTTCGAGTATCTTCTTAGAAATTGCATGCTCACTGTCATTCAAAGCGGCAATGTCATTGCGGGTAACGCGCATCACCATGCCATTGACTGAAACTTCCATTTTGTTGCCGTCCATTGACTGAACCTGTCCTTTGGCATCCATCAAAATCACATACACTTCGTCGCCTATTGACAGTGGTACATCATCGGCGATTGGATCTGGCTTGGCTTTCTCAGGCGTGAGTCCTTGACGTAGACCTTTGAGTGCGGTGGCGTCCTTGGATGCAGCCTTGAGCGATGTACCCTCTCGAATCTTCTTCAATAGTTGGTTGGCACGTCTTTCAACTGCTCGGAGTTCATCCCGCGTTTCCTGTTTGAGTTTTTCTTCCAACTGTGTCTTTCGCTCTTTCCACATGCGGTGCTTGCGCTCCCACTGTGCACGTTGCTTTTCCAACTCTGCTCGGATGAATTGCACCTCTTGATTGTTGGCATCCAATTCTTTTCGCTGTGATTCAAGTTGTTGAATCAATTCGGCCAACTGACGTTCTCCCGTGTTCAACAGGTTTCGTGCGCGTACGATGAGAAACTCGGGCAACTGCATCCGCTCCGCCAGAGACAACGCCTCTGACTCCCCCACTTCGCCCCATTGCAACTTGTGGGTTGGAACCCCTTGCACAATGTGCATCGCTGCCATCGCACACCGTTTGTCCGTTGAGGCAAAAGCCTTGAGTCGGGTAAAGTGAGTGGTCACAACCAACTTGGCGCCCTGTTCTAAAAGTTGCTCCATAATGGCCTGAGCAAGAGCGGCGCCTTGAGCCGGGTCCGTTCCCATACCGATTTCGTCAAGCAACACGAGGGTGCTTCTATCAGCCTGCTCCATTACCTCGTTCATCAACAGCAGGTGTGCTGAAAAACTCGACAAGCCCTGTTGTACGGTTTGTGCATCCCCAACATCTGCCAGAATATGCTCAAAATAATCTACACGCGCTCTGTCCGCAGGAATTGGCAAGCCCAACTTGACCATCCAAGCTGCAATCCCAATGGACTTTAAGGCGATTGTTTTTCCACCAGCATTGGGGCCTGAAAAGACTATTGCGGGTTGTTCAGCGGTCAGTGCAAAGTCATTGCCGACAACCTTGGTTGTGTCAATCAGCAGTGGGTGTCGCATCTTCCGTAGATCAACAAGACCGTCTGTGGAAACATCCGGACACACTGCGCCCCACTGACGCCCTAGGGTTGCGACTGCATTTCGGAGATCCAATCGCACCACCCCATAGAACATCTTGCGTATACGAGCAATGTGGGGACGTGTTTGCAAAGTGAGTCGTTGAAGAATATTCCGTATCTCTTGCTCAATGGCAAATTCCGTTTCTTGCAAAGAGTTGCTCAACGGCAACAACGATATCGGTTCCACAAAGACCGTTTCTCCCGATCGAGAAGAAGCGTGGGCAATCCCAATCTTTCGCTGATAGGAAGTCTTCATTGGAAATACGATGCGACCGTTGCGCTCCGTAACATAATTCTCTTGAAGATGACGGGTAATTCGGTCGTCTTGCATCAAGCGACTCACCTCATCATCGAGTGCCCGTTTCACCTGTTGAACCTTTTGGCGCAATCGACCAAGACTTGGATAATAGTTCTCCGACAATTCACCCGTCTCATCGAAACTGTGTTTTAACGTGTCCACCAAAACAGGATCAACCGTAGCACCTTGCAATTCCGCCAACAAACTCGGAACTGTATCAAAATGCTTCAGAAGCCATCGATGCAGTTCCTGAAGTGCTACCACGCCATTGGCCACAGATATCCACTGGTGTACCTCCAACGAGCCACCTTGTTCGATGATTCTCCACTGTTCTCGGCAGTCTCTCACCATCGACAGCGGTATCCGCTCACCCTCGTCCAAAACCCTCCAGATATCGTAAACCACCTCGTATCGACGATTGGCTTCTTCTGCGGAGTTCGCCAACAATCTCCCTGCCTGATTCTCTTGTCCACCCAACCAACTGGTTGTTGCAGTCAACACACATTGACCGGCAACCAGTTTCAACAAGTCCCACCAGTCCAATCCATCTTGAGAGCGTTGATGTATATTGATGCTCATTTTCGCCTCCAAAGCCATCCACAGACCAACAGCCACCACCATTCCATTGACAATGCGACAGAGCCGACCTGCTGACAGCCCCTCTTGTTCTGTGCGGTATCGTCCACTTCAGCCTCTAATCTTGGTCTTTGCGCAGTTGAAAAGGACCACTCTAGGGCTTCTCCCTGATTTGAATCCCCAACCACAGCGCCATTGTTCAAAGGCAAATTGGGATTAACAATAACGCGGTGCTCACCTTCAGACCAGTCTTCCAAAGGGTCTATGTTGACGATGTGTGAATCTTGACCGTAAAAAATATCCACAACAATTGGGTGAGCCTCTCCCTGTGTATTGACCACCTGAATGTGTTCGGGCAACAAATTGTCTGTATCAATACCGATAGACAATCCAAACGAAAGACCCGACTCAATATCTTCTCGACTCTTTGGATGTCCATAACTGTTCACTGATGGGTGGGTAAAAAGAAATGTGACATTGGACGGACGATCATGCAGTTGCCCCCAAAGTGTCTGCCAATACGACGCAACGATTTGACTCTCCATTGTTGGGTTGCCTGGCACCTCGAGGTTCAATTGATTGCCAGTGCCCCAAGGAAACTGATTTGCGTACTCATCCACCAAATCTGGTTGACTTGAGGTAGTGCCCACCCAATACACGGCGACATTGAGTCTGGATTGACCTTGAGAAATTGTATCTTGAGACACAGCATGACCTTGTGTCTCGAAAATAGGCAATAAGTCCACATAGGGAACCCACACCTCACTTGTGGGTTGGACTTCAGTTTGAGCAACAAATGCAACATCGGTTGCGGTATCAAAGGATTCAGTCCACATACCATCGGCATCGTACACATAGGCTCTTCGAAAATACATGGCATCGTAGGATTGATCAGCGAGTCCGTGTGAAGCCAATCCCATTAAAAATGCGATGTGCTCTTTGGCTTCAGTATTCCATGGGTGTGAATACGTTGACTGTATCCATTCTAAATAGGCTCGCTGAAAGGGTTCCCAGTGGGCAATTTCACCATAGTCATCTCCGATGGCATAGCCACCATCTGGAAACATTGTACCATTGCGCCACTGCCTTTCATAGGCTGGATCGGACAATAAATCATAGAGTTCACCTTGAGGAAGCAACTCAATTGCCTGTTTGGAAATCCACAAATGAGAACTTTGCCCATTGCCAAAAGACAGACCAATCATTGCCCACAACATAGAACCCTACCCCACTGAAACATCAATCCTTTCGACATTGTCCACAAACAAGTGTAACACACGGGACAATAAGGAAATGAGAACCTTGACTCAATCAGCGGATGCAGAACTCAG
>CBFIFY010000007.1:0-114105 GCA_965661985.1 uncultured Myxococcota bacterium | reverse complement strand
GAGGTATACTACTGTATCCGAACCCACTCTGACAACGTGCTTCTTTGAATCCAACCGTCCCTTACTTAAGAACTTTTTTTGGCGTTAAAATCCCCCATAACCCCACAATTCACATAGCCATCGCCTGTCGTATCAATGCCCATGTACACCTGACCTTCAAGTTCAGTCAAGCCAAGTTGAACGTTCTCAAAGAGCAAGCCCCCAATGGCGATGTGCAATTCCTGTCCTCGAAAAGTGTGGCGTCCTGAAATGGTCACAGCGCCAAAGGAAGACATCGTCGCTTTGAGTTCTGACCCTTGTGCACCCGCAAAAGTGACATCTACATCGTCCAATCGACCACCAATCTCCATGGCGCCACCACTCAACCAATCAAAATCGTTGCGGCCCAACCCTTCAATTCCACACTCATCATGAAATGTGCGGGATGCAAATGTTGTCGTAAAAGAACCGTACAGGGCTGGAATATTTCCGGTATCGCTTCCCAGACCATCAATATCCCCATTGAAGCAGTCTTCACCACTGTCTGCACCACTGCCACAGCCCAGCATCCACAACGCCATCATCGATACAGCCATTCGAGTCATGGTTCACTCCTCGTTTTGAGAGTTGTATTGCTCTGCGTAAATCCCTCGAATTGGCTCGACACTTTGCCAATCCATCGCAGAAAAAGATCGTGGGTTTACCGGGTTTCCACCAGCAGACTTGTTGATCAGCCAGTGGCGAATCCATTCTCTCAGTGGCGGAGAATACAGATGCATCCACTGTCCGTCCACCCGTTTTTGAGCAATGGTCATCCACTGAAGGTAATCTTGATAGAACTCAATCAATTCTCCTTCATGTGGTCCATCCAAAAACTCTGGCACCCCACTTTGCACATAGCCAATGTGTTCATTTTCTGGCAGTGGATAGGTTCCGTTGGCCCACTTGAGCATCTCAATCAAATCTGCTGGTGCACGTCCACTCTTTGCTCTCTCCCGACCTTCTTTTCCGGATTCTGGAGCGGAGAATTTAGAAGCCATCGCCATAAACACACGCCCACAGGCTTCCGCGTCATCAACGGCACGGTGAGCATTGACCAGTGGTACACCAAGTTCTGCAGACACTGCCCCAAGATTCTTGGAGCGCATATCCCCCATAAAATGGCGAGCCATCTGTAGAGTATCCACTTCACCCAATGTTTTTGGCCAGTCTTTACCAACCCTGCGAAACTCGGCGCGCAAAAAACCAAAGTCGAAATTAAAATTGTGGGCAATCAAAATTGCGTCTTCAAACAAGTCCCAGATTTTATGGGCAAAAGCACCAAAGTTTGGCTGATTTTCAACATCTGCATCTTTGATTCCACTCACCTCAGAGGCTTCGCGTGGAATGGGGATGCCTGGATTGATGAGATAGTGGTGCTCAATGACTTCACGAACTGTATAATCCTCGTTCATGATCATTTCCACACCACCAAATTCTATGACACGATCGGTTGTGTGGGCATTAAAACCTGTTGTTTCAGTATCGAAGGCGACAATTTTGCATTGAGTCCACGGTTTCATTGTACGTCCTTATGCTGTCTGATTTTTTTGAGAGGAGTCTACATACTTGGTTGCCAACCATGCCAAACCGGCCACGACTCCCCATCCCAAAAACATGCCCGGCAAGAAAGCGGTGCCAACATTGAACCAAGAAGCTGTGGGCGTAATCCCATCTGCCAAAAAGACGGCGTAAAAAGGCAACCCCGCCAAATCACCCGCCACTTGATCACATTTTTTCCACGCTTGAAAGTATATGCCGAGCATCGACCACAACACGGCAAAACTCCACAACCACAACGCTTTGGGTGGGGCCTGGGTCACTTCAATCTGCAAATCTGTCGCGGCTGTACCAGAGTAATTTTTAACCAAGATGTCAACAGCACCATTCTTCACCGTCACAAATCGATCCTGCACATGTTGCCCCGTTCGATTGGATGGTTTCTTACCAGACTCAGAAATGGTTTCCCCTTGAATGGCTTTTAGTTGCTGCTTGCCCTGATTTTGCTTGGTAATTTCTCCCGTAAAGACTTCTTTGCTGTTGTCTGTGTACTGGGCACTGAGGGTATACGCTGTTTTGTATGCATCTTCCTCATCGCTGTCTTCAGGGTTCAGTGTTCCTGTGACCAACAAGGCATACCCTTCGGGAACCTCGACTTGAACATGGTCTTTGACTTTGGCAACCGAAACGGTATCCAACACCTCGCCTTTGTTCAGGACCAGCCATCCTGTTCCCAAGGGCACTACTGTCGCCAAGGCAAACGCCACCCAGAAAAAGATGGGGACATTTGGTGCACCGCGCATCCGCCCCACCGTTTGAACAACTACAGACAATACAATTAAGGCCAACACGGCAAATGCTTCCATCTTTAATCCTCTATAAAAACTCTTTGCCCTAATTATTGTACTGATACACAAATGCCAATTGCATAATGCAATTTCATGCTGTGCACAATGACACAATCAATGCATGAAGGTGCTCTTCGGCATCTGCTTTGGATGAATTGAAATGTCGATTGGTGGCCACCATTTGCTGTAAGACTCGACCAATCTGAATGGGGTTTTTCTTCAGTAAAGCCATCGCTTTGTTTCTAGAAGCGCCATGTTTCCAAGTACCATCCAGTGGCGTCTTTTGTGAAATATGCTGTTGAAGAATGCTCAAGTCTCGGACTTTTGACATCACCAGTCCAAAGATTTTGTGGGGTGGGTTTTGCTCTTTGAGCATTCGATGCAAGGACTGTAACGCCTGATCAACATCTCGAGCCACCAGTGCGTTGGTCAATGCCCAGACATCTATTTCCGATGAGATTTCACACACCTTGGTCACATCTGCCTCAGTGATGCTCTTTCCATCTTCAACAAAAGACGCCAATTTCATCAGTTCATTCTCCAATATAGATGGAGATCCCGTATCGCGAACCAACTGGAGTACCGCGCCTTCATGGATTGAAATGTTCAGTTCCTTCGCACGCTGCTTGACGAACCGAGCGCCATTAAAGTCCTTGAGTGCAAACTTTTGATGCAATCCATTCTTTTTGAGCAACCGCTTCCACTTTTTCATGGCTTTACTGGAGGCATCTTTTGGATAGGCTTCACCGGCAATCAATAGGTGGGAGCCAGAGACTGGGTTTTCCAAAAATGGGATCAACGGTTCAAAAAATGAGCCCTTGGAGCGCTCAATGCCCCGAACGAGTAGCACCTTGTCAGAAGAAAACATCGAAGTCAAAAACAACTCGGACGCAATATCGTGTGGATCATCTTCTAGTGCATCGTAGACCAACAGATTTGTGCCATCGTCACCCGCTGGCAGCCAAGCCTTCATCCAAGCATCAATGGACTGTTTGACCAACAACGTCTCCCCTGTCAGCACAACCGTTTGAATACTGGGATCCACTTTGCTCATCTATACTCCATTGCTTTACAACTTCTATCATACACTCTGTACACCGTGCCACCCAAAACTCGGACAGAAAACGGTTCGCAAAGAAATCCTTATTACGATCTTAGGCAATCCGAATTGTACAGACGGGACACAGACGTGGATCACCCTGAAAACTGTTTTGCTTGGCCGTCAAGCATCCTTGATGAAAGACTTTCCCACACTGCGTACTGTATGCACAGGAGGCTTGCACTTCGACCGCCACATCACGATTGCAGATGCCACACAATGGTAGAGCCTGTTCAAGTTCTGAGGCTCGTTGTTCTTGGACCCGCCCTCGGTTGAGTGGCTCTACGGGTCCCCACCAAGCAATCCATGAAAATATCAAACCGGTCAATCCCAATACGGCCCCGGGCAAAAATACGCGAACAAACTCCGAAAACTCGACCCCTGACAACAATGTTGGGGCAAACAAGGGTGGCAACAACGCGATGAGGTACAACGCCAACGCAGTCCCCCCAATACGGATGTTGAATGCCCATCCTCCCCAAGCATGTCGTGCAACCGCCACACACAAACTCGACAGTCCCAAACTCGGCAAAATGGCAGCCCACGTTGTTTGCTCAACGCTCAAAGCCATGCCCCACAAAAATGAAAAAGCCAGAACTGCACACAAGGACAGCATCAACTGAACCATGCCCTGTCCCAAATACGGTTTCACCTCAGGATACTCAGGGTTTTGCTCCAACACCCCGAGGGCAGCATCCGGTTGGGGCAATAAATAAATCAGTTCACCGTCTACAAGACCTACAGATTCCAATGTTTCGGAATGGTCCAACATTCTTCCACGGGCGTGAACGTAATAATGGCGCCGAAAACGATTGGGCCAATGAGACATCATTCCCGCATCTCGGACCACTCGTTGAGACAAGTCGGATACCGGTATGTACTTGGGTACCGTCACATCCAACTGACGTGGCTCTATATCGATGACTTGAATCCGGAGTCGAACTTCAGACAAGTTCATAATGACGTACCCACTTTAGAAACCTAAAAGACGATTGTTGTAACTATTGTTGTAACTATTGTTGTGGTCCAATGGTATCTTCTAGAGCATTGGCAACATCTGTCAACAACGCATTTAGGCGTTGAATTGAACCGAACCAGTCTCGCCACACTTCATTGCTCTGACTCGCCGCAGGAAGTTTCAGAGAGATTCTGCTAATCTCTCCCCGTACGGATTCCACCGCATCTTGATAGTTCCGCATGGAGCTGTAGAACTGATTGGCAAAGGTCGTCAAGAGTCCGGCAACTCTATACAGCACGCGATCTGTCGTGCCTTCTTCAAGCAACGTAAACTCTGCTGAAATCAAAGCTGAATTGAAAGACAGCGTGTCCATTTCAATCTCACGAACCTCTGTTGTTCTGTACAGAAGGTTGATGATTTTGCGGTTGAGTTCAATGAATTCTTGCAAGCGAGGCTTTAAATAACTTTCGGCTGCACGTTCCGTCCTACCCGCTCTGGGAACAGGGTCTGACAAAGGTGACATGCGCCCCATACGACTTTGGATTCTACGAAGTTGAATTCCATTTTCAAAGGTTTCCCCGTCTGGCACAAGTACAACCGCCACTTGTTCAACAATGCGGGCTGATTCTTGCTGGGCGGTATCAAAAACATGACGCAATTCTGCTTGATCTTCTACTTCTTGCAAGACCAACCACAGAACGTAAAGACCATCCGAACTGGGCTTGTTCAAAGGCGTTTCAATATTGTAAGGAACCTGTACACCAGAACCATTTTGGGTAATTCCAAAGCCAGAATGAATGGTCACATTGTAGCCTTTCTTTTTGGTGGACAAGTCAACTTGCAAACCGTGAACAATACCGTATCCATGAAGGTGATGGTTGTGCTGTTGTAGACTTTCTCGATGATAGGTTTGCTCGTCAAGCAAATCTTGTGAAGTCAAGCACAGCCCTTCAAATGGGTTCAAACGACTGAGATTTTTTTTGTTCATAACGGGTCCTTCCTTGTGCGCTCGATGGTGCGCTGTTCCAGTGTGTTATTTTTACTTCGTATGTTGATCGTCTGCAAACTGAATCGTAAACGCAATGTGCGCTGGCATTTCCTGAGAAACGATTTCGACAATTCGCATCAAAATATCTCCCGCACGATCCCCAAATCGACGCACAAACAAATATTTGGCCTCAAGTTCTAAGATGAAAAAACTCTGTGCTGCTCGGTTCTGTGGCATCACGTAGCAACCGGGTGGTTCTCGACGATGAAACCGATCCACAATGCTTTTTCCACCAGACAGCGTCATCTGACCCAGTACACAGGCTTTTGGCTTGGCACGTTCTTCAATGTGCACAGGGGTAGAAGTCAAGATTCGGATCATCTCTGACAACCCAGCTTTTGTACCCCGCATACGATTCAAACGGATTGACCGACGGACCAACTCTCGTTGCATGTGCAAAGGCAAAGACTCATCCAAAGGAAAGTTGACCCACGATGCAAGCCATGGCAAAAACTTTCGTTCTACACGAAGTGGATCAGTGAGATCGGGCATTTCATCAATTCGATCAATGACACTGGTCATCACGTGCTGAAAGAGAAACAAAAATCGCTGAAACTGGTCGGCTTCATCGACATTGACTCTGGATGTTGTCACTTGATTGCGTGTCGCCAACTGTCTCTGCTCTCGCTCAGACACTTGGTGTACGTCTCGGCGAATCGTGGAGGAATTTGCACGGTACAGGGTTGGTAGAAAACGCAAATAAGAATGTACCGGTACATGCAAGACAATTTTGTCTCGGATTCGCAGGGCTGGAACGCCACCACCGCCTTCGACCTCGATCTGCACCCGTGACTCAACCAGTTCCTTTGGGGCAAAAAATGACGCAGGTGTTCCGTCTGGAAGTGTTTTGACCAATCGAATGAACACCCGTGGGCCACCGTCGGCAGAAATGATTTCCGCCATTCGGACACAGCCCTGCTCCTCACCACGAGAAATCTCCACCAACTGAATCTGAATGGGATTGCCCAAATGGCGACGAATGTACGTTCGGGCAGCTCGAATTGGATAGCTGGTGCGCACCACGTCAGCGATTGAACGATGCTCAGAATGAACTTCTAATTGCGCGCCTTGTTTGGATACAATTGAAAACTGTGACATTACCACTCACCCATTTGCACGCGGATTCTGCGAACGTGGAACAAGTCAAAGTCCGTCAAAGACAGTTCTTCCACCCCTGAACCAAGTTCCCAACCTGGTACGGACCTGCGATCTTTCTTTGACATATCGAATATCTGCACGTCCATTATGTGTCTTATCTCTGGCAAATCCGACACCATTCGCGCAAAATCTTGGCCGTACAAAGTGCCACCAAAGACCCAACCTTCTCCATCCAGTCCACCCGTGTAAGGGTCGAGAAACTGTGTGACCCACTCTTGAGCCAGTTCACGCGTCTGAATAATGTTGGCTTTGGGTCGCAACCTCAATCGAATAGACAAGTCAATCGACATAAACTTCGCCAGTCGAACCACAGGTTGCACATTGATCAAACAACGCGCTTGCAAGTACCGAGACACATGGTCTCGAAGCCCTTCAGACAAAAATGGGTTCGGCACCTCTTCACCAGGTTGGCGATGTGGCAAAATCACCACCGAGACTTGACCATCTTCATCCATCTTGCCGTCACAATAGGCTCGGGCGACATCACTGGACGCCTCTTTGGAAATCACTTCAAAGTCCAGCGCTGTCACTGCGCGGTCTCTCGTTGTCAACAAGGAAGGTGCCCTCTCGATGATTTCATCAACGGTCTCTGCATTTCGACCACCGACCGCCGGCATCAAATTGGTAACTTCCACCTCAGAAATCCGATCACAAACATCAATCTCAAAAGGAGCAACATTGCCTTTTGTACCCACGACAACACGATAGACGTCAACCAGTACATTGCTCGAACCGAATGGCAACATCTGACCACGGATTCCATTTCCAAAGGTCAACACGCCTTCTACAGCATCCACTGTGAATACCTTGTCGTCTTTGCCCGCCACCAACATCTCAGCATCGGTGACTGCTTTCCACTCCGTTCTTCCTGATTCTTCATCAACATATACACGAATGTCTGCGAATTTGTCCGGTTGTCCAAACGGCGATTCTCCTTGACTGTGTTCATGAAGAAACAAGGGACTGCGCAAGAGGCGAACTTGCTGGTTGGGAACCCCTTGACCGCTGTATCGCTCTGTACGATGCGTGTTCAAGTTGATTCCACTGACCGTGTTCAGCATGATGTTGGCAATGGGTGGCAACGATGGCAAATGCTCTAGGTCCGCCTCGTTGTCCAGCACAAATCGTCCGCGAATCCAAAATCCCTCCTTGGAAACTTTGACCGATTCCGCAAGCGGAAATTCCAAGGCGCCCGTTTCATTCATCGCATAAAAATCTTGATCGTCTTGACTTTGCAGTTGGGTCCATCCAGTGCGACCTTTGCCGGCCTTTTCCAAAACTTCCCATTCCATTTTCACTTGAGAGGGCAAAAATGCCTCGCCGTTGCATCGGAAAGTGATCGCATGACGTCGCCCAACAGGCAATGGTTTGTCCAACTTCATATAGAAACTTTGGTTGTTGTCATCGATTTCAATGAATGGATAGAATGGATGGTACGTATAGGATCGACCAGCCAATCGAGTGACAATCTTGGTCAAACGCTCATTGGCAGCGCGATAATCCATGTGCAAAACACGGGCACCCAACAATGGCTCTTCATACTCCTGAACATCAACCCCACCGTTGAGACCGAGTTCTACATTGTGAATGCGAAACTGAATTGGCTGATCGGTGCCACTTTCATCTTGCCCCATCAGTGTCGATTTGGTCAATTCCAACCTTAGCCAGCCAGAAATGTTTCCTTTGAGATCAAATGGCGCGATGTCTCGAATGTGATCATTGGGATCCAAGTGAAAGACGACACTTTGCACTCCACTGCGTGGCGCCTGACCTTCTTGCATTTTGTTGAATTGAAACTTCGTAAATATCTTGTCCTTTGAATTTACAATGCGCCAAGCGTCATCCGCACGATAGGACAATTGCAAGGCGTAAGAATCAATTGGTTCTTCAACAGGCTCGCCATTCATCTCAAAGGAATAGGTAATCTCCACTGTTACCTTCTCTTTGCGACGATTGATCAACAAATCTGATCCAATGAAGACCTTTCGACCAATTGTCGGTGGAATATTCGGGTTGATCTGAAATGGGTCCCAAGGTCGATCATCGTTCGACAACGGAGTCAGTGTTTTGATGTTTTCACCTGACAACAGGTTGCGTTCTACATTTCGAACCCATTGAACATCCAGTTCAAACTCTCGGCAAAGACGTGACATATCAACAGTTTCCACACGTTCTGCACGCAAGTTGATGCCTTCCGATGCCATGTCGGTCAGTGGACCCTCAATGTAAATATTGGTCTGTTGCATGCGAACCTGTGAGTCGGGTATTTCTTCCCAGACTTCACCACGTCGATAATACCACCGATACTTTGGAAAATACTCACTTCGACCGGCACCCATTGAACGGTTCACCATTTGGAATACCAACAACCAGCCCGCTTTCATCGGGGGCAAATCTTCAATCTCAAATTCAATGGAACGACCACGTGCCTCCATCGAAGCATTGACTCGACGATCTTCTGCACCCCGATCGTCGCGCCACGAAATGGTGAGGTCCTCTTTCATTTGGGCGACCAACCATCGTTCGTAATTTAAGCGACCTCGAACCCACCAACGCTGTGTGCGTACACGCTCCTCAAGTTGCTCATTCACACCGCCAACATCAAACTTATGCTCTACAATTCCCATAAAAGATGCCCGCAACGCCTCTTCTTCAACCCCGAATCCAGGATCTTTGATGGCCATCTTCTCAATGGGCAACCAACCATCTGCACTTGGAAACTCCCAGTCAAAGAAACTGAGGATTGACAATTTGTCTTCGCCTACTTTGATCCACAAACGACCGGCCTTGTTGGGTTGAGCATCCATCAACTGAAAATCTTCGTGCGCCACATACAAAAACTGATCAGGCGTATAGGAATGGGCACTGTATTCAACGGGATCCATTTCAAACACCTGAATTCCCTGCCCTCGATTCAAGGTCAATACCGATGGGTTGTCATGCAGATTGCCAAACGGAATATCTCGAACCAAAGGATTCTGCCCCCCTTTGACCGCGATTAACTTTTCAACCTGTGCAGAATGAACCGTCAATGGCTCCGTTGTCAAAAATTTGACCGCTGAACGCTCCTCCGTTTGACGCGTCGCACATGTGGTGTACGGACCGACTTCAATGGTGCGATCTACTTTGGATGAAAAAGTCAATGGCGCTACCGAAGGCTGAGCAACTTTTCGGTCTTCTCCAATGAAATTTAAGAAGTGAATATAGGTCTTATCGGGCACTCTATTCACCCGATACAAAACCATCTCGGTCATCCAAGAAAACAGTTGTACCAGCGTCACACCTGGATCGGCAGGGCCTAAATTGGTCCACTCAGGGCAATACTGCGGGATGAGTTGCATCATCTCATCCAAGATATCTTGGTACTGACGATCATCTAAATTGGGTGGTTTGATGGGCATAAAACTCTCTCTTGTATGCGTTGTGTCTATACTGTCTATAAAAAGAGCAAATAGACAGGGTGATTGCTGTCTATTAACCGTTGGAGACGATTTGAGACAACTGTTCTACCTGTCCCGTTGCGTGGATTCGATACACCAACTGTACCATAATTGCACCGGATGGATCGAAATTTGCTCCTACTTGGAGGACTTCTATCCGCGGCTCCCAGCGAGCCAGTGCTTCGTTGACATACTGACTGGCCATCCGTGCAGTCGCTGAGTTGCTCGGAGCAAACATCAGTTCGTGGATTCGACAGCCAAAGTCATAGAGCATTTGGCGTTCACCGGGACGGGTTCCAATCACAATCATGATGTTTTGACGAATGTTTTCTTCAAACTCTGAGTATGCGACAGCTCCTGTTGCCGAATCAAAGTGGAATGGGAAAGCCCATCCTCTCCCCAAAAATTCTTTGTTCATGGATCACCAAATTACAGATTCTCAATACAATATTTCGATTGCAAATTATGTAATTCTTAATTGCCCATTGTGTTAGAACAAAATGTAACTTCTGTTTGATAGCCCACCTGTGGACGAATCACGTGACGAGAAGAAATCACATAGTGAGCCCCATTGACTCCTTGACCCAACTGTTCAATGTTGAGTGTGGATCCTGCTCTCAAATGTCCGTCGCCAACAATCACCGCTTTTCCACGTCCAAATCGTCGGGCAATGCGCTCCATTTCCGCCTTGGCAAGTTCGTCTGCCATCTCTTGGGTCGTTACTGGTACATCCGTGATGTATGCCGTCTGGTCTCCAAATACACTGGCAGATTGTGGTCCCCCTTCTCCTGAACCGATATTTTGAACATCTCCCGCAGAGGCTTTGCCAACAATTTCTTTCTTGGCAGTAATGTCCCAACCACGGACGACAACATTTTGAACCATGTCTGCAGAGTTGTAAGACATATTTAAGGAAATCAACCCCGTCGCAGTGTTCAAATTGTACGTATAGGCAGAACTCGCTTTTTTGAACAGAAGTTTGCCGGGTTCAACACGCAACTGACAATTGTTTCTGGCCGCCAATCGCTTCAAAAATCCCAAGTTGCTTTCATTCCGTTGCAAAATGTACTTGTGGGTTTCACTGGTGGGGTCCACTTCGACACTCAATTGAGACTCGGCACCCACTTCGCTGACCACATCAGAATCTTTCATGTCGTTCCAAAATCGTGTTTGACGACCTCGAGCCAAACGATGACTGTGATCCAAACATTTCAAAATAATGGAAGACGAACCCTTTCCTTGAAATGAATGATCGATGGCAATCAATTCACCAGAGAACAGTTCTTCACTTTTTTGAATCTTGATCGAAACTTTGTCTCCAATCTTATATGACTGAGTAGGTTGATTTTCAGCTGTACTGACTGTGACTGAGCAGACACTGGCCATGTCCACATGATCTTCCATGATCACGCTCTGCAATCCATTGGACTGGTTGTGACTAAATGTCGCGGACCCAATCTGCACTTCAAAACCAATAACGGTTTGTCCCATTTCTACTCCTCTGCCTTCATAACGGGCGACTTCTACTTAATCGATGTCAGATTTATTGATACAAAACATTGATTCCTGTTAGACACAATTTTGCACGCATCCCAACGTGTTTATCAAGATTTTTATCGCCCAAATGGCAAGCCCAAAATGCTTCCTGCAGGAACATTGAACGGATCCGAAATGCCATTGGCTTGAGCCAGTTGCGACATGGTCGTTCCCAAAGCATTCGCCATACCAGACAAGGTTTGCCCTGCTTCCATTTGTACCAACTTGACCTGTGGAACAGTGATGTTGTGACGTGCTCCACCCACTTGGAAGAAATCCTTGTTGATGTATTCTTTCATCGTGAGTTTAACTTCTGCACGAATTGGATTTCCGTCTTTTGAGAACATTGTATATTTCGTACTCAACTTGGTGACTGCACCAAAAAATGAGAAGTTGCCCCATTCAAAGGTTTGCAGCGCATTCCGCTTTTTCGCGTCACCCAATGTCCCTTGTGCCGTTTGATCATGCGCTGGATTGATGTCTGGCAATGGCATCAACACAAAAGTGTTCATCAGTTGATTGACATAGGTTTGTCGAACATCCGCGTTGTTGGTCGTGGTGTCGAAAATCAACGTCATCGTCAATGATCTGGGATCAATATTTTTGAATTCCAATCGTACCTGATCAGCAGTGGCTGATTGTGGAGCCCAATTGGCACCCGCATCCATTTGAATATCGGTTGGGTTGAACTGAACGGTAAAGGTGTTTCCAATCTCTGAACGAAATTTGGCTTTTTCTACGGCTGCACTCATAATATCACCACCAAGGATCTGTGTTTTGTGAATTGTCGAAGCTTCGAAGGCTTCGAAGGGACATTTCTTGTTCGAAGGCACTCATGACTTCTTGTCGCAAGGCCTCTATATCTACAGCATAGTCTCTTTCTTCGCCTTTGGAGAGCGCTTGGCCTTCCGCGATTGCATCGTGAGACTCTTCCGCCATACGAACGCCATCTCGTGCTTCGTCGCGACGATTGCTTTCTGCCATAGAGACCAAACTCTCTAATTGTCTGGCAAGTTTACCAACCTTATCCGCATTTTGGGCTTCTCCACTCACTGATGGAGACGCTGTAGACAGTGGTTTCAGTCCAGTCAGTCCGTCAGCTACTGCATAGGCTGTCCGCGAAACACGTCGTCTACGTGAGCGACCCAGCGTATTCGGTGTGGAGGCTTGCTGTTGAGCTTGCTCTTGGGAAATCTGCATGTCTTGCAGACTTCGATGGGCTTCGCGACGAATCTGATCAATCGCGGTCATCGCCGTACGAGGCAATATACCATCTTGTGACCGTCCTGAATTTTGCAAAATAACTTCTGCTACTTCTTCGGCACTGGACGTTTTGGCCAAGGCTACCAGAAACTCAGGAGATGCCGTCACTTGTGGTCGGCCCGACGCTCTTTTGGCCCAACTTGGTAAGGATTGGTGATCCGACTTCAATTGAAGTCCTTCCAAGGTCCAAGACAGTGGCAAGTTCTGTTTGGAGGCTGATTTGACAGCCAGTCCTAAGCGTTTTGCAACCTTGGCATGGATAACGGTTCCATTGTCCAATACGGCAGTTCGGTTTGGTTCCAACCAACGAGCCTGTTGACCTTTGATGTCTCCAATGCTCAGTTGTACAGACTTTGCCTGACCGAACATGGCAATCTCATTGGTAGAGAGTTTGGCATCGCCAGAAATGCTCTGTGGAACAAAACCAAAGCCAGATTGATTTTCGTCTTTTTTCGAAAACCAGGGACTTGGCTTCGCAACGGACCCATTGTCTTCTGCCTCAACGTCACTTGGGTCAGTAGGCGATTGCAGAACTGTACTGTCCACATCTACTGAATAAGGGTGCATGGCTCGGCGTTTGGGGGATAGCCTCCACCCTTTCGCTGATTCTCCCAACATGGGCTTGAACGAAGAGGTTCCCATTCCAGTCCACTCTGGCAACGCGATCGGACTGGTTGCACGTTCCCACATTTTCTCGAGTGGGTGGGCAACACCGTCTTGAACAGCATTCAACGAAGAACCTATTGAACTGATGCCCTTACGTTGCCCAAGACCATTGTCAAAAGTTTCACCCAATACAGAGCCACTACTTTTACTTTTGGATTGAACTCTTTCAACACTCTGAATGTTCCGTACGATTTCTTGAACTTCAGACAGTTTCAACCCCGTTTGGCGAGCAATCACTTCTGGTCGTGTCGGATTGCCATCCACCATTTTCAAAACACGAGCAGCAGCTTGCTGGGTTGGTGACAGACTGTTGGAAGCAAACGCCGAAGAAGTAACCTGCTCCGCATGCTGTGCCATCTCTTGAACTTCAGACAGTTTCAACCCTGCTTTGCGAGCAACAACATCTAGACGACCTGGGTTTCGTGCCATCAGTTGAAAAACCTTGGACACTTGTTGAGAGACCACCCTCTTTCCTGCAGAACTGTTCAATATAGAATTCTTGTTTGAGCCGGTCGATTCTGTTTCTCTGGTAAACCATGGAGAAGACTTGCTTTCTGCATTCACACCGTTGATGCCGACACCCTCAGCAGACTCATCCAACTCGTTACCAAACGCACGGACGTCCACCCAGTCTGAACCGCCTGTCGCCAAATTCATCGTTCGTGTTTTGGAAACCAAACGTCCAACTGACTTTTCCAAGGAATCCATCAACTGACGCTGGCCAGCGCTGCCTTCGATAACAGTTTCTCGTCTGGCAAATTTGGAGATTTCGTTCACCACATCGGCGACGATTCGCTCTTCGAAGCGCTCACCGGCCACGGCTGGCAAGATAGAAGAACGCACGAATCCTTCGCCAATCGCTGAGGTTCCTGTTTCATTCAAGCGATTGAATAAGGGCTGTAATTGTGAACGCACCTTCTTGGTTATATTGGCTTGAGAAAGTTCCACACCCTTGGTACTTCTAGCGCCTGTACGCAAACCACTCTCTTGATATTGACCTTGGTCTTGGGACATGAACTGTTCAACCATTCTCTCAACAGATTGACGTATACCCATTTCTGTTGGTGGCAAGCTCGTTGCCATCCGCTCAGCCAACTGTTGTCCTACCCCTTTTGTACGAAGTTGTCTCACGATCTGTTGTATATTCTTGACTTCAACAGTTTCAATGGGCTGGTTTTGAGTATCGGCAGACCTGCCACCTGTCATCACTGACTCAACGGCTGTTTCAATGATGGAGCTGTTCTGCTCAACCAGTTCATTGATGACTTCTTTTACCACCCGTTCAACACGCTCGGTTGCCTTCGCAACAGTCCCCATTTGCTCTGTCAATGCTTCGAGACTTTGAATGCTTGCGCTGGAAAATACTCTTTGAATCTCCTGCTCAGCCTGCTTTAATACACTTCGCTGAATCACATCCACCACTTCCGTCACTACAACAGAAGGTGCTTTGAGCATTCTCTGATTGACATTAGAATTCTTCAAACGATTCAAGACTTGATTTCTTACAGACTTCTGTGCTCTCTGTACAACTGAAGGTACGACCTTATCGACAGTTTGGACCATCTGTGTACGAATCACTCGTTGCAAAGATGGAGCCATGACAGTGCCAGTACTTGCAGATTTCCCACTGTCAACGCGTCGACCAAAATTGGGGTACGAACTGGAAGAGAGACCTGCAGATACCATTTCTGAGGTACTGGCCAAAGACTGCAAGCCCCTGATCCCGCTCTTTGCCTTTGTATTGGCTCCACTTCTATCTGAAACTTTATTGGCACTTTGGCTTTTCTGATAGAGCGACCTTTCAAGACTGGATTGAGTCAGCTTGCTTGACCCACTTGAGCCCAATCGACCCTTTGCCAAAGCCGTCTGAGAAACTTGAGCATCTGCATAATTCTCTGTCAACTCTTCATCAATTAATTTGAACATTGGCGAGCGACGAACAGTAGACAGTCGCTGGTTGGCCAATGCCCCACCAGACTTTCCTGCTTGGGCTTGCGTTTCGGTCCATTTCGCCCCCACAGTTTTGGAGAGCAAAGGTGGTAAACTGCCCATCACTCTACTCTGTTGACTGTTTCGAGCCTCTGAAACGGCTGCTCGTCCCATCACTCTTTGCAATGGGGAAGAAACACGCATCGTTGGTGCCAACGCTTGCGATTTACGAGGACGTTTGGACTGCAATCCACTGCGCACGCGCCTGTTTGAAGTCTTAGAGATTGGTTTTGGATTCGGTTTTCCGGCAACTCGAGCAGGGGTATAGGGCGTGTTCAACCAAGCCGAACTTCTTCTTCCAACACCTTCACTACGACCAGAAGCCGTGCCCCAAGCCGAAACACGTGGTGCTTCAGCCTCTTGTTCGACTTCGATATCTTGTTCATTCAACCACTCAAGGTACGTCAAATCTTTTATGACTGACCAACCACCAATATTGCCCCAAGGATCAAAGCGAGAACCTACTTTGGGCAATCGGCGAAATGCCGACATTTCAGGCACTTGAACCAAGGATTCCAACTCTCGCATGCGCTCTGAAAAATGCCCCAAAAAGGAATCTCTTGCCCGCATCCCTCGAGACCGACGATCTGCACGGGAGTCAATCTTGTCGAAGCGTTTCTCCAACCTGTCCAATAATGCTGAACCTTCTCTCATTGTTGGTCATCCTTTTTTAGATTCTTTTCCAGTTGTTCTCTATTTGCCAGTAATTTCTGTTTTACCGTTTCTACCACTGACTTTGGATAGTCCATTGTCTCAAAAACATTATCCAAATGGTACTTTGCTGGCGTAAGATCGAGATACATTGACACCGTGATGTGCTATTTCAATGCTTTCAATCGCCAAATTTGAACCTTCAGAATTCAATTTTGGTCCTTCCCAAGAGACAACCCATGCTTGTTGGAACGTGTACCGAACCATTTCTTGCATTTTGTTGTTCTTCAGTACAATCGAACCGGAAAAACGCTTGTTTTCCATTTTGCCCGGACTGCCCGATCCACCATCCAAAGCAGACCGAATGGCGTTTGATACAGAACTGATCATCGAACCTGCTGAAGTATTCGTTGAGAATCCACCAAAAATGTTGCCCATATCGGCACCAGCGCCGCTACCAGCATACTCATCGTTCATGATGAACTCTCGAAGACTGAGCATGCTCATATCACTGGTCACACCATACTTCAGTACGATGTTGTCCCACGTAGATTGCCCGGGCAACTTGTGCACCGCATGATTCATTCCACCTTCTTTGATTGTGTAGATCTCTGTACTACTTTTCAAACCAGCACATTCAGTAAAGTGGGCAACTTCCATTTTGTTGATTTCCAACGCGAACACATACCCACCCATGGGATCTTCCAAAGAGCGTGCCATCGCCGGCTGTCCCATGAATCCACCTAAGGCACCACCCACAGCGCCCACGGCACCAGAAATGATATTGGAAGCAGCTTGCTGAACGCCGCGTTGGGCAGCAATGATACTGGCGGACTTAATCTGTGGTTGCACTGGAGAGCGCCCACCACCACGACCAACCCACGTTGTGACCTGCTTTCCATCTACTATTGCAGGCTGTATTGTTGGCTGTGCTCCTGGACGACCAGACCCCTTACCGGGTCCACCTTTAATCGCCAACTTTGGTTGAGCCCCTGCTCGCCCTTTGCCGCGTCCTTTCCAACTTGCCATGATGACTCCTTTCAGATTCTAATTGTACTCTACAATACTTTACTGAGTAGATCCTTTTCAAGACCCAACATTAAAACTATTGTAACGATATTTTTTGGCTTTCACTGAACTTTATCCACCACCCAATGTAAAATCGATCAAGATCTGTTCAGTGGTGCCAACCGGTTGCAAACGAACCTCTACATTGATGTATCCAGCGTCCAATAAGTGACGTGGGTTGTTTTGGTCATTGCACAACACAAAGTATTTTTCCCCTTCTTCACTCAGTTCTAAAAGACCCGCATTCCAAAACTCTTCCAACCGAGCACCGATGTCTCTAGACACAATCGTCCACAAATGTGGGTTGTTCACTTCAAATACTGCCCACTGGGTATCCCGATGAATCTGTTCGACGATCATGTTCATAATGCGCCGACTGTTGATCTGTTGAAAAATGGGATCTTTAGACAATGTTCGTGCACCCATCGGCATCATTCCTTGCCCTGGAACCAACATGATCGGATTGACGTGCCCTCGTGCGAGTTGCGTAGCTTCATGCTGCGTCAATTCGATAGTTGAATGTGTACACCCTCGAACAGGTACATTTGCAGGTGGCCATTGAATCCCAATCGGTGGATGACTGCGTTCAACAGACACGTACACACCCGCCATAACGGAAGACGGAGGAAATACAGACTCTCCGTCGCACAACCATGGATAATAGATTGCACCATAGGCTGAAGTTTTGTCATTTCGAAGCCCAAACTGAGAAACCCAGCGAATGAGCAACTCGTCATGCAACTGCTGAGGGGCGTCCATGATTAAAAATCTATTGTTCATAACGGCACAATGCTGAAGCAATCGACTCCAAAGAGCCTCGCCCTCAAACAAAATACTTCCGTCGTTGAGCATTTGGACACGGAAATAGGCCAACGAAGGTACCATCAACAGCGAGATGTCCTCTTCACTCTCCAATCGATGCAACAAGGCCCCACAAACCTCTTCAATACTCAATGCTGACTTTACATCTTCGAGAGAATCGATGCACACTCCAAACACATGGATTGTATCCCCACCGTTTCGAAAAAAATTCTGGACAGCCCTTTTTGTTGCAGCATCAAAAACAGCAACGTGTTCATAACTCGCAAATTCTCGTTCTCCACGAACAACAACTTCCAAAAAGTCTCCCGTCAAAAACTCTTCTGGATATTTATTCGGCAAAACAAAACCGATCACAGCCGTTATATCAGACCGAATATGCGCTTTGTTTCGAGGGGCTCGATGACCATGTTGAACAATAATATTTCCAAGCACTTCAGACTCCACATCTACAAAAACAGACTGTTCTCATTGCTGTGTAGTGTATCGCATTTCCCTAGCCTTCGCAGTGTTCCTTTTTGCACCCTTTTCTAAAAGAAAAACACCCCTGACACAAGTCAAGGGCGCTTCTATGATTGATTCAACCAGTTTATCGAGAACTATTGATTCGTTCATTGATCTTCGAGATTTCTTTGACCCAATAATGCCTTTCTTGATGAGACATTTCTAGGATGTGATCTCTCGGCCAGTGAAAATGGTAAGCAATGAAGGCTACCTCCTTGTATATGTTTTCCAAGGGGTAGCTTACAATTCCCCCAGGCGACCAAACTCCTTTTCGAAGCCGGCACCACATTCAGGGCATTTCACTGAAATCATGACTTCATCTTCGTTGATGCGATTGTACATTTCCTCAAGGAAACGGAGGTCAGAGGCGAACAAGTTCTCAATGACCCCAGTGTTCACATCCTTGAGCGATCCAAGTTGAGTCACAACACGCCCCAACAGTGCAATAATAAGGTATGCTCGGTTTCGCTGAACGCGCATGTCTTGCAACAATACGATCTCATCTTTCGCACGAGAGCGACGCATTACGCCAGTCTTGTGTACGATTCCGTCCTTATCTTTGTACCCAAGAGGAAGGGTAAACTCAAACTCTTCACGAATGTCCATTATGCACGCTCAACTTTCTCGACAGCCAATTCGATTTTTTCAATTGCCATGGAAGATGAATCAGAATCCATATCGGGCACATTCCACTTGCAAGGCCAGGCTTCATAGAAGTTGTAACGAGCAACTTCGGTGGTTCCATCTTGATCCAAGATGATTACTGAACCAGCGCGACGGTCGATCTTTCCATCTTCGATGTTCTTGCGCCATTGCCACAAGTCGTCAGTCGCAGTGTAACCACGCTCCAAAACGATGTTTGCATAAGTGGTACGACCAGGCTTCTTACGAACAACCATGTCATTACCTTGTTTGAACTCAACGATTTCAGTCTCTGAGTCCATTCCAGAAACGGATTTAAATCCGCCGACAATAATTTTATTGTCATTGATGATCCCTTGGATTTCCAAGAGGAAGTGATAAGCACCAAACAGTTCTTCTGTAGGCATTTTTTACTCCATGAGTTTTGGGTTTGTACTTGTTGCGTGGTGGTACGCCTCAAGCGGGGGTTAAAAGTGAATGGGCTTAGTCCTCGATGAGAGCTCCACCATCCCATTGACCAATACTGAATACAACAAATTCTGCGGGTTTGACAGGTGAGATACCAACTTGGACGTTAACCTGACCAGCGTCGATGAGGTAACGGGGATTGGTTTCAGTGTCACACTTAACATAGAACGCTTCTTCGGCTGTCGCTCCAAAAAGTGCTCCAGAACGCCATACACGCATGAGATAAGACCGGACGTCGCGGGTCAATTTTTTCCAAAGAGTTTGATCGTTTGGTTCAAAAACAGACCATTGAGAGCCCAACATGATTGATTGTTCGATCATGATGAACAAACGTCGAACGTTGATGTACTTCCAAGATGGGTCAGATTTGGTTGCCAATGTACGAGCACCCCAAACACGAATACCGCGATCTTTGAACTCACGAATGACGTTGATTCCACGATCGTTGTACTGACCTTGCTCCAAACTGTTGATGTTTTGAGACAATCCAGAGATGCCCATCACCAATTCATTTGCAGGAGCTTTGTGAACACCGCGCTCACCGTCTACACGAGCCATGATCCCACAGAGGTGGCCACTTGGTGGAACGTATACTTCTTTCTTTACACCATCTTCACTGCGCAACTTGCTCAACTTACGACGATCGTTTCCAGTGACATTGATCGCTTGCTCACCTTTGAACCATGAAGGCTTGGTCACTTTCAACCAAGGAACATACATCGCGCCGTATCCTTTTGCAGAAGCTGGAATGTCCATGTTCCCTGTAGAGACAATTGGACCATCCAATACAGCAAAACGGTCTTTGCGAATTTCACAGTACTCAAGCATTTCTTTTTGCTGATGAGGAGCAGTACCAGGAGCCGCCATCAACGCGATATCGTCAACATCATCAAATGCGAACAATCCCAACTTGTCGGCTTGGTTTTCACGCAAGGAAGTACCAACATCTTTTGCACCCATCAGGTATACGTAGCATTTGCCACCACCGTTGGCGTAGAAACCATCAATGGCTGAAACAAAGTTGAATACAGATTCTTGACTCAAGAAATCGCTGAACATGCTCTTCAAGTTTGCATCCGATTGCATGGCATCAAATACCGCGTCTGTCGCTTCATCAATGTCGTCAAACTCTTGACCCACCAACTCTGTTGTGTCGTGCGTGTCTACCAAGTACTGAGCGAAGAACGCTTGCAACCAGCGGAAAAACTCTGCTTTGTTGGTCACAGCCATTGGAGGCAATGAGTACACGTCTTGCAACGCGGTACCTTCAGCACTTTCAAACTTTAGACCATAGGCACCCAAAATATCTTCGGCAGTTTTTGGATTCGCTTTGGTCAGAGAAAATGTAGAAGTCAAGTTGCCCAACAATTCTTCAAGTTGAGCGTCGTCTGCGGTAACCACAGCACCTTTGACGTCTACTACGCCGGCAGGAGCAGTTACAGTTTGACCCTTGTAAGAGATTTGAACCCCTTTCTTACCTTCGTCTTTGAACGAGACACTGTCTTTTCCAGAAGTCTTAACGCCATACAAGTCCAAGAACTTGGCCACATCTTTAACGTCTGCATTGCGCAAGTTCATTGAAGAAGTCAATGCAGAAACTGCGTCGTTTCCGTCGCCAGTAACTTTTCCAGATTTGTCGACCAATGCTGGCAAGACTTTTCCTGAGATTTGCTTCGTGCCGTCAGTACCTGTAATGGCGATGGCATCTACTTTTGGGCTGAATGGGAACACACCCAAGAAACCGGGGTTAGAAGTTGCTACAGAAGCGATTGGCTTTGGACCACTGTCTACTTCGTTGATAAAAACACCTGGAGTTGAATATTCCATGATTGTCTCCTAGAGAGGTTGTTGTGTAAAATTAAAGGTTGTTCTTCTGTTAATTGTTGTAATCGTCATAGTCATCACTGTCACGGCGAAAATTGTGTTTTTCTGATCCAATTCGTGCATCGTCCAGTTTTGGGGGCTTTCCGCGAACAGGTCTCCCGTTGGGTCTCGTTTGTGTACCAGGTCGAGGTTTGGATTGCGTTTGCTTTGCGCGATCCATGACCACTTTAGTACCACTTGGAGCGTGAACCAGTGGCCCATCAATCGCTATTCTAGCACGGTATGTCAGAAATGGACGATACGGTGCTTCATGAAGGCTAAAGAGATTGATCGCATCCCCAACGGTCAAATCATCGACCAATGACAACGAAACTTTCTCAATGACCAAATTCGGCTCATCCAAATCTACATTGGGATCATATTCACGCCCTAGAGAATCTACCTCTTGTCCGTTTGGCAGAACAAATTTTCGAGGTCGATAAATCAAATGGGTTGCCTCATTCAAGCGCAGTAGAAGCCAACCGAGCAACTTGGCCGTTTCTGATGGAAACTGTGCGTGGGCAGTAATCAAATAAAAAAGATCCACCATGATGGGTGGACGATGCAGGTACACATTGCCACTGTCTTCACCGTCATTGAGAAAAACAGGTGCCCTTCGGAAACGTTTTCGGTTTTGAAGATTCGTGTTGTGGGCCAACCGATACATGTACACAAACGCGAATTGATCTGTTTTCCCCATTGAAGTTTTATCGAGTTGCTCTTCAATTGTCAGATTCTTTTCATCAGTCCAACCGTCCTTGATGTACTTCTTGACAGCCTCAGTCACTTCACCAATAATGTCACGCCCCGACATCAGTCCAGTGGATGTTGAGTCAATCTCTCTCATTGACCACCCCCTCTTGTAGAAGAACCTAAGGCAGTTTGAGTCAACCATGACTCTACTGTGGGGATTGTTGGGCTTTTGGCTTGAATGTGCATTTCCATAGGACGTATTGTACGAATCTTAGTTTCTTTTTGCAACTGTTCTTTCACAAATTGTGGAAAAACAATTTTTGCCCGCGGTTCAATCTTTACACGTGGGATGTTTGCACGCTTGAAATAGGCACGTTCCAGCGAAAAGGGATGCTGAACGATTCGCTTCAACAATGGTGCATTCGGGGCGGCCTCTACGGTATTTCGACTTTCGCGATATTTTCCGGTGCGCGTCACTTTTGGCTCTGGAATATCCACAGTTTGAAAACCCACTTCACGCTCCATCCGTTCACGATAGACAATGTCAACCGTTCTCAATTGATGGAGGCGATCCCCATGAATCAACACGTCAAGTCTGTCCAAAACTCTTCTCATCTAGCCTCTGTTTTTTCTGTCACACCACTGTAACATATCGGATCGGTTACAGTACACAAGGAGACACGAACACTTAGGAATCTCAATGCGCTCACAGAACAACAAGGTCAAAAACAGTACCGGTGCTGCCTCCTCAAAGTCTGGAAAACTGGGGAAAAATAGCGACGTTGACAGTCGACTGCTCCAACAGCTCTCTAGTAAAATGGGCAATCAAGGATTGAGTGATCGCCTACAACAAAACTCGACTCAAAGAGATCAATTGTTGCAATTTGTTTGCTCCCAACTCAAAAATATACAACACATCCAACAAATTGAACTGGATGAAGTCGCACAACGACCAGAATGGTTTCGTGAAGTTGCAAAGGGAGAAAATGGTTTTTTCCTCCCCGATCCAGAACGTTGGAAAGAATCGGCAACGCTCTATAAAAAGGCTGGACAGGCTTTCTGTCAGGGCAATGTATCAAAAGGCAAGCAATTGCTTGAAGAAGCGCTTAAAAAGGAAGAGACCACACGAGAAAGTCTGCCTGAACAGGTCAATGAGCGGTTGAGCGCACAACAACAAGAACAATCTGGAGCACCAGCATCAACTGTGACGGAAGGATCTGAGGTCTGTCCAGCTCGAAACACCCCTCAGGATCTCAAAATCGCTGACAAAATTTTGGCTGTGCGCGCCACAGTTCGCAATGCACCACCCGTTCGAAAAACTCGCCCATTCAACTGGTGGGAAGAAGCAGAGGAGAGTGAAGAGTCTCCTCAAGACAGTGAACAAGAACAAAAGAAAGACGAAACCGACCGCAAAACCGAAGACGACGTCGACAAAGAAACCCAAAACAAAGAAGCCCCTATCAAAACAGATTCAACAAAAGAAACCACGTCCATAGAATTGGTTCGACCTAACACGCCCCCAACATCGAACAACAAAACAGATACGTAAACGATCACAATTACGATTGAGCCAACACAGGAGAGAATGTGGATGCCGTTCAACTATTGCAACGCTTCATTCAATTTCCAACGGTATCGAGCGAGCCAATTTTAGATTTTGCCTCTGAAATGGCTGAGCGTGGAGAGGCAGTGGGTGGCACCGTCCATCAATTCTCAACGACTCCGAGCAAACAAAATGTCGTCATACAAATCGGACCAACTGGACCAGACAGTCTTGGTCTATCTGGACACATGGATGTCGTCCCTGTAGATGGTCAGAACTGGAAAATTGACCCCTTCGAAGGCATCATTGATGCTGGAAAGGTATATGGACGTGGTGCTTGTGACATGAAAGCCTTTTTGGCAACCACATACAGCGTGCTGTCTAGACTTCCAGTAGACCGAATGCGACGTGGAATCACATTACTTTGGACCCACGATGAAGAGATCGGATGCGTTGGTGCTTCACATTTGCCCAAGCAATGTGCCAACCTTCAAATGCCGACAAACATCCTGATTGGGGAACCCACTTCTCAGCAAATCTTTCACCACCACGGCGGACACTGCACACTCGAAATCACGACCAAAGGTCACCCTGCGCACTCTTCCAAACCACACTTGGGCGTGTCAGCAACCCAGTGGCTTTTTGAATGCTGGGCGATCGTCCAAGACTGGGAACGATGGCTCAAAACACAAATCTCCGTACAAACTGGGGAACATCCTCTGCTGAACGTGGCGCAGATTCACGCTGGAACTGCGATCAACATCATTCCTGAGCACGGAGTCATTCGGCTTGGGTTGCGCCCCATGCCAGGACACAATCATCAAGCACTAATAGACAATCTCAAAGCGCGTCTGAAAGAAATTCAACGTGCGGGACATGACGACGGCGCTCTCATTCACCTCAACATCATTCAAGCTGCTTCTCCACTGTACACCCCGTTGCCCACCGCCTTGGAACAAGCGATCAAACACCAATCACCCAACACGCCATGTTTGGGCGCCCCATTTGCAACCGATGGAGGATGCCTTGCAGAAATGGGGACACAGCCACTCATTTGGGGACCGGGGAGCATCGATGTTGCACATCAACCCAATGAATATGTTAGAATTGAAGAACTGAAGGAATATGAACAGTCGCTGGAAAGTATTGTACGCAACTGGTGCCTGTGAAACACTCTAAGATTGACACCGTTCGGGAAGTGAACATGGCGAGAAAACGAAATGTAATTGGTGAAGGCTTCGGCAAAGACATCTTGTCTAGAAGTGCAGACCTTCGGAAAAGAGCAGCATCACACGGAGACGTGTTCTCTGGTGAGTTGGCGGATGAAGCACTTCAAGCAGTTGGTGCTCGTGCGATGACGATGGATGGCGAAATCATTGTCAATTCAAATTTTGATCTAAGCAGTGCAGAAGATCAAGCCCTCTACGCCCACGAACTGTACCATCAATCTCGCTCTGGAGGAGCCGCTGGTGACAAGATTCGTGATGCCGAAGAAATTGCGGCTCGTGCAATTGAATCTATGGTCTTTCATCAGGCTGGTGGAGGACGAAGTGACGCCTTGCCCACCAACATCGAAGATCTTTTTCAAGAAGCGGAAGCGCCAGCCAGCCCAACCAGCACAGAAACTGAAACCAGTTCCTCGCCTGCTCAAGCCAAAGAATCGGGAGAGCCTTCAGCCCTTCTTGGGTATACAGCATTGCGCAAGCAAGGAATGACCCATAGTGAAGTGGTCTATATGCTGACACAAATGTTGCTCGATCAACACGATCAGACGCAAGATTTCACCCGTCAGCGTGGTGGAACACACAAAGGATTTGGTCAATAGGATGCGATCGTTGTAGATGAAAAATGTAGGGATGAAAAAGGATAGAACCTTCTCCAAGACTATCCAAATGAATCCCCTATTCGAACCGGTTACACAACACACAGTCAATGGCGTGAAAGATTGCGTCGTTGCGACTGAATCCACGGAAACCAGGACACACCATGAGCGCCATCTTTACCGAACTGGCAAGACGCCTTCGTAGAATTGATTTGCTTCTCCTACGCGCAGTACGAAGACAACGTGCTCGACCAGCAATGCGGGCAAAAGGACAATTTTGGGGCTCCGTGATCACCGATGATGAAGTCGACGCTTTACTGAGAGCCCACGGTGAAATTGACTATACGCACACACCAGACGGACTCGACGATGCAATCCACGCGTCAGAGGCTTTACGCAACGACCACAATGGACGTATTGGACGCCTAAAGAAAGCATTTGACTTGGATGGAGACGACACAGACTTGGTGTTGCTCAGTTTGGCTCCCGAAATTTCCGCTGGATATGGAAAGATTTTTGCCTATCTCAACGACAACCTCAATCAGGCTTTTCTCACTGTTGATTTGGCCACCCGCGTATTGCGAACAGAGCGAACACAAAGATTGGCACTGCAAGCCAGACTGATGAGTGGCTCACCGTTGATCAAAAATCGGCTATTGCTGCTGAACCCACCCGATGGTGCCGAAACCCACACCGCTCGTAGAGTACACCCGAGTGGCCGCTTCCTTCGATGGCTGTTGGAAGGTGAAGAGTTGCCAACTGGACTGGGCTTTACTCCCTTGGATGTCAGTGGTGCACCATTGATCGCCGGAGAAACCCAAACGCGAATAGAAGAATTGGCTCCATCTTTGAACAAGGCGATCACAATTACGGTGATTGGGGCAACTTCAGGTGCACGAGAAGGTGTGGCCATCTCCATCGCCCGTCGCGCAGAGAGACCCTTGGTGCGCATCGACTTAGAAAGATGCAAAAATTACCTTGAGCAACCTTGGGAACTCATTCGAGAACTGCGTATGAGTGGTGCATTGCCTTTCGTCATCAATGTCGCTTCGAGTCAAGAAGACCCACAGCAAAAGATTCAGGTCTTGACCTTGGGATCAGCACTGGCAACGTTGCCTGTGCCTGTATTGGTGGGTGGCGCAGATAGACGCGCACTGAGTGGTCTACTAGGGTCCGATCGTCCCAGTGCAACTGTCAAAGTCGGAAGGACCAACCTCGACGAACGAATCAAATCTTGGGAAGAACACCTGCTCCAAAAAGGATGGGATGTGGATCGATCTGTAGACTTGGCCGAGCGTTTTTACTCGGTTGGGGGGACGACCATTGATCGCATCATCGATCGTGCTGAAGCTGAGTCTGGCGGCATTGAGCCCAACGATGAGATTCTCTGGGAAGCCGCCCGTGAGTGCTCTCGCCCTGAAATGCAAGGATTGGCTCTGCACGTCACACCGCGGTATCGTTGGGATGATCTAATTTTGCCGCCCAAAATCAAGGAACAGTTGCAAGATTTGGTCAATTATTTGGCAGAACAAGAAACCGTGTTTCACCGTTGGGGTGCCAACAAGATTCGCGCACGTGGATATGGGATCAAAGCCTTATTCAGTGGGGGCCCAGGAACGGGTAAAACAATGGCGGCGGAGGTCATCGCCAACACCTTGGGACTGGACATGTTCCGCGTCGACACTTCAAGTGTTGTATCCAGATGGGTCGGGGAAACGGAGAAAAACTTGCGAGAGATTTTTGACGCTGCCGAAGGTGGTTCTGCCGTCATTCTATTTGATGAGGCAGACTCTCTATTTGGTTCGCGTGGGGATGTAAAGCAAGCCCAAGATAGATTTGCCAACCAAGAAGTTGCCTTTTTGCTCCAACGCCTCGAAGTCTTTGAAGGTTGTGCGATTTTGACCACCAACTTGTTGGACAACATTGACGAGGCTTTTCTTCGACGATTTGGCGCGGTGATTGAGTTTCCCAACCCAGGTGTAACGGAACGTATGAAACTATGGGAACAATCTATCCCACCGGGAGCACCTCGTGATCCAGATTTGGACATCGCCAAACTGGCCAAAGACTTCAACATTGCTGGTGGAAACATCGTATCAGCCGCCATCAATGCCTGTATTTTGGCCTCATCTAGACGGGAAGCTGTGGCTATGAGACATGTGGTAGAAGCCATCGCGCGAGAAATGATCAAAATGGGCAAACAAGTCTCACAGGCCTTTTTCGGTGAGTATTATGATTTCGTCAAAGGATTGCAATAACGCACTTTGATGATGTTGTGCTATTCTGTATAGAAATCTAGACACAAAAAAGATCATGCGCAAAAACTTACTGTATATCACCACTTTTTCCATTGTCCTTGGACCTTTAGGCTGTGAAGAATTGGGGGTCAAGACCTCTCCTGTGTCATTTGACACAGGATATGACACCGATGATGTTCCCCTGGCTGATTTTGTTGTCAGTGACATTGAACCAAACTTTGGTTCTCCCACGGGTGGCACCTCGGTGGTGATTTCTGGCAATGGCTTTGAAGGAGACGTGCTGGTCAGTTTTGGCAATCTCGAAGTCGACATTACCGTGATTGATCCACAAACAATACTGCTGGAAACACCATCATCGCCTTCTGAGGGGCAAGTAGACGTCACCGTTGAATCAGATTTGGGTGTTGAAACATTGGAAAATGGTTTTACCTACACGAACGCTGCACCCGACGAACCACAAGATACAGACACGGATGACACACAAGACACCAACACAACCGACACAGGTTCAACCCAAAGTACTGGACTGACCGGCGGTTTGGTGGAAATGTGGCGCAAACTCTATGCCTGTCCAGACTGTTTCACGCCTGCATTCCCACAACAAAGCATTGAAGCTTCTGTCAGTATCCACGATCCAGCACAGGGCTCTTGGATTTCGTGGTTACCACCGTTGAACACTTGCTTGCCGGTGCTAACCTATGCCGACTTGGGCACCAGTTTGGATTTGGGACAAGTCTCATTGGTCGGTGGACCTTCACCCGTGGGACTAACCTTTGACTCTCAGTCCGGTTCCTACACCAACATGAATGTTTCTCAGTCGGCATTTGAGTACAACACCATCTACGGATTAGAAAGCAACCTGATTTCCTTTCAATCAATTCTACAAACGCCTTCGATGCCTGAAATCATTGAACCGTCTGGCATGTTGGATCCACAAGGCTTTGTACAGCCCTTTTCAAAGAGTAACTTTGCCATTTTTTGGGGTCCAACGGGTACAAGCGACACCATTTTGTTCTTGCTGGAAGTCTACGGTCAAGATGGAAGCTACGACACAGTGACTTGTCTCACCACGGACTCTGGTGGGTTGGGTCTAGATCCATCTCTGCTATCGGCTTTCACCGCAAACGATATGCTTGTGTTGTCACTCTATCGGATGCAATTGACAGGGGCGATCCACCCCGATAATGGAAGCACAGTTGAGGCTGTATCCGCGGTGGGCGTCATCGGCACTGGATATTTGGTCGAATAATTTCTCACCTTTGGAGACCACATGTTGCTCTTTGGTCTATGGTCAAGTCTACAATTGGCTCTTGCCACACCTTGTCCGACCGGTTCAATCCAGAAACGTGGAAAGGTCACACACGACTCTATAACCGAAGCTTCAGGGCTGATCGTCACAGACAACTGGCTGTGGGTGCACAACGATTCGGGTGATTCTGCTTCTTTGTATGCGATTGGCAAAGACGGTGAGCGTCGTGCATCAATCATGGTGGAAGGCGCTTTTGCAAAGGACTGGGAAGACATGACCTCCTTTTCAGAAAATGGACAGTCCTATTTTCTAATTGGAGACATTGGAGACAACAAAGAACGCCATTCCAATGTCACTTTTTACGTCATCGAACAGCCCACTTCAAACACGACCGCCAAACTTCTCTACACTTTTACTGCAACCTATGCGGACATTGGTGCAAAAGATGCCGAAGCGATTGTGGTGGATCCACACAACAAAGAACTCTTGCTCATCACCAAAGGTCGTGATGGAATCATCCACTTTTTGCAAGGAAAATTCCCGCTTCCTTCTGAACTCCCCACAGAATCTGAACAAAAAGAGGCAGACAAAATATCCGATCCAAGCTTCAATACTCAGCAAATAACCTTGTCGGAAATCCATCAGATTCCCTTTGCAACACCCCCACTGGATCGCAGACAGCAATCGCGCTTGATCACGTCCGCAGCCATCCACCCCAATGGTCATCAACTGATTGTTCGAAATTACCTATCCGCTCGACTCTATCAAAAAGAACAGGGACAAACCTGGGCAGAAGCTGTACAACAAGAGCCCTGCCGCCTGCCGTTGCCACTCCAACCGCAAGGAGAAACCCTAGCGTTCTCCCCCGATGGAAAAAGTTTGTGGACCCTCAGTGAAGGCAAAAAAACAAGTCTGTATGAGATTTTGCTAACCCAGCAATGACACCTCTGCAGTGCTGAAGACTGCACTCTATTGAGATGAGTCTCCACATTGTACGCAGTCCCTTTTTGCGATATATACGGATGTAAGACACCACTTTTAACCTTTGGAAGACCCATGAGCATCAACGACACATTCGAAACAGAACTCGCCAAAGACTACACCCTACCAATCAACTTGGGGTTGAACGATGGCACCATCTGCCCCAAAAGTTGCATCGACGTCATGAATGCCCACAACGACCGTACTTGCTTACGCAATTACACCACTGCGGACAACGATCCCCTGTTGGAAACCATCTGTGCAAAGGACGGTGTCAATCCAGAAAACATCTATGTCGCGAATGGATCGGGTCCCATTCTAAAGCAGTGCATACCTTGGATCATTGAACAAAAAATTCGCTCGAGTACAACGTTGACGGCCAAGTACCTGCTCAAAAAGAAATTGGGCATTGGTGGTGCCACCTTCCCCATTGTTTCTGGTCGCCTCACATATTTCAAAGTTCCCTTGAAAGCGGGCAATGCAGGACTCGACGTTCATTTGCTACCCTTGGGTCCAGACACCAACTGGAAACTTCGCTTAGAAGATGTCGAGGCTGTCATCTCCAAAACCCCAGGGTTGGTCTACATCTGCAATCCCAACAACCCAACCGGTCAGTTGATGTTGACCCGCGAAGAGATCATCACCCTGTTGGACAAGTATCCAAAGTCTGTCTTTTGGGTAGACGAGGCTTATGTTCAATACATTCCACAGACTGAACACGAGCCACTGAGCAACCTAGTTCCAAAGTATGACAACCTTTATGTGTCGAGAACATTCTCTTTTGCCTACGGACTGGCAGGCGTGCGTATTGGTTACCTTCTCGCACCTCCAAAAAGTGTAGAGGCTTTCCAAGGAGCCGTAACCAATTATCGACTGGGAACGCTTCAAGAACAACTGGCCATTGCAGCGCTCACCGATGAAAACCACATCGATGAACTCTTGGAAATGACAACCAGAGATCGTGAACAAATCGGTTTGGTACTCGAAGAGTTTGGTGTCGAAGTTGTGCCGTCCAAAACACACTTCATTTTGGGGCGCTTCCCAGACAACAGAACGGGCAAATGGCTCGCTGAAGAACTCAAGAAAGTCGGCATTCGAATTAAGCACTTTGTAGACGTTCAAGATGAACAGTATCCTGAATACTTCCGCATCACCCTCGGTGTTGGTAAGGAAAACGATTACCTGTGTGAGCAGTTGCGCAACATCTTGGGCTAATGCTCAAAACATACAGGTGTTGTGGTCTGTATATTGACGGTTGATTCATGATGGATTCATGAGTGTAGGACAGGATTGATCCTGAAAGTGTGTGTTTGTATACATCAGTCCCAAAGACAAATGCAAGAAACAAATGCAAGAAACAAATGCTAGAGACCAATCATGACTTCTACCGTCAATGTGTCCTGATACACGCCAGCGTTCTTTCCTTCCACATCGCCTATTTTGACGTCCACATCGATGGACATCATTCCTTGTGGATTGTTCCCACAAATGAACGGTGTACTTGAGGTGGCCAACGGTACGGCGGCGTTGGGGGTTGAAACATCAATATTTCCTGCCACTGTTGGACTTCCAAGCCCACCATTGGCGACCAAACTGTATGGAATGACATCCAAGGCACCTACTTTACCAACCACATTTTTGCGGACCATCTTGGAGCCCTGTTCAGACGATATAGTCACCGAACAAGCAGTGCCACTGTTGGTTCGTCCTCCAGCATACACAACAAAGGAATCTTCGGCACCAGATTCCAACTCTCCAAAATCCAACAGACCTGTACGGCGATTTGGGTTGTAACTATCGCCAATCGACAAAGTCACATAGTCTGTGAGATCCAATTGAAGGTTCAACGTTCGTTGGGCTTCCTCAGTACAATTGGGACAGTCACCAGCAAAGTCAATGAGGGGCTCTGGGTGCTGATAGAGTGTCAAACTCACCTCATCGGCGTAACTTTCTGCAACAAGATTGGGCAACGCCTGTGCTGGAACATGAATCAAAAAACGATCAGACAAACTTTCTCGAGGTCGAATGTATCTTGGTCCCAAGACGTTCTGGTTGAACATCGCTTGATCGAGGGTGGTGATGACGGTATTGTCGGTTACCGCTTCTGAGTACAGTTGATAGGAGATGTATTCTCGATTGGCCTGTTGAAAGACGGCAGGTAAGGCATGGGTAATGTTGGCACGTCGTTGAAAATTGATGTCCCCTGCCACACCAGGATCAATCGTTAAGAAATAATAACATCCAGTGGTGCCTCGATTTTCCACCATAAAATTAACGGTTTTGGTGACCGCACTCTGATGGATTGTGTCAGCATCAATGACAGAACGTTGTTGATTGGACAATCCGGTAATCGACAGGGTGCATTTGGCATGGGCATCTAAATTCCAGCACAACAGTCCAACCAACAATAGCATTTGTACACAATAGCGCATGATCAATCCTTATTCGGATGGGGTCGCAAATGAAAGGGTCAAAGTTCCCAAATCAATTGGTGCATCCTCAACTTTCGGAACCTCAACAGTCAGTGGAGCATAGGCATCACCCAAAAGTTCGATTGTATAGGTTCCTGCTATCAATCCACTGACAAATAGGCCACCACTTTGATTGGTAAAGAATCGAACGCGAAGTTCTGGATCTTCACTGTACACAAAACTACCCACATTGAGATCAAATGGGGTCCCGTCCGGTTTTTGAAGTGTGGCTCTTGCCATCAAAACACCACCTGGTTTGCCAACGGGTATGGCTTGTCCCGAGTTCAGACTTCCATACAGTCGATATTTTTGGGCACCCAAATCCAAGCCCAGTGGCATCTCTGCGGTGTCGACCTCTACTTCAAAATCTCGATAATTTCCAACGTTGGGAACCACGGCCGCACTGTATTTGTCCAAAATGCTTCCACTGCTGAAATTGATCTTGCCATCTTTCATTGCCTCATTGTTTGGATACAAAATCGCAAAACTGTTGGAAATGGGTCGTGATATTCCCCAGTATTGACCAACGACCGCCAATGCATTGTTCAGTTGTATGCTGGTCACGCCTCCACGCCCTTGATATCGAGTGTGACTGATGTCGGCAAGAGCCCTCGGACCAAAGTAATCCACCGCCACTTCATGGGTACGATTGCCCACATTGCCCATACGACTGACCTGTGTGGTGACATTGTGGGCCAAACTTTGATACTGTACTGTCCCAATGTGTGACGTATTGCGCATGTCAACATAGTTGGTATTCCACTGGTAATTCAGGTTGGGTGTTTCTTCTGGTCTCATACTGGCCATGACGCTGTGCTGTTTGGTATCGGTATTGTACCGATGACTGTAACGGTTTCTCGGTTGACCTTTTGGACGCCACGTTGCACTGGTGAACAAGGTCACTTCATTTTGTTCCAAGCCAGATGTGTGTTCAATCGATGCATTGAGGTTCCACTGTTGTGCTCGGTAAAAAGTCCGCAGTTTGAAGGAACGGGTGGAAGTTTCATTGAGACGCTTGTTGGACATCCCACTGAGTTGCACTTGACAGGCCGAACTCACTTGCCACGCCATGCTCGGAGAGATGCTTCGAATCACTTTATTGCTCGAAGTTCCCATCAACGTCGGATCAAACTCTTCTGACATCATTTGAAGATTGACGGTGTAGAAAGTTGGCAGAAATGAAAACTGATGCCCAAAGAACTTGGTGTTGGAACTGTACGCTTGCACTCGGAGAGCCTGTCCAGTCTGATCTTGCAGATTTCGACTCCGCACAGCCTCCATCGATATGATATTGGACTTAAAGGCATACTCGCCCATCATACCGACCAATGCGCGATTTTGCACTGTCTGCACATATCCTGTTGCACCCACTTGATTGCTGATACCGTACCGTAAATACGCAACATTCGTTCGGTTTGTGAAGTCTATCTGTGGTGTCGAAGTCCCACCCACGTAGGGATACCCCGATGCCACTTGATAGCGCTTTTCTCCTTTGGGCAACAAACTGGGGTTGTAAAAAAATTCAGCTTCCATCTCTTCGATCAATCCATCATACCCAAACACCTGAATGAGCACTTCGTTGCGCCCCATTTGAAAGGGAAAGTCCTTCAGTTCATACTTTCCAGGCAAGACAATTTGACTGAATACCGAACGCCCGTTGATGAACACCTCGATGCGGGCATCTTCAGAGACCGTTATGGGCTGACGAAAAGTATTTTGCTGATCTGGTGAGGATAAAAATCGACGCAACTGATTGACTCGGACCCCAAAGAGCGTCTGCTGAAAGCCACTGGCCATCGGTGGGCGCTCCAAGGCGATTGCCAAGTTTGGAGAAGCACTGTCCCCAAGCATGACACGGACTTTGTGTCGGGGTACGTCCTTGACCACTCGAGCACTCGACCACGATAAGGGGTCTGGTTGAGAGCCATTGTAGCGAATTTCACTTTGCATCACCCAATCTTGAACGTTGACATTTACGTCATATTGTCCCATGTACATGAGGTAATCTCGCGCCGCTGTCAATCCGTGAGACATATTGACATAGCCACTCACCGGTGCGACAGACTGCTTTTGCTGAATGGAGATGACACGGGCTCTGGAACTCAGAGACATGTCCATTCTCTTGCGTAGATTCATCGGACTGGTCAATGACACCCGCTGATGCTTCATGTTGAGCTCAAACTCAAACTCTTGTGTGCGCAAAAATTCTTCTGTCAATATCTCTGGGAGGGCGGTGCCAAAACGCAATGTCAGTTGCTCATACAGCAAACACTCTTCCAAAAACGACATCAGTTCAGAACTTTGAAATTGAATTTCATAAGTGTATGGATTGATGTCCACCATCATGATCGTCGAAAAGTTTTGATCGAGCAACACCTCCATTTCGTGAGGGTGAAAGACAGTGGGCACCTCTGTTCCAAAAGCCTTCAAAAAGAACTTTGCCTTTTCGTCTTCCAAAGAGTTTTCATTGCTGGCCAAACTGTTTTTGGGATCAACAGCCGCCATCGCGTTGTCCTGTTGAACACTTGAAGATTTGGGTACAGAAGAATTGGTCAAAGATGCATCTGTTTCATCGGCTTCATCTGCATACGCAACACCATACAGCCCAAAAGTCAGGTTCAACAACCACCAAACAGCAATGCAGTAGACAACATGCTTCATGCCTCAATATTATACCCCTGCTTGGTAATCACCTACACGACCAAAACAACCCTGTTGCATCGCTACACATCGTATGTCAACGACTTTGTTCTAAGAATCTTGCACCACGCTCAAATTCATGGATTGGCATACAGAATTTGAGCCCCAAATTTGTTGAGGTCTTTCCCCAACGCCTCGGGAAGAGGCACAACAACCGTTCTTTGCGTTCCAGGCAACACGTTGACCGTCCCACCCATTTGATCTTTGGTAAAGGTCACGTCGATGGTTTCGCCCGTATTTTCTTCAGAGGTGCCGGTAAAACGAACCTTCATCTCATAGAATATACTGTGTTTCGTTCCCTGATTGTCAATCGACAGTCGCAACATGTCTTTGTCTTCTTGCTTGAATAATTCCACATTTGTCAGAACCGCATTGGGTTTTGCACCTTTTGGTGAAACATAAAAGGATTTTGCAATGCGATAATTGATGACCACACCCGCTTTCTTTTCTTCTTGCTCAATCCCTTTGAGTTTGTCTTCAGAAATTGAGACATACTCCACCAACAAACGGTAGGCTTTCTCTGCCTCGATATCTTTGCCGCCCGTCCAACGAATGTTCAAAACTTGTTCGCTGTTCGGTGGAATGATCATCTGACCGGGCACAATGATCAAATTTGTGGCCAAGGTATCCAGATTCTCAACACCATTCTCATCATAGATGCGCACTCGTGAACTGGCCTCAATGGCAATCATGTTCTCGCTGTCGTTGACGATGACCGCGGTGGTAGAGTTCATTCCACGACCCAACTCAAGAGTGGAATCAATGAGTTTCATCTTAAAAGCCGAAGCCGATTGGGTAAACAAAAAAGTGAACAAAAATAGAAATGCATTCATGACAATCTTCCGCGGTGATCAAAAATATTACATACAAAAATACGTACTGACGACTTAGTCACCAGTACGTACCCATTACAGTATAGAGCGAATCAGCAACTATACTGTTTTAACCCACAACCGATTATGCATCATCCATGATGGTGAACGTCAATACGTCTGAGTATACACCTGCAGCAACAGGACGAACGTCTGATGCAGCATCGATGGCTGTTCCTGAAGAATCCACGTTACCCAAAGTGATGACAACATCGTATGTTGCTTGTGTACCACCAGAGAACTCAATCTGACGTGGAACATTCATGTTCAACAACGTAGCACCACCACCAGAAGTCGTAGTCAATGTTGCCATGGTCGCAAGAGCAGCCTGATCATCATACTCAACTGTCATACCGGAGTTGTCTACCAAACCGTTGTCTTCAAGAGACAATACGTAATCTTGGTGCTCAGCAGCGACGCCAGGCAAAGACTGATTGTTGATCATACGACCAGCGTTGGCTGACTCGATGAACATTGTACCGATCGTTGCCAAGGTGTTCGCACCATTTGTGGCAGCAGTATCGTTGGCAGAAATGTGAATGGTTCCCACACGAGCATCGGTGTTGTCGATGGTGGATGGACCAGTACCTGCTGTCGCATCTTGGGACAAATCAAAGTCGTAACCAGAGTTGATATCAAATACGGTCAATTCCCATACACCAGGTACGACACCTTGAATGACAATCTCACCAGTGTTGTTGTTTTGTGCGAATGCTGACGTAGAAGCCAACGAGCCGACCAATGTTGCGGCCAATAATTTTTTCAAATCCATGATCTGAATACCTCATTTTTGATTGTTTTGTTGAAGTTGTTCACTCACCGTCCATTTTAACACACATCAAAATGAACATCGTCTGAACATTTTTATGTTAGCACATCGGACTTGCATCCCCACTGTTTTTTTTATAAATATTATAGTTATTTCACCAAATACAGTTTTCCAATCCATGAAAATACAGGAAAATTGCATGTTTAGAAATGGGATCTTTCATCTAGACCACACACATGAAAATTACAGTATGAACCCATATAATTGACATGTCAAGTTGTGCATCGACATATGTATGGTTAGGTCTACCCATGACTGTTCGAAGGATGACCATGACAAGCAAGACTGTTGGCTGGACGGTACTCGGACTGTGGATGCTGGTCTCTTGCACCACCCCTGAAGTTCCAAATGTGGTTGACAATCCCCTACCAGCCTGCCACGACTACGCCAAAGATGCGAACATTTATGGATACTGTGTTTACAAAAATGCCGACTCATTGCCAACTGTAGACAGTGTAAACCTCTATTGTGCTCAGGCCGGTGCATGGGCACAAGATTGTCGTCAAATTTGGGTCAGTAGTCAAAGCAAGGACACGCCTTTTGACACCTTGATGGGCGTCTGTGGACAAAACTCAGACTGTGCCTTTCAGTTGCTGGACAAGCGACCTCAAGAAGATGTGTTGAACCAAGTCGATTTCTGTATGCGCTATGCAGGACATTACAAACACGATTGTGTCATGCACGCCATTCAACGGTGGTATTTCGAGTGGCCCGATGCTGAAGAGGTCTCTCGCGTCGCCAAAGAGCGCAACCCTTTCCCTGAGCAAATCGGCACCTACATCGGCGCACGGGTTGGGTGTGACAACGTGGGGTCCTGTGAGGGCAACGCCGACAACCAAATGATGTGCGAAAAATATGTCCGCATCTATCAACAAGACAGTCGACAATGCCCAAATCAACACAGGCGTCGACGAAAGCGTGAACCCTGACTATCGGATATACAACCCCAAGTCTCGAATGAACGTAAACACACTGGGGTGAAGCAAACTTTCCAACGTTTCCCAATCGTCTTGAGCGATGGCTCTGCGCACTTTGGTCGAAGAAATCAATGCTCGTGGATCATCAACGGCGTCCAAAGAAATCACATTGCCGATCAAATGTGGGATCTGCGCATCTGAATCAACACGTGGAACCACCACCAACCCTTCCTTTGGGTGCACAAATATTCCATCACAATACCGAGCATGGTCCTGTCCACAAACATACCAAACGTGTATGTCAGAGGCTTCATGGTTAACCTTCTCTCTCAATGCCTTGACCACACCTGGAAAATCTACAAACCTGTTTTGTCTGACTTCCCAAGTCGCAGACGAAATCCACGAATGGCGTTCAGTTGCCAGATTGATGAGTTCAAGACGCATCAAAGAGGACAAAAATGGTTTTCCTGTCCCCCTCAAATACTGATCGTGAGATGGTGATATTAATCCTTTACACACAGTCCAGCCTTGCATTTCAAGATGCGCCTTCGCCCGCTCAAGCATGTGCACATGTCCTTTGTGCACTGGATTCATTGACCCCGTCGTGATCAACACACAGCGATTTTGTCCCGTTGGCCATTCTGTTGGTAGAGACCAATGTTTGTCGTCCTTTGTTGTATCCATTGTCACATTGTCCGTTCAGTCTCTCGATTCAAACTGATGCCGACTCAACTCTTCGTCGGTCGAGCCTTCACCGTTCGCCCTTCAAAGGAGGCACCGGTCAAGGATGCTATCACCGCCGGCACAGACTTGGATTCCACATCAAAGGTCGTGCTGGTAGACTCGATGCGAATTTCTCCAAAATCTGGTTTTTTGCCTTTGATTCGTTCGTTGACCAACCCCATTAAACGGTTGGGATTCAACTTGTGCTTTCGACCGATATTTACTTGACAAGTCGTGTAATTGCCCGATTTGGCCTTGAACTTCTTGCGAGTCTTGCCTCGATCATCGTCGCGATCCCGTTTTCGGTCCTTCTTGCGTTTCTTGCGTTTGACCGACTCTTCAGCACGGGCGTTTAGATCAATTTCTTTCTGATACTGCGTCAACAGAGGACCGCTGATCAACGACAACACTTTGGCGGCCAAGTCCGTTGGATCCATTTCTTGCATTACGGCGGACAATTGCTCGATTTGTTCTTCGAACTTTCCTTCTGGGAGACTGGCTTCTTTGATGGACTCGATGGCGTTGCGCATTTGTGCCGACACCACATCCTCGGTTGTGGGAATTGGACACTGATGAACGTCAATTCCACTCATTTTGGAAATTTGACGCATGCGGTGCTTTTCTCGATCCGTCACCAGCGACACTGAAATCCCTTCTTTGCCTGCTCGACCCGTTCGACCACTTCGATGAATGTAGACTTCCAGATCATCGGGCAACGTGTAATTGATTATGTGACTCAGATCGTCGACATCCAATCCGCGAGCAGCGACATCCGTGGCCACCAAAATCTTGAGTTCCTTTCGATGAAAACGACGCATTACGCGGTCTCGAGCTTCTTGCTTGAGGTCTCCATTGAGAATATCGACCGCATAGCCTTCTTTGCTCAGCCCAGCATAAATTTCCATGGTCTCCGCACGGGTTCGACAAAAGATGATGCCTTCGAGATTTGGCAGTACGTCCACCCAACGACGCAGAGCCGCAAAACGATCTCTGGGATGGATCACACAATATTGATGGGTCACATTTCGGTTGGCTTGGTTGCGACTGGCGACTGCGATTCGATGGGGGTCTTTCATCGTTCGCTTGGCGATCCGTTCGATGCCTGTCGGCATGGTCGCCGAAAACAACAGCACTTGCTTATCATCGGGTGTCTCGTCCAAGATGGCTTCCAAATCTTCTTTGAATCCCATTTTGAGCATTTCATCGGCCTCATCGAGCACAACCATACTCACCCTCGACAAATCCAATCGACCTTGACGAATGAAATCCAACGTCCGTCCTGGTGTGCCAACCACAACTTGGCATCCTTTGGCCAATGCACGGGACTGGGAGCCATAGTCTGCTCCACCATACAGTGCCACCGATTTCAAATAGGGCATCTTCTTGGCGTACTTTTTGATCTCTTTGGCGGTCTGCAAAGCCAACTCTCGGGTTGGCGACAGAATGATCACCTGTGAATCCGCGCTTTCTGGATCAATTTTGTGCAGGCATGGCAAAGAGAAAGCGGCTGTTTTGCCCGTCCCAGTTTGGGCAAGGGCGATCAAATCTTGTTGGGTGGCCATCAGAAATGGAATGGCCTCGGCTTGAATGGGTGTAGGCTCTTCATATCCCATGGCAGCGATCGCTTCCAAAATGGGGGGCAAGAGTCCAAAATCAGAAAAAGTAGACGACATCTCATCCCCTGGTTGGTGTTGAACGCCCAACATATCCAATTCAGCCAACATTGTCGATGTATTACGCTCTGATTGCCGATTCTGACACTGAAAAAATAAAAAAGGGTGGCACATCCACCCTTTTCGATGTGTAGCGACTTGATACAGGTTCATAGCCGCCACAACCAAACAATTTGCGTTATTTCTGTTTGGCTTCTTTTTTGGCTTTTTTCTTCTCGGCTTTCGCCTTTGCTTTGTCTTCTTTTGTGCGTTCTTTGTCGGTCAACAAGGCTCTGCGTTCCGCTTCCCAATCGACAACCGTGTACTCAATATTGGCTTCTTTGAGTTGCGCTTCGGTATTTGCCAACGGTCCAACCAAGGTCACCACTTCATGGCCTTGACAAGTGGTCAACAAATCTTTGAAGTCCTGTGTTCCCACACTGGCCAAATCTGCGCCATACTGTTCGAAGAAATCAAAGTTTTCCATCCCAGTACCCATCAAACGATTGAGCATCTGTCCACCCGATTGTTGATTGAGTACGTACTCACGGGCACGAGACAATTTGGCATCGGCAATCCCTTGTGTACTGACTTCTGCTTTTGAACCAGCCTCAACGATGTCCAACATGGTTTGCACAGCAAAACCGGTGGCGTCATTTTGAACCAAGGAAGAAATTCCCAAAGCACCTGTTCCACCTGGCCAAATTTGAGAATAGGCGTAGGCACCATAGGTCACCCCTGCCTCTTCACGCAACTTTCGCCACGCCATTTGAGAGAGCACATCCCCTACAACTTGTGCGCGTGCACGGTCGTCAAAGTGATCCTTGGTGTCAATCTGACACATCAAATCCACCTGTGTTTGGGTTGCCGTCGGCTTATCAAAGACAAAGATGCTGCGATCAGGTTGGGCTTGTGGTTTGCTGAGATATCCAATTTCCATTGGCACATCGGCATTTTTCACCTGCCAATCCAATACTTTGGTACCGTCTGCCTCTTCTGCCGTGATGATCGAATAGCCACCGTTTCCAGTGTACTCCCAAGAATCAAAGTAGGTACGGATGGCCTTTTCGGCTTCTTGGGGATCAAGACGACCGACCACGATCAGTTCAGCGTTGCTGGGTGTCCACTTGTTGTAAACCCACTCTTTGAGCAGACCCAAGTCCCATTCCTTCATCGCCAAGTAATCTTCTGGGCGGTTCCAGTACCCCAACGGATGCTCCGAGGTGAACAGTGTTTCATACATGTATCGATTGGACCAAGTATCTGGATAGCGAGAACTGGATTTCACTCCTCTCGCCCAAGAATCTGCCTGCTTCTTTCGATACGGTGTGTTGACCCAATCGTGGTTTGAAGGCTCAACCATCCAACGCATCTTGTTCAACAGGGCATCCAGGTTTGCCGAAGAGCCCGCTGTCGAAATGCTGGTGTCTGAACCACCCATATATCCAGCCACAGCCAACAAGTTCTCTTGTGACTGATCCCCAATCGACAAAGCGTACTCTGCCATTCGGTTGATGCCAGCAGGGTCACCCGTTCGAGTGTCGCCTTTTACCTGCAAACCCACACGAACCAACGGTGCATCGCCGTAAGGCAACACGGCCACTTCCAGTCCGTTGTCCAAGGTGAAGCGATGCAAGTCCGTCAAATCTGGCGTAACCAACTGAGCCTCAATCATTGCCTTGTTGACCTCTTCGGCTTTATACAAGGACTTGTAACGGTCTTCATCTTTGGTTGCGTGGTACTGCTTGACCTCTTCAGAACGAGAGTCTTTGCGGGCAGCGGCTTCTCGTCGTTCTCTTTCTTCTTCATTCATTGGCTCTACAATCACGGCCACCATTCGATCACGGGTGATGTACTTGGCGGCAATTGCCTGTGTTGCTGCTTGGGTCACCTGATTGACAGCGTTCATGTTCGCCGTAAAATACTGTGGGTCTCCAGTAAAGTGGGTATACATCGCAGTTGCCGTCGCACGCCCAGAGAACAAATCCGACACTGAGTCCACCGACTGTAGCAACGATGCCATCCCTTGAGAACGGGCATAGTTAAAGTTCCATTCTACGAAGGAGTTCACCATGTTGGGATCGTATTTTTGAGTTTGTAAATATAGAGCATCGGCGGCTTTCTCTACCAATCGCTCGGCTGAATATCCGCCTTGACCTTGCTCAACGAAGCACAACAACGTCGAATAATACTCTTCAGGATTGAGAAAGCATCCAATCCCTGAAACAGAGCCGTCATCCTTGCCATATTCCCATGATGGAACGATGTTTTGGTAGATGTAGTTGGTCAACAAAGACGATGCCATCTGCATGGTTGGCTGATCTTCGCAATATCCACCGGGCAAAGACCACGCCAATACGGCTGTTGTGGTATCGGTCAATCCTTGGATACGAGGGATGTCTTCTTTAAACGGAACAGTCGGCATGGGCGGTTCCGCACGTTTTGAACAGTCCACACGAGCCGGAAAGTCAGTCTTCGCCGCTTCATTCATGTAATTGTTCAAACGAGGAGACCACTCATTCAAGTACTTGATGCGCTCGTTCTGAGTTTCAAGTTTGATAAATTTCTCGGCATCTTCTGGCGCCATCAACAGTTCTTCCGCCCCTTCAAAGGCATCAAAAATGAAGTTCCCAGCCTCTTTGAGTTCAAAGTCTCCAACAACCACAATCGTTGTGTACTCGGGTCGATAATTGCTTTCAATGTACTCTTGTACCTTTTCCAAACTGATGTTGCTCAACGTCTCATGGCTACCAATCGTTGACCGAGAATAAGGGTGGCCTTCAGGATAGAGTTGAGACCCGATCACTTCCATGGCCGCCGAAACAGCCGCATTTTCGTAGCGCATACGGAGTTCGTTCCGAGCGATCTCTGATTCCGTAACCACATCTTGCTCGGTCACACCCTTCACACCGTTTTGCATGCGCAAGGCCTCAATTCGCATCAAGGGTACCAATGCATCTCTCGGAGCGATGGTCATATAGTTGGTCCAATCCACACTGGTCGAAGCGTTGATCGTTCCCCCCATCTGACTGATCAAGTCCCAATTTTTGATGCCGCCGTGGTTGGCACGAAAAGCCAAGTGTTCCAGAACGTGGGCAATTCCATCAACGCCCTCTTGATCGTATTCTGAGCCACGATCAATTACCGAAGTGATGGCGACCACTGGTTGAGTTTGTTCTGACTGAAACATGATCCGCAGTCCACTCGGGAAGCGGTAATCAGAAATATTGAGGTTGTAGGGGTCGAGTTTGAGTTTGTACTCAGCGTCGGGAATGGGTTTGGCTTCTACACTGCCCATCAGCAGCAGTCCCAAGGTTGACCAAATCATGATACTCTCCTCACAAGAAATGGATATCTGAATATTAAGTAATGCGAATTATAGGTTAATTAGATTCTGTGTAGAGCAATGTATCTCACTGAAGATTCATTCCCAACAGCCTATTCTTAATTCACCCTTGTCAAAAGGGTATTCAAACCCCAAAATGTTCACACAGATTGTACAAATACACCAATAAGGTCACCTTAAGGAGACGATTATGACCAGACCACCCTTCCCCGCAGATGAAAAGTTGATTCGACAAATGCGCAGTCGCTTGGGCTTTGGTGCATACTTGGGTGCCAAACTTCCGTTGGCGGCTTTCGCCGGTCTGCGAATTGATGAATTTGATGCAACCCGTTGTGCTGTATCGTTGCCTTTCGGTTGGCGCACCCAAAACCCTTTTCGATCCATTTATTTTGCTGCACAATGTATGGCTGCTGAATTGAGTACTGGTGCACTGGCAATGCTGGCAATTCAATCGTCTCAAGAATCCGTGTCGATGTTGGTCACAAACATGAATGCATCCTTTGGTAAAAAGGCAACGGAACGCAGTACTTTCCTGTGTGAAGATGGATTGAAAGTGTTCGAGGCGATCGACCACACCATCAAAACGGGAGAAGGCGTGACTTTGGATATGCACACGATTGGACGAATGCCCAACGGCGATCAAATCTCAGAGTTTACGTTTCAGTGGTCTTTTAAGAAACGCTCTCGAAAATAAACAACATAATTGTCGAAAGATACTGCCGAACAGTCTCCATCTCACAGGTCATCGATGGAAGTGTAGACTCTGATGGGAATATCTTTAGAGTCGTTGATGGAAGTGATTGGATGGATTCTTGAGAGTATGTTATCTGTATACACAATCTGAATTTCTATATGAGGAATGATCATGCACTCTTTCTACAGTCCCGCAAACGCTCTTTATGAAATTATCGTTGGTGTCACCTGCTTGGCCATGCTTTTCGGTGGTGTATTCAGTATTCCCGCCTTGATTGCGATGTTGACAGACAGCAAAGAAGAAGCTGAACGACAAAACACCTAATTGTTGGTGTGCCATGATGCCACTGTCATAGTCATGCCCATGGTCATAATCATGTTCATAATCATAGGCATAAGCACATTGTTGTAAAACAAATAAACAAAGCAACGAAAAAGTCAAGAACCGTGACGTACAGCATCTCTGTCGTCGCGGTTTGGTGTTTTTTCGTGGTTGACAGCTGTTGGACTACTCTGTTTGGAGCGACGCTTGGTTGTTATTCACCGGTTGGCGGACTGTAAAAAGTCAATCCAAGGGTCTCGTAGCAGGCTTTGATTTGTTGAATGACATCCTGTGCCTGTTTCGTTTTCAAAGAGCCACTGTTGACTGCCGCATCAATACTCTCCGAAGAAGGCAATGCCTCATCCACAGACTTAGACTGGGTGGCGGCTTCCAGTTTTAGACGCTGCACCTGTCCTTCAAAATAGGCGCGCAAAATTCGCTGTTGAGACACTTGCTGTCGCAAACTTTTGCTGGATTCATCCGTCGTTGAAGCCACATCTGTACTTTGACTTTGTCCATACTCTGGAAAATCCAATTTCAAACGCGCATACCCATTCTTCAACATGTCGATCACCAATCGACTTTCTTCGGACAACGGGTCTCCACTGGAGATGGCTGCCTGCAACTCTTGCTCTGTTGGCACCAAACCGGCAGACGATTCTTTCTTGGTCTTGAGTTCCGTCAACAAAGTCTCGGTACTACGTCTTATCCACTCTCCAAATGGTGGTGGCGACGTATTTTCAGGAGCGTCGTTGCGTTTTGGTGCTTTGTTGGCTGACGTTCTCGGTACTGGGATTTCCAACTTGGGAAATGGCATATTGAACCGTTGATACCCAGCTTCAAGCATTCTAAGCACTTCTTGTGACTCTGTTGACTTCAAAGAGTTGGTCGCAATCGCAGACTGAAGTTGCGCATCGGTCGGCAAATCGACAGATTCCCCATGCTCTGCGTAAGCCCGTTCCAGTGGCTCGATGGTTTGCAACAACAACTCTTCGTAATTGTCGGCACCACCGCCCGACGGCGGTACTTCTTTGGGAGCAGTAGAGGCTGGTCTATCCAATGGCTGAGTACTTTTTTGTGCCAATACACTCGCCGATTCCAAACTGGGTTGGATGACTGGCTCGTTGTTTGAACCAAAGAACACCTTCCACGACACCACAATGAGCAATATTGTATTGAGCACCGTCAATCGTTCAATCATCTTGGGTGTCACGATGTCTCTCCTCTATCTTTTGAGGGCGATTCTGTCTGAGGCAAGGAAGTCTTTGATACAGAATCAGTCGGCACCTGTTGTGCATCTAAAAACTGTCTCATTTGCTTCAGTACCGGCTGCACTTCGTCACTCCATCGTTGTTGCACCACAGTTCGAACATAGGCAAACACGATGGCAAACAACGTCAACACCACCCACAATACGTGCGCCAATCGGTCGCTGCTCACCGCCGTACCACCTGCAGAGCCTTCTACCGTGGCAGTTCCTCCACTTGTGCTGCTTTGTGTGGGCTCGGTAACCAACTTGATGCCTGTTTCCGTACTGCGCAACCACACCACGGCTTCAGATGTCGAAGGTAGAAACACGGTCAATTGTCCCTGCTCAGATTCAGCATCGATGACCTTGAGTTGGACAAATTCTTCGCGCTCCAACACCGTACTGGCCATCCAGACGTGGTCCTCTGCCTCTTCGTCGCCATTGCTTCCGTCGTCTCGAAAGTTGACTCCCGCTTCTTCTTGGGCAACAAAGGACACCGATGGCACTTGCAAACGTTGCAACAAACGATCGTCCAAATGGACAGTCAACGCAATCTTGTCTGACTCAGCCGTGCTGGCGACCCGTTCCCCTTTGGGCGTTGCTTGTACAACCATCGTTCCCGTCTCACTGCTTTCGTCGTCCCCCATACCAGATAGGCCAAATTGGTTGTAGCGCAGTGAAATCAACACGCCCTGTGCCGAAGGCAGAGACGCTTGAAGGTTGCCGAGAACCCTTCCGCTATCAGACACTTGAAAACCCAGACTTTCACGCGCAGGCAACGACAACACGCCCATGTATACACCATCTCCAGCCTGATCTCCGTTGACCGACCCATCGTCTGTCAGCAGGGTCCACTCTGGTCGATCGTTCAACGTCACCATTGGTTCTTTCAACACACGATCGGTCGCATTGAGTTGAATCAAAATTTCCGACTGTCCTTCAGCCACATCGGAGACTGTACGTTCCGTGCCCTGTATCAACAAGGGAGGTGTAGAGTCTTCGGGGGCTTGGGCTTCTCGAATGGGCATATTGGGCGCGTTGAGATCCAACACCACTCCCTGCGCACTGGTCTTTAACTGATACGTGGCACTGGATGCCTTGGGCACACTGACTTCCACCTGTCCTATTGCACTGCCATCTCCATTTCGAACCACCAAGACAATGCTTTGCTGATGCTGAATGTTCACTTGACCGACAAATATTTGGTCTTCTGCCACATCTCCCGGCAGAGCACCATTGTCCAACAACGCAGTTTCCAGTCCCTCAATCAGTACAACGGGCGAGTCCAATCGATTGAATTGACGATCGTCAACAGCCACCCGAACCACCAAAGAGTCTGCCCAAGCATTGGATACACTCAGCAACAAGAACAACTGTAAGAACACGCCTGTCAACAGCGCCCCAAACATTCTTGAAGCTCGACTAGTCATTCATCGCCCCACAGTTGCAACGGGTACTCAATGCAAAGGCCCGTACAAAGTCGGACTCTGTCACAATGCCAACCAAAACTTCTTTGTTGTCTTGCGTCTCCACAACTGGTACACATCCAATCTTTCGTTCCAGCATCAACTCTGCCACAGCACGAATGCAGGCGTTGCGTTGAACGACGTGCACATCTTCATTGGCTACCGTAGTCACAGCACGGTCCAACCCTCCACCTTCGACACTGAGTAAGTCTCGCTTGGTAAAAATTCCCCGAACTTGATTGTGTTGATCCGTCACCACCAAATGTCTAAGACGGTGTGTGCGGAACAGCACCAATGCTTCTTTCAACCGAGACGTTAGAGACAGCGTGATCACGTTGGGCGTCATGATGGACGAAATGGTTGCGCACTGATGTTGGGCTATCTTAATCTGTGCAGCCTTCCAAAAACGCTCCATTTGTAGGGATGTTTGAGCCATGATGCCTCCAAGCAAGTATGTTAATTCATAGCCAGTATCAACGCGCAACGCACACAGATTGACCACAGAAAATAAATTTGTAAGATCGATGTGGTCATTGAATAGCGTGTCACCATCGCCGACATTGCCACTCCTGTATCGATCATGCGCACTTGTCGAACCCTTCTTAAAACTATACACACTACACAAAGTCCACTCAGTGAACCGAATACCAACTGGAGTCCCGATGATTGCCTTATTCTCTTTGATGACCTTGATGCAGTCTGTCAACGCTGAACCCAGCACCGTAGATGTTGGTGTATTCGGATCTTGGCAAACAAAGGTGTTCAATGGAGAAACGTGGCTCCAACAACAGCGACTCCACCTGCGCACAACACTTGAATGGGATGACGTTGAAGCCCACGTAGACCTTGTGGATGCTCGAGTTTGGGGGTCTGAAATCTCTCACACAACCAACAAGGATACCTTGGCAAATCTCTATGCTGGGTACGTCAAGTTTCCGTTGGGAACGGTTGGATCTGTTGAGCACACGCTCAAAGTGGGAAGACAGGAGATCATTCTCAATGACCAACGGTATTTTGCGCCTGGATACTGGGCGTTGGGTGGTCGCAGTTTTGATGCGGTCGTCTTGACAGGAGAATGGAAAAGCGGTCATTGGAGAGGGGCGTTGCTTCAACTGAACAACGGTGGAACCTATACCCGTCCAGAAACAGAGTGTACCTCCGATTGCTCGGTGACCAGTCAAGGCGATCAGATTCTGTTGGTGAACGGTGTACAACAGTGGGACAATCTATCGCTAAAGCCCTACTTTATTCACCAACGCAACAACCCTTCCGAACAAAACCTAGACCTGTTTCGACGCATTTACAGCCCTGGACTGTTGCTGTCTGGTAGCGCAAGCAACGTGTTTTACAAGGCTGAAGGCACCTACCAATGGGGGATGAACTCTGAAACGGAAACACACCTCGCGTGGATGGGCGCTGGTGAATTGGGCTATCAAAAGGATCGGTTCAAAGCATCTGCCTATGGTGAAATCAATTCTGGAGATGGTGATCCCAACGATGGCGTAAACAACAATGTTGAGGCTTTTATCGGACGCTATCACGGTTTACGTGGTTGGTCGGATCAAGTTGGAGGTATCAACCTCAGAGACTATAGTGTGCGACTTCAGATTCCAATAAAGGACAAGCTTGTTTCCAAAATTGAAGCCCATCAATTTCAAATGGATCAGCCAACCGGCAACCTCTACTCTTTCAACAGTGGTATTGTTGGAACTGCCACCACCAACAACTCAGAACGCAATTTGGGAAAAGAACTCGATCTCTTGCTGGTACACAAACCATTTGATGGAATGGTCTTCAAATGGGGGCACTCCATCTTTCTACCAGAAGGCGCCAAGCAAACCATTGCAGGGTCTGACCCCATTCATTTCTCATATTTGTGGATGACTGTTCAAAAGTGATTCAATACATTGGGACATGCACCCTCGTGTTCTAACCATATTGATCCCCCTGTTATCTTGGATGGGTCTCCTGTCCGTTGTCTTCTATCAAACCGATGCACTGTCACTGTTTGACGCCGAATCCTATATTGGATCTGAAACACGGGATCTCTTTGATCACATTGCCCTCTTGGATCACTGGTCGTGGAGCACGAAAGATTGGAATTACCCCGCCGGTGGTCGTTTAATCCCTCCAGATATTTACTCCATGATCTTTGCGCTTCCTTGGCTTGGATTTGGACGGGGTGTGGCCCACGATATGGCGTTGTTTACACAACTCTGTTGCAATGCGTTGGCTGGTTGGTACTTGGCCAAAACCATTGGTGGATCACCGTGGGTTGGTGCTGTTGCCTTGACCTGCGCCCCTTACACGATGGGCCAGATCAACTCTGGTGAAACAGAAACAGTGGGGATTTGGGGATTGACAATGTGCATTGCGACCATGGTTCAACAGAGGTGGGTCGCGAGTGGCTTGTGGGCTGTCATCACCGCAATTGGGTCTTGGTATTACGGTGCCTATGTCGCTACCATTCTTGGAATTTACAGCCTGTGGCATTGGTTTCAACACCGTCAAACTTACACATCCTTGAAGGCAATTGCTACAATGGGAGTTGGCATCTCCATTCCTGCCTTGATCTATCGAGACATGTTGCAAGACCCACTGCAGATGTTTCGTGGACCGACAATGACGACGTATCTCCAAGAGCATCCCCGAGCCTTGGCCGCCTTTTCCAGCGATCCAACCCTTTGGCTCAGCGAAGTGCCCCTAGATGCTACCCACATTGACAGTTTGGGATGGACCTTCACACTCTTTGGACTGTGGGGAATTTGGCAATTGGTGTCTGAACAAAATCTAAAAAAGCAATGGGGTTGGATTCTATTGATGCTGTCCGCTCTGTTGTTGTCCTTGGGTCCACGCCTTCATACTGGACAAACGGTGCTGTGGGAATGGATGCCCTATGACCTATGGCAACGGCTTCCTTTTTTGGAAAACATGCGCCTACCCCACCGCTGGATGTCAGTGGCGACTGTTGTCCTTTGTGCATGGATATCCAAGGGTGGACAACGCATCCCCCTATTGGCTTGCTTTCTGCTTTGGGGTGAAAGTGCATGGTTCATGCCAACGGTCGAGAGAACAACGATCACCACACCACACATAGTTGACCAGTTTGAAGGACCCACACTGCAATTGCCAACCCGAACAATGGAATGGGACGCTCGGGGACGTTATCTCGTCATGCAACGTTCACACCAACAACCCATTCCCTACTCTCTGCTCATGCAGGGCTGGGCTCAAGAAATTGCAACAGAACCACTGGTCATTGCCGTCACCACGCTGGACTCAGAGGACCCCATTTCTTCAAGAACCGTTGAGGCTCGACAATTTCGACAAGAAGATTTTGCGTTGGAAGTCACCGCTTGGGGAGGATTTCCTGACAGTTCTCCGATTGACCGTAGCGTAGAACGATTGAAAGCCTTGGGGTTCAAACATGTTTGCCTACACCGTGACTTGCTCAATTCAGCGGACCGTCCAGAAATGGAATCACTCCTGATGGAGGCACTTGGAAAACCCGTTGTCCAAACGACCGAGGCTTGGTTGTGGACATTTTGAAAACGCGCTGGGAACATATAGTCAGTACACGTTGGGGTGCATTGGCACTCTATGCTCTGTTGGCACTGGTGTTGACCTTTCCGATGTGTCTACACCCAATAGACACCGTTGTTGGACACGATCACGCATCGGTCGGCTGTCACGTTTGGGTCATTTGGTGGGCGAGACAAAGTCTTGACCTGCATACGCCGTTGCTATTTTTTCCGTACGGGGCAGATGTGGTTCAACTCTATGGTTCAGATTTGCTGAGTCCTTTGTTGTTTTCCATCGTGTCTCTACCACCGTCTTTGCTGTACAACCTGTGGGTGCTGTTTCTTTTATTGGTCGGAGCAATGGGCATGCGACAACTGTTGCTCTTTCTACAGCAGAATTCTTCTGTCGCACTTGCGGGCGGTTGGATCTGGATGTGCGCACCGTTCTTACAGCATGAGTTGCTGAACGGCACTTCAGAATTGCTCAGCACCGGAATGCTCTCTTGGTTCACCTGGCTCACACTCTCAATTTGGGACTCTCCCACGCGACAAAAAGGATTGCTAATCGGCTTCCTTTCTGGCGTGTTGCTGATGTCCAGTGCCTACAACCCATTTTTCATGTTGCTGATCCTGCTCTGCTTGTTGGGACATAGATTAACGACCAATTTGACACCGTTGTTTTCCAAAGACCTACTGGTCACCACCGCCTACGCCTGTTTGGCCTTCACACCATTGTTGATGCTGGTCGGTTGGGTGCAACTTGAACATGGTGCCTTGGATACTTTTTCGCGACGTCTTGACTGGCTCAGTCTGGATGTTTCTCTACCAGACTCCTATGTGGGCTTGTGGGACTGGTTTGATCCAACGCCGTCTCCATTGCCAGCAAAGATGCCATTGCCCGATGGCACCCATTTTGAATACTGGACCACCTGCACCAATTACATCGGCTGGATTGCACTCACAGCGATGCTCATGGGGTGGACCACACGACGAACAATTCGATTTGGTGGCTGGTTTGTTCTGATGCTGATCTCCATGCTGATTGCGATGGGTCCCTATCTCAGAATCGACGGACAGGTGCTTCAATTGGGAAGTACGCCCATTCATCTCCCCGCACAAACCGTAGACTTTCTGTTCCCCCTCTTTTCCATCACGGCCATGCACGCCTATCGGTACAGTGCCGTCGTTTGTATCGCGGTTGCCGTATTGGCGGCACGGGGCATGCGTCGTTACACCCCTCTGTGGATGCTGGCGATTTTGTTGGAAACCACCCTATGGTCCCCCCAACCCTATCCACAGCACACCACTCAGATATCCCAAAGCCCAACCCTTCGAAGACTTCGAGACTTGCCCGATGCTGCTGTGTTTACATTTCCAATCGCAAAAGAAGATTTGCACGATTTGTCCACTGTTTTGCTGGCACAAACCATCCATGAAAAACCGATTCATGAAGGGGGCATTCATCGACGTGCTGGGATTGAATCAACCCAACTGTTCAGAGACAATTATGTTGTCGATGCCTTGTCTGGTCGATGGGGACCTGAATATCCAAGCACTCTAGAAGGCAAAATGGGTCTACAGTATCTGATGCAACTTGGATACGACTATGTACTGGTGCAAAGCAACAACAAAGAGGCTGTCTCCTTTGCCCAAGAATCCTTGGGAGACCCCGTCTCTGGTGATGAAGAATGGACCTTGTGGCAACTGTCCGTCTCGGCTGGAGAATAAGTTTACCCTCTTGCCATCATACCGTGATGTTAAACTTTTTGAGTTTGTATACCAGTGTGCTTCTGGGAACGCCCAACTCTCGTGCTGTTTTTGAGAGATTGCCATCGCATCGATTCAATACGCGCTGTAGAAACATTTTGTTGTTTTTGAGTTCGTCTGACATCCCTTCTATTGTCGGTATCGCTGCCAGTTCAATGAATTCTGGTAGGATTTTCCCATTCCCCAATACGAACGCTCGAGAGAGAACATTGCGTAACTCGCGTACATTCCCCGGCCAATTGTAGTCCCAAAAGATTCGCTTTGCCAGATCGTCGATTGTACAGGTTGGACTCAGTGATTGGCAGATGTGCTCCACGATGGGGTGAATGTCCTCTTTTCGATCTCGCAACGGTGGAATCGACACCGACAGCACCTGCAAACGAAACAGTAAGTCTTCTCGAAACGTTCCCAACTTGACCATTTTGGGAAGCGAACGGTTCGTAGCCGCCACAATTCGAACGTCCGGAAACTCAGCCCGTTTCCCCCCCACGCGTCTCACTTCACCACTTTCCAACACACGCAACAATTTCACCTGTGTAGCCAAAGGCAACTCGCCCAACTCATCCAAAAATAACGTTCCTCGATGGGCTTGTTGAAATGCGCCGTCATGACGGGATGTCGCACCCGAAAATGCCCCTTTTTCATACCCAAACAATTCACTCTCGACGAGGTTTGGCGGTATTGAACCACAATTGATTGCCACAAAAGGACCCGATGCCCGCTGAGAGTGCTCGTGCAACCCCTTGGCCGCAAGTTCTTTACCAGTACCGCTCTCTCCAATGATCAACACAGGAAAGTCATGACAGGCAAACACTTTCAATCGCCCAAACACATACTGCATACTTTTTGAAACGCCAATCATTGCCCCAAATCGATCGGATGCTGGCTGGCGATCCACCTCTTCGGACACGTGAATGGAAAATTTACTTTGACCAACACAAAGAACATCTTCTGGGTACACGGGTGTTGTACACAACAATCGATGCCCATCCAAGAATACAGGTCCATTCTTGGGGGTCACCATTGGACGCCCTCGAGAAACCACAATGGCAAAATGTTCGGTCATCAAGGTTGGATCGTTGATCGCAATTCGGCTTCCAGTTTGCCCAACGGAACTTTCCATTTGTTTCAACACAAATTCTCGACCTTTATCTGCTCCATGCACCACTTTGAGTATGGCCCGCTCCACCAAGACTTCTGAATCACAGGCAACGACAAACTCATGTTGTTTTGGTGCGAGCATGGCAACAGTTTCTGGTGCTTTGCCTTGAGCGCCTTGCAATTGGACTGTGTATGGACCAACTGAAAACTCATCTCCCAATTTCAACGGCTTTCGCGTCACCCTCACCTGATCGATGAACGTTCCATGTTTTGAAAGGTCTGTCAGCAACCATCGGTGTCCACGTTTTTCCAATCGACAGTGCTGACGGCTCAACCCTTCACCCGGCAATGCCACATCGCAAGTGTCTGAACGTCCTAAAGTGACCTGAGATGAAGATATTTTAAAGTCAAACAGTCTTTGATCTTTAATCGAAAAAACCAATATTGCCATCGTAGCCTCCCCAACAGTACTGTTATTGTACTCACCGATCCTGGATGCACATGGTCAAAGTTTGAATGGCACGAAAAAGACACACTTCTTAGAACTGAAAAGAAAAGGGATTGCGCCAAATGGACGCTAACCAACCTACACAACGGGTGATGCATAGGATTGTGAGAGCAATGACAACCCTGCATTGTCGCCAACCACTTTTCCAATCCTGTCACATTCTACCCAGAGATGTGTTCTATTGTTCTGCTCTCGATTGTTCACACTCTGCCAAGACAGAGTAGCGGATCTCAATGGTATCGCCTTCCCCTGGAGGGTTGCTGTCGAAGAACACAGCCTGTTGGGCTTCATCGTAGTGCCAGTTGCCTTGTACGAAATATCCATTGATGTACACTTCGATGGAACTTTCTACGGCGGGCTGATCCAAATTATATCGGTCTGTAATTACTGACGCTTCAGCCAATAATTGCAAATTGGCAGGTGATGCCCAGTTGTTGGCACTGCTGTTTGTAATGTCAAAAAGTAGACCACCCGTCATATTTACGGCACTCTCATACCGCAAGTCGAGATCATCATTGGGATTGTAAATGGCAGTCATCTTTACATTATCAGGATTCCCACCTTTATGAGCAATGATATCGTTCACCAGATCGACAACAGGGATGGGTGAGTGCTCTTTCTCGTCGGTCACCATGACCACGTGAAGCATCGCATTGTTACGTAGAAACCCAGCGTTGCATTCCCCCGGATCGGTATTGTTTATAGCAACTTGAGCCATTTCAACCAACCGCTCTGTCAAGCCAATATCTCCTCCGTTGCCACCATTACTAACCCCTGAAGAAAACAATGATTGATAGTTGGGCGTATTGGCCGTTAAGATGCCGGACCAATTGCTGCATCCATCGTCATCCGTAACCACCATAATTTGCCAGTCTGCAGCATAATTTGACAGTTCATTAATAAATGTTTGAAAGTTGGCTGCGAGCTGATTGGTATATGTATTCATTGAACCAGATCTATCCACAACAAACAAAATATCCGATGGTGGATCTACAGGGTTGGCCCAATTTTGTTGATCAGAAGCCACATACTGACCAATGCCTGAAAAGTCTACAGCTTGAGGACCGTCCGGATCATTAGACGTAACTTCGAGCATGTCTGTGTATTGCCCTTCCAAAGTGGGAACGAAATCTACATACAAGGTGTGTGTTTCCTGCGGGGCCAGCGTCAGTGGAAATGTGGGCATCGCTTCCGACAAAAAGGGCTCTGCCAATCCACCAATGCTGTAAATTACCAAATCTTCCTGTCCAATGTTGCTCAAGGTGATCTCATTGTCCATGTCGCATCCGACATACGTGACGCCAAAATTGAGTGGAGCAGGAGTGATCAACAGATTTGGTGCTGACCCTTGTCCAACGAGCGCAACGGGTATCGAAGATTCATCTGGATCATCAGAGAATACAATAGCTTCCGCATACAGCATATTTGAATTCATCGGCTGGAAAGCCACCTGTACATCAATGCTTTCTCCAGGGTCCAGTACCGTTTCTTCAAAAGGCATCAGCAACGTAAAAGAAGTTGCTTCATCCCCTTGAATCTCTATGGACGATACAGTAGCCGGATCCACTCCAACAGAACTGATGGTGAACGTACGAATCGTCGCGGGGTCTTCATAACTCAACAACCCAAAGTCTAAAGCAGACGGTGTGACCTCAATATCCATACCCATCGACTGATTGAGATCTTTCAGGCTTCCCAATTCGCCTTCGTTGCATGCCAGAGTCAAAATTCCCATGATGCTCAATGTTGCTGTACGCATAACCATTCCCTTTGTTGAACCTTTCATTTACTAAATGCAGTTTAGCACATATTTTGACACATCGTTCACTCGCATACACCAACCGGTACATAGGAAATCGTGACCGAAGAACCTTCTTGGGGCGCGTTGCTGTCAAACATCACCGACTGTGTATTTTCATCGTAATGCCAATATTGTCCATCGACGGCAAACCCATTGACCGAGACTTGAATCGTTTCTTCTATAGCCCCGTGGTCTAGAGGGTAGGCATCCAACAACACCGAACTTTCTGCCAACAGTTGAAGATTTGCTGGATCAGACCAACTGTCACAGATGCTCAAAAACACGCCATTGGTGTAATTGGTCGCATCTACATAGCCCGTCCCCGCGTCTGCGTCCGAGCCAAACCAACCACCCGATTGACAACCGTTGGGAACGTCACCAACGATGGAAGAAATTCGCACCATTCCAGCACTGCCACGCTTGGCGATGATCTGATCGGTCAGTTGTTGCCAAGTCTCCCCCGTCATGTCCACAGATTGCTCTGGCTCATCAGACACCATGATCAAGTGAAGCATCGCCTCGTTGCGAATGAACCCTGCGTTGCATTCTCCTGGATCGGTGTTTTCAATCGCATTGCGGGCTTCTGTGAGCAAGGCCTCTGTATAGGAACTTCCCATGTTGTTACAAGCGCCAAAATAAGGGGACAAAAAGTCATCTTTGCACTTGGCAGCCTGCTGAAAAACCGTTGTGTAATTGGGCGTATTGGGTGTCAGAATTCCACCGACATTACACCCTGTGTCTCCCCCTGTCACCATGACTTGCCAATTGTTCGAATAATTGGACAATTGAGAAATGAAAGAACTAAAATTGCTGGCCAACTGGCTGGTGTTGTCACTCATAGAACAAGAGGCATCCACCGAAAACATGATGTCTGCTGGTGGATCAATCGCAAATTCCCACTGTTGAGTGATTTCGTCATTTAGTAGACCAGACCCCATTTGTTCGGCAACGCGTGTGCCCATTGGTTCATCTGACACAACTGAAAGTTGACCGGTCACTTCTGCTTCTTGCAATGGCATAAAGGTTAGGTCCACCGTCATCAGTTCTGCGGGTTGCAAGGTCAGTGGCAGGACTTCCTCAAAAGCCACTCCAAAACCATCTCCCAACTGACTGATGTCAGAGATGGTAACCGGCTCATTGCCAACATTGGTGATTGTGACATCGTTTTCGACCTCACAGCCAACCGCGTGCTGTCCCAGATTCAAAGGGTTTGGACTGATATCCAAAGCACCAATCACCCCTTCTGCTTCCAACGCTACCAATGCTTGTTCTTCATTGCCCGCATTGGACTCTACCATAGCCTCTGCCCAGATCTCGTTGGCATCCAGTGGCGCAAATGCCACATCGATCACCTGTTCATCTCCAGGATCCAATGCAAAGGTTGTGCCTGTGTTCAAAACCGTGAAAGAAGGCGCCTGCTCTCCAATGATGGATACCAAATCGACATTCAACGACTCAACCCCCGTCGATCGAATGGTAAAGGACTGTACTTCTTGTTCTCCCGCACTCAAAGCGGAAAAGGTTAAGGTTCGCGGTTCCACTTCAATCGCAACGCCCCAATTGTCTTCTGGATCTTTGATTTCATTCAGTGAGTTTTCAGCCGTACATCCGACAGCCAACATCCATATCCACCAACGCATACGCTCTCCTTAGTCTAGTTCATACCTTATTTTAACTGTATCCAAACCGTCTCAATGTGTACAAAAAAATGGTTTCGATCTTGTCACAGATCAAAACCACTTCATTGTCTCTCAAAATCAAAGATTGACTGGATTAGCCAAGCAAATGGGCAACCGCCTCACGCTCTCCAACCAACTCGTCTGCTGTCGCAGCAATCTTTTCCTTCGAGAAATCATTCAACTCGATACCCTCAACAATGCTCCACACACCGTCTTTTACAGTGACAGGGAAAGAGAAGATGAGGCCTTCTGGCACGCCGTACTCTCCTTTGGAAACAACAGCCATACTGGTGAACTCACCTTCTGCTGTGCCAAAGTGCCAAGTCGCCATGTGATCGATTGCAGCAGACGCAGCAGACGCAGCAGACGATGCACCACGGGCTTCAATGATCGCTTTTCCACGCTTGGATACCGTACCGATGAACTCACCCTTCAACCAGGCTTCGTCGAGCATTTCGTTGACAGGCTTGCCATCAATGGTGGTGTTGAAGAAGTTTGGATACATGGAAGGACCGTGGTTCCCCCAGATTCCCATGTTTTTCACCGCACCTGCTGTCACACCTGCTTTGCCAGCCAACAATGATATTGCACGGTTTTCATCCAATCGAGTCATCGCTGTAAATCGTTCGCGAGGAATGTCTGGTGCAGAGTTCATGGCGATCAACGCGTTGGTGTTGCAAGGGTTTCCAACCACGACAACTTGAATGTCGGCAGCCGCATTGTCATTCAACGCCTTTCCTTGACCTGTGAAGATGGGACCGTTTGCCAATACCAAGTCAGAACGGAGCATACCTTTGGAACGTGGACGTGAACCCACCAAGAAGGCTTTGTTGGCATCTTTGAATGCGACATTTGGATCATCGGTGGCAACGATGCCGTGCAACAATGGGAATGCACCATCGTTCAATTCCATGACCACACCTTTCAAGCGTTCCATTGAAGGAGTGATCTCCAACAATTGCAAAATGATGGGCTGATCTTTTCCAAAACAATCGCCTGAAGCCAAACGGAACAACAAGGCATATCCAATATTTCCAGCAGCGCCAGTCACTGCAACACGAATCGGGGCTTTCATAATTTTCTCCATGAAAGTGGGTTGTTAATTGTAATTTGTTGGGTGAATCAAAAACCAAGAAAAACCGAAGGCTCACAAATAGCGCTTCAGTTCTTTTGGATTGGTGATGAAATCAAATTTCTCTTTGCATCGACGACACCGAAAATCTATCCGAATGGGACTGGCACTGACGCCCATCACCATGACCCAGAAACCACCCCAAGAAGTGTAGGAGCGCTCTTGAGAAACCAAATGGTGATGGCGATCGTGGCCGCATGAGCACCGAGGAGAATCGTCTACCTCAGAACACTTTTCTGGGTGTTCGTCGTTGGTAGAACCTTTCGAAGCAGACTCTCCATTGCTCATGTTGGAATGTCTCAACACTCAGCGATCAGAGATCAGTGATTGGCTGCAGCAGCTTCCAAAGCCGCTGGGTCATTCACATCCACGATGCCTTCTGGAACAACAACATTGCCAGCCGCTACATTTGCATTGGCGCGTTGTTGACGAAACTCAAACGTGTCCGACATCTTCATTACATTTCCACGGCTCGCCATGTCAAACGTGGTGAAGATGAAGAAAATGCTCATAAACCAAAGAGATGCCAAGAACAAAGAAATGTTGAGTTTGGTGTCGTGAATCAAGTGCATAAACCATGTCGATACCAATGTCGCTTTGACCAATGCCACAGCCATTGCCACAATGATGGACAAAGTTGCTGGCAAACCCAACTCAGATACGCCAACTGTGACGAATGTCAGCACAATCAAGGTACCGAAAACACTGAAATAAGTAGACAAAGGTGTAACGTGTGGTTCAGAATGTGAATGTCCCATCGTGATTCTCCTTAGATGGTCGAAATACAATGTGTGAGTGTATTTGATTGATTATTTGACGAGGTACATGAGTGGGAACAAGAAAATCCAAATCAAGTCCACCAAGTGCCAGTACAACCCAACATTCTCTACAGCAGAGTAATGCTCCGAGTTGAATTCTCCACGCTTGGCACGCAAAGCCAACCAAAGGATCACACCCACTCCAATGACAACGTGCAAACCGTGGGTACCCGTTGCAACGAAATACAAAGAAAAGAAAATGTGTGGAGCACTGGTTACATCAACAGAACCGTCCGGACGAATGGCTCCCAAGATAGACCCGTCAGAATCCGTGAACACAGGCCATTCAGCGAAGTGATAGAACCTGCCGGGCAATGTTCCAACGTGAATTTTGTGACTGTATTCAAAGTACTTGATCACCAAGAACACACAAGCCAGCGCCGCTGTCACAACCAAGAGTTGAATCATGCGCTTGCGATGCTTCTTTGACTCTTCATTTTCTTCGACTGGAATCAGCTGTGCTTCTCGAACTGCCAAAGCCATGGTCAATGAAGATGTCAACAGGACGATGGTGTTGGTGAATCCCATGGGAATCGACAACAAGTTTCTGGTCTGCACTTCACTGAATGTTTCTGGGTAGAAATACCGCATCGCGATGTACGCCATAAACAGACCACTGAAGAAGAGCAATTCCTGTACCAAGAACGCCCACATCCCCAATTTGTGTGAACTGTTCTGTTGTTCCATCGTGTGGAAAAAGAACGCATGATAATGCTTTTGATTTGCGTTTTCGCTACTCATGATAATTTCCCTTTAAATGAGGCTGAACGTATTAAGGTGTTTGGCTTATTTGGCTGCAACGCGCTCTTTGACATCGATGTCTGAGAACTCGTAGGGACCAACTGTGCAGATCGGCTGATCGTGGAAGTTGTGCTCGATTGGTGGCGTAGCAGTTTCCCATTCCAAAGACAATCCTTCCCATGGGTTTTGCGAGGCTTTTTCACCTTTCATCAAAGAGTGAATCAAGTTGAACAGTACACAGAACAAAGACAGTCCGAACAAGAAAGAACCGATGGAAGACAGACGCATCATTTCCTCAAACTGTGGCAAGTACTCGTGGTAACGACGAGGCATACCACGGTGACCTGCGATGAACTGAGGAATGAACGTCAAATTGTACGCTATAAATGCAAAGATGGAAATGGGCACTCCAGCTTTCTCGCTGAACATTTTACCGGTCATCTTTGGCCACCAGTGATAGATACCGGTGATCAGAGCGAAGAGTACACCACCCATCATTGTGTAATGGAAGTGGGCAACCACGAAGTAGGTATCGTGCAAGTGAACGTCCGTAGACAATGTGGCCAGTGGCAACCCTGTCAATCCACCGATGGCGAAAATCCAAAGGAAACCAAGTGTGTACATCATCACGGTATTCCAACGAATTTTACCTTTGTACAACGTTGCGATCCATGAACATACCTTGATCGCGGTTGGAACGGCCACACCGAATGTGATGAATGAGAAAATGGCACCCATGGTTTCTGACTGACCAGACAAGAACATGTGGTGTCCCCATACCAAGAAGCCTACAGCGGCAATCGCAACTGAAGAAGCGGCAATCGCAGTGTAACCAAAAATGTGCTTTCGGGCGTGGATGGTCACAGTTTCAGAAATGATACCAAATGCTGGAAGAATCATCACGTACACAACAGGGTGCGAGTAGAACCAGAAGAAGTGCTGGAACAATACCGGGTCTCCACCAAGTGCTGGATCGAAAATACCGATACCCAAGAAACGCTCCACCATCAACAATACAAGTGTTACCGCGATAACAGGTGTTGCAAGGATTTGAATCAGAGAAGTCGCATACATTGCCCACAAGAACAATGGCATCTTACCCCAAGTCATACCAGGCGCACGCATTTTGTGAATGGTCACCACAAAGTTCAACCCTGTCAAAATCGAAGAGAAACCAAGAATGAATGCCCCTGTCAAAGCAGTGATGACATTGGTTCCGTATTTTGAAGAATAAGGAGTATAGAATGTCCAACCGGTATCCACACCACCAAGAACCAGTGTCGTAACGAAGAAAAGCGCACCAAACACGTAGATGTGGAAAGACAATCGATTCAACTTCGGAAAGGCAACATCCTTTGCACCCAACATCAACGGAATCAAGAAGTTTCCGAGCGAGGCGGGAATCGCTGGTACGAGTACCAAGAACACCATGATGGCGCCATGAAGGGTGAAGGCTTTGTTGTAATTGGAAGCACTAAGAGTTGGTGCGGCATCCAAAAGTTCATAACGAACCAACATCGCAAATGATCCACCAATCAAGAAGAATGTCAAGATTGTGGCCAAATACATGATACCGAGTCGTTTGTGGTCTACTGTCCAGAACCAAGACTTGAACCCAGAGGTGGCGTTCAAGTAATTGGATTCATCATGATGTGTAGCTTCTGCACTCATAATCTAGTCCTCAAGTGTTGTTTTAGTTTAATGTTTTGATGTATTCGATGATTGCTGCCAAACCAGCTTCTTCTTTGCCTTTACCGAATGCCTTGTGAAGATTTACAGGCATACCGGCTGCTGGGTAGCCCGACACAACTTGCTTGGAAGGCTCAAGAACAGACATACGAATGTAATTGTCGTCAGCCACTGCAGTTGAACCATCTGCGAACTGACGCTCTTTTCCGTAAAGTCCTTTCCATGTAGGACCAGTTCCAACAGAACCGTCCACTGAATGACATCCTGCACAACCACCTTTACTGGTGTAGTACTCACCAAGTTTGGTTACATCGCCAGCATATGCAGTTTCAGCATCGAAATTGTTTTGTGCTTTCACCCAGAGATCGAAATCTGATTGTTCCAGAACAACCACTTTGGCCAACATTCTTGAGTGAGAATCACCACAGTACTCGGTACAGAAAATCTGGTGAAGACCGACCTTGACATTTTCAGGATTGCTTTCACATTCCAACTCAGGATTGTCTTTCTTGTCCTTGGCACATTGTGTTGCAACTGCACTCTTTACATCGGCACCACGGCTGGAGAAGAGTTGCTCTGAACCTGACGGACTTGGCGTTGCGTCGGAGAATGTAAACTTGTACGAGTAGAACAACTCATCTTCTGCAGGCTCAATCAAGTCTGTTGTTTCAAACCATTGAGATGTATAACGATTCGGAAGAACATCTTTCTTGATACGAAAATCAGGAATGTAGAATGAGTGCAACACATCTTGTGACACCATTTGCAATCGAACAGCATCTTGATTTGGCACAACCAAGTCACGCGACTCGAATCCACCCAATGTTGGATAACTGAAGTTCCAGTCCCATCGCTTACCCACTACGTTCACTTGCACAGCATCTACTGGAGAGATGGTTGATCTTACGTAACCTTGGAATCCCATCACGAACATTGCAACGAGCAAGAATGAAGGAAAGACAGACCAAACAAGTTCTAAGGTGTGGTGTCCTTTCAAGTCCAATGTCTTACGGTCAGAGCCATCGTCCTTGTAGGCAACGGCAAACCAAAACATTGCGCCCATGAGTGCAACGAAGAACACTGCACAACACCAATAGATAAAAGAAAATGTACTGTCAACGTCTGCTGCCAAAGTCGATGCGGCTTTGGGTAGGTAAAAAGCAGACTCTTGCGCTGTTGCTGTTGAGATCCAATACAGAACCGTCATGATATTCACTCCGAAACTTGTTGGGCATGACGTCTTTCCCGACGCCACAAAGCGGTGACCATTGCACCGATAAAAAACATTGTAATGACACCAGCCAAACGCATCAAGCCAAATGCTGATGCAGTATATCGACCAGTTGAGTTGTCATAAGCAAAGCAACTCAGAATAACTTTATCCACTGTGGTTCCAACCTTCCCCTCAGATGCTTCGATGAGTGCGAACTTTAAATCCCTTGCTGAATAGCTGACACCGTAGAGATATCGAGAAATCGTTCCATCTGGAGAGAGGATCATAATCACAGCAGGATGTGCAAACTGCTTTGATTGCTCATCGTAGGTATAACGGTATCCGACTTGATCCGCAATATCGGTGATCACTTCTTGTGAGGCAACCATGAACTCCCAAGAAGCGGCTTCTTTTCCGAGTTCTTCAAGGTAAGTCCCCCTTTTTTGCGCCGCCAACGAACTTGTTTCTTCAGGGTCTATACTCAAAGTGAGCATATTAAATTCATTTCCCGGAATCCATTCCATGTCTCTAAGACCGTTGAGCACTGCGTTCAACTGCACAGAGCAGAGCGATGCACACGAATAATAGTTCAATGTAAAGACCGCTGGTTTGCCATTTTTAAAATGATCGCCAAACGCAATTTGCTCGCCAAAGTGGCTTTGAACCTTTAAAGAAAGGTCCACTTTTTCTCCAAGATGTTCATCCACCCCTGCCGAATCAGCAATGGCCGCATCCTCTGCATTTGCAAACACCTGACTTGGAAAGAACAAGGGTGCAAGTAGAATACCGCAACAGAGCAACCACATTTTAGAAACAAAATTGGACATGATCATCTTGAATACAGGTGAAACAATCGAAGTGTTAATAGAATCTAACTCACTGTCCAAAGGGTGACCACACAGACCTTTCAGGATATAGAAGTGCCATGTCAACCATTTCTGATCTTATATCTCTAACCAAGCCTCGGTTGAGTGGAACCGTTATTTTCACGGCTGCTGGGGGCTGGTGGCTGGCCCCTGTAGAGTCACACTGGACAACTGGTCTGTTTGCAGTTCTTGGAACAACGCTGACAGTCTGGGCTGCCAACACCATGAACAACTATTTAGAAAGAGACAGCGACGTCTTCATGGAACGCACCAAAAATCGTCCTTTGCCAACAAAACGTTTGTCTCCCAGCACAGCCCTCGTATTCGGATTGGTGTTGACGATCATCGCGTTACCAATGTTGGTCGAATTGACCAATCCCTTGGCAGGACTTTTAGCGGGAATAGCACTCATTTCCTATGTGCTGGTGTACACACCGATGAAAAGAACATCGTCTCTCAATACTCTGGTCGGTGCTTTTCCAGGTGCGTTGCCTCCATTGATCGGATGGGTTGCAGCAACAAACTCTTTAGACTTGGGTGGACTGTTGCTCTTTTCAGTGATGATGATTTGGCAAATCCCCCATTTTTTGGCCATTGCCATTTATCGACGTGAAGAATACGCCAGTGCCGGACTGGTCATGCTCCCAGAAGTCCGAGGGTTGCAATTCACTAGGGCTCAAATGTTGTTTTACACCTTTATTTTATTGCCCATACCGACCTTGCTGTACATCGCTGGCACGACCAGTTGGGCCACTTTGGTACTGGGCACAGCTTTGGGTGTGTACTGGTTTTCACAAGCAATTGATGGCTTCAAGAATAAAAGAGAAGACAAATGGGCTCGAAAGTTCTTCGGGACATCGTTGCTGTATTTGATGGGTATTTTTGGTGCGATCATTATTGACGGACTGATGATGATGTGGGGGTGGGTATGACACAAGACACTCCTCAAAACACGCACCAAGTAGATTCCTCTATAAGCGAAACACCTCAGTCTCCACAGCCGCAGCAACCAACAGAAATACAAAAGCCCTTCGTCTCCTTATGGTGGGCTCTCTACGTCGTGTTCGCGATTGGCTATCCTTTATTTTCTTTGTGGACGGTATCTGAACCCCCTCCTCACCTTGGCACTGTTGCGCCATTTGTATTGACAAAACAAGATGGTGAACCCGTACATTTTGGAAAGGACGATCGGCCGGTCATCGTCAACTTCATCTACACCCGCTGTCCTGACATATGTCCTTTGCTTACAACCAAGATGGCTCAGATCCAAAAGAGAATCCCTGCAGAAGACGCTTTATTGATGTCCATCTCAGTGGATCCCAATTACGATACCCCTGCAGTATTGCACCAATATGGATCGAATTTTGATGCAGATTTTGAGCGATGGTACTTTTTGACTGGCGAAGAGTCTCAGACGAGAGCCGTGGTTGAATCCTTCCAAACAATTTATGAAACAATTCCTCAAGAAGACACTGACACAACACCCAACATTCTCCACAGTGAACAATTTGTTCTGGTGGACGAATTTGGTTCCATTCGTGGCTTCTTCGATGACAGCCCACAAGGGTTGAACAAACTTCTCAAAGCGGTTGATGCGTTATAAATTGGGTATGTCTTAACACCCGAGCCATCATCCAGTGTCCTTTGTGATACGCTTTACAGAAACCCCATTCTATATTGCTAAACATGTCTTCTTCTGCCAACTTTCGTCCAAAAATGCCACCCATCCCACCCTCTTCAGCATCAGGGTTTTGGACAACCGTTTTCATTTTGACTGCGGCGGTGTACTGGACCCTCATTCCGATTTGGCCTGTACTGAACACAGAGATTTTAGGGGATGCAGATACCGATGCAATTCGTGGAATGTGGAGTTTCGATCACGTACGGCGGTCCATGCTGCCACCAGAAACGCCTGTTTGGTCGGATCAAATCAATTTTCCAGCGGGTGTGATCGCATTAACGTTGCCTTGGACCACGAGCGTTCTCTTGTCGCCACTGGGATTTTTCTTTGGCCCCGTGATTGCTTGGAACCTCAGTGTGGCGATGATTTTATTGGCAATCGGCGTCAGTACAGCTTGGTTGGTTCGGCAACTGACCAATTCTTGGTCAATTGGGTGCGCAATGGGTGGACTGGTGATGACACAACCCATGTTGCTCCATGCAATTTCGGATGGAACCCCCGAGCATCTGTCGTTGTGGGGCGTTCCTTTGTTGTTGGGAATGACGTGGAAAGCATTTACTGAAATCTCACCAAAGTGGGGTGTCGGTGCTGGATTGATGGCTGTCCTTGTCGCACTTGATTCTCCCTACCATGCAATTTACGCCGCACTGACTGGGATTATTGTATTGCCGTGGTCTTTCATTCGACGGTGGAAGATAGAAGAACGACTCGATTTTGTGTGGACAATGGGGTCTCTCCTGACCATTTGTGTGACAGGTGCGTTGATGATGGGCGCTTTGTACAGTTTATTTCCATTGGGAGAGTCTTCAACTGAAGAATACTTGAGTCTGTGGAAGATGAACGCTGCCGATTTGCGCGTGTGGTGGCGACATGACTTTGGAACCACCTTGATGCGCGATGCCTCTCTGGTTCCTACAGCGATTCCAATGCCCATTTTGTGGTTTTCCACTGCGATGATCGTCTTCGGATTGCCACGTTCACTGCCTTGGGCGCTGGCTGGAATCTTGATGTTGAATCTCTCGTTGGGACTCAATGAAAAGTTGCCAGTACACTTGAGTTATTGGATCGGTTCCTTTGGCTATCCAATTGGCAATCAGATTCTCAACATCAATGCCCACCTCTACGCTTTCCCTGGATTGGGTGAAATCCGCTTTCCACAACGCTGGCTGATCCCCTCTGCAATGTGCTTCGTCGTTGGAGGCAGTTTGGGAGTGCATAGACTGAGTCTGTGGGTAGAGCGTCAACACTGGGGCAAAACAGTTTTAAAAGGGCACACCGTCTACGCAGCGTTGTTGGTTGCCTTGGGTACCTTTCTGTGTGTACGAACCAGCCAAATTGATTTGCATTTTCCAAAACAAAGCCTTCCACACATCCAGTTTGCCACCTACTTGGCGGAACAACCTAAAGACGGTGCGTTGATTATGCTGCCACAAATGCGACCACCTCCAAAAAGTGGAAAGCGCAGTGACCTGCCTGTCTTTGCCAACCTTGCAGATTCGCTTTCGTCTTCTGATGTACAATACTTTCAAACCATTCACGGCAAAAAAATCTATGACAAGCCAGGTCTCAAGACTCTATATTCTTTTGAAGGTTCTGAGTATGTATACAGATTGGTTCGAGAATGGGACGACTTGGCCCATCCAATGGTCACAGGAAACCCAATCCCCGCTTCTGCCTACGATGAACGATTCACCAAACGTCGCCGCAAAGGCCTCAAAGAGTTGGTCGACGCTGGATTGCGATGGGTCGTGGTGGACTTGGGTGCCTACAACGATCAAGCGTTGGACATCTTAGAGAAACAGCTTCAAACCTATGAGGTCAATCGGGAAACGTTCAATGAGGGAGATGGTGTCCTAATCATTGAACTCGATGCCAACCAGAGTATCGCTTCCGTAGAAACGCCAGTGCTGGCACCCACCAAATCAGAAGCACCTGCTCCAACGGAACAGTAGCGCACCCCATAGATTTTGGTTCGTCGATGCGTCTCAATTGTAGAGAATAGGTAAAGCGTTCGTCTATGTGAGCATCCAAGGAATCAGCCAACACCACCAGTGTGATCTCCCCTGTTGCCTCTCTCAAAATTTCACCCATCGACCACAAACCTTCACCATCAATCGTTGGAAGGATTCGATATTGAATGCCTTCGAGATTCTGGTAGACAGCCTGGACACGCCAATTCACAGAATTGAAATGATCACCGACCGTTGTGCCATCAAACCACAGTTCTATCGTTTCTGTGTCAACACTATCTGAGGTCTCGACGGTCCAAAAGTTGTACCCAAACGCCCCCGGTCTTAAATCAGACGGTACGGATTGTTCTGGTTCTCCTGCGGAAAGTAAGCCTGCAACACGTTCATCACGGGTGGGGTCTGACGCCACATAGGATGCCACTTGGGTTTCATAAATCACCGAATCTTCGTAATCCCAGTACACATTGTGGGCAGAGAAGTCAGACAAGAGAGAACCAAGGCTCAAAGATTGAGTCTCAAGGTGCTCATGCCACCAATCTATTGGATATTCATCTTCTGTTGGCATCGTCCAAGAAGCCACCACATCCGAATTTTGCTGACCGTGCTCAGTTAGAAACTGCAAAACAATAAATGCACCGTACGGATGATACTCTTCAATATTCCCCGATGAAAAAAGTTCAAAATGTGCCAACGGCAAATAAGGGCGTAAGGCATAGCCAAACAGAAAATCAGCGTGGGCAGGATGAGAAGGCAATACCTCTTGTTCAGCCCATGTCGCACTGGCTTCCCAATACCATCGATCGGCAAACTGTGTGTAAGTCCCTGCGCGATGTTGTACAGCGTGAAAAAACTCATGGGGAACAGTCGTTTTGGCAATCGACCAAGAATCCGTGACATAATTGCCCAGCACCACCATTGGTGAACCCAAATCATCCACGTCATAATAGCCAGCAACACTCAGATCACTGGGCACTTCAGAACCGGTACTGCCCAAGTACACATTGAAATATCGATCGGTGGTTGGGGGCAACATGCCCCACTGTTCAACTTGAATCGTCCAAGTGTCTTCCAGCAATGCCAGTATGTCATCCACTCGCTCCGTAGAGTCAAACTGCGCTCCCCAATGGAGGGCAAAATGCTCAGAAAAAGCAACTTGCTCCAATGGTACATCAAAAGCATCCACATGCTCAAGAGGTGCCTTTACCATCGGTACTTCTCTCAATGGTCTAGACTGCCAGTGTGCCCAACTCAACATCGTCATACATGGTGTCTCAGCAAGAGCCGTTGCCAACAACAAATATTGAATCACAGTGCCACTCATCGTCAAAATCACGCTTCCAATCGATGCAAAAGATTTTCAATGAACTTGAGAGAAATCCCCCACACATCTGCCGTACCAATGTTTACCACGGGCGCCTGATAGGGTTGACCTTTGTATATGGCTTCACGCCTGCCCCGATACGCTGGATCTTGAAAAGCCTGTAGAGGCAACCAATGGACTTCGGCAACTTCATTTTCTTCCAACACAAAGTTCAACGGTTCTGGTGCATCAAACACAAATGCAGCGATTTGCATTTTTGGATGGTGTATGTCGGACAGTCGCCCTCGATACTGATCGGCATCCAGTAGCACCCCAATTTCCTCATGTGTTTCACGAATTGAAGTTTGGAGCAACCCTCCATCACCTTCTTCAAAACGCCCACCGGGAAATCCCATGTGACCACTCCAATAGTCGCTTTCCTTTACCGCTCGTCGAATCATACAGATGTGATCGTCCGGACGAACCAAAATGGCGACACCTGCTCGAAATTCTGATGTCGAAATGTCCTTTCGATGGCGTGTTCGCTCAAGCCTGTTCAACCTAGAATACAAAGAATTCATCACACTCCACAATTGTATTTTCACCCTGCTTCTATCTCTTAACCGAGACAAGAGAACAAAGTCACTAGAAGAATGGTGGCAAATCGGATATATCAACTCAACAATTTGGGATGTGACATGAGTACATTTGACGACAGCGACTTTGAAGACGGCAGTGAAGAAGAATGGGATGAAGCCCTAGAAGACACCACCCCCATGGGATTTGGTGAGTGGTGTTGGGATGTTTTCATCACGTGGGGTCCTGCCATCTTTATGGTGTTTTTCATTCGCTCTTCAGTTGCTGAGCCCTTTAGAATCCCCAGTGGTTCAATGGTGCCAACATTGCAAATTGGCGATCACATCTTGGTCACCAAATTTTCTTATGGCTGGAGAATTCCCCTCACGCGCATTTCCATCGGAGAGCCACAAGTTCCTGAACGTGGAGATGTCATCGTTTTTGTAAAACCCAATCCGGGACAAGATGACTTTGTCAAAAAATTTGACTTCCCTTTCCCGCCCTTCTTTACACGGGACTTTGTGAAACGGGTTGTCGGTCTACCAGGTGACAAGATCAAGGTCAAAAACAATGTTGTGTTCGTCAATGGCGTGGCTCAAGTAAAAGAAAAAGAAGGCAATTATAAATTTGTCAATCAAAACTGCTACTCTACAAATACTGTGGAGTATACTGAAACCATGAATGGTCGACCACATCGCATCCTCAACAACTCTCTTTCCGGTGGCATGTTCAGCAACCGTGACGAGATCACTGTACCTGAAGGTGAGGTATTCGTGATGGGTGACAACCGCGACAATTCAAGTGACTCTCGAGACTGGGGAACTGTTCCATTGTGGAACATTAAGGGAAAAGCACAGTGGATTTGGTTGTCCCTCGAAACGTGCAACTCTCAAAGTGTATTTGGGGAGGTGCGTTCTGAGCGATTCGGTCTTGCCGTGGAGTAGGGGTAGTACTCCCAAGTGGTTGTTGGCACTTGAAATATTTGGAATCTGTGCATGGATCAGTCTGTCCAGTTTGGACTTATGGCAATCCACTCAAGAATCCGAACTCATTCCGTTGGATGCCAAAGCATTGAAAGCGCAACAGGGAAATGAACGTTGGAATGGCATATTTTTCCAAGATCAACACGTCGGATTTACCGTCAACCGTACCAGTGCCCTTGAAGACGGGCGCATGTTGCTGGAACAACGGTCAATGCTCAAACTCGTCACCTTTGACAAGTTGCAGACCGTCATTACTGCAGGAGCTGCACTCACCGATGATACGGGTCATTTACAGCGCTTTGACTTTTTTATGAAATCAGACTTGGCGAGTCTCTCCGTCAAAGGAGAAATCCGACAGCGACAGATCATCATGGAAATTGACCAAGGAAATGGCGAAATTCAAGAGTTGGATTTTCCAATCGAGAAACCACCCCACGTCGCTTTGTCATTGGAAAGTCAGATTCGTCAGATGGAATTGGCCGTTGGAAAGGAGTTCACCCTTCCCTATTTCGATCCAGCCTCAATGAGCGATGGCGAAATGATTCTGAAGGTTGTAGACTCGGAGGTGTTGGACAATGGCGAAGAGGCTTGGTGGGTGCTGTCGAACTTCAACGATGTACAAACGCGTTCTTTAATTGGATCCAATGGGGACATTCTGCGTCAAGAAGCTGCTCTCGGGATTTCAATGGTGCGCATGAGTCCTGAAGACGCTCAAGATTTGGACTTGGAAGACCCAGTGGATTTGATTGGTCTATCGGGCGTTCCGGTTAAGGGAAAACTCAAAAATCCACGGGTAAAAGAAGCCTTGGTCGTAAAGGTAATGGGTGTTGACATCCAAAAGATTTCCAACAGTTTGCCCACCCAACAGGTAAACGTCGAAAGAGCACACATAGCGATTGAACAAATCGACCTCAATACAATTGCGAATACGGCAATCGTTGACAACCAAGAAAGCAGCAAACACCGAGACACGCTGGTTGCAACCTTAGACCTACCGTCTGAAAACCCTCAAATGCGCAAAAAGAGCGCCGAACTCACAATGTCTACAAAAAATCGTTTGGAGGCTGTTCAAGCGATCAACCAATTTGTGTTTGATTACATGGAAAAGACACCGGTCATCGGCGTCCCCAATGGGTTGACGGCTCTACAACAAGCCCAAGGCGATTGCAACGAACACACAGCCCTCTTTGTGTCTTTGGCGAGAGCAGCCAAGATTCCTGCTCGAATTGCCGCTGGAATTGTCTTTTCTGATCGCACCGGTCCACTCAAGCAGTTCTATTACCATGCTTGGCCAGAAGTGCTGGTGTACAATCAAGCGGGAGAGGAAATCTGGCTGCCAGTAGACCCCACATTTGGACAAGTGCCCGCCGACGCCACACACATCAAATTGGTTGAAGGTGGACTCGATCGACAGGTAGAAATCATGGCGTACCTCGGACAAATTCAATTGGAAGTCATCTCTGATCGACCGTCATCCAAACCAAAAAAGAAAACACCAGACCCCGCTACAAGCCCTAAGCCGATTGAGGAGCACACCGATGATTCGAATTGATGGACTGGAGAAACGCTACGGCAAGTTTCAAGCCCTGCACCCGTTGACCTTGCACATTCAAAAAGGAGAGGTCTTTGGATTTTTGGGGCCCAATGGCGCAGGAAAGACCACCACCATTCGAACGCTGGCTGGTGTGTTGACCCCAACATCGGGAACAGTCCACATCGATGGTATAGACATCATCAAAAACCCCGTTGAGAGCAAGAAAAAAGTGGGCTACATTCCCGATCGCCCCTATCTCTACGACAAACTGACAGCGCGTGAGTTCCTTCAATTTGTGGGACAACTCTATGAACTGACCCCTGCACACATTCGAACTCGTGGCGATGCATTGCTCAAAGAACATGGACTGATCGAACGCGCAGATGAACTGATTGAGGCATACTCTCACGGAATGAAGCAACGACTGGTGCTGTCAGCATCCCTGTTGCATGAACCACCGCTGTTGATTGTGGACGAACCCATGGTGGGACTCGATCCACACGGCGCTCGGCAAATCAAGGACCGATTTCGCTCCATCGCCGACGAAGGACGAACTGTATTTCTGTCCACACACTCCTTGGATGTGGCACAGGAAGTCTGTGATCGTGTTGGCATCTTGTTCAAAGGGCGACTGGTGGCACTGGGGACTGTACAAGAGATGTTGACCCAGCAAAACCAAGGAAATCTCGAAGAAGTATTTTTGCAAATCACCCAAGAACAGATGGATGCCCACCAAGGATAGCGTGGAACCACTTGATTTGTCCGATTGTCTAATTGTCCAGTCTATCCCTCCAGTCTATCTAGGTACAAACAAGTCGCAACAAGTGTGATACAGTAGCAAAAACACCCACCGGTACTCTGTAATGTCTGTAATGCATCCCAATTTGCTGACCTTTATCATTGCCATTCCCTTCCTCTCAGCAGGTTGTCAAAAGAAACAAGTACGCTTGGATCGGTACACGGTGGATACCCCTGAAGGTGGCTGGAAAGACGTCAAAAGTGGTTCCGCTGACTACGCTTGGTACAATGCGAAAATTGGTGCCACCATCTACATCGATTCAAACTGTGGTGAACGCTTTGAAGACCGTCCCTTGCAAGATTCCATCAACTCACTCACCGTCGGTCTGCGAGACAATGAAGAGCCAATCCAACGCGACTTATTCTTGGATGGTCGAGAGGCATTGATGCTTCAAACCAAAGGCAATATCGATGGCGTAGAAGTACAAATGGCAGTGGTGGCACTGGCAAAGAACCGATGTCTATTTGATTTCGTCTACATTACCCGACCTGAACACTTTGCCAAAGGGTTTGGAGAATTTCACCAATTGCTTCACTCTTTCGAAACGCGTTCTGGGTGGAATGATGTACTGGAGTCCCCATCTAGACGTGAGAAGCGATGATGCTTCAAGCGTTTGATTTCATCGGGGAGATCACCCTACTCAGTTGGAAGGCACTCAAGGAATTTTTTGCTGGTAGACAGGATTGGGGGTTGATTGTAGAACAAATGGGCAAAGGTGGCGTAGATTCCTGGTCGATCACCATTTTGACTGCAGTCTTTACAGGGATGGTGATGGCGATGCAGTTTGCCATCGGCTTGGAACCATTTGGGGCATCGATCTACACCAGCAAGTTGGTGTCTTTGGGGATTGTACGGGAACTTGGACCCGTTTTAACAGCGCTGTTGGTGGGTGGACGCGTAGGCGCAGGATTCACGGCTGAACTGGGTTCGATGGCGGTGACCGAACAAATAGACGCCATTCGCTGTTTGGGAGCCGATCCCGTGCGCAAACTCGTGATGCCAAGGGTTGTGGCAATGACCTTGATCATGCCTCTACTAACGGTGTTGGCGGATGTGATTGGGTGCTTTGGCGGTGGATTGATCTCGATGATTCAAGTGGATCTCACCGCTCAGTATGTCATTCGACAAATGCTTGAAACCATCGGTCCTGAAGACTTGATACACGGGTTGATGAAAAGCACCTTCTTTGGCTACTGGATAGCCATCATCGCTTGCTGGAAAGGCATGAACATTCGTGGAGGTGCAGAAAGTGTTGGGATCGCCACCACGGAAACCGTTGTCTACATCTCGGTTGGCATCTTGGTTTCGGACTTCATCTTGACGCAACTATTTTTGACCATTTATGGATAACCCCATGTCAGAAACGATCATTTCCTATCGCAACGTGACCAAAGCTTTTGGAAGCAATCGAATCTATCGAGACATCACACTCGACATTCAACGTGGTGAAACCCTGTGCATCATCGGAGGCTCCGGTACTGGAAAGTCCGTCATGATGAAGATGCTCGTAGGGTTGCTCGAACCCGATGCAGGAGAAATCGAGGTGTTTGGACAATCCATTGTTGGACTCAAGCAACATCAGTGGTTGGACATTCGTCGTCGAGTGGCGATGCTCTTTCAAGGGGGTGCACTCTTTGATTCCTTTACTGTTGGTGAAAACATTCAGTATCCAATGATCGAACACAAATGGGGTGACAAATCCACCCGTGAAAAAAGAGTCCACGAAGTCTTAGAAATGGTCGGACTGGGCAAAATTGAGCACCTGTACCCATCAGAAATCTCGGGTGGAATGAAAAAACGAGTGGCTCTAGCCCGCGCAATTGCCGTAGAGCCCGAAGTGTTGCTCTATGATGAACCGACGACTGGTTTGGACCCCATCAGCATTCGAAGAATTAATGGGCTCATTCGGAACCTTCAGGCGCGATTGAATGTCACCAGTATGGTAGTGACTCATGAAATGCCATCAGTCTTCACCATCGCCGATCGAATCGCCATGCTACACGACCAACACATCGCCTTTGTGGGCACACCACAGGAAGCCAAATCCATGACAGAACCTTGGATTTCAGAGTTCATCATCGGTGGTGAAGGCACCTTGAACGAAGGACGCTGACCCATGTTGTTCCCTCTTTTGATTGCCAATGGTTTTGCCACGCCTCTCAACGACAGTCTCGACCCGTGGGGACGTCCAACCCATGCTCGGGTCATCATTGAACCGCCCGAAACAGTGGAAGATTTGCATGCAACAGAAAGACGTTTTCGATTTTGGTGGGACGATGTCGGTCTGACCGCGACGATTGAAATTCGTGGAACCATGCGCTGGAAGACCTTGGCCAGCGATGTGCCATTGGGCTGGATATCCGATGAGTTGCCTCGAGATTCAGTATTTCGCATTCGACTTGAAGGCGGAACACGCACATCTGACCCAATCGTCTCCGCTCGATATTATGGGCCCACAGACCTAGCCAGACTCTCTGTCAGCGTATCCAACACGGACTCTTCTTGGATGCTGTCAGATACAATATTGGATTTGGATATCTCTGAAGGATCGAATCTTTGGGGCGCCAATTATTCGGGTGGTCTCATAGAAATCACCAGTGATAAGGGAAACTCCGACATCCAAGTCTGGACGCGTTGGGATGGGTTGCCAGATGACCGAGTTCTCAGCGTCTCTGTGGATGATGATGTCACGTGGGTTGGAATGTCAGGTGGTCTAGCCAAAATCTATGAGGGTAAGGTTTTACAGGTCTGGGACGATGAACTGGTAGACCCTTATGTACAGACACTGGATTCCAAAGATGGAGTTGTGTATGTGGGGACCTACCAAGGACTGGATAGACTCTCGGGACAAAAAGTAGAACATCTGTTGCCAGCATGGTCGGTATTTTCAATTTTGACCGATGGCACAAAGACAGCCGTGGGATATGAAGGCATCACTTTCATAAAAGAAGACGGAACCCACTCTACTCAAGATTGGCCTGGCAATGTCAATGCCTTGGAACAAGTGGATGGCGCTTTGTGGATGTCCACTGAAAAGAAAGGCCTCGTTCGAAGCACCGCAGAAGGCACAACGGTGCTCTTGGAAGACCCCATCCACGCCATGACACACATTGGGGATCGAGTCTACCTTGCAGGATCGAAAAACATTTGGTCACTCCCCAGTGATCCACAGACTGATGCCTCTCTAACGCCCAAAGGAGAGATGATCGGCATGGGTACACACTACGCACTGGGAGGATACAGCGATCGGCTTTGGATAGGCTCTTCAAACGGATTGCACACGTACCACCTCCAAGACCGAAGCGCTGATCTGTTGCCCTACAGCCCTTGGCACACAACCGGTGCGGTATATGGAGTAGTCCCAAGAGAAACGGGACTGCTTGTCTCACTCGAAAAACAATTCCCTCCTCTTGCGCTTCAAGAAGAACCTCTCCCCTTGCACTTTATCTACGACGTTTTCGAAGAGCCCGCCTTGCACGAAGACAATCAAGGAACTTGGCTTTGGTCCGAACACGTTCTCTATCAAATACCGGATGATGAACCGAGCACACACCACACTGCTGTTTCTGGACTGATCGACATCACAGAGTGGCTTGGCAATACTTGGATCGCGACCATCGGTGGACTCTCCAAATTCACCGATGGCAACTTTGAACAAACCTTTGAGAAGGAAGGCATACAAGAATTGTCCAGCGATGGACGCACCATGTGGTTTCGAACAGATTCGAGCATCCACCACGTGTTGCCAACAGAGGTCACCGAATATGAAACACCTGCGGTTCCAACAGCGATCAGCCCTGCTGGATTGGCTGTTTGTGTGGGCACAGAAGACGGATTGTTTCGACTGTGGAAGGGGCGCAAAGGCGACAAAATGTGGGAAAACCCTCTGGGCTTCCAAGACCAAAATGTCAAGATTGTCTCGGTGGTGGGAGACGCCAAAGCCGGATGTTGGATGGCTGGAGAAGACGGTAGCATTGGATATATCGCCAAAGACGGGCACAGTCAGTGGTGGCACCTACCAGAACCCGACCCACCAACCATTCATTCTCTGGTTCTCGATCGAGATCAAGTTTGGGTGCTGACGGAGTCTGGAGCATGGTTGTTGTGGTGATCACTCTGCCGTGCGAACCAATCGAAACCCAAAGATTCGACGCAGATTTTCAGCCGATACGACCACACGATTGGATACTCGCATAAAGTGTGGAGGCAGTCCCCACCCTCCACCACGCAGGATCCGATCGTTGTTGATAAATGGACCGATGGGATCCGTCACCGTACCTTCTGCTTCCAACGTTGCGTACAAGGACTCGTCATAGCCATCCCAACACCATTCTTCCAAATTGCCAGACATATCGAACAGTCCATATCCGTTGGGCGCCTTTAGCCCCACCGCATGAGATTGCTGATCGGCGTTGTCTTCGTACCAAGCGATGTCGTCGAGTGTGCTCGAACCGGCATACACAAAGTCTTCTCCACCACGGGCAGCGTATTCCCACTCTGCTTCGGTGGGCAACCGCCAACCGGTACAATCCAAAGAATTCGGAAAGTTCACCTGCAACTCCCCTAATTCATTCTCTAATACCTCATAGCAGACTTCACGTCCTTCCAACTCACTGAGTCCATTGGCAAATTCCACAGCATCATACCAAGTGACTTCTTCCACAGGATACTGTCCGGACAGGGTAAATTCTGCGGGGTTTTCACCGGTCACCCACTCGTACAGTTCCTGTGTCACTTCAGTGGTCATCACAAAATAGTCACGGGTCAGCACCACCGTGTGACTGGGACGTTCATTGTCAGCACACGCATCGTCCCCCTCCGTGCACCCCATTTGAAATTCCCCTGCAGGTACCCGCGCCACATCAATCGTCGGCATCTCGTCTGCCGTATCTTGTTGAATGGAACTTGTATCCATCGTTGCTTTGCTACACGCAAACCATAGCCACCACATTTTATTCTCCGATTCTTTTGGGATCAGCATACCGTGTTCGAAAGGAGATTCAACAAAGCTTTCTTAGTCTCTCCACCCATCACTGACCCCATCATCGTAAATCGGTTAGGATATCCCATCCATCTTTAACAACGAGGCAGACGTGATCATTCTTGGACTGGCAGACAACCACGACTCTGGGGCCGCATTGGTCATCGATGGTCAATTGGTCGGAGCCGTCAATCAAGAACGGGTGGATCGAATCAAAAACTCCAGTGCTTTCCCGTGGGGAGCGATCGACCAATTGCTAATGTCACAAGGTGTTGCCTACAAAGATGTGGATGTCATTGCCGTGGGTTCGTCCTTTACGCCATCGGCAGTGTTGAGACAATTCCCTGCTCAGCACCAAAGCGCCAAACTCAATGGGCAGTTTTCTACAAAACTCCACGGCTATTTGGTCTATCAATCGACAGTGCGCAAATTGGGTCTGGAACAAGCAGAAATTAAAGCCTGCGCCCAAATCTTGACGAAGAAACTCAAGGAACGCCCCTTTGAGGACTACAGATTGACACTGCTCGACCACCACCAGTGTCATGCCGAAGGTGCCTATCGAACGCAGGCCAAAGACCAGTGTTTGGTTATGACCATCGACGCGATGGGAGATGGACTCTCCGCCACAGTCTGGAAGGGGCAGCATGGACAGTTGGAATCTTTGTGGAATCAGTCTGGACTCTCTGCGATGTCTATGTTCTACTCAAGAGTCACCGAAGTGCTGGGATACAAGCCTTTGAGACACGAGGGCAAAATCACTGGACTGGCAGCACTTGCCGAAGCACCACAGGCTCTCGTTGAACACTTTCACAAATCCGTCTATTTTGACCAACAACGTGGCCGTTTCAACCGTGTATCCATTGCCCACCCCGCCCAGCAAGACGATGCCTTTTGGACCTATTGTCGAAAGTTTACACCGGCGGAAGTCGCCTCGGCGGCACAACTGGTGCTCGAACGGAACATGTGTGCCTACATCTCCTACTGGGTTGAGCGTACGGGACTATCGGATGTGGTTGTCGCTGGAGGCATCTTCGCCAATGTCAAAATGAACCAACGTCTAGCCGCCTTGGACTGTGTCGACAGTCTTTGGGTTTTGCCACACATGGGCGACGGTGGATTGGCTGCTGGAGCCGCTCTCAAAGCAGCCAACGCCACACCCACTGCCTTACCCAATGTCTATTTGGGCTTTGAAGCACCCCGAACAGATGTCTACAAAGCCCTAAAACGCAACAATCTGACCTACAGCGACGTCGACCTTGAACGCTTGGCGGACATTTTGTGTGATGGTGGCGTGGTAGCACGGGCATGTGGCAAAATGGAATGGGGACCCCGAGCCTTGGGCAATCGAAGCATTTTGGCTATACCCAATGATCACACGTTAAACGACAGGCTCAACAAGCGTCTTCAACGCACCGAGTTTATGCCCTTTGCCCCACTGGTCCGCGATGTAGACGTAGAAAAATATTTTACCGATACCCACAAAGTACAGGAATCTCTCCGATTCATGACGGTCTGCACCCCCACCACCAAACTCTTTCAGCAGTACTGCCCTGCCGCTGTACACGTCGATTGGACAGCCCGCCCACAGGTTCTAGACCGCCACACCAATCCAGACCTCTATGATTTGCTGACCCTGATCGACGCACGCATCGGGCACGGAGTGCTCATCAACACCTCTTTCAACATGCACGAAGAACCCATCGTTTGTACTGCCAACGATGCTGTACGGGCTTTCATTGCATCGGATTTGGAAGGACTGTGGATTGGAGACTCTATGGTGGTTCGTCACTAAACGCATCCCTTCCGGCGACGTCTACACTGTTGAATCTATGGTCTATTTTACGAGGTTTTCCACTGACAACCGACCCTCAATCTGTTAAATCACCTCCATGCTTGCGATACATGATCTACACATCGCTTTTGGCGAAACCGACCTTCTGTCCGTTGACCACTGGGAGATTCACCCAAATCAAAAGATTGCGTTGGTGGGACACAACGGCTGTGGCAAATCCAGTCTGCTCAAGGTCTTGGTGGGCGAGGCTCTTCCCAGAGATGGACGACTCAGCACCCGCAAGGACTTTCAACTGGGCTACCTACCCCAGAAAGCCGTTTCTGGATCCACTCGATCCGTATGGGACGAAGTCAAAAGTGGCATGACTCGATTGCTGAAACTCGAAGCGCACCTGCACAAATGCGAGCAGGATGTGGATACCGAAGAGGGACAAATCGCGTTGATTGAGGCGATGGACGCCTATCGCTTGGCGGGTGGCTATCAGCAAGAAGAACGCATTGGCAGTACCCTTCACGGACTGGGGTTCGAACGGGACGCTTGGCACAAAGCCTGCGATACTTTTTCGGGGGGGTGGCAGATGCGGATTGCCTTGGCAAAATTGTTGCTCTCCGACCCAGACTTGGCAGTTCTCGACGAGCCCACCAACCACTTGGATCACCCCACCAAAGAGTGGTTGGCACACCACCTCAGCAGTGTGGAATACGCCATCTTGGTGGTCAGCCACGACCACACCTTTTTGGACGCCTTTGCTTCACACATTTTGGAGATTCGAAACAAGCACTTGCATCGATACACGGGAAATTACACCCAGTTTCTCCGACAACGAGAAGAACGCATGTTGCTCGAGCAACAAACCCACGAGAAAAACGTTGCCAAAGCCGCTCACCTACAAAGTTACATCGACCGATTCGGCGCCAAAGCCACCAAGGCCAAACAAGCCCAGTCGCGCAAGAAAGCACTGGACAAAATCGATCTCTCCAATGCCCCTCAACGCGAAGCCCGTCGAAGTATCTTGCGCTTCCATGAAGCGGCAGCATCCGACTTCATTCCCTATGAGCTTCAACATGCCAGCATCGGTTGGCCCGATCACCCAAGTCTGTTCAACGATGTCGGTCTGAGCTTGGAACGCGGCATGAAAATGGTAATCGTTGGAGAAAACGGTTGTGGAAAGTCCACCCTGATGAAAAGTCTCTCTGGCGAACTCCCTCTGCACAGTGGACAACGAAAGGTCGGTGACCGCATACGACTGGGCGTCTACGCACAGGATTTGGCACAGCACCTGCCCCTCGATCAACACCCCGTTCGATACATCCACGATCGTTGTCCCACCATCGGCGAAACAGAAATCCGTAAGGTGTTGGGCGCTTTGGGACTGCAGTCGGATTCACACACCCGCGAAATCGGCAAACTCAGTGGAGGGGAAAAATCCAGAGTGGTTTTGGCAGAACTCTCTCTCAACCAGTACAACGTCTTGTTTTTGGACGAGCCCACCAACCATTTAGACACCGCGTCGGCCGAAGCAGTTGCATCAGCCGTTGCCAATTTTGAAGGTGCGGTGCTGGCCATCTCTCACGACGCCAAGTTTGTCGAAGCCGTCGCCAGCCACATCGCCCAATGTGTAGACAATACCGTGCAAATTCACGAGGGCTTTGATCCAAAGCACCTAACCATCCAACAGAGCGCCGCCAGTCGAAAAGCCAAATCTAACAATGTGCAAGATCACAAAGAACGACGCAAGCGACGCAACCAGATTCAACGGTGGAAACGTGAGTATGAGGCTCTTGAAGAGCGCATCATGGAAATCGAAGAGGAAATTGAAGGTACCGAAGGGGCAATGTTTGAAGTTGCCAGTGACCTCGATGCGCTGCAAAAACTGACCAAACACAAAGAGTCCTTGGAAGCCGAACTCGAACAGGCAATGGAGCAGTGGGAGACCCTCGGAGAGCAACTCGCTGAACTGGACGAAGACTGAATTAGGACTGAGTCAAAACCAAATCTGGACTGAATCAATCCATTCGAATCAATCGAAAACCATAGCCATAATAGCGATTGTTCGCTTGACGGTTGTTGCGGTGCGAGACCTGCATCCCAAACGGGGTGGCGTCCAAGTTGCCCCCTCTCAACGTTTTGGTCCCGGTATCAATAGACTGATAGGGGTTCACGCCACTGGACACAAAGCCATACTCATACCAATCTGCGGTCCACTCTCGTAGATTTCCTATCGTGTCGTACAATCCAAAACCATTGGGTGTTTTGGTCGCCACATCGTGGTTGACACCATTGGAATTTCCACAAAACCAGCCAAACTCTCCCAACAGTGGATTCCCCAAGCCATCCAATATCTCTACCGTGGGCTCACAAACTGTTTCTGAGTATCCACCGCCCCCGTCTGCTGTCCAAAACTCTTCGCTGGTTCCAGATCGAGAAGCATATTCCCACTCTGCCTCGGTTGGCAACCGAAAACCGTCACAATTGTAAGGGTCCATTGCGTCGATACACTCAACTTCAGTGGTTGTTCCTGTACAGGTGTAACATTCAGACAACGTCTCGTTGTACTGAGCGTTGTAGGCAACAGTTAGTGCGTTGGCAAAATCCGCCGCCATGTTCCAAGACACAAAATAGGCGGGCACATTGGGTCCCACGCCCCAATTCATGTTTTGACCTTGACCACTGGAATAGCCCATCACCGATTCAAACGTTGCCTGAGTCACCTCCGTAGACATCATATAAAAGCCCGTTGCAATGCTGTATCGTCCCAACGGGTCGTCGCCTGCTGGTATGTACATCCAATCCATCTGCTCACCGATGGAAATTGTCCAATCACAGCCTGCATAGAGACAGGACTCTGAAATTGAGATCGTTGCCGATACAGTCGAAGATGCATCAATACCATCAGTGGTGTAGCCACTGCAGGTCCAATCCTGACCACCTTGGGTATGCTCACTGGACAAGGTCTCTCCTTCAACAACCGTGCTTACACCGTCCAACTGCCACGACACAACCGACTGGATTGTTTGTCCGTCCAAGTCTACACTGTTGCTCAAGGTGCACTGTACATCGTCTTCACCACCCGGTTGTGACGATTCAGAGTTCCATGACAGCGTCATCATAGGGGTGCTCGGAATTCGATTGTCCACCGTTGCCGTTACTTGACTCTCTACAGCATCTCTTTCACCGTTCGGATCGGACACTGTTGCCACACACGAGACCGTGTCAGAGGGCTTCAAATTGGTCAATGAAGCATCCAATGTGGCATTGTTTCCAAGTACCACTCCCTCATGCTCCCAACGAATGACCACCGACAGACCATCGCCCACATCGACAGAGCAGACCCATTGTTCATCGTTGTGACACAGTTCATCCCCACAGGATATCGAGACTGCCCCCACATCAATCGGCTCGGGTACAGCACTGTCTTCTCCAGAAGGCTCCATCACCGTATCTTCCACCCTACCCGTATCTTGCTGCAACTTGTCCCCTTCACAGGCCAATAAAAACAACCACATCACCCCTCCAAATTGATTCTGTCAACCGTTCCCAACCAGCGCCTCAAAGCAATTGCACTTTCTTGTAAGGCTTCCAAATGTGCACAATGCCCTGCGCCTGGAATGACCGAGTACTCCACCAAACCATCTGGCAATCGCGCCATCATTCGACGCGCCAAACCACTATATTTGCCGTCTTCTTCTCCGACCATCAGCAACGTTGGCACAGTGAAATCTGGCAATTCATCCCAGCAGTCAGGCATTGTTCCCGTTCCAAAGTGGATCATGCTGTTCGACAATCCTTCAATGCTCTGTGCTACGCGACTGGCTTTCATCTGATGCCGTATATTGGATTCAATTCGCTGTTGAGTGGCAATGATCGGCAATTGTTGCCATTCGTTGTAGAAGCCTTCCACACCCAACTTGCGAATTCGTTCTGCTTGGACATGGTCCCACTGCTGACGTTTGACTCTTTCTTTGGAATCCGAAATACCCGGTGTTGCCCCAATCAGTACCAATCCACGTAAATGTTGAGGATACCGACAGGCAAGTTGCAACGCCAACCGCCCGCCCATAGAATATCCGATGAGTATACTGCCCCTCGCTATCCTCTCAATCCAATACTCCAGTTGTGCATCCAAACTGTATTGCGTTGGATCAGCACACTGAAACCTGCCGTGACCAATCAAATCTGGAGTCTCCAGTTCCAGTCCACAGGCTTTTGCAAAGGATTCAAAATCTGCGCCAACGCCCATAAACCCATGGAAAGCAACAATGTTTGCTACAATGTTTGGTATTGGCAAAACTATGCGCCCCGCTCACCCGTCTGCACATTCCACAAACGGTGATAGAGTCCTTGTCCGGCAATCAAATTTTCGTGGGTCCCTTCTGCGACGATACGCCCCAAGTCCATCACCACAATCTTATCGGCGTGACGAATGGTTGAGAGTCTGTGGGCAATTACGATGGTGGTTCGATTTTGAGAGACCACTTCCAAAGAACGCTGAATGGCGGCTTCTGTTTCATTGTCCACTGCCGACGTGGCTTCGTCGAGCACCAAAATCGGAGGGTCTTTTAGAATTGCACGGGCAATTGAAATGCGCTGACTCTGTCCACCACTGAGTTTCAACCCACGTTCACCAATCGGCGTGTGGTATCCCTTTGGTAGTGTTTCAATAAACTCATGTACTTCAGCGGCTTTGGCAGCAGCTACGACTTCTTCTTCGGTAGCGTCAGGACGACCATAGAGAATGTTGTCCCAAATGGTTCCGTCAAACAGATACACCGACTGAGAGACCAACCCCACCGACTGTCTAAGGGTGTCCAAGTCCCAATCGGTCAACGCGGTGCCGTCCAAGGAAAGTCCACCCGACTGTGGATCGTAGAAGCGCAACAACAGGCGCACAATCGTACTTTTCCCAGACCCTGTGGGACCGACAATGGCGACCGTTTGTCCGGCTGGTATGGACAGTGAAAAGTCTTGCAAAATTGGCTCTCGATCTGGATAGGCAAAATTTACACTGGTGATTTCTACGCCTCCCTCAACCGACTCTGGACTGTGTCCACCACCTACGATCGAAGTTTCTGTATCCAACAGTCCAAACACCCGATGTACCGAAGCCATTGCTCGTTGGTACAAATCAAATGTGGCACCCAAGCGCGTCAACGGCCACAACAGTCGCTGAGTCAAGAATACCAACACTGAGTAGACACCCACTTCCATTTGTCCATCCAGTGTCAACTGACCACCGTATACCAACGTCGCGCCAAATCCAAGTACAATCGCCATTCGAATCAAGGGAGAAAACGCAGAAGACAAACGAATCGCATCGGCATTGGCCTCTTTGTATTCCACGCTGAGCTTGTCTAAGGTCTGCACTTCTCGCTCTTCGGCCGTAAAGGACTTCACCGTCTCAATTCCAGAGAGGTTGTTGGACAATTGACTGTTGATCAAAGAGGCACGCTCTCGAACATTGGCATAGCGTGGGGCAATTCGCGATTGAAATAGAAAAGACCCCCACAAAATCACTGGAATCGGCAACATCGCCAACAAAGCAATCCCCGGTGAGAAATAGAAAAATACGCCGGTCACACAAACCACCGTGGTCCCCACTTGCAGTATGTCGTTGGCACCACCATCAAGAAAGCGCTCAAGTTGATTGATGTCGTCATTCAAAATGCTCATCAACCGTCCACTCTTGTGGTCACGAAACCACCCCATGTCCAACTTTTGCAGATGACGATGGGTGTCGACCCTCAACCGGTGTTGTAAATCTTGAGCCAAAGTCCGCCACTGCCACTGAAACGCATATTCAAAAATGGACTCTGCACCCCACACCAATACCGTCAGTACAGCCAACACCACCAACTGATGAAAAGAATCTTCGATGCCCCAATGCGCCAACAGTGAATCTTCTTTCTTGATGACGATGTCAACCGCCACCCCAATCAACGCGGGTGGAGCCAAATCGGCAATCTTGTTTAGGATAGACAAAGCCGACGCTTGGTAGATGCGTTTGCGATCGGACTGCGCATAGCGCAACAACCGTTTGAACGGAGATTCAGACATGATGCTTCCTTTGAAAGTTCACACTGGGAGTCAATTACATTCCAAAGGTATCAGATCCAACCCCATCGGACACGCAGGAGAAGGCAAAATCTGTCAATAACCCGAGAGTGTTCGTCGGACCTTGTCGTAATCGCTTTCAGGACGCTTTCCTTGCTCAATGAGCACCAACAATTCATCCGCGGTTCTCAATTGAAATGCCAATGCCGACAACAGAGACTCTCGCCACAACATAGAAGGTTCATCTTTAAGACCATCCGACTGTTCTTTGGATATTTCATAGACCCACACGGCAGTATTTTTGCTGGCAACACACGAGGCGTTTCGTCGCTCTCCCAAAATCAATGACCCCGTTCCCAACAATGCGCCGGGATAGAGACTCGCCAAGTGCTGCGCCATGCCCCCACGAACATTTCGATACACCTCAATTACCCCTTCAACCAACAGGAACGCTGAGTCTCCAGTTTCGCCTTCCAACACCAGTGGTTTGCCTTTGGGTACATATTTGGGCGTCATGGCCGACATGATCTTCTTGACGCTCATTGGATGTGCGGACTGCAGACCGGGCAATTTTCGCAGCGTAGAAACGGCACTCGGCGCAGTGGGGTCTTGACCAAATGGCAACTTTGACAGCATGTTTCCCAACCAACTAGGGGCTTCTGCTTTGACTTGCGCATCCGTTCCTTTAGACTTTTTGGCGATTTCAAGGTTTGTCAGACGAATGCGGTTGCCCAAGCGATTGAGGGCAGAATTGAGGAGCCGATCGTAAATTGTCCAGTATCCATCCCGCAACAGTTGCAAACCATCTTTGGACAACACCAACAAGGTGACATCTTCTTGATCTGCCACCACCGTTGCCGAACGAAAATCATCGGTAAACAGCGCCAGTTCTCCGACCAACTCACCTTTGCCAATCCGACCAAGTACCTGCTCGTTGATTTGCACACGCAAACCACCTTTGACAACAATGGCCAATTCGCTGGCCGATTGCCCCTGGTACCACATGGTTTCTTCCGCCGAAACAGTCCGAACTTCCCAAAGCAAATCCATCCCACGAAAGTCGTTTGGACCCAACCCTTTAAAGACCGGTGTGGACATCAACAATTGCATTTCTCTAGACAAATCTTGCATGTCGCTATCGTATCACAATCAACGACAGAAGGCATCCACTCTATGACCTTAAAAGGGTTGCAATTCGGCTAGATTGGGATAAATCAGTGCCATCACTTTGACATTATTTAGGAGAAGTCATGGCTTTACAAGCAGGAATTGTGGGATTGCCCAACGTCGGAAAAAGTACGCTGTTCAACGCCCTCACCAATGCAGGGGCAGAATCTGCAAATTATCCGTTTTGCACCATTGAACCCAACACTGGGATTGTCCCAGTACCCGACCCAAGGCTTCAAGTCCTCAATGACATCATTCAAACCCAAAAAGTGATTCCGGCTGCCGTAGAGATTGTGGACATCGCTGGGTTGGTCAAAGGTGCATCAAAAGGAGAAGGACTCGGCAACCAGTTTTTGGGAACCATTCGTACAGTGGATGCCATTCTCCATGTGGTTCGATGCTTTGATTCTGAAGACATCCACCACGTTGAAGGCTCTGTCGATCCCATTCGCGACATTGAAACCATCGAACTTGAACTCATTTTCAAAGACTTGGAATCGGTCGAAAAGCGCATCACGCGCCTCACCAAAATTGCCCGATCTGGAGACAAAACCGCCAAGTTCCACATGGGTGTTGCAGAAAAAATGAAGGACCTACTTGAAGAAGGAAACTTGGTTCGTGCAAATGAATGGAGCGAAGAAGAATGGGCCAGCGTATTGGAAACCCAACTCATTACGTCAAAGCCTGTCTTGTTTGTCTGCAATGTCGATGAAGATGGGCTCGACGAAGACAACGACTTTGTCAAAAGTGTACAAGAGCACGCCAAGAAGTTGGGCAGTGGGGTCGTTAAAGTCTGTGCGCAAGCGGAAGCAGAACTCAGCGAACTCGATGCCGAAGAAAGAATTGAGTTTTTGCAGGACCTCGGCATTGATGAACCAGGATTGGACAAACTCGCTCGGGCAACCTATGCATTGCTGGGGCTGCGAACCTACTTCACCGCAGGAGAAAAGGAAATTCGCGCTTGGACCATCAAGGACGGTTTCAAAGCCCCACAAGCTGCGGGGGTCATCCACACTGATTTCGAACGTGGTTTCATCAAGGCAGAGGTCTACAGCATCCCCGACTTGGTAAACGTAGGTTCAGAAAAGGGTCTCAAAGAGGCTGGAAAACTTCGAATCGAAGGCAAAGAATACGTTGTCAAGGACGGAGACGTTATGCACTTCAGATTCAACGTCTAGTTCGTACTGAATTTATCCAAAGATGTCGTCCATCTTTTGCTTGGCGGCATCTTTGTGTGCTTTTTTGATGCTGCCTGCAACCGCAGCCATCGCGCCAACAAGGACTGTCAAGTCGTCTGAGTACCCCACAACGGGCAAAACATCTGGAACCGCATCGATGGGTGAGATGAAATATCCAAGAGCGCCAACAATGGTTGCCTTTGCCCATACCGGAGTATCTTTGTCTTCCCAAGTGAAGTACAGAACCAATCCCTTTTCAATGAGATCTTTTCCCGCTTTGGCCGCTTGATTTTTCACCTTACCCCAAAATGACGTTGTGTTAAAATCTTTTTCGTAATCCTTTGGGTCTTTTGAATTTTCCATGATCATTGCTCCTTTTACAGAAGAGATGGTTCTCCAACAGTATACGTTTTTTGTATTGATCCATTTTAATCAATCTGTGAATCAAAGTCTGCCCTCAACTTTCCATTCATTGTCTAGAAAAGACAATGGCCAAAAGACGATGAGGAAAACGAAAAAATAAAAAAAGCCCATCACTGAGCTTTTTTATAAAAGCCCCCGGCAGGAGGCTACTGAAGAAATCGCTTCTTTAGAAGCTTTCTTTTACGCGGGCGTACAACTGGTGAAAAAGTTGATATCTTTAGATATCATCAAGTCACGCGGGCGTGCACCTGATGCATTAACTTTAGTTAAAACAAGATACGAACAAGATGGTACATCTCATTTAAATTAATTATATACATTTAATATAAAAATGCAAGCCCTATTCAACATTTCATTTACCGTAAGCAATCGAATACAATAAAATCATCCAATCTTTGGAGCAACATTATGAGTCCCACAACGCTGTCTAAAGCCACATTGCCCACAATCGAATTTACCATCAAGCCTCCATTTTGTTGGGGTCCAAACTTTGTGAGACTCGACACGGAATCTGTGTGGAAAAGACTCACACCGACATCCAAGGCATCCATCTTGTCTCAGGACACCGTTCGTTTGGCCTTGCAACACTTCAATACTGTAATGTCACAGCCAATATTTGATATCCACTCTTTGATTGAGATGAAGGTTGGAAAAGATGGTAAAAAGCCAGTGGTCGTTACAAAAAATCCGTTATTTCTAAGAATCTTCCGATTTTATCAAGACATGTCGTCACCTACAGAGAAGGGCAGTTATCACGGAATGAGTCGACAAAGTCGACAAGCGAAAAAAAATACGCCAATTCAACGAGAAAAGCCCTCATCATACCAAATGTGGAAAGATCAACCGACTGAGTCTCTTACGACTCACCGAAAACTTGCCCGTAAAATGGCAGAAACCCATGGCGTGGATGAAGGCTGGATGATGTACGGAATTTCAGTCGCGCTTCGAATGATCGAATGTCTGTTGTGTGACGGTCATGTCATTGTCATCCCCGAGCATGGACGTTTCTTTGCTCGAAACATTTCATCGGATTATCCATCGGCGATGAGGGACGTTCGAATTGTTTTTCAAGCCCGAGAAGACTATGGATTCAAGTATAAGAATCCCAAAATATCCTGAGTGACTTCCCTGTAACCTCACTTTTCAACTGTATTAACGGAACTTATTCAACCACTCCGTCAGCCAGTCACCAAATTGAACTTTCATACCGGCCTGAAGTTCCTCCGAAGTGTACACTGTCTCTCGCCAAATTACCCCCCCTCGCTTGTGACCCAGCCAAGAAGAGCGTAGGATAACGAGACCCATCATGGCATCTCCGAACAAAAACGAGCCGAGTGTATCGATCAGCGAAATGCCCATGGTGCTTTGAAAGACCACCCCTGTGACAAATGCGCCCATCCATGGCACACCCGCCCACAATGTTTCCCCCATCAACAATAGAACCAAAGGGGATATCCCTAGCCAAATAGCCAGACCACCGATCAATACCCCCTGCCGTACGTCACAGCGCGCAATCTGTGAAAAGGCATTTTTTTCCAGTCCGAGAAACACTTTCTCAACCGACTCATACCACTCCACTTCAATGTCTTCATATGCCAACAAGACGTGGGACCGACCCGACTCATTTTTCATCAATTGACCGAGCGCCACATCGTCAGCGACATCCATTTTAAACCATTCAAACCCCGCCGTCTCTTCAAACGCCACGCGCCTGACCATATTGAATGCCCCAACCCCAACCCCTTCTGGACGATTGGAGTCATTGACGTGCCATGGCTTCACCGCGACCAAAATGGCCCGCAATGCAGATACGATGCCAAACCGTGCCCACATTGAACGAGAAGTCATCTTTGGCAGGAGCGTCAAATGATCCAGCGACTCCTGTTCAGCATAGAGAACAGCTCGGAGCAGGCAATCTTTGGAAAAGTGAACATCCGCGTCGGAAAACAACACATATTCCCCACTGGCTTGCCCATATGCGACTTTTAGGGCATGAACTTTTCCCAACCACCCCTCAGGGAGATGGTCTATGTGAACCGTTCGAATGCGATTGTCTTCTTTAGCCAATTGCTCAATAATAAGACCTGTATCATCCGTCGATCGATCGTTCACCACAACGATTTCCAGGTTGGGATAATCCTGTTTGAGCAAGGTTCTCAAAGCGCGTTCGATCGTGGTGGCTTCATTACACGCAGGAATCAACACACTCAAACGAGGGAGTTGTCCTCTTGGCACCTGGTGCTTGCTCGGTGCCACAGCATCAAACTTGGGAACAAAGTGTTTCAACAGCAACGCAAAAAATGGGGAGATGCACCATGGAACAAGTGCAATCAATGCGAGCAACTTAATTATCAACATGCCATTCTCAACACAAAACCCCCACAACGCCTTGGAATTGTATTCCGTTTGGGTCATGAGGGCTTGAGTTTATTCACTCTCCAAGGAGTGAAACATTCACATCACGTTCAATTGTTTAGTAACGATTGTTGCGGTTGAATGGTTTACGCTCTGGACGAGGACGGGCTTCGTTGACGCGCAAAGCACGACCTTTGAAGTCTTGGTCGTTCAAACTGGCGATCGCTTGTGATGCACCTTCTTCTGTTTCCATCTCAACAAAAGCAAACCCTTTGCTGCGGTTTGTATCGCGTTCCATGATTACTTTGGCAGATTTAACATCACCAAATTGAGAAAAAAGTTCTGACAAGTCCGCATCGCGAACAGAGTATGGCAAGTTGCCAACGTAAATATTTGTGCCCATTAAAAGCCTCTCACTTGAATAATAAAGAAATGAAGTCACAAGCAAGAGATTCAAAGAAGCACTTGTATGCAATTCACTTTCAATATATGTCAATCCACTCACCGTGTCGATAAATGAATACACCTTTGACGTGATTTTTTGTCATTCGATCCCAAACGGGGTTGAGACAGGCATATCCAATGTGTTAATGGTCCTAAAAATGAATAGCAAGTAGCACTCTACAAACAACAGGGAGACTTCATGGGACGTAAATCCGCAAAAATTGCCGCTCGAAAAGGTGCTCAAGACACGCTCAAAAGCCAAGTCTATACCAAAGCTCTGTTCGAGGTGACCCGTGCGGTAAAACGAGGTGGCGAAGATCCCGATACCAATTTCTTGCTTCGAGTGGCGCTCAACAAATGTCGCAAAAACAACGTCCCCAAAGACAACATCCAACGCGCCATCAAAAAGGGCTTGGGTGGCGATGGAGACAATTTTTCAGATGTTGTTTACGAAGGCTATGGTCCTGGTGGGGTTGCCGTCTTTGTCGAAACGTCGACCGACAATGTGACTCGAACCGTCGCCAACATGCGTTTTTACTTCTCTCGAAATGGTGGCACTCTGGGTCAATCAGGCTCATTGCAGTTTCTGTTTGACCACAAATCGGTCTTTGAAGTATTGCTCTCTCAATTGGCAGAACAAGGATTGGACGAAGACGATTTTATGCTGGAAATGATCGATGCAGGTGCAGAAGAAGTCGAGCCAGAAGATGACTCTCTAATCATCACCGGTGCAAAAGAAGATTTTGGCTCAATCCAAGCAAAACTCGAAGAACTCAGCATCACCCCAGAAGAGGCCAGTCTTGAGCGCATTCCGAACAACAAAAAGGAAGTCGACGACGACACCTTTGAACAAGTGATGAAACTGATTGACGTCATCGAAGGCGATGACGATGTTGTACAGGTCTACCACAACATGGACGTGGATTAGATTAAACGTGGACTGAGTGACTAAGTTGGGTGATACCATACACCGTCCACACAACCGTTCACGAAAGATTGGCTCAGTCTTTGAACGAACATTACCCTTTTGTCGCCGTCACCAAAAATATTGGATATTTTGGAGCATCTGGAGAACGTTGCACGGTATGTGCGGTCACAAAATCAACATTGGTAAATCCAGCGCGTTCAAACTTGGCCTGCAATTCCGTGCGATCAAAGCCGTGGTGAAACACCCCTTCGATGCCTTCTGGATGAAAGGTGCCATCTTCAGTATCCAAGTCTGCAAGGGCGACAAATCCACCTGTCTTGAGGTGCGTAGCAAAACTGTGTAGGCAATTTTGGGTATTTTCCACATGGTGAAGTGCCATTGCGCTGACAATTCCGTCCACTTGAACATCCAAAGGGGTCTCCGTAATGTCTTGGCAAACAGGTTCTACAATACCTTTGAGATGCTCTTTGGACGCCAACTTTTCGAGCATGCTCTCAGAAATGTCCACAGCATAGACTTTGTCTACCTTTGGAGCAACGGCGCTTGCGATGAGCCCTGTTCCTGCACCAAAGTCGATCAGTGTCATGCCGTCGGTCAATGTGGTGTTCGCAATCATGGCGTTGCTGACATTGTAAGACAATTGTTGAATGACAGGATTTCCATCCCATTCTTGAGATTTATCGGCAAAGAGATCAGTTTCAGTAGACATCGTCGGCTCCTGTGTGGTGAATGATGGTAGTATAGTCATCCAAACAATAGAAACAATGAGAAAAAATATGAAGTCAACCAATGACAACCTTTCAGGTAATTTTTCAACAACAAGCGCACGATGAACCGTGTACCATTGGATGGCCTTGCATCATTTCCTCTTCTCTTGCAGGTCGCACACTTCGAACGGTCGCTATAAATCGAATTTTTTGTCCAGCCAGTGGATGGTTGATGGTAAACGTCGCTTCAGTGCTGGTTAAGTCTTTCACAAACAAGGATACTCGCTCTCCGGAATCTGTATCAAAAGGCATGTCACAACCGATGTACAAACGATAAAATTCAGAACCGATTGCCTCTTTTGGATAGGTTAGAGGTTCAAAATCAATGATTTGTCCAAAAGCTTCTTCTGCATGGAGCGTCCCTTCAACACGTTCGCCAACCCTTGCACCATCCAACTGTGTTCTCATGCCGACCAGTACGTCGTTAACGCCTTGAATAAATTCATAGTTCAATCGATTGTCCACAAGGCGTCCATCTTCAGAAAACAATTGGAAATCCATTGCAACCACTGAATTTGTTTGAATCACTGACATCTATTACCCCTTTATAAACCGTCATTTATGTGTTTTGACAACACCGTGCACTGTACATATGGGCAACAAACAAGAATATGCCACCACCAATCGAGAACGTTTCACCACCTTCAAACAAGGACAGTGCCTCATCAAGCCTACCCAACGTCAAAGCAGCGATCCCCATGCTAAAAGTTGCAATTGGGTTTTGATGTTTGCGCAGTTCAAATGTCCCATACATCAGTGCAAAAGTCAATGCAAAAGCAAACGATCCCCATTCGACAAATTCATTTTTGGATTTGAGAACATTCATGCCGTCAACAAGGGTTGATGCGAAAGAAACGATCAAGCAATGCAATACACACAGCATACTGGTTATTGTACCGTATATGTCTAATGACATACGATTTGCGTTCTCCACATCTCCATTGTTTGGTACAATTTACTAATGCAAACACATTGCAAATGCAAATTAATTGCATATAAGAGAAGTATCCACTCAAAACACGGAACTTTTAATGATTCTATTTTTCACCCTATTTGCCTGCAAAGAAGAAGCTATTGTTGACGAAGAACCCCGATCACCCTTTGAATACTTAAAGATTGAAGAAGTCTATTATGCCGGTAGCATACCCACCGAAGGCATTGATCGATACTATTCCGATCAATTCATTCAGCTGCGCAACATCAGTGCACACACACTGGACATTGGTGGTTTGGGTATCGGAGATGTCTTTGGGTTGGCAGGAGAAATCAACAGTGGCTATGAGCCCGATGGCTTTGCGGACGATCCAGACAATGTGTATTTGGGCAATCTCTGGCAAATCCCAATGGATTCTGACCATCGATACTTGGAACCCGGTGGATGCATTAAAATCGCTCACGATGCCGCCGACCACAGTCCATACTCTCCACTGTCTCACTTTGATGCCCATTTTGAAACCTTTGTGGAAGAATATGACCGAGATACCGATGACCCGATTGTTGAAAACCTCACGTCGATTTTCTACTCTGCGGGATACGATTGGCTGATTACCGTCTTTGGACCCAGCATTGTCATTGTCGACGCCGCAGCCATTGAAGATGGAGAAGAGTTTAGACATCGTGGCAATGATATGTGGAAAACCTCATCCGAAAACGTCATCGATACGATGGAAGCAGTCATGGACGAGGACAGTGGTCACTATAAGCGTCTTCATGACAGTCTAGACAGTGGCTTTCAATATGTCTCAGGCACCTATACTGGAGAGTCCGTTCGACGAATCACTGAAAATGGAACTCTCGTGGACAGCAACAATTCCACTGAAGATTATTACGTCACTGAGGCTATCGGAGATTGCACGGCACAGTAATTTCTTCCTTTCACCGATGGCACAAAGATTCTAAGACCTCTACTATGGATTCAATGTCTCTACAACCTCACCACATCGGAGCATTGCATCCCCAAAGTAGGGATTGGCGATTTCTGGTTCACTGGACAACCACTGTGCCCCCTGATTGTGTTCCGCCATTGGGCACAATTGCACATAGAGTTCTGTTTCCAACGGTCCAGTTCGACGCATCCACTGAATCCAGACCTCCGACAATTGGGCAAAATCCGACCGAAAACTGGACAATTCGCTGGCTTTGTCCATATCATCCAGCAACTGAGTCAGACGCTGTTGATATGCCCGCCAGTCATCTTGGCTTTCTGGTTCAAAATCGTCCGTCGACAGTTTTGCGACTCGACTCTTCAGTACCACTGTTTCTCTGACAGCACTCTCCAGATCACTGGAAACCAAGGCATCTTTGAGCGACAAGTACCCTTGCAATACCCGCCTCAGACCTCTACCAGTTTGTGAGGAGACCGTAATTGCACTCGTGTCTTCAAATATTGGATTTGTCAATTCGTCTTGCCCCCTTTCACGACTCGACATCATGCTCTCCAATCCAGACAATTGGGCTGCTGAATCCACGACAAAAGCGCCTTGAGTGACCACTTCCTCTCCTTCCTTCAAACCAGAAATCACAACATACTCTGTCGAAGTCGCGACGCCAAGTTCTACCTCAACAGGCTCAAAAGCAATACCCTGCTGGGCATCACCACGGGTTGATTTTCGATAAACGAGCGAACGATTACCCGTCCAAAGCACCGCGCTTTTGGGTATCAACAACGGTTCCGTCTCCATCATCAGCGTAGATTCCACACGACCGGAGACCCACTGTCCTGCCTTGAGCCATTGCTGTGCGTTGTCAAAAAGCACCCTTGCTTTGCTGGTTCGCGTTGTGTCACTCAAAACTGGATCGATGAATTGAATGCTTCCTGTATACTGATGTTGGGGTTGGGCACGGGTGGAAAAGGAAACAACATCTCCGATCTTGACCCACGGCAAATCACGTTCGTAGAGATCAAACATCACCCAAGCCGTACTCAAATCAGCCAACTCATACAACGTTTGTCCCATGGTGAGGTGATCTCCCAAAGCCACATTCAAGCGCATGACCGTTCCTGATAGATCCGCCACGATTGGAATTTCTTCTTGCACACGCCCTCGCCGAAGCATGGCATTGATTTGGGCATCGTTCAATTTCCAATTGCGCAGTTTGGCTTTGGCTGCTCTCAACAAACCAGGGTTGCTGTCCACCAATTTGGCAGCTTCGAGAAGTTCTTCTTGGGCGGTCACCAACTCAGGAGAATACACCCAAGCAACGACATCTCCCTTTTGAACGGCTTGTCCTTTGTATGTAACCATCAACCGTTCAATCCGACCAGATACGTGGGATGTTTGAGCAAACTCTGTGGTTTCTGAAACCTGAACGGTGCCCCTCAAGGTGGTTTCCTTGACCAAGGGAGCTCGAACAACAGGTTGAGTTTGCAACTGTGCCAGTTTCATCGCGTGATCGGATAGATGAACCGACTGTTCTTCCCCACTTGTCGCGTCCAAAAGCACCAAGTCCATTCCACACAGGGGACAATCTCCCGACTCTGCTTGCTGAATTTGTGGGTGCATCGAGCAGGTCCACGCGTTGTCGCTAACCACCATGGGTTCCGTAGAGGCTGTCTCTGCGCCCATTCCACCAATCCAGACCCCAACACCCAATGCGATTGCCAACGAGACCACTCTGTATACACTTGACCATCTATACATGTTCTCACTTTTCATTGCGCTCTCCTGGACCGCCACGCCCTTGTAAATGGTCCTGCTTTGCCAACGCCAACTGTTGACGACGCTGAACTGAAATTTTCTCCATCTCGTAGGCCAGAAGTTGACGTTCCAAAACGAGTAAACCTTCAAAGTCTGCGCCATCGGTACTGTATCGACGCATCATCAAATCCAAAGAGCGTTCTGTTTTTTGTTGCTGTGCGTCCAACAAGTTCAATTCTTGTTCTGTTCGACGCAATTCAAATTCCACCGCTTTCCACTTGGATGACAACCGTTGAACGGTTGCTTCTTGTTGCAATCGAACGGCTTGTTGTAGGTATTGCTTTTCTGAGACCACCGCGCGATATTTCTCTCGATGAATTGGCAATTGAACTCCCACCATCGGCACGACAGCATCTCGACCGTTGACACCGTTCTCTGCTTGCCCCACAACCACATACTCAAGACCGACTGTGAACGTTGGATGGAACAGGGTTTCCGCCAATCGACGTTCTCCATCAATTTGAGATTGCTGAGACTGAATGCGTTGTACGGATGGGTTCTGATGCACCCCAGTTTCGAGTGAGCCCACATCTTGACCTTCGTCATCTTGGTCTTCGTCATCTTGGCCTTCGTCTTGACCTTCATCTTGCTTTACGAAATCTCGCTCCACAACATCGAAATCTGTTGGAATATTCAACATCCTGTTCAGGTCCGCATTGCACAGAAGGTTGAACTGTTGCTGAAGCAACGCCAGTTCCTGTGTTGCCAAGTCGACTTTCACCACCAAATCTTGTCGCTGAATGTCCGCCCGTATCATGTCAGACAATGTCCCCTGTCCGCTCTCCAAGCGACGTTGCACCACCTGTTCGACCGTCTCTAAGATGGTTGTGTGGCGATTGAGCACATCAATTTCTTGACGAAGTTCAACCATTGGAAACCACAGAGATGTCAATTCCAACACCAAATTGTTCTCCTGCTCCGCAAGTGCCCACTGTGCCTGTTCTAGAATCGACGAGGATACTTCACGGTTGATTTCACGAGTTCCAAACCACGGTAGACGTTGTTGAACGCCCAATTTCATTCGCTGAGGTCCGACTTTCGTTTCAATCGGAAGCGCAAAAGCACCAGCAGAAATTGTGGGTTCGGGAAGGTAGCCACTGGCAGACACACCAGCCTGTTTTGAAAGAACCACCGCTCGTTGTGCCTGCAAGTCGATATTGTGCTCTAGGGCTTCGGTGATGTAATCTTCCAAACTCCGTGCTCTGACATCCACACTCTCTGTCTCCAGCGCACCCACTGAACTCACCATCGCATACAGAACCATCCACACGTTCATTCCACACCTCCCGTATATGTTGCTGTGTCTGCGCCCTCATGGGATAAACGACGCTCTGCTCTCCAAGCGTAGAGAACGGGTACGATCAAATAGGAAATCGACGCCACCATCATACCACCCACCGTTGGTATTGCCATCGGAATCATGATGTCCGCCCCCCTACCTGTTGATGTCAAGACCGGCAACAAAGCAACAATGGTGGTGACCGTTGTTAAAATGGCCGGAAGAACACGCAACCTTCCTCCATCAATGACCGTTTGATGAACGGATTCAATGGAATCTGGATTGCGCTCAGCAAAGAGTTGATCCAACTTTGTCCCCATCAGCACCCCATCGTCGGTTGCGATTCCAAACAACGCCACAAACCCTACCCACACAGCGACACTCAAGTACATTGTCTGGACTTGAAACAGAGACCGCAGATTGACAGACCCCAGTTCCAGATTCAAAAACCACGGCTGACCATACAACCACAGCAACAGAAATGCGCCAGAAAAGGACATCAACACACCACAAAAAATCATTGCCACAGTCGAGATGGACTTGAACTGCCAGTATAACAAAGCCACAATTGCGCATAGAACCATCGGAATCAACAGAGACAAGCGTTTCATCGCGCGTTCTTGTTGCTGATAACTTCCTGAAAACTCATAATGCACCCCCTCCGGCACCGTCAACGCACCAGACACCCTTGCCATCTCAATGCTGCGTTTGGCTTCAAGGACCACATCGCCTGCTGAGGCTGTAGCCACCTTGTCAAACAACACATAGCCCACCAAAAATGTGTCCTCCGATTTGATTTGCTGTGGCCCCTGTTCATATCGAATATCAACCAAGTCTCCCAAAGGGACTGGTCCGACAGGAGAATCCAGCAATATCGTCTCCAATGTTTCTGGGCTCTCCCTCAGTTCTCTCGGGTATCGAACCTCAACGGGGATGCGCTCTCGCCCTTTCAACACCGTTGTTGCCACTTGCCCACCAATTGCGGTGGAGAGTTCTTGTTGAACCTTCGTCACTTGCAAACCGTATCGCGCGATCGCCTCTCGATTCAAGTCCAAGAGCAAATAGGGCTTGGCAACCAGTTGATCGGCGAACACCGTCTGTGGAACAATCGTTGGAACCTGCTTGAGAATGGACTCCAATTCTGTTGCTAATTGTTCTATTGTATCCAACGATGGACCATAGACTTTCAACCCCATCGGAGCCCGCATCCCCGTTTGCAACATCACCAGTCGAGTTTCTATCGGTTGCAATTTGGGGGCGGATGTCACGCCGGGCAAACGAGTTGCGTCTACAATCTCCTGCCAAATGTCGTCCGGTGTTTGAATGTGGCTTCGCCAGTTTCGAAAGACCTCCCCATCTTCACTCTCCATCAGTGAAGACTGGAACCCTTCTGTAAGCACCGTGTCGTTGTCGGCATACCCGCCAGTGGACAAAGCAAATGCACCTGCATCATTGACAGCATATCGACGTAATCGTCCCGTTTCATCTTTGGAGTAGAGATCGGCATACTGAATCACATTTTCATACATGGAGATGGGTGCGGGATCGAGCGCCGTTTCCGCCCGACCCAGTTTGCCCACAACCATCGTCACTTCTGGAATCTGTTGCACCAGTGCATCCAATTGACTGAGCACCTTTGTGTTGTGTGCCACCCCAGAATGAGGCATCGAAGTTGGCATCAGCAAAAAAGAGCCCTCGTCCAACGCAGGCATAAACTCTGAACCCATCCCAGGAAACAACCCATCGATTCCCTTGACCAATCGACTGTTTGACAACTCCCAACCAGCAACGGAAAAGGGTTTGAGCAGCGTTGCCGTTCCGAGCCAAATGTTGAGAGACAGCACCACCATGACTACCGGCAATAGAAGAAATGTTTCTTTGTGCACCAAACACCACTGTAAAATTGGCACGTAGCAGCGATGCAAAATGTAAAATATACCCAACACACCACCTACAAGACCAGTGACCAAAACGCAATTCCACACAAACCCCAGCATGGGCAATGGCAACCAGACTTTGCTCAACCACCAAAACAGACTCAGTATCAACAGTCCTCTCTGCCACTTGGACCATCGACTGTCCGTCTCCTTCGGCTGAGACAGTGAAAGCATCCAGCGTCCAAATGTGGGCAACACACACAGAACCATCAACAACGCAGCCAACAGTGCCCCAGTTTTGGTAAAGGCCAGTGGTTGAAAGAGTTTTCCTTCAGCAGATTCAAGCCAAAATATGGGGATGAAACTCAGAACCGTGGTTGAAATCGTGGTCACAATGGGTGCAGAAACTTCCGCAACTGCACGGTACACCACCTCCTTGGGATCACCGACATCTTTCGCGTGTCTTTGTACGCTCTCCATCAGCACAATGCCCAAATCCACCATCGTTCCAATGGCAATGGCAATCCCTGACAGCGCCACCACATTGGCAGTCACACCGCCAACCTTCATCAACACAAACACAACCAGTACCGACAACGGCAAAATTGTCGCCACCACCAGTGCTGTCGCCATTCGACGCAAGGCAAGCACCACAACCAGTACTGTGACCAATATTTCCAGTAGCAAAGCCTCCTTGAGTGTATCAAGAGTTTCAGAAATCAATTCGGATCGGTCATAGAATGGCACAATCGTCAATTTGGATACGCGACCATCATCGAGGGTCTTTTCTGGCAAACCCGTCGAAATCTTGTCTATTTGAGTTTTGAGCGACTCAATGACAACCATCGGATTGGCACCATAACGGGCAACCACCACACCACCAACGGTCTCTACGCCTGATTTGTCCAACACTCCCCGACGCATCATCGGTCCCAGTTCTACCCGTGCAACCTCACCCACTGTTATGGGAACTCCCTCTAACAGTCGCACGACGCTTTGCTCTATGTCATGGACACTGTCAATTCTACCGACCCCTCGAATGAGGTACTCAGCCTGATTGATCTCCACTGTTTTGGCCCCGATATCTTGATTGGAAAGCCGTACCGCCTCAAACACATCCCCAATCGAAAGTCCATATGCATATAGGGCATCGGGGTCCACTTGCACTTGATAGGAAGCCACGTGTCCACCAATGGATGCCACCTCCGAAACACCTTGCACACCACGCAAAGCATACTGAACGTGGAAATCTTGCACCGTCCGCAGTTCGTGCAAGTCCCATCCACCAGTGGGATTGCCTTCGCCATCTCGACCTTCAAGGGTGTACCAAAAAACTTGTCCCAAGGCTGTCGAATCTGGTCCCAACGTTGGTTGTACACCATCTGGCAACAAACCCTGTGGCAGGGCGTTCAGTTGCTCTAAGATTCTGGATCTTGACCAATAAAATTCAACATCTTCATCAAAGATGACATAGATGCTGCTCATGCCAAAGATCGACGAGGAGCGCACCGTTTGCACCCCTGGTACACTGAGCAAAGCACTGGTCAATGGATGGGTGATGTGATCGTCGATGTCCGATGGAGTTTCTCCAGGCCATTCGGTAAAAACAATCTGCTGATTTTCACCCAAGTCGGGAATGGCATCCACCGCAATCGGATCTCTGGCCATCCAGTTGGGTACATGATCAAATGGCGATACTGCCAGTCCCCAGACAACCGTGACAACCGTCAGCAACATGGGAATGCCAACATTGTCCAAGCACAAACGAACAAAACGGTTCAACATATCAATTCCAACACCAAAACCATACACATTTTAAAAACGACAAGTTTCAGACTCTGTCTCACAACAGACGACACGCGTCATGGGAGACAGGTCAACACACTCGAATGTGGCACAACCAGAGGATTCCCTCCTGTACTCATCGAGTAGGAGAGGTGTTTATATGCGGTAAGAACAGTACTTTCGGAACAACAGCAACGGGTCTGGCGGTGGTCCACGGGCTTGATAAAGGTCACACGTTCTCAGTGTAGAACCAGAAGCATCATAGTCCAAAGTCGGTAAAGGCGGACGAATGGGTACATAGTCCACAATGGGTACCGAAACTGCTGATACACCATCGGCATCGGCTGTCGGAACCGCAATTTCATCGCAACAACTCGGTCGATGAACCGAATCCGCACCATCTTCTAGGGGTGGATGAACCTCTGGATGACAACAGGACTGCAACATGATCGCGTCCATTGGATTGCAAAAGGACAAAGAGTGTGCTCTGGGCACGATGATGGACACTGCCATCAGCAGAAACAACAGGCTTTTTGCAATGGACAAAACAGTCTTCATGCTTCAATATATCTGATCATTCAAAACCTGTCAATACAAGGGATGAGACAAGGGATGAGACAGTGAACCAGACATTCAAGATCACAATGAACCACTATGCGTTCCTGGTGCTGTCCCACATCAAAATGGTGTCCCCTTCAATACCGGCCTGCGCAACAGTTTCTTTGTCAGGCGAAATGATGGCAGACTCTCCTCGAAATGGGGTATCCACATCCACGCCCCAACGGTTTGCCGCCACAAACCACCCATTCCAATAAGGGGTTCGATGTTTCCAATAGGAGTCCACTGGAGAATCTTGATTGAGCCAGTTGGTGCAAAAAGCCAAAATATCTGGCTTGCTTCGCCACATCCAATAAATAAGTTCATTGTCGTTGAGATCCATGCAGATTGCGGGTGCTAGACTTCCAAATTCAGTCTGAATCAACATGCGCTCGGTACCCGCTGTGCACCACGTTTCATCGAGTTCATAAAGTAAAATCTTGCGATAACACGCCACCAAATCTCCTCTAGAGGAGAGAACAACAGCTGAATTGTACAACGTTCCATCCACGTCTTCTTCTGCGATTCCACACACAATCCACGATTGATGGGCTTTGGCAATTTTGGCGAGTGCTTGAGCGGTTGGACCGTCTGCCCTTTCACAGTGAGGTCGAATGTGATCTCTGGAATCAAAGACGTAACCACTGACTGCCATCTCTGGACAAACGATAATATCAGCACCTTGTCGCGCTGACTGCTCAACCAAAGAGAGCAATTCTCTTCGAGCGACTTGGGTTTGACCTTTGGGGGGTTTATATTGAACTGCAGACAGTTTCATGCTCACTCCATCCATTCTTTATCCGTACACATGTCTCTTTTATCACTTTCATGGCTTTCATCGCTTCTGAAACACAAAACGATGCAACGATTCACAATCGGACTCACCCTATTGTGTATTCCGTTGGGCTTGGGACATTGTGTCAACAACAATATTATGGCTCCCACACTGCCAAAGTACAGTTGGGTATGGATGTCCAACGACACCAGTGATATCGCAGTGGGCGATGTGGTTCAAGTCACAGATCCGAACAATCCCACCACACAACACTGGCTGAGGGTTGTCGGAACAATGAATGAGCGTATACAGTATCAAAACGATGGTTTCAAACGCAACGGCAAACGCATTCCTGTGTTGGACATGCGTGAATGGGATGCGGACTCTAGAGTTTGGAAAGAGACTGTCTACGTCAACAATCAAGAAATTTATTGGGAAATAATTCAACCCAATTCCACTTCAGGATGGCAAAGTCCAAGTCTCAACCCAAAGAGTGGAGAGGTTGTGGTGTCCTGTGATAACCGAGCGAATTGCGTTGATTCTAGATGGTGGGGACCACTGTCAACCACATTGATTGAAGGGGTGGTGCAATTTGGTGTGTGTCTATTTTGTAAAGAAGGGATGAATTCAAAGGGTCTTGTGTTATACTATTGACATGTAAATACTTTTTTGGAATCTCCCATGCTCTATTCTGAACTCTCCCCAACAGATAAAGAGGCACTTTGGCAGGCTTTTGATAAGCGCTTCCCCCTCGGTCTCTCAAAAGAATTTCTTCTCAAAGAGGCTCGTCTCTCCAAACGGGTTCGACTTGAAGCCTCGTGGAAGGACATCTTTACTCAACTTCAAGAACATCCTCGAGAATTCAATCGCCTACTGCGCACCGCCGTAGAAATGCGCCCCGACGACAGCAATTTGGTAGAAATGGTGGAGATTCTATGCCCACCCGCTCCTGTTGGTTGGTTTGCTGCGGTCGCTTCCGTTGTTTGTATGGGAATCGTCGCATCACTTGCCGTGCCCAGTGAAGCACCCTCGAACCACAATGCCTTTGCCCGTGCCGAACAAACACAGGCTGATTTGGCGGCTCTTGAGCGTTTTGAGCAAGATTCGTATACACAAGAGGTGACGAGCGCCATTGTCGAGGACATCCAACACGACGAACCCATTTTGCTACCCGACGCTGGTGAAGAAGAAAAACACCCGGGTACAGCCAGCCAACTTGAAGAAAGTGCACCCCTCTCGCCTCTACTGACGCGCTCCATTCGAGAACACAACACCGCCGTTATCCAAACCCCTTCTCGATGCTCCATTGAGGGTTCGGGAGAACGCATTGGCTATTGGTATGCAGGTGCTGAGCCACCAGAGGTTGACAATGGCTGGACTGTCATTCCACGCGGAACCAATGTGCGTGTGGATTATCCTGAAAAACACAACGGATACAACGCCAAGAGTCCTGTTTCCTGTGTTCTGTTTGCAAACATGCGTGTACCAGTCAAGGAAGACCCCATTTTGGTGGCAGGAGATAAATACTGGGTGCCACTGTACAGCGTTCCCAGAGGATAATTCTACTAATCAAAACATGTGACACATTGATCTCGTTGATCTCGTTTCTTCGTTCACACATCCATCATCAAACTTTGAGCGGGCATCACGCTTGAATCAATCGTTGCGTTTGAGTTGATAGGTGTCTTCGTCGACTGTACAATCCGTTATTCGACCGCGCACAAAGCAAGTCCACTCTTCTGGATAGTCTGTGTTTTCAGCATTGTCTATCCGCAATGTCCAGAGATTTTGTTGCTCGTTGGGCTTGGTGAGTTGAGCCGTCAATGGGAACGTGTAGATGTAATACTCACTGTCCACCATGACCTCTAATCGAAAGTCTCCTTCCAATTCTTCATCTACAAACAGCGAAAAGTTTTGCATCCCGTTGCACAAATCTCTGTCGCACAAAGAGATGGGCAACTCGGACTTATTGTATGAATAGGGACTCCAATTGCCAATGATTGTACCCTTACATCCCAACAACCCAAACAACAGCCAACCCAGTCTCATCTACTCTCCACTCCAATCAAACTCAATGACTTCCTGTTCAAAAAGAACCCGTTCACTGTTTTGGTACACATCTAAGACACGAATTGTAATGACATCGTCCCAAACAGCGTCGGACACAAACAAATCATAGCCCCTATCTAGGTTTTCTTCTTCCACGTTTACATGTAGGTGTCCAGCAAAGTTGGCATAAACCAAATCGGTATAGGGTGCCAATATTTCTTCAAAGGACCCCATCTGATCGGCATTGAAAGACCCCACAGACATCGGAATGTGCGTCAAGAATAGGGTTGAGTTGATGCGCTGAGCACTGAGTTGCTGCAATTCGGATTCCAAAAATGGAAAACTGCCACCCTCAAAGTCATGCAGATAGCCAAACTCTGTCCAAATCCCTTCTGATGAAGGCAATCTCGAAGACCAGTCTAAGGCAATCATTCGAACACCTTTGTGGGTGAAGGCAAAATTGGTAAAATAGGATTCCTTCGATTCTTCTGGGTTCCAAACCGACAATCCACCGTAACTGAAATCTTCAGTATTGTCGGATAGCCACGACATCTGAGGAGAGAAGACCGTTGCAAAATTCTCTTCATCACCGTATTGAATCTCGTTGTCTCCAATAATGGGCAAATATGGAATCGTCAGACCGTCCAGCGTCGCTTTGGCTGTTTGCAATCCCGCTCCCCAACCGACATCTCCAAGCACTGGAACCAGTTCGATGTGCCTTTCTTCGGCATGATCATTGATCCACGCTATGGCCTCTTCAAGACGCGCCGTGTGCTCTTCGTTTCCTGAAATATGGGGGTCCGCCAAAATTGCAATCGAAAATGCATACACCGGTTCTTCAACAGTACTTTCAAGCTCTGCAGTATCTTCTTGTTCAGTTTGGTCGTCCATTCCCGTACAGGCCAGCCAATACCACATGTTCAACTCCAACGTGCATTTTTCTCAGCATAACCGATTTGACGGTGGGCAACCCCTGATTGTGCAATTACGATGTTTAGGTGGAGGGTCTATGGTAGAGTTTGGAATGGCATTGGCAGGAGGTGGCGCACGGGGAGCATACTCGGCTGGTCTGCTGCGATATTTGTACACTGAATTGCCAAAAAAATTGGGCTTTCACCCTTGGCCCAAAGTCGTGTCTGGTACAAGTGTCGGCGCTTTAAATGGGTATTTCGCCGCCTCTCACGACTTAATGGAGGTACACAGGGGTACAGAACTGTGGACAAATTTTACGGTTGAACAAGTCTACAAACTTCCCTTTGAAGGCTGGCTCAAACTGATACCAGATCTGCGATCAGCAACCAAGCGTGCCTCTTTCTTGGACCCTACCCCGTTGCAACGATTGATTGAACGAGAAGCTGCGCGTCGCACCATTCGACACAGCATCGGTTCAGGCGCCTGTCGAGCCTTCATCATCTCAGCAACGCAACTTCACGGTGGCGACAACGTGTTGTTCGTAGACACCGCAGACCCAAACTTTCGAATTCCTCCACCACCACATGGTCGACTTGAGTACCACAAACTCTATCCAAAGCACCTCATGGCGTCTTCAGCCATACCACTGGTATTTCCGCCAGTCGAGATTGATGGTGTCATGTACGTAGACGGTGGCTTGAGACAAAATGCACCCCTGCACCCTCTGGTTCAAGGAAAAATGTGTAAAATCCTCGTATTGGGTACCAAGGTGATGAAGCCAACACCCAAAAATCCAGCGCAGAAATCCCTATCTCTGATTGCAGGGAAAACGCTGAATGCTTTGACACTCGACCCTGTTGAACGAGACAATCTGGTGGCAGATCGGATCAACGACATCATCGACTGGGGTGTGCGGCGCTATGGACCCGACTTTGCAACCCAACTCAAAGCGGACATGGGACTCGAGCGCATCGAAATCTTACACTTGCGACCGTCCATTGACCTTGGAAAATTGGCCGTCGAAGTATATCAAAAAGACAGCATCGAGGGCAGTCGACAAGTTCGTTGGTTGCTCAACAAACTCTATGACCAAGCGGAGGACTCTGGGGAATCAGACCTGCTCTCTCATTTGCTGTTTGATTCCTGCTATACGAAAGCCGCTGAAGCATTGGGATTTGCCGATGCGCAACGTGCAGAAGATCAACTGTTGGAGTTCTTCGGTCACGACTGCCCGTCTTAGACATTCAAACTTCTCTTCGAACATCTACATGAAGGACATAAAGCACGCGTCACAAAGACAAATACTCAGTGCTGTCGAACCCAGTCAATGATGCGATGGATGTCTTTGGTACGGCGTCTCGGATTCCATGCCCCCATGATGGTAAAGGCAATACGTCGACCGTTTCGGTCTTCATAGACACCTGTAAAGTTGGCTCGTGCGGTATTGGTAAAACCCGTTTTTGCCAGTAGAAAGTTTGCTCGACCGGCCGCCTTGTTGGTCGTGGCGTAATGCTCAACTTCTTCTCCAATTTGAGCAATCCACTGTTTGGCGGAACCAGGAATCGACACTTTGGGATGGAAAGCAGCGGCGATGCTGGCACGGGTCAAATCACGAGCAGTACTGATGTTGTCGTCATAAATACCGGCTGGATCAACAAACTCAGACTGACTCATGCCCAAATCGAGCGCCAACTGATTCATATCGTGAGCAAACATAAACAATTCTTCATCGGCAACCAGTGGGAAGGCAAAAGCCGCACCGTTGTCAGAACTGACCAAAGCAGCACCCATAAAGTCCCAGCCAGTCGCGCAATCGCCAATGGCCACACGGGTCACAGCACCACTGATGCCCGTTCGGATTCGATGATCAGTACACACCACAGCGTCCAAATCCACATCTTTGTTTGCCAATGTTAGAGAAGCCAAGACCTTTGTCACCGATGCAGAAGGTCGTCTGGCGTCGGCAGCTTTTTCAAACAAAATCTCACCAGAATCCAAATCCACGATGAACGCACTTCTAGAATGCAACTTCAAACCGTGATTGTATTTGTGCTTGACGAAATTGCCTTCATCGAGAAAACTCAAGTCCCAAGCAAAGTTGTCTTCTGGCAAATCCAATCCAACCGATGGAAATGTTGAACTCTTTATCGATGCTTGATCAATGGGAAGAGAAGCAAATGTTGGAGTGCTTTGGGTCTGAATGCTTGAAGCCAACGATGCGGGCTCGGCAATGTCAGCAATGTCGGCAATATCAGCAACGGCTTTCGCCAACCCTGGTGCACTGGGGATAGCCTCTGTACCATTCTCACCATCTCCAACAGGCAAGGCTCCTGTCCCATGGGCTGGAGAGAGAGTTCCAACATCTGCGATTGCATCCGCCACCAAAGCTTGGCTGACTTTATCAACCACTTTGCCCGCAACCGTCAAAAATAGAACGCCTACAACAGTAGACAATCCGGTCAAAAGAAGACTTTGCATGGGTGTAGTGGCAGGCGATGACATGAATACTCTCCAGAAAACTGATTTTTCACAAAGGGAACACCCTAGAGTGTACACTCAAAACTATTGACATGTCAATACATTTTTGACATATCTCAGCATTTTTAAGCATTTTTTAATATTCAACAAAGTCTACCTGTTCAACACGATGCAACATATTCAACATTTACCATTCACACAAAAAGACCCTTCGATGAAGGGTCTTTCGATTCAACCATCTACAATGAATGGTTTGGAATTATCTAGAAGGAATGAACTAGATTAAACGTTTTTGCGTGTTCTACGCTTGATGCGCTTCATGCGTCCACCGGGCTTACGCACTTTCATTTTACCGGTTTTGCGTGCACGTTCTTTGGTCTTTTTTGCTTTAAGCTTTGCGCGATATCGACTGCTGCTGGCCATGTCAAACTCCTTGAAGGTTGGATACTATCAGACTAATTTGTTCTCAGAACTGTATACTCTGTAATCCATTCTTCTCAACCATGCCAATTTGGAGCCTGAATGTCCAATCGTGTTGCCGGTGTCTTAATGCACATCACCAGTCTGCCATCGAAATTCCCCTGTGGTTCTCTTGGGCGATCATCACACCTTTTTCTAGACTGGATGGTGGAAAGTGGACTCACCCTGTGGCAAACCTTACCCCTTCATCCGATTGATGGTGCCCTTTCACCCTACAGCAGTACCAGTGCCTTTGCTGGAGCTGTACACCTCATTGATGTTGAAATCCTGCATGATGCCGGTTGGCTGACCGATGAAGAAATTGTACCGCCTTCTCAATCAGACTGGGTTGAGTCCACTGCAATTCAACAATGGCTGATGCCAAAACTGCGTACAGCTGCCCACCGTTTTGCAACAGCACACCCAGAGCGAATCCAACATTTTGTCTCCGAACACCATTGGGCTGAAGCGTGGGCTCAATATCAAGTGCTCACTGAACATTTTTCCGTTTATGCGTGGCAAGACTTTCCTACTGCATACCGAAATCGAGACCCAGTCGCCCTTCAACAGTTGACCGTAGAGTTTGAACAGGAACTCAACACCCACATCGCCCTACAAATATTGTTCTTTGAACAATGGGGTGCGCTCAAAGAACGTGCCAATCAAAAAGGGATCACCCTCGTGGGAGACCTTCCAATCTTTGTTTCCAGTGGAGGTGTCGACACTTGGACCCACCCTCATCTGTTTCACTTGGATGAACATGGCTACCCAAATCCGGTAGCTGGTGTTCCACCCGATGTCTTTTCAGAAACCGGTCAACACTGGGGAAACCCTCTGTACAACTGGCAAGCACATGCCGATGAGCAATTCGCTTGGTGGATTCAACGATTGGAAGGTGAATTGACGCTGACCAACCAGATTCGCATTGACCACTTTCGAGGTTTTTGTGCCGCTTGGGGAATTCCACAATCTGCTGGACGAGATGCCACCAAAGGCTCTTGGATCCCTGCCTCTGGAGTGGCTTTGTTTGAGGCGTTGCGTCAGCATTTCGGAAAGGATTTGCCATTTTTTGCTGAAGACTTGGGCATCATCACAGAGGATGTCGATGCACTTCGTACCGACAATGACCTCATGGGAATGAAGATTTTACAATTTGCGTTTACCCAAGATGACCACATTTATCAGCCACACATGTACAAGTCTGAAAACTGGGTGTGCTACACGGGGACTCACGACAACAACACAACCATCGGATGGTATGCTGAAGCATCTGAGATGGAACGACACCGTTTCCGAGTGTACACCAGCAGTGACGGCTCTCAACCCAACTGGGCAATGCTCAGTTTGGCGTTGTCTTCAAAGGCACGTTGGGTCATCATTCCAATCCAAGACTTTATCGATTTGGATGCCTCTGGTCGAATGAACACCCCTGGCCAAGCAGATCGACAGTGGGGCTGGCGACTAAACCACATCCCATTTGATGTTTGTGAGCGCATTCGGTTGACCGTTCAGCACTTTGAGCGATAATGACGTTATCAACACAACCTCTCTACTGCGGATTTTTTCTGTGAAAACGGTCCAGTACATGGGTAGCAAGCAAAGCCTGTTGCCATATTTGGAAGCCTGTCTGGACGACTTTGTTCAGTCCATTTCGATGCCAACCGTACCAACGACACTCTTTGATGGTTTCGCTGGTAGTGGACGAGTTTCCTACCACTTTCGCAACAAATACACGGTAATCAGCAGTGACAAACTCCCCTTCTCCAAAACAATCCTGTCTGCTTATTTGTGTACACCCTTTGATGTCCAAAAACAGTGTGGGCATCTGATTCAGCGTCTCAACAATCTCCCCACATCCTATTTTGACCAAACCGATCAGTGGTTCACAAACACTTACGGATGGGACTGGAACGATGGGAAATCCGAAGATGCCAATGGCGTAAAGAAAGTTTGGCTCACCAAGAACGCTCAGAAAATTGACATGATGCGCCATCAAATTGCCGAGTGGACACAAGCCGGCACCATTGATTCAGCTGAAGAAAACGTCTTGTTGCTCTCTTTGATTTTGGGCATCAACAAAGTGTCCAATGTTGTGGGGCATCAAAATGGATACCTTAAAAAGTGGTGTACAGGCGCACAACGCGATCTACTCTTGGAAGTTCCTGTCATCGACGCAACCGTTGACAGTCTGCATCAGCAATTTGTTGGAGACATTTTTGACACCCTCAAACAGGTGACTGCCGACATTGCCTATTTCGATCCACCTTACGGAACCAACAACAAAAATTTATCTGTCGCAACCCGATACTCATCCTTCTACCACTTATGGAACACCCTCGTTACCAATGACAGACCTGAAACCTTTGGAAAAGCCTCGAAACCTGTCAGTACCAAGGGCTATACTGAACCCCTCGAACGCAACAAACGCCATGTGGTCATGCCAAAGTTCATTCGACTGATCGAAGAGGTACAAGCCCCCATCGTCGCCTTTTCCTATTCCAACAAAAGCCTATTGACCGCGCGTGATTTTGAAGAGATATTTCGACTGGCTGGGTGTGACATGACCTCTTTCCGACTCTACATCACATCGCACGAGAGCAACAACCAAAGCAAACTCGCCAGCAAAGGGGGTGACTGGATTGACCGTGCAAACCCCGATGCCCCACTCACAGAGTATCTCTTTATCGCTCGCAAAGACCCACAGCGTCGACACAGTCCTGAACGAACAACCACCGCTCACGCAACTCAAGACATCGAGCAAATTGATGCAGTCAACACTTGGCTGGAACGCTCGGAAAATTACACCCTTCCTTCCAACACGTGGGTCTACCACGAACAAAGTGGACGAATTGCCAAACACCGCTAACTTCAACTTCCCATTGACTCATCTTCATCTCGGAGCTTATCCATGACCACACTGCGCACCGCCATCCTATCTCAAGGTTCAGAAATCCTAGATGGATCGATTCTAGACACCAACGCCCACTGGTTGAGCACCTACTTCGCTGGCTCCCAATACACAATCGCTGAGCACATCACGATTGGAGATGACCGAGAACACTTGATCGCAACCTATCGGAGACTGGTTGCCGAGTATGATGTGGTGATTTCAACCGGTGGATTGGGCCCCACTGCCGATGATCTCAGTTCGCAAAGCATTTCCATGGCCTTTAAACGTCCCTTGATTGAAAATGCCCAAGCTCTGGAAGCCCTTCAAGCGCACTATGGCAAACGCGGTCGAACAGTGCCTGAAAACACCCTAAAGATGACGCTCTTACCCACGGATGCAGACTACATTGAAAACCCACTGGGTTCAGCCTGTGGATATCGCTTGAATGTCGAGACCTGTTCAATCTACGTGTTCCCCGGTGTTCCCATCGAACTCTATGCGATGGTACCGTTGGCTTTTCCCAACCTCACTCGAAGAGCCGAGCCTCTGGTCTTTGCCACCTTTGGCATTTCCGAAAGCCACATCGTGCATTTACTCAAAGACATGGACTTACCTCTCCACAGTTTCCACGCCACTCGACGGGGCAATTGGCTATCGCTCTACCCACCAGAGTCCGAACGGGCATCCTTGCAAACCATCATCTCGGAACGCTTGGCTGATTATCTCTTTGATGTCGGCACACAAAAACGCTCGCTGATAGAGGTCGTGGCAGAACACCTGTGGGAACGTGGCGAAATGATTGCCACAGCTGAAAGTTGCACGGCAGGCAAACTGTCTTCTTGGTTCACCTCTATCTCGGGGTCTTCTGGCTATTATCAAGAAGGTGCCATCGTCTACTCCAACGAAGCCAAACACAAGTATTGTGGTGTCTCAATGGATTTAATCAATACCAAAGGAGCCGTCTGCAAACAAGTTGCCATTGATTTAGCACGAGGCATCCAGCAACGTTCCGGTGCTGCTTGGGGCATGGGGATCACAGGTATTGCCGGACCTGGAGGAGGTTCTCCAGAAAAGCCGGTAGGCACAGTACACATTGCGATACACGGACACGGTCAAAGCCACCATGCCCACTGCAAATTCAACGGTACGCGCGACCAAGTCACCGATCAGGCCTGTGGCAAAGTGGTCTTTATGCTTCTGAAAGCCATACAAGACCAGCCTCAGAGCTGACCATGTTCGATATCGTATGAATAAAAAGCATCCTCATACAAAATGATCCAAACATTCTGACCTTCTTTGCTTTGACAATTAAATTTCAAGCCCCTTCTCAACTCTGTAAAGTCAGCGTTGTGGGAAGTGACTTCGTGGTGAGTTTCATAGGTTAATATCAGGACCTCTTCACCATATACTACACTAAAAAACTTCTCTGTCTCGTTGTGAACGATGTTTGACAGAGGTGTATACTCATCAGACACAATCTCATAGAAATCGCTGTACGCTTCTACTCTCAACGCACCATTCTTCCAGTGTCCATGCATCTCATCTGTCATGTCGAAGAAATACTCTACTTCACAAGACGAATCGTGCTTTTTCAAGCCCTCATAGAGTCTAGCTGCCCAATGATCCATCTCTCCACCATTGGTCCAAAAGAATAAGATTCTTTGATCCAGAGTTGCCTTTTTGATTTCAAAGGGATCGAAATCATCCCACGCTAGGTTCATCGATCCACCAGCCTCCTCGAATACGTCCTTCCAAGTGTCTTCGGTCAAGTCATGCTGAGTGGATAAAACGACTGTATGATGTGTAGACATATATTCTCCTCTATTGTTCATCCATTAAACGAATGAACAGTACAGGTTCGGTCTAGAATTCGTGTTCTATATGGTACTTTGTTTTTGCCCCCAGTCGATTTATCTGTAGATTGTATCTATAGTTCACAAACGCACGTTCATAAACGAGGCAACGAAATACAAATATTCTGAGGGTTGCTGTAGAAATCGAGCGAATAGTGACCACCCTCTCGTCCAATTCCGCTATTTTTCATGCCACCAAAAGGTGTCCGTAAGTCTCTGTGCAGCCAAGTGTTTACCCAAACAAGACCGGTGTCCATTTCCGCGGCTACACGATGTGCCCGTTCTAAATTCTGAGTCCAAATCGTAGAGGCCAATCCATACTGGGTACCGTTGGCGATGTCAATGGCTTCTTCCTCGGTATCGA
>CBFIFY010000006.1:30653-134660 GCA_965661985.1 uncultured Myxococcota bacterium | reverse complement strand
TCAAACGATTGGATAACCTTTTTGCATCTTTCGGTGACAGCCCGAGTCGCTGTTGCACGACTGGATCGGCAAACATTTCCGACCAGTCAAATCCAAGAGACACCAGTATAGCCGGCGATCGATTGGTGCGGACCGACAATGGCTGTCCGCCTGTACCCGCAAGAAATTTGGGCAACGATTCCTTGGGCTCAAACAACAGTGAAAAGGGGTCCGTATCAAAGGGTATGAACAATCCTCCATCCAAGGGAATCTTTGTTTTTGGAATCGTCATTTCACTGTCCACCATCAACCAACAGCCCTCTCCATCGTCCACACCGGTTAAGGAGTCCAGTATTGTTGGTTTGGACACGTCGTTTTCCCCAGTCACAGATCGCAAATTCAAGTAGCCATTGTCTAGGGTGACACGCCAGTGATCGTCCACCAGTTCCATCTCCCATCCCATCTTGTTGGTCTGCCAAACCTCTGCTTCTGGCTGCAGGGCTCTGAGCATTTCTTCAACAGTATCTACCGAACCCGTATAGGGAATCTGCATTGTGAGTCCATCACTGCCAAAAGCAACCAGTTTACCATCCGCATTGCCACCCAAGGACTCAAAACCAGACACACCAATGTCTCCAAGACCCTTGGTGCTCTCCCTGTACGCCTCAGGAAGTTGCCCTTCCAACTCAATCAATCCGGAAATTGGACTGCACTGAACCCAAACTTTTGGCGTCTGAACATCTTCTTGTACTTCTGGCACCATTTGTGCATATCCACTGTTCATTCCGATCAACAAACCCAACAAAGACATCCTCCCTCCACAACTTGAACCAATGTGCCCTAATACTACTCAAGACACCCCTTGATTGCAATGAAAATTCCCCAAGGACCAAAGACCACCAAAAATGCACTGTCAAACGGGTAAAATCAGAGTATATTGGTGCCATGAAATACAGAAAGCCAACAACACGCTTCCTCAACATGGTTGACGATGCCCGCATCCGAATCGAGTATATTTCGGCCGCTGAGGTATTGCGTCGAACCCAAAAGCGAATCTCCTTGAACCTGGTCGACGTTCGGGAATACAGAGAATTTTTAATCAGCCACATCGAACTTGCAAAGCATATTTCCAAAGGTGTACTGGAGCGGGACATCGAGTTTCACTATAGCGATCTTTCTCAAGAAATTATTGTGTATTGTTCTGACGGTCTGCGATCTTCGCTGGCTGGAGATGCCTTAATGAAAATGGGCTACACCAATGTCTTTGTAATGGAGGGTGGCTTTGCAGCGTGGAAGAAAGCAGGTGGCAAAATCTGTTTGGCATAAATCAACAGGACTGAATCCAAGCAAAATCGTCCCACCTACATGACACAGGAATCAAACCTCAGTACATTGTAGAAAACAATTATTGATTTGAGTGCCATGGATATTTCAACTAAATTTACACTGTCATCGACGCTTACCCAAGAGCAGATTGACTTTTTCAACCATTTTGGATTTTTGCACTTCACCAATGTGGCCAGCGATGAAGAAGTCGATGGCATCTTGGCAGAAATGGACAAGATGGAGCAGCAGTTTATTGAAGAAAACAGAGAAACTGTACTCGGTGTACCCATCCAATGGGGAACCAATGAAGACGGCAACAAGTTCGTCAATCGCTTTGCCTACGCCTCTGAATACTCTGAATACATCAAGGAATTTGTCGAAGATGAACGCTTTGCTGGTGTCGGAAAATTATTGAGTGACGATGCTCGGCTGGCACAGGTTGAAAAGGATGGGATCGTCATCAACAATTTCATCAACACCCCAACGTCTGCCTACACCAAACTGGGTTGGCACACAGATTCCCCAAGAGACATCTTTTACAATTTGCGCAAACCGGGCGTCATGCTGAACGTAGGTCTTTACTTGGATGATTGCCCGTTGGAAAAAGGTGGTGTGCGCATTTTGCCGGGGACCCACACCCAAAGTGTCTTCATGATGCTCTTTCGAAAATTTCCAATGTTTTTCACCCACACCCCCGACCCCAAAGAAGTGCCACTGGTGGTAAAACGTGGAGACCTCACCATTCATGACGGACGAGCTTGGCACAGAACAGCCCAAGCGACGGTGACTGGCAAAGCCTCACAGCGAAGAACAATGTACATGGCATACATTGACGAGCCTTACCAGCCTCGGGATGAAGACAGTTCGATCCCCCTATTCAAGCGACTCCAAAAGTTTGTCGGATAATCCGGTCTAGACATCGACACCATCGCTATCGGATTGCAAAGGGTGCCGTGAATACATCTGAGGCAAAGTGCGCTTTGGGATCAACATCAAAGGACGCCAACAATCCCGAGAGTACTTGCTCTACTTGCAGGGCTTTCCCATTGTTGGAAAGTTGCCCCGTGGACAAATCAACGGGTGCCGAAATCAGTTGGTCGTCGGTTGCTCCTACAACCTGCCCACCCTCAACGCCAGCACCAAAAATAAGCATCGACGTATAGGGCCAATGATCTTTGCCCTCAGCCGTATTGTACACCGGTGTACGCCCCATTTCCGAGAGCACCATCACGGTTGTACTCTCACTCAGAGGTACCCCGTCGTTGTCCACAGTACGCTCTAAGGAATCCGCCAAATACACCAATTGTTCAAACAAGTATTCAAAACAACCACTCTGCGATTCGTCGTTGCCACTGTGTGAGTCCCATTGTCGAAACGGGGGTGGCAGGACTTGGATCAGCCCAACAGCGGACAGATCATTGCTCAATAAAGTCGTAAGCAAATCTATTTGAGACACTGGATTGAGACTGATGGTAGACGGAAAAAGGCTCGCAAACGGGCGCAGTTGCTGACGACGCTCGAGCGTTCGCAAATATTCATCCACGCGCTCCGAATCCGTCACGCCAATACTCTGCTGTACCGCCGACTCGACCAATGAAAAGTCAATCTGGGATGGCTGGGTCAAGGAATCCACAAAGCCTTGATCCACTCGGGTAACATTGTACCCAAGGCTTCCTGTAAATCTAGGACCAGACAGAATCACATAGGGCAACGGCAACCCCTCAGACCCCGTCGCCAAAATGGAAGCGTAATCCGGTTTGTTGCTTCGACGATCCCCTGTAAACAGCAAACGAGCGCATTTGTCGTGACTAATGGAGTTGATAGACACGCCGTTGATGATGACAGACTGCGCACCAAAACGCTCGAAGAACTCAGATACAGAGGGACGTTGGGCTGAGGCAACAAAGGATACGCCTCCACTGCTTTGAACTTGGCCATCGGAAGCACTTTGTACTTTGCTGCGGGCGCCGACAGGGTCAAAGACCATGGTCGTATCCCATCCTCCCCTTGAATAGACCGTAATCAGTCGTCTTTTGGAGCCTTGTGACATCGCATGGGAAGAAGATGTTCCTAAGCTCAGTGCTCCAGTGCCCAATGCTGTTTTTAATAACGTTCGTCGTTTCACAGCTCCTCCATCCACAAATCGATCCATCCCATGTCCACATTCAACGGAAACGGATCGGTCACGTCGACAAAGTCTGGACCAGAAAATTGTTGAGAAGCCCACGTGCGATCAGAAATCGTGGTGCCGTAAGCACTGGACAGTACAACAACACTGGAACTGCGCCATCCCCAAGTTTCCCCCTGCTGGTTCCACAGTTGCGTATGCAGTGGATTGGATTCACGCTCATGAATGTCGATTTCCCACAAGGCTTGCCATTCTTGAAGTCCTGTCCACTCTTGCTCCTCGGTCCAAGATGCTCCATTGAGTTCTATGGTTGCAGTCACTGTTTGGGTGGATGAAAATTCTGCGTCTACAATGACCAATGCAGGCTCCCACGACACGCTTGAAATCAAATCGCCTTCTGGGCTCCACTCTTGATAGCCCTCAAACAACAACCCATCGCTTCCTTTTCGATAGTACTCTTCTCTCAACAGTTGCTGCTGTGGAGTGGAAAAGCGATCGTCGTCCAAATAGCGTTCCAAAACCAGTTCAGCATCCGAGTTTCCAACAACCACGTTGGAGAACACAATGGTGCTTGATACCCTAGACTCGGGTTCAACTGTGGGCGTATAGACTTCTGAACCTTGCGCACCACACAGTGCCCATTGAGCAAAACGCTGACGTTCTGGCTCCGACACGCCTCCACCAGCCGGCATGTCTTCAAAATGCACCGCCCGAACGTAAGAACGGAGCGCAAACTGCTTGGCTGAGTTGTAAGAGTCGAGGTTCACATCCAACGGTGCACCATAGCGTTTGCCAGACGGCAAAGAACTGGAGTGACAGCCCGTACAATAGTTTCTCAAAAATGGCTGACCCACCGTCTCATAGGTGATTGCGTCTGAGCATTCCACTGGCAAAGGGGTCACCTCTTCCGCACAAGAAAACAGCAAAGACCACATCATCGCAACACCATCTTTGGATCGTGGACCAAAATCGCCAATACTGTAGACCAAGCAACAACCTCATCCTGTGTAGCCACTTGTTGCCACAAGGTTACCAGTCTATCCAATTCAGGATCATCTCGGTCAATACTGTCTGCATGCAATATTCGTTTCCACTCGGTCACTTGCCGACGAACCGAATCTACAGAGCCTGGAGAATCATAGATCGTCAACACTTGCCGTCGATCGATAGACTGATTGATGTCTGCACGCACAATCTCCATCAACTGATTGGATATCCATTCCAACTGTACATGATGCCCTACCGTAAATGCCGGGTTGGCAGACAATACACCCACATCATCGGTCGAACCAAACATCACGCGCCGTTCTGGAGACCACACAATCCCCGACAATTCTCGTCCGGATTCCGAGTTTGGATCGATCCCCAACTGCAAAAGCACGCCGTAGAGTTGTTCTGGACGCAATACTCTCTTCGGCTGTTCTCGATACTGAGGCGAGGCGACAATTCGCATCAAGACATCTCGCAGATCATAGTCGGACTCTACAAAATAGCTCGTCAACGCATACACATCCAAATCGGACAATGTTTGTTCGGGGACCAACGCCTCCCACGTGCGCTTTACCACACACTGTGAAAAACGAGCATCCACCGCCAAATAAGCACCCAAGTCAGATATCGAATTCATCGGCTGTCCAAAATAGTTGGGCTCTTTCCACCCTGCAAACCAACGTTCTTTGAACGAGGACGGCATACCCATTTGATCCAACTCAAGGTTCACGCCATCCTGAAAGGCACCCAGTACACTGGCCAAAGGGTCCAAACTGGCATGACAAGCCACACATTCCGGCTGGGTTTGGATAGCCGTTTCCACTGCGTCCAAAGAAATATTGGAAAAATCAAAGACCACTTCACGCTCTAAATAGTCCATGCACAGAAATGTAGATGTCACAAAATTTGCCCGTGCGCGGTTGTGGTTCAAAAAATCCACATACTGGCGCATCCACAAGACTCGGGACCCCAACACACCGGCTGATGGATGCTCCCGTTCTGGCGTCACCCAATCCCAATCGTCACTTTCCGTGGAATCCCCAAATATATCAGACAGTACTGGATTTGAAGGCACTGAACTGGTGGTGACAACATCTGTAAAGGGGCGTCGTTCCAGCAACACTTGTTCAATGAAAGCCATCGGCTCAAAGCCCAAACTTTGATGTTCCTCATCGCTGAGCATAAAGCGTCGAAACTTCTCTTCTTGTTCCATCCAAACGGCCGTGTGAAAGGCATCGTTCCAGTACCACGCTTGCTGACGGGCAAAATCCGGTTCCTCCATCCAAGCCTCAATCAACTCGTTCGCTGAAACAGTCCCGTCCAACACATCTTCTATTTCTACCGAGGTTGGGCGTTTTCCTCGTAAATCCAACGACGCTCGAGCCAGCCAAGACAGGGTTGCATCGTCAATGGTCATCCCCCACTCACCAACACTCTCACTGGACGTTTCGCGGACAATTTGTACTTGACCGTCATCACGAGTGTCACAAGCAAACAATGCCCACAATGTCAACGTTGATACAACTGGTTTCATGCTCTTATTGTAACGCATATTTGTGCATCAACCATTTGGACACACATCACTCAAGTAGGCGCACACACCGAAAGCCAATTCCATTGCTACTGGCCTCCAAGGGTTCTGGCTGTCGATAGTGGGTTTGGATATCGCCAATTCCCGTTGCGTAATTGCCAGAGCGCACAACCCTCGCTTCAAAAGCATTGCCTTGTCCGTCGTCAAACCAACCACTGTCTGGACCGACGGGGTCTTCGTCTGTTGACTCGGCATAATAATCCATCCCAAACCAATCCGACACCCACTCGGCGACGTTGCCCGCCATGTCTTCTACACCATATGGGGAAGCACCAGAAGGATAACTGCCAACAGGAGCTGTGTCCCCTGTACATTGCTCCCCAATGAAACCAAAGTTGCTCAGTTCACAGGTCGGTTCTTCGTTCCCCCAAGGAAATTGTAAGCCCTCAGTTCCCCGCGCGGCCTTTTCCCACTGAGCCTCTGTGGGCAAAGTCTGTTCACGCCAAGCGCAATAAGCATCTCCCGACCATTTAAACACCTCTGTGACAGGGTGATCTGCATAGCCCTCCATGCTGTCAAACCCATCTTGAGTCATCAAAATTCTCTCTGGAAACACGTCGTCATCGTCATCAAAATCGTACAGTTCCAAGCCATCTTCGGTGACGTTGTCCAAGCCCCTTTCCAATTGGGCTTCCAAAAATTCAATGAACCGATCGTTTGTCACCTCAAAGGTATCAATGCAATAATCAGACAGGGCGATCGTCCGTTGAGGCCCACTCCATGGGGTATTGTCCTCTCCTCTTAGAAAGTTGCCCGCTGGAATGTATCGCTCGGTCAATGGTGTAATGGAAGGATCCTGATCATCGCAGTCGGCATTGGCGACATCTAGGGTACTGGACCAAAGTGGATAGCCATCGCCGTCGGCATCAATCTCTTCGACCACCTCTACAGACACTTCTGCCGTATCGGCTGTATCATCCAACGCAATTTGTCCTGTATCTTTCTGTGTCTGACACGCCAGCAACCACCACATCTTGACCTCCAGCCATTCGCTTTCATTAGTATAACCGATCCCCGAATATACTAGCCTTCCTGACCCCGTGAAGGGTCAACATAAATGCACAGACAGTTGAAACACCGTTCAACGATGTCTTCAGTCAACACTCGAAACAGAGGCGCGAAGTCCCAAGCGTCTACTGAGTGCAAACCACCCACCCACACCCAGTGGTTTACCATCGCTTCTGAGTTTGGACACGGCTGGTTCATCAAACACCACACTGCCATCTTCATTCAGTGCTTGAACCCCAAACCACCATCGACCTTCCTGATCTTCTAGATAAACGTGTGCCATCGATTGACTGCTCCCACGCTCTCGCTTTACAATCGGTCCCATGACCGCAATTTGATCGACGCCCGGCATCCCACATAAAGCACCCAATGCAAACACGTGTGGCGGTGCGTCAAACTGAAAAATCTGAATAGCCCCCTGCCCAAACACCCAAATCTCAAAGGGTATGGAACCCATATAGGAATGATGAGCCACCTGCTGAAACAAATTGCTTCCCGCGACTGTCAAATCGACTTCCAATACTGGATGTGTCGCCATATTCCACTGAAGAACCTTGGAACGGACCAACAAACGCTCTCTTTTGGCTGGATGATGACGGCTGGGCACATCCAAGTACATCGACGAGTATTCATCAGTCATGAGGCAACTCATCAAACAAAAGGTAATTGTCTACACTGAGGTTTCTAGAAGGTGGTTCCCTATACCAACGACGCTTGGCAAGTTCAGCACTCTCAACATCTTGAACCTTGGCAAAACCCTCTGACAGCCAGTGTCCCCACGCCACACTTCGTTCACGTTGTGCAATGAGAGCCAGTTCACGTTTGGCGATGTCTGCACGGTCAATTTCAATGTTGATCAATTGACTGAGTATCTCACCGGTCACAGAATCTGGACTCAACCGTCGATACCGTTCAAGCAATCGATGAGCCTCGTCAAATTGCCCTTTTTGAAAGGCATATTGTGCTCGAACCAACCAGCCCGTTTCCCATCGGTCGGTTGAACGAACTCGATTGGGGTTGTATTGAGGCTGATCGTCTATCAAGGAACTAAGCCACAACAGCACACTTGCATACTGCGCCTGTATTTTCCCATTCTGCACCATACCTTCACCTTTTTCGAGTAAGGGTATCCAATTGAATTTGGGCACCCACTGCTGTTGCATTGTCCGCTCTACCAACAAGGATGCATCTGTTGCTGCAACCCGTTCCAAGGCCTGCTCCAATAGTTCAGGACTCTGTGACTGAATCGCAATGAGCACTTTCAACATCCAATGATGGGGGGTCAGTTCATCCATAGAGTCCGCGATGGAGACAGCGTTTCGCAAGCGATCCAACTGCACCCACTGCAAACCCAACCAAAAGTTGAGCAAGGGATCCTCAAAATTGGATTGAATTTCCGACAAGAATTCAATGGCACGGTTGGGCTCTCCGACCTCAATCGCCTGCTGTGCTTGAATCAAGCGAAATCGATTTGCAAGCAACAGTTCTGGAAAGTCTCCTTCAAACCAATTGTCGGCCCCAACCCAAGAGGCAATCTCCTTTCCAGCATCTGGGTGACCTGATCGCAACCAAGAGGCTGATTGTGCCAACGCCCAAGCTCCTTGAGTTTGTACAGAAGCTTCTTTCCAAATTGACAATTGTTGGGCTTTTGTAGCTGTTGTGGGAGCAGACGGGGCATATCGGTGTTGCCACAGCTGCAGTCGAAGAGTTTGCATCGACGTATTTTGTAAGGCAGCCACGTTGGATTTCGCATCCTGCCAGTTTCCTTTTGCAATCGCCCATTCCGCTTCCAATAACTGAGCCAACTCACTCTGCCCTTGCTGAAGCGCCATCTCTGCAAGTTCCGACCAGCGCTCTGACTCGTTGAAGGACAGCGCATACTCAGCAGCCATTCGAACGTCTATGGCTGAAGCGTCGGACACATTCCCCTTTGCATTCGTTAGGGCGTTGCACCACTGGTCTTCAGGGCACAGCGCCAAACTCTCCTTCATGGAATCTGCATCGCCTTGAGAGAGATACCAAAAGGCCTTCAATCGATGCCCCAAATTCGCGTCGTGGTGCAAAGACAAAGCAAACTGTAACCAAGACATTGGAAAGGCACTGTCTCCATTCCTTGGATTGTGCATCCATAAACGCAATTGCAACCACTGTAGCAATTCTACCCCTTGACGCGGGTTTCCACGCAGATCCGCTCGGAGTATCTTTTCCAAGAGAGGACGTTGATTGGAATCCAGAAAAGCTTGCTCTAAGGTTACGCCTTCCATATTTGTTGGCGCACCTCCTTCGAGTGCCAGCAACAAATCTTCAGGCACCGGTAAGTCATCTCCCTGCCGGACAGCAAAGGGATCAGAGTCGACGACAAACCAACCTCTCTCCCAACCTGTGTAGGCGAATACAAGAACAACAATCATTCCCACAAAGGTTCGAATTACATGCCAACGACGTCGCCATCTGTTTTGAGAAAGAAGTTTTTGCTCCGTTCGCTGTTTTTCTTCAATCAATTCTGCGTCGCTACTTCCACCGATTGAGACACCAGCAAAATATACCGATTCAACCCCCTTCACCCATTTCCATTGACCGTCTGAAACTGTGAAGATTTCGACGTCACCAGAAAGTCGTCCTTGACCCATTTTGCGTAGAATCTCTGCGTGTCGCTCTACCTGTTCTCGACCGGTAGGTGATTTGCGATGGCGAAAAGATTGTTTGGGCAACTCAACCAAATGCCCCCGTTGCTGACAGGCATCACACAGAAAGAATGGTCCTGCGGTTTCCGTTGGATATTCCACAAAACACTCTATACATCGAAGGTGATGTTGAATTTCTAGCGTGGATTGGTCTTCAAAGGTACTCATGTATTTTCCAAAAATTGTACGCACTCAAGTGCTGTAGATCTGCACGGTTTATTCGGCTAATTGTGTTTGTAATTCACTACCACAAATCTTCAATGCTCATCTGATGAGTCGCTCTCTAATGAATCGTTCTGTGGTGAAAGTAATTTTACAGACATCACGCGCACCTGATGCTGTCCCACGACAATGCCAGTCACCAATATGGGCTTCCCCATCAACGACCAAATGTCGACGTCCAAAGTATCAACAAGCAACTCCACTTCTGTATCCGTATTGATGTCGTGCATCATCAATCGACCGTACTTTTCAATCAACACACCAAGAAACGGTGCAGAACCATCTCCAGCATCGACAATGGTCCAACTGTCGACCCACAGTTGTCGCCCCACTCGAAGCCCTTCCACTTCTGCACCACACCCGATCAAATATTCAAAGTACTTGGAATCGTCACCCAAATGTAGACGAAGCACTTTGCCTTCGGATGTCCCCATGAATAGGGACTTGGTAGGTATTCTCTTTGAAGATGCATCTTGAAAAACAAGTCCTTTTGCATTATAATGTTGACTGCATCCCAAGCTCAAAAGCCAAAAAGCAAAGATTCCCCAACCCATATTTTGATTCCTTTGACAAAAATGTCAGATATAGTGCAATAAACGCAGTAAACAACTGCTCAACGGTAGGACAGACAGTATGCAAACACAGAATACTCATGGTTGGAGCACCTTGCAAGAAGGCAATGCACATTATTTGTATCGACCGATATCTTCAATGGGCTTTACCAATCTTGAAGCCATGATTCAACAGTTGCAAGCCTGCCAAAACAAACAGATTGCTGTACCGGAAATTGTTCGAATCGCAAATGGAGACATATTTCTCAAGGAGCCTCGTGGAATTCGAAGCCTCGAAGATTTCTTCAAAACAGACCCCACAACTCGTGCCAAACTTTTTGTCGCTCAACAGTTGGTCAAACTATTGGAAAATCTACACACGTTTGTTGGAATTTCTCATGGTGGACTTGGTTTACATTGTCTATCCATCGATGCTGACAACAAATTGGTGTTGGGGGGAATATCTCCAACGTCGCATACACCGTCTGAAGACATCACGGATCTCCAAGCACTATTCACAGACATTTTTAATCAACCCAGTGAGTCTGATACGCTGAAAAAAATCCAATCTTCTTCGCTCAAGAAAATGCGCCGCAGAATTAAAATGATGCTGGCTGAAGACGCTTGGGATGATGTTCAGGCTGACTGGAGTACGGCGATTGATCAAACAAACCTCGAAGAGTCTTCCGAAGAATTGCCTTTTGAAAGCCCCTCTACAAACGCTGATGGTACTCTAAGCGCGATGGTAGAAATGGATTCGATGGTTGATCCAGTGGTTGATTCAACACGCGATCCGATTGAAGATGTCGACATTTTTGAAGACGAACTGCCCGAGCCCGTCAGTTTCAAGCCCAGTTCAGAACAATCTACACAAGATGCCACAGCAAAACAATCAAACGAAACTGACTTTGATTGGGAACTCGATGATGACTGGGAAGATGTGGACATAGACGGTTGGCTGGATCCTGCTCTAGATTCGGAGGCGCTAGATTCGGAGGCTCTAGATTCGGAGACCGAAAGCGCCCTTGTCACCAACAATGGGAACAGCGACAATGCCATCCATACCAGTGTCAGTACGGAAACTGCCACGCACGATACAGTACAAAACAATGAAAACCGTAAAGACGAAAGTAAGAACGAGGATAGAAACGAGAATAGAAACGAGGATAGACACGAGGACACCCTATCTACGATCACGCCTGAAATGTTTGGCGATACACCGTTGGACGATTGGTTCAATGAGCCCGAAGATACAATGCCTTTGACACAATCAGACCTTTTGAGTTCAACGGCCGATGCCGTAGAAGAGATTTCGGATTTTGAAGATGACGATGAGGTGTTGCTCTTTTCAATGAAACCGAAAGAACCCAAGTCTGACTCTTCTTTGAAAGATGGTAATGTGGACTCCTTTGATGAAAAAACGGAGATTTTCTCAAGCTCAAACCTCGACTCTGCACTCGATGCTAGCCTACAAAGCAACGAAACGTTGGATTTCCTACTAGAGAATGGCGAAGACGATCTGGCGTCTCTAACTGAAGAAGCGCAATTTCAAAACATTGACGAAATTGATGAGTTTACGGTCGAAGAGCCCTCGGAAGAGATTCCTGCACTCGATGACGATGGTGATTTTGCCACAGACATCTTTTCACGGTCTTCGTTGCTCGGCACTTTGGACATTCCGGCGGATAAGGTTCAAAGCGCACTTGAAGAAGCAGACATGTCTGACTCTTGGTTTGTGAACACCCCAAAATCAACAGTTCAAAGTACTTCGGTCAACGAAAATCCATCTTCCGTTTCCAATACAGACAACGGAATCCCAAAGTGGGTATGGGCAGCCAGTGCCGCGGTTGTAGCGGGTGGCGCTTGGGCTGCACTACACCAAAACGACACAGTTGAACCTGCAGTGCTCATCGATGAAGCCCAAACCAAAGCCGCTGACGACATTGATATTGATTCAGAGATTGAATCACAAAAGGTTCAACAGACCATTGTAGAAGTAGAAGTAGAAGCCGACCAAGACGAACAGAACACAGATGCTATTCAGATGGTGGCTTCAACCAACAGCAATGACGATGAACTCAGTGTCAATGGCGAAAAGTCCGTTGCGTTGACCACACCCAATGAGACAACCACAAAACCTGCTCCAACCGCCTCGAACAGCACAAAAACGACGCGAATCAAAAGTGCAAGCGCTAAACCCAAGCCAAAACAGACGAATAAGGTCCGTACAACAGCCAAGAAAAGCGCTCCAAAAAAAGTCTCCACCACCAAAGCCTCTCCGTTTACAAGTCCAACCGAGACAGAAGCGGCCGAAGCCACAACGGTGAAAACACTACCAACTCCAAAGAAGAAACGGCCATTGCCGGTTGAAGCGCCTCTCAAAGAACAATCATCCGCCCAACCAAAACAGACAGTCGAAAGGGAAGCAACACCTAAACCCAAACAAGAAGCCAACGTCCAACCGATAGCCCAAACAGTGCAAGAACCCGTACCAGCACCCATTGAACAGGTAAACAAGGTAGAAAAAGTAGAACAAACGAAAAAAGTAGAACAAACAGAGAAAGTTGAAACAATCGTTGAAACCAACAACCTATCGGAGCGAGTTCAACAAGACCAAGAAAGTCAGCAAGACGTCGCCCCTGTCGAAGATACTCAGCCGACGACAACTGAACTCAGCGCCGAGGAAACGACACCTGAACCCAACCTCGAAGATTCAGAGACTGAACCCGATGGTTCATGGGGAACATTGGAAACACCTTCTTTGGATACCCTCAATCCCATCTCGGCAACAGATTATCGAAACTGGTCTACCAATGCCGTACAAGGAAAACTCAATGACTTGGCGATTGAGCGCCTTCAGAGTGTTGACACCGAAGATGCATCATTCACGCGCGCCAATGCCATCCTGCTCACCCACGCACAACAAAGTGGCAATGCCGAATTGATTGGAAACAGTTTGGAACAATTGCTGTCTTTGAATAGCAATACGCACAAGCCGATTTACCTCTTGGCAATGGCCCAGCATCAGTTCAACATGCAAAATCTGGATGGCGCTCGCGAATACTTGATGCAAGCAGAACTCAACTGGGGCAACGTAGAACGCAGTCAATTAATGGTTCTGCGTGCGCAAAGAGACAATATCGTAGCCCACCTATCCTATATCAGTTTTCTGGAAAGTGGTTCCGAAGACTCTCGACTCCAAAGCCTCACCCAGTTCCGAAAGGTTCAGCGAGAAGCACGACGGGCCAAGTTGCGCTCTTTGTTCGAACAAGCTGAATCAAAGATGCAACAGCTTCAAAGGGGGACTGTATGAAGGCAACGATGGTGATGGTATGGTTATTGGGGGCCTGCTCAACTCACACGGTCACCGGAACTGTCAACAACGCATCTCAAGAAGCCATTGCGGGTGCATCCTGTGATTTTTTCGATCAACAAGTCGAAACCAATGAGACTGGTGTATTCACCTTTGACAATCTTGACGTCAGCAAAGGAGAATACGAGATTCGCTGTACAGCCAAGGGCTATTCATTTTACAGCGGTACATTCAACGTATCTGGAACAATGGCAACCGTTCCAACAATCATTCTAGAACCTCTGGATGTGCAAATCCCCTACTTGCCAATGAACCTTGATCCAGAAGGTGAGTTGCTACCCAATAAGTAGTCCAGAACATCTACATTCATTAGGGCTCTCGTTCAACACAATACAATTCAACTCTTCAATACAGTTCGACCAGTCGCTATCGAAACGATGCTTGACCTATTCCAATAAATAAATGTCGACGCCATCCAATCGGGTTACCCAACGTCCTTCTTTTTTCAGTTGCACTTCTAGGTTGCGCATCGGAGCCGTCCAGTTTCGCTCCAGTTCTTCCGTAGATAAAAATGGATAGGCAGAAGGAAAAAAGGTGTGGGGACCAAAAGCGACAAAGCGTACGCCTTCTTTTTTCAAGTGTTCAATGGTCTTGTCTCCATAGAGCAAGCTCAAATGACGAATTGGCGTGTGATCTTCGACCGAAGACAGCACATAGGGCTTGTCGAGCAACGCACCTGTCCACAAAGCAAACAAGGCAATTTTGCCTTCGTCGGCATGGGTATTCAACCATTGAGTGGCCTTCAAGCCCGTAGGCTCTACCCTAGACTCCCATCGGTTGATCTGTGACAACACAAATGGTTTCAAATTGTTCGGAACACCAAGCAACACCAAGCCCACAAATAGAAAGTGTATCCCCCGACTCACTCGATAACTGGCTCCCAACACCAAAAATATGCCCATCATTGGAAAGAGGTGTCGAATCCAATGAGGACCGAGGAACCAAAAGTAGAATGACCCAATGAGCAACAGTCCATCTGTCCATCGCTTCGTCCGTAGAACAAACAAACATATTCCAAGCGCAAAAATAACGAACACTGGAGACAATTGACCCAAAAATTGAAACTGATCGATCTTTGCATGCATCAAGATGTTCCAGGGAGCCCAAAAGAAATCTACGAACCCCCGTCCCATTCCATATTTTTCGACCCACACAAAGGGCATATCAATCGACCACCCTCGGTATGGAAACAACGGGTGTAAGCCATCAAACAGATTGCGTACCGACCAAATACCAACAAGTGCTCCTGCTACAGTTGCCTCTTTGACCTTGTCCAAGACAGTCCTTCGTCCGAAAACACCAATCAACAACGCCACCCCAGCCGCTGTAAACTTTCCAGCCACTGCAAATCCCAATAGACATCCCCAAAGCCACTGGACTCGTTGCTCCCGATAGGCTATCCATACCCACCACATAACGACAACGTTGTTGGCGGTGAGCATCGACTGTTCAAGCAAGGAAAAAGATCCCAACAATACGCCCCAAATCCACCATCCCTGCCCCGGCTGTCGCTCTTCAATGGTTTGAATCAACGATGTCCATGCACCCAATGCAGTCCATGAAGCAAAGAGAACAACAGCAGCGTGTCCTCCCAACCCATAGACCAACGTCAAAGGCAAATGCCAAATCAAAGGTCGAGAACCATTTGGCGCGAGTAAACCACCTTTGAGTTCATTAAAAAGCCACATGTGCTTGGGAAGAGCGTTGTGGTAATAGAGAGCATCGGTATCCACAATCGGCAGGTGAGCGTTCCAAAGCATCCACATCCCCACCAACAACAGCATGATGCAGTGCCCTTGAGTATTTCGTCCCAACGACACCCAAGTCCATTCCCATCTCCGACGCCACAAATGCCACCAGCCAATGGGCAACAGTAAAATGCCAGACTGTGGTCCAAAGAACCACGCAAAGGGAAGCAGCAACGTCCCAACGACACCCAATCCTACAAGCCACGCAACGTCCCACTTTACCCGCGGAAACAGAATCCACCCCCACCCCAAAAGCGCGCCAAGTATCAACAGTACAGACAGCACCGTTTGGCAGGGTTCAATGATCCACCAAAGGTCCCATGACCCCCAAATGATCACTACCAACAAACTCCCTAAGTACAATAGGTACGGGGGGAACAACGAGTTCAAGGGCATTATGGACCGGCAATGTCTGCTGATGAATCCGTTTTCAGATCGCCATCAGACTCACCAAGAATGCGATCCAATTTTTCATTGAGGGCATCCAATTTACGCTCAATCTCAGCAAAATGCGCTTCTTCTTCTTGCACTGTACTGGTGGCCATCAGTTTGCTCATGAACCCAGCAACGTATCCCCCGACCCCTACACCAATGATGATTAAGGGAGCCGCTATCATTCGACCCATCCAGGTTTCTGGGACAACATCACCGTAGCCAACGGTACTGACCGTCACCAAAGACCACCACAACGCATCCCAAAAGTCAATCACATTCGGGTGATTTGGTTCAACCACCAAGAAGGAATAGGCACCTGCAAAAACCGTTGCTACAACCAGAGAGAATGCACGGATCAGTTCCTCCCCTGCACCTTTGTATCTCTTTGCTCTACTGATCAACCGAAACACCTTTACCACACGAGCCAAACGGGCCAATCGAACCCCTTGAGTCAAGGTGGCAAATGGGAAACAGGACACCAAATCCAAAATCTTTGTGATGCGCAAACCGTACTGTCGACGATCGGCGGCGAGGTAAAAGCCCACTACCCACTCACTCAAAAATAAAATGTTCAAAATCAAATCTTGAGTAGACGTACTCACCCAAGAAATGTCTCCATATTCTATCTCTTCAACGATGAGAAAAAACATCGGTATCAACAACAAATCGTTCAACACTTGCAGAAAGCCATACAGTTGCTTGATTCCTTTGTGCCCCTCTATTTGTGCTACATCGCTCACGTCAACAATCCTAAGTCATCGGTTCATTTTCACCATGGATGGATCATATCACGTCCCAAGAAAAACTCCCATGACCGAGCGAGATCAAACCTCATCTACCCTCAACGGTGAAAAAGTTGCGTGTCAGCCTCTTGCTGTTCGATTTGCTGGATAATATCAAAGATGATCAAAATGTCAGTTTCCGACAACACAATGTCTGGACTCAAAGAGTCAACCCTGAGTCTCTGTACAATTTCAACGGTCGATAGATGCCGATTGTTGACACACTGTTCGACCACACGTTGACATAGATGAATGATCTGAACCCGCTGATCACCGCTCACGATTTGTTTACAAACTTCTTGAAGCACTTGCGTCATGGATTGGGCAAAAAAATCTTCTCCTTGCTCGACCCAAGCCATCTGACGCCTAAAGGCTTCCGTTTCACAGCCCTCATGCAAAAAAACCATGGCACATTCCACCACGATTTTGTCTCGCTCAATCCAAGGCAAGTCACGATACAAATACCGCAACACAGCGCGATAAATGTGTTGTTGTTCTTGAAAGGTCTCAAACACCAACTCTGTCGAAAGTGGCGCAAGCAACCACTGCAAAGAGGTCACAAAGGGAATGTGAGAAGTGTGGTGTGCGATCCATGGCTCAACAGAAATCCACTCTTTCGAAAATGCGTACAGTGCAACGATGAGACTTTCCAATATCGATTGATTCTGGAGGGCTGACAAATTTGTGCCAGTAAAGACTCCAACAGTTCTATCCTGCACCACAATTGGAACAATGAACAAAGCATCTTTGCCGTCGTTCAAACACACCGCCGCTTGTTTCTGCCATACAGTTTGCCGGACATCAAGACTCAATTCTTGCACAATCGCTGAACTGATGCTGGGATCGCGAATTGAAAAAATGTCATTTACCGACTGTGAACGGGTGACCCATAATTCAACGTTTGTAAAAGTATAGGCTTCTTGAATCACTCGGCTAAAATTGGCCGCTACTTCTTGAAGACTCGTTGTTTTGGGCAACAGCACTATGTTTTGCAACAGACTCGCGTGAATAAGATTGTCCAAGAGCGCTTTACTCGGACGGGTCTGGTCCAGAACATCGCTGACATACACCTTGTCAACACTGGACGTCAGCAGTTGAGACAATTTTTGCACCGTAAATCTACATTGACCAATCGAGAGCACGTCCCCGTCTTGAACCCGAGTCGCTTCCAATAAACGACGTCCATTCAAAAACGAACCGTTGCTGCTGCCAAGATCTTCTACCCAATATTCATCTTCTCTCTTGAAAAAACGAGCGTGTTCACGGGAAGACAGCAAATCAGACAAAATGATATTACAAGCGAATGCACGACCAACTCGAAGTTCCTCTTGCAAATTGTACTGCGTTGTCTCACCTGTATTGGAGGTATACTGTATTTGGAGTTTGGGGGCAGTCATTCAAATCTCATGAGTTTCAGTAGTAGATATAGTCCACTCTGTACATCACTGTCTATTAAAAGCAAATGAAAAAAGGGGAGTTTGACTCCCCTTTTTGTACACGGATTTTTGTACACGGCATTCAGCGTAATATTTATTGTCGCAAAGTTGCGTCTCCAACCACGCCTACCCCACAAGGGTATGGAACAAACAATTGCAAGGTTCCACAATCGCTCCCCGTACAAGACAATAGATCCAAATCCAAGGACATGTTCATGTTCTCCGTATCCAACATTGTACCAGTCAACGAAATTCCCATTTCGATGTCAATCAAACCCGACCCAAAGCCAGTCTGTGCCATGTCAAAAGTTTCAATGGTGGTCAATGATCCGCAGTTGAAACTTGCGCCTGTCAACGCACAGGTTGTAGAAGAACCCTGCATTGTTCCCGTGAAACTAGAGTTGCTGCTCGCTGAGATGTCAAATCCTGCCGGCAATACATCTTCGATACCCATTCCAGCGAGGCCAAGAATGGTCGCCAAGTTGCATTGATCATTGCTCACACTTGCGGAGTTGAACTTCCAAAATCCTGCTGTTGGTACAATTGGGTCCGCACCTCCACTGTTGGCATCGGTTGGATCAGTTCCGTCATCAACTTCGTCGCCATCGAGAGCACCATCACCATCCGTATCACCATTGTTGGGATTGGTTCCAACATCCAGTTCTTCTGAGTCTGTTAAGCCATCCCCATCGGTGTCTTCGTTTGTTGGATCTGTGCCTTCAACAACCTCGTCACCGTCTTTTAAACCGTCACCATCAGAATCAACATTGTTTGGGTCTGTGCCCAAGTTTTCTTCCGCATTGTCTCCCAAACCGTCTTCATCACTGTCTGCCGTTTCATTTGGGTCTTCAGGAAACGCATCGGCGTTGTCACCCACACCGTCTTCATCGCTGTCCTTGGACTCTTCGGGATCATCTGGGAAAGCATCGGCGTTGTCACCCACACCGTCTTCGTCACTGTCCTTGGACTCTTCAGGGTCTTCAGGAAATGCATCTTCTGAATCGACAACGCCGTCTCCATCAGAGTCAACATCTTCAACAACGCCACTGTCGTTCACTTCTTCCAACTTTTCATCTTCACAAGCCACCAGACTGCTCAATACCAGCAGTGCTGAAAGGGTTTGGTTCATTCGCATCGTATCTCCTTCATTGATTCTCATAATACTGCACTACAGAAAACTGTCTTGCATACGTAAAAGAATAACATACCTTTCTATTGACTGGAAATAGAACGAGCATGTCGCACAGTGTTTTTTGCGATACATTGTGCTTAAATGCTGATTTCGCTGTTGTCACATGGAGATATTTATGAGCTCATCATTCATTCAAACTTCCTTGATGTTGTCCACTTCTTTATTGTTCTTTGCCTGCGGCGAAGAAGCCAAAACGATTGAAGTCAATACTGAAGAGCCCGAAGTCGAAGCATTCGACGCTGATGGAGACGGATATTTCGGAGATGAAGACTGTGACGATCAAGACGCTCAAACAAACCCCAATGCTGAAGAACTCTGTGATGGTGTAGACAACAACTGCGATGGTCAAGTTGACGAAGGCGTAAGACAAGTCTATTACGCAGATGAAGATGGCGATGGTTTTGGTGGTGTAAACTTTGTTGAGTCTTGTGTGCTTCCCGAAGGCTATGTACCAATTTCCAGTGACTGTAACGACAACAATGCCTCTGTCTATCCAAGTGCACCAGAGCAATGCGACGGGATTGACAACAACTGCGATGGGGAAACAGATGAAAATCTCAATGTGCTCTGGTATTTGGACTATGACGGAGATGGATATGGCGATCCCAATTTCCCCTCAACCGATTGCAACCCAGGAAATGGGTATGTTTCCAACGACAACGACTGCAATGACCTAAATGCGACCGCCTACCCTGATGCAGCTGAAGTATGTGACGGTATCGACAATGACTGTGATGGAGACGTCGATGGCAACTTAGCAAGCGTTTTCTATCAAGATGCTGATGGAGATGGATATGGCGATCCAAACAATCCAGCCACCGTATGTGACAGCAGCAATGGTTTGGTGGAAAACTCTGACGATTGCAACGATACAGAAGCTACAGCCTACCCAGGTGCAGAAGAAATATGCGACGACATCGACAACAACTGTGATGGAACAACCGATGAGGGACTGGTCATCACTTGGTATTTGGATGTCGATGAAGACACCTTTGGCGACCCACTCTATCAAACGCAATCCTGTGTCCGTCCCATTGGCTATACGGACAATGCGGATGACTGCGACGATGCCAGCGCTTCAGTGTCACCCTTTGCAGTCGAGATTTGTGACACCATCGACAACAACTGTGATGGTGTCATCAACGAAGGATTGGATAGCATTTATTACTTGGATGCCGACGGTGATGGTTTTGGCGACATTACCACTCAACAAATCGCTTGTGCACAGCCCCAGGGGTATGTTTCAAATGGAGATGACTGTGACGATGCTGAAATCACAGCCAATCCGATTGCAAGTGAAGTGTGCGATACCATCGACAACAACTGCGACGGCGTAATCAATGAAGGGCTCAACGCCGACTATTACTTGGATGCCGACGGCGATGGATTTGGAGACCCAGATACACTTCAAGTCTCTTGTTCCCCCCTAGCCAACCATGTAACCAATGGGGATGATTGCAATGATTCAGAAGCAACAGCAAACCCTGTGGCGACTGAAATTTGCGATACCATCGACAACAATTGTGATGGCGTCATCAACGAAGGACTCAACGCCACCTATTATCTTGATTCCGATGGCGACGGTTATGGAAATGTAGGTGTCTCACAGATCGCTTGTGAACAACCACAAGGATATGTTTTGAATGCCACAGACTGTGACGACACAGATATCTCTGCAAGTCCAATCGCCACAGAGGTGTGTGACGGCATTGACAACGACTGCAATGGTACCATTGATGAGGCTGTAGAACTAACTTATTACTTGGACTATGATCAAGACGGTTTTGGAGATCCCAACGCTCCTTTCTACGGATGTTCTCAACCACAGTTCTACGTGACCAACGATCTTGACTGCAATGACACTTCAGATATTTCCTTTCCCAATTCGGGGGAAGTCTGTGACAACCTCGACAACAATTGCGACGGCACTGCAGACGAAGGATTTACAACCAATGGACGGTATATCGACATCGACAACTGTGGGAACTGTGGCAACGATTGTAGCGGACTGACATTCAACAATGCAGAACCCATTTGCAATGACAGTCTGTCCACGCCCGATTGTGGATTTGAATGCGATGCTGGATTCTTTGATGCCAATGCCGATTCAAATGATGGATGTGAATGTGAGTTTGTAAGTGCCACCGATCCTGACTTTGACGGCATTGATCAAAATTGTGATGGAACGGATGGAGATCACACCTTGGCGATTCACGTTTCCAGTAGCCAAGGAACTGCTGGTGGCGATGGTTCATGGGGGGATCCGGTGAACACCATAGCGTTGGGGTTGACACTGGCACAAAACAACAACCTCCCCTATGTACTCGTAGAATCTGGAGACTACGCTGAAAGTGTAGAGATGGTCGATGGAATTACCTTAATGGGGGCAATGGATGCCAACTTTACTTTCCGCAACACAGCAGGCGATCCCTCTGTGGTGGAAAGCGCCGTGGGCGTTCCTGCCTTGAGTGCGAGCAACATCGTCAATGGTGCGAAAGTCGATGGTTTCAGTTTCTTTACACCATCCGTTCAAAATCAAGGTGCTTCTGTAATTACCGTGTATCTCGAAGACTGTTCCGATGCCTTCCAGCTGTCAAACAACATCATCTTGGCTGACGATGCCGAAGATGGAACGGATGGGAATTTAGGGCAAGATGGAAGCAATGGTGGTGATGGTGAAGTTGGAATGGACGGTGGGCAATTCAATTGCAATCAAAACTCTTATGATGGTGGCGCAGGTGGAACCAATACCTGTGCACAATCAGGAGACATTGATGGTGGAAGTGGAGCATCTCAAATTTGTCCGGATGTCACAACCAATCGATGGGGACAAATTTTAGATCGACAAGACCAACCCACGGGGTCTGATGGTGCGGGTGCTGTCCCCGGGCTGGGTGGAGAAGGTTCTTGTGATCTGCTCCTCTCAGGCAACTGTGGTTCTTGCTTCGTGGATTCTTGTGCAACAGGTGGTGATGACGGTACACCAGGTGGCGATGGGTCCGATGGATCTGGTGGTCTTGGGGCAACAACAACCGGTGCATTCAATGGAACTGAATGGGTTGCCAGCAGCGGCGTGTCTGGCAGTGCTGGAACGGATGGTTCTGGCGGTGGTGGCGGTGGTGCTGGTTCTGCTGGAGAAGGTCAATGCTCCGATAATCACGCTGGAGGTTCTGGTGGCGGTGGTGGTGCTGGAGGTTGCGCTGGTGACGGTGGTGTTTCTGGAACAGGCGGTGGCTCATCCTTCGCGGTCTTTGTAAACTGCACATCATGTACAACCCTGCCTGTGCTCATCAACAACGAAATCACGGCTGGCGACGGTGGAAATGGTGGTGATGGTGGTGACGGTGGTGTTGGAGGGCTTGGTGGTCTAGGTGGACTGGGTGGCGCCTCTGACAAAGTCACAGCATTTTGTTCTCGCGACGGTGGTTACGGTGGCGACGGTGGCTTCGGTGGTGATGGCGGTGGCGGCGGAGGTGGTGCCGGTGGAAACAGTTATGCCGTCTACGTTACAGGATACACCCCAGCTGCAGATTGGATCAGTCTCGAAAATGATTTGGATGCTGGTCTACCAGGACTGGGTGGACGCGGTGGTCGTGGTGGAACCCGACCCAATGACGGTGGCAACGGAATCAACGGGGCAAATGGCGACCAAAACTGGTAAGCATTGCCATGAAGGAAGCAGAATGCTCTACATGTTGACTGTATGATGAAATCGTTGTCATTGACGTTGCTGTATCAGCAAATCAATGCGCTCAGCCATCGCAAAATCGAGTTCTGACAATCCGCCCACGTCGTGTGTTGTCAATCGAATTGTAAGACGACTATACACATTGAACCATTCTGGATGATGATTGAACTCTTCAGCCAGTTTTGCTATCTCAGTCATCAACGCGAATGTCTCTCGAAAGTTTCGGCCCTTCCAATCGAGATACAGCGCATCCCTTGGTGTGGTCTCCACCGTCCACGTTGGCACTCGTTTTTTTGCTGAACTGATTTCTTCGGGATTCAATCGATGTACAGACATTTCCAACTCCAACCCAACGTATCATGGTGTATTATGGGCAATAACTCTTGTCTCCACTCGCAATCGCTTTGCACTGCTTGGATGAACAATAACTTTTGTCTTTCTTTACAATGCCCTTGCAGTCTCCGTTGTTGCAATAACTAGCATTGCCAGACGCCCACGCTTTACACAAGCCAGAAGCACAATAACTTTTGCTTTGTTTCGCTACGCCTTTGCAATCTGAGGTTTCACAATAACTGGCATCTTTCTTGGCCAACCCCTTGCAGTCACGTGAAGAACAATAATTTTTGTCCCCACTGGCGATGCCTTTGCAATCGTTTTTACTTAGGGTTGCAATGTAATCGTCCGCCCATCCACTTGAAGACTCAGCATCTGCACACCCAACACCGATCATCAGTGTACACATCAAAAACAAGTATTTCACAATCTCTCCAAAATTCCTCTGTCATTCACTCTCGTTTTGACTTTATTCTAGAACACAACCCTGCTTCGCATCGACAAACCGTGCTTTGGCAGACCAATATTGCATCGCCTCGGTCGTTACCACCTTTTGCTCCATATCCACACTCATCGTCGCCAAATTGGGACTGGCTTTGGTCCAATCGCGACAATAGGCCTCATCTCTGTCTTGAACAAACACGCAAGAGCACATGTCCTTGGCGCGATAAGCAGTCAACAGTTCGAGATCATGGTTGTTGTACCCTTCGTTTGCACACCCGAAAACCCACACAATCAACCACATATTGCCTCCGATTGCCTCTGTATTTGTCCTTCAAAACCCATCATTAAAAAGACCGGTGAAACGTTGCATTGACAAACCAATCCGTGTCTGTTGGTATCACCGTCAAGTTTGCCGTGGCGTTTGGAACATTCATCGATACCCAAGAAGGAATGGGCAACAGCAATGCGCTGATGGCTCCATAGATCAACGTGTCTTCCAAGGAATCACTAGAAACGCCCAACGCTGTTCCACCTGCATAGACTCCAGTATTTAGCAACAGGGTGTTGCGAAAAGCCGCACCACCATTCCACTCATAGTCTCTTTTCACCGCCACAATTCCTGCCGACCCAACCGCCACACTCGCTGGCAATACAATCCCAGTCAACACAGCGGGCAACATACCTGGCACCAGTTCATTTGAAGCACCCGTCCACCCTTCTCCCAAAGCATAGGTCACGGGCATAACTGCCGCAGTCGCTGCAACACTTTGCAAATACCCAGTCCACTTTGGATGCTTGGCACTCGCCAAACTTACCATCGTCATCCAGAATACGTTCACGATCTCTCCTTCTTGAGGCTATAGGCTATGTCTTAGTGTACAAGGTTTGTGCTCACAGAACCAATTTATTCCCACTCAATGGTGGCGGGTGGTTTGTTGCTCACATCGTAGGCAACTCGGTTGATCCCTTGAATCTCATTGATGATTCGGGTGGAAACTCTTTCGAGCAATTCCCATGGTAGACGAACCACATCGGCCGTCATCCCATCTCGAGAATGTACCGCCCTCAATGCCACCGTCCATTCATAGGTTCGATCATCTCCCATAACGCCGACAGACTTCACCGGTAAAAACACAACGCCAGCTTGCCAAATCTTGTCGTACCATCCAAAATTTCGAATTTCATCGATAAATATTTTATCAGCCCGTCTCAACAATTCCAATCTCTCAGCGGTGATCGGACCCAGCATTCGGACAGCCAATCCCGGTCCAGGAAATGGATGTCGGAAGACCCGTTCATGACTCAACCCCAACTCTAGACCGAGGGCTCGCACTTCGTCTTTGAACAATTCCCTGAGTGGCTCAATCAATTCAAACTGCATGTCTTCGGGCAAACCACCCACGTTGTGGTGACTCTTGATGGTCGCCGAGGGACCTTTGAAGGAAATGGATTCAATCACGTCTGGATACAAGGTGCCCTGTGCCAACCAATTAATTTCTCCGTGCTCGATCGAAAGTTTTCTGGCTTCAGCGTCAAAGACATCAATGAATACCTTGCCAATAATTTTCCGTTTGCGTTCGGGATCGGTCACGGCATCCAATGCTTCTAGAAATCTCTCCCTTGCATCCACCACGGTCAAGTTCATATCTGAGAACTCCCGCTCCACAGCTTCTCGCTCGCCGTCTCGCAACAATCCATTGTCTACGAACACACAGTGTAGTCTGTCCCCAATTGCGCGTTGCAAAATGGCAGCCGTCACAGAGGAATCAACCCCTCCGCTCAATCCACAGATGACGTGGTCCGTACCCAGTCGTTGTTTGAGCAAGGCAATCTGATCACCCACAAAATTACCCATGGTCCAATTTTGTTTGACATCGGTCATGCTCAGTACAAAATTCTGCAACAATTGCTCACCACATTGAGTGTGGGCAACTTCAGGGTGAAATTGTACAGCCACCCAAGGGTGTTCTGTGTGTGCCATTGCAGCGATCACTCCAGAATCAGAACGCCCCAACACATTCCATACATTGTCTGAACCAATCGACTCAACGTGATCACCATGACTCATCCAGGCAATGCTCTCGGCAGGGACTCCCTCGATGAAAGGATGCTCACCTGTCAAATGCAACGTCGATTGACCATACTCTCGTTTTTGTCCTCGTTCAATTGTACAGCCAGTCTGCTGGGCCATCAATTGCATCCCATAGCAAACACCCAATGTTGGTACCGTCTCAGATAGCCAACGGGTATCTACACTGGGCGCCTCATCACCCAGAACAGATGACGGTCCCCCACTCAAGACCAAGCCATCGTAGGACCAATCGTCGTGAAAAGGCTCTGTACAAGGGTGGATTTCACAGTACACATTCATCTCTCGAATGCGACGAGCGATCAGTTGTGTGAACTGAGACCCAAAATCGAGAATCAGAATTCCTTTGTGTGACATGTGTGCTCCCATGTGTAATTTCTTAGAAACTGGCGGAGAACTCGCCCCCTGTCAAAGCGTCTAGGTTGGCTGTCATTTCTTGCAAACGCAATTCCATTTCGATCTGATCTTGCAAAGAAGACGGAGGATTCAGCAAATTGTCTACCTGTAATCGTCGACGATCAAAGTACAGTCGTGTCACTTCATCGAGTACTTTCTCTCGCATTTTGTTGGCTTTTCCTGTTTCGTTGATCACACGAATTTGCTCTGACGACATCACCAGTTTGTCCAATCGCCACTCCAGTTTGACCACAACCTTGTCATCATTTCCAATCTGAACATAATCCGTCTGTGGCTCGGCTGTTCCATCGGCACCGGCAACATAATCGTACCGAGTACCCTCATCGAGTTGCTTCTCATACTGAAGGTTTACCTTGGGCAAAGCATAGGCCCGTTGTGATGCTGACAGCCACTTTTCCATCAACTCGGGATTGGTCTTGGAATAGCGCATCGACATTGCCTGTACCGAACGGATGTCTGGCTCACCGGAAAACTCCGTCATAACTTCATCCACTGAGGTGTAGGTCTTGTTTCGCTTGGTTGAAATCTGCAGTGTAACAACGGACTCAGCCCGCAAACTGTCCAACGCTGAATTACTGAGATTGAGAACCCGCAACGACTCCACATTGGGAATGCCAGCGTGCTGATTGCGATAGGACACTATGGATTCCGCGACTGACGTGTCAATGGTCGAAAGTGCGGCAAACTCTTCGACCGTTGCTGTATTGAGATCAATTTCGGCCCACCCTGTGGATACCAACAATGAACAAATCATTCCAAACATATTTACTCCTGTGCCTGTAAAGCCATATAAAATTTTCCATCTGTGTACAAATCCAACAATGCGGTCACTTCATCTTGCTCCAGTCGATGAAGTACTTGGTCTGTCAAGGGTGCCGTCAACAACAACCGACTCTGCTGCTCCAATCGAATCGCCGCCGAATACAAATCAATGATGCGCCTCGTTTTTGCTTTTCGTTGTGCGTGCAAAACCAACGAAACATTGCTGGCCGCTGGAACGACACCCCCCAAATCACTGCGGTACACACTGTTGCCAATCACCATGACATCATCGCTCAGATTCGCAAATCCAACGTCGGTGGATGCAGTTTGGCAATTGCCAAAGCACATATTTGTCACCACCTTCCAAGGGACTTGCTCCATTCCAATCGTTGAAATCGAATCGTAATTGACCGTCAATGCTCGATCGTGGCCATAATCATAGGTCATGGAAACGGTCGGCACCCATCGCAGCAACTGGGTTGAACGCTCAACAGAGAGTTGCTCCATTTGTCGATCGATGTCTGCAGTTGCCGCGTCGACCAAACTATCCACGTCAACTTGGGTCACCGACAGTTCGCCCACGTCCACCAAGCCTTCGGTGGGTTTGGATTGTGCCAAATAATACCCACCCTGTTCTGTGGCAATGACAAATGACCCTTTCCACGCAACAGCGTCTTCAATCTCAACACGGGGCAGTCCTTCTGATAGTGGTTGCCATGAACCCCCTTGATCAATACTCTCCCACACCATCTCTCGATCAAAGGCCAGCAAACCGAAATTGGCTTCATCTTCTAGCAACTGATGAAAATCAATTTGTGTTGGCTGAACATCAAAGGAATTTCCCAAATCGTCGGACGACAAAAAACCAAGAGAGGACATGCCCCACAACTGATTTGTCATACTCAACACCACACTGATGAATTCGACGTCATCATAGCCAACCGCTGACATTTTTGCCCAATTGACTGCATCCACACTGGACCAGACCCCACTGGACGTGGCTGCCACAATGTAATCTCGATTGGCCGCAAAACTGTACACAGACAAATCGGTCGGTACACTCAAACTGACAGACCATGTACGTCCTTTGTCACTTGAAACATAGACACCTTCTGATGTGCCAGCGACATAAACTCCTTTCAAAGAAGCAAAACCGAATGCAGGTGGCAGATCCTCCATTTCACTCCAATCATCACCATCATCTGTAGATCGCACACACCCATCGTTGGAACAAGCAAAGATCAACGGTGTTTTTTCATCCGTCCACAGAGTATAGATTCCGTCTGCACTATCCTGAGAAAGCAATGGATCATCAATGGCAGATTCCCATTCATTGCCCACTGAATCCGCCTGAATCACCTCTTCAGTATCTTCATCATATTGAGGAGTGTCATCAAACTCGTCCCACTGTTCCGATAGTGAACTTTCTAAATCGAGCAGTAAATCTTCTTCGTTGACCGATGTATCTTCACCCGTAAAGACAGCTGACCAAGAACCATCGGTATTGAGGCGGTGAATCTGACCAGCAGTGTCCATCACCAACAGTTTGTCGCTCCACGTTGCCCCCACTGCTTTCAAGGGTCTGTAAAGTCTCAACGCTTTCCATTGATGGTCAAACTGCCAATGAAAGGCCTCAGCCTCCCCTCTTTCAGTATCCATGTCCATTTCATCATCCAATACCGAAGTAGAAGCCTCATCCACTTTATCAACGGAATCCAGATCTTGAGCACTCGCCAAGGCTAAATAAAACAGCAACATCATGCAATCACATAATTGGATTTAAGACACAATGCGACCCAACAACAAAAGTTGCCATTTCGCATGAGTCGTCTTGGCATTGAAGAATTATAAAACAACAACCGATGAGGCAACCAAATTTTTAATCGAAATCGCCACTTCTCGAATAGATTTGCCTTTGTTTAAATAAATATAGTTATCGCTCTGTTTCCTTGGAGGGACTGGATACTCTGTAGCCAAGGACACAATGTGAATATTTCGAATGTTTAAATGTTGTAGAAAAGGCACACTCTTTATCGGCATTGGAACCGTATCTTGGTCGAACACCAGCACCGACGGCTGATTTTTTCCAACAAGTACTCCGGCCTCAAAAACATTGGTGCACATCATCACTTTGAGCGTCTCTCCAATCTCCAAGAATACTTTGAGTGTTTCCATATATTCTAGATTGGTGTCTACCAAAATAACTGTTTTTTCGACGCCGGTATCTTCGGTCAAGTTTATGTCCTGCAAATACCCATTTGAACAAGCGAAGGCCAGAAAATCTTGCTTACGAATGCGACGGTGCCCACCAGGAGTTCGAAACGAATCAAATCGACCAGCGTCAGCCCAATTGATAATGCTGGGTAAACTCACCCCAATCAGCTGTGAAGCATCTTTTGTCGTCAACAGTTCTTTTTGTAAAATCTTAGATTTTTCGGCGTCCACACACCCCCCAGATGTAAATTACAACTATTATAATACGAATTCACAATCTGCACCCCAAAATCTACAAAAAAATGGGTTGGCAAGCCAACCCATCTAAAACAATTTGATTTTTCAGTGAATGGTAAAACGGAATAAAGTTTCTCCCACCTTCAGTTCCTCACCACCATACAGTTTGTATTCACCTTCAAAAGCATCGCCGTTGACCATCGTTCCATTCGATGAACCCAAGTCAACTAAATAGAACTGGTTTCCACGACGAGACAGTTCACAGTGGTTTCGCGATACCTTGCTGTCGTTTTTGATTTGAATGTCGTTGTCTGGAGCTCGACCAATTCGATACTTGGTTCCTTTGAAAGGATATACCACTTCGCTGCCCTGTACGCCTTCATCGCGGATCAACATAGCAGCGGGCATATCTTGACCACCCATTGAACCATCAAGTGCTCCGTCCATCGGGTCCATATCCATCGACATCCCACCCAAATCAATGCTGCCCGATAGGTCATCTGGCTCAATCAACTCAGCTGACAACCCCTCATCAAACCCGAGGCTGTCATTGCTCAACTCAAAATTCAAATCTTCACCCGGAAAAGAAGCAAATGGCGATGGTCCACCGTCTAACTCATTGAATTCCAAGTCCCCATCAAAATCTGCCGACAGATCTTCAATTGGCTCTAATGCGCTGTCCAACTCTGGTACATCTGGCAATGGCTCCAAGTCATCACCACCAATGTCAAGAGAAGAATCAACCTCGTCGACAATCGCTTCTGCTTGTACACTCGCCGTCTCAACAGATTTGTTTACAACTTGCTCAACTTCTTTCTGACCAGACAGTTCTGTCCACTGAGCCAACATGCCTTCAATACTGGTGATCTCTTGGTTGTATGCATCTACTTGATTCGCGTAATCTGACATTGAACTTCTCAACGCGTTCAGTTGCGTCTCAAACTCGTCTGTACTCAACGCCCCAATGGTGTGACGCAAGCTCAACTCTTGCTCAACCTCGTCATATGCAGCATTGTTGTGCTTAAGGGTTGCCAATGCCTCTTTTGTTTCATTCAAGAGTCTCCGTTGCCCAGTCAAAAATTCGTTGACTTGGGTTGTGACGGCAGTTTGTTTGACAACGTATTCTTCTTGAAGTTTCTCAACAACAGCGGCTGCAAATTTTCCAGCGTTCTCTTCAATTTTATCAATAAACCCCTGAAACTTAGTCCATTCTTCGATGAGATGATTGAATTGTTCTACGTTGGTCTTCATGGTTACTCCTATTCTATTTTTGATACTCTTTAACAAGTTTCACCAATGAGATTCCATCGCAAACCATACAGTTTACTGATTTGTTACACGATTACATGTAATCGTCAGTGGAGCGTTCTGTGTAATTGTCAAAGCGAGTGTGCTTCCCTTCAAAAAACAATTTCACGGTACCCGTTGACCCGTTTCGCTGCTTGGCAATGATAATTTCAGCAACCCCCTTTTCTGGACTCTCTGGATTGTAATACTCATCACGATAAATGAAGGAAATGATGTCGGCATCCTGCTCAATCGCGCCGGATTCGCGGAGATCACTTGGCATTGGTCGCTTGTCTGTTCTGGACTCCACACTACGATTCAACTGTGACAACGCCAGCACACACACATCCAATTCCTTCGCCAATCCCTTCAATCCACGAGAAGCTTCAGAAACCTGCTCCTGACGAGACATTCGACCATCCCCAACCATCAAACCGATATAATCTACAACGATCAGACCCAAATCTGGATTGGCAGCCTTCAAGCGACGCGACTTTGAACTCAATTGATTGATCGTTAAGCCAGGTGTATCGTCGATGTAAATCGGCAAACGATGAAGTTCCTGAGCGGCGTCCACAAGTCGTGGGATGTCCGTGTCTCGATTGAGTTTACCCGTACGGACAGCCCCCGCATCTACGCGACCCTCCGTACACATCAAACGTGTAACCAACTGTCCTGCACTCATCTCCATCGAAAAGATGCCGATTCCGTTTCCATCTTTGGCAACATTCAATGCAATATTCAGGGCCAACGCCGTCTTACCCATTGCAGGACGTGCCGCAAGAATCACCAAGTCGGTCTTTTGAAGTCCGGACAAGATCTTATTCAAGTCTGTAAAACCAGTATCCATACCGGTCACATCTGACGCAATATCCATCAACTGCTGAATGCGCTCAAACTCTTGACCAACAACTTTCTCAATGGACTGCCAATCTTTTGACTCTGCTGACTGCGTAATTTCAAAAACTTTCTTTTCGGCGAGTTCCAAAACATCATCAATGGTGGCGATCCCCGTTTGAGCCGCCTGAATGATGACGTTGGCATTCTTCATCAAGTGTCTTCTGGTCGCTTGCTCCTTAACAATCGCCGCATGAAAATCAATATTGTAGGCTGTAGAAGAAGACGTATACAGTTCTGTGATGTATTCGTGCCCACCAATTTTTTCCAGTTTCTCTTGATGCGAAGATTGATGAAGGACAGAGACCAAATCTGTATTCTCTCCATTTTTGATCATCTTGACAAGCAACTCAAACAAGGTTTGATGGGACTCGTCGAAAAAATCCTCAGCTCTCAAATATTCGTGCACATCTGAAAAATGGACTGCACCCATCATCAGCCCACCCAATACAGACCGTTCTGCTTCTCTGTCATACGGAAGTTTCAGAACAACATCTTCTGCACGTTTTGTAATTTTCTTATACCAATCGTCTTCTTTTTTCTTTGCCATTTCTAATATGTCCAGGGAGGGGGGTCGTCGTTGCACAATATATGATGCAAAACTATTTGGCGTATGGAAATCGGACAAAAAAATACTGCCACGGGGGCAGTATTTTCCAATTCACTGAGTTGATGATTATTTTTTCTCGATCAACACTCGAATGTTTGCAGAAACACCGGATCCCAAGTCTACTGGAACTTCGAAAGAACCGATCTCTTTGAGCACACTGTCCATAGACATCTTGCGACGATCCACTTCGACGCCTTTGGCTGCCAACGCTTCAGCAATGTCACGGCTGGTGACAGAACCAAAAGCCTTACCCTCTTCACCAACTTCCAATTTGAAAGCAACAGGTGTAGAATTGATGACATTTGCCGCAGCTTGAGCAGCAGCTTTCTGCTTAGCGGCCAAAGTGGCTGCAACACGTTTTTGATGATTCAACTGACGGGTGTTGGATTCATTTGCCAACACAGCCAATCCACGTGGCAACAAGTAATTGCGGCCATAACCGTCTTTAACCTTTACCAAATCACCAATGTGACCTAAGTGAGGTACGTCTTTTTGCAAAATTACTTTCATGATTTTCTCCTTAGTCCATGCTCAAGAATGGCAACAACGCGACTTGACGTGCACGCTTGATGGCCAAAGCAAGGTTGCGTTGTTCTTTTGCAGTGAGGTTGGTCATACGACGTGGCTTGATTTTTCCACGCTCAGTGATGTACCCACGCAAAGTTTTTGGATCTTTGTAATCGAATACTCTTGATTGTTTTTTCGCCATGATTTGCTCCTTATCGTCGTGTCTTTTCTTTCTTCATTTCAGCAACTGTCTCTTGACGCTTGGTCAATCGAGCTTCAGCGGCTTCTTTGAGGGCTTCGAGATCTTTTACGTTGCTGTCTAATTGTACTGTCAAAAATCGCAAGAATGTTTTGTCGTTGAAACGTACGATTCGCTCGAGTTCCAAAGGTATGGTTGCAGGCGCTACGTACTCTAACAAAAGATATTTTGAGAAGCTTTGCTTATTGATTGGATATGCAGTGCGAACACGACCCCAGTCATCTTGGGTCAACAAAGAACCACCACTGTTGGTGATGACGTCTGCCAAACCAGCTACAGCTTCGTTGATGACTTCATCGGTTACACTTTGATGCGCGATCAGCATCATTTCATAATTGTTCAGAACTTGTGCCATTGAATTCCTCCACATGGACTTGAATATTTGTGGGGAGAAAACTCTCCCGCAGAGGTTGAATAAATTTGAGATTGAATAAATGTATATATACAAATATTGATTGCTTATGTTTTTGCGTTGACCGTTTGCATCGCATCAAGAACGCCATTTTGTAAAACGGCTTCAAGAGCGTTGCAAGCATCAATTTTCACATCTCCTAAGGCATCCATTTCAGACTTGCTCCATCGACCCAATACAAAATTGGCGGTATCCCACCCTTTTGGAGGTCTTCCTACGCCAACGCGCAGTCGAAGAAAATCTTTTCCGATATGCTGGATAATATCACGCAGACCATTGTGACCACCATGGCCACCTTGTTGCTTGAGTCTGACAGCGCCAAACGGAATATCCAGTTCGTCGTGAACAACCAGTACCTTTTTTGATGGAATTTTGTAATATCCCATCAAGGAAGCGACTGGCTGTCCTGAACGATTCATGAATTGCTGTGGAAGTGCCAAGATGCAATTTTGATTGCCAATGCGAACGTCACTGATCAGGGAATTGGATTTCTTTTTGGAGGGCAAATCGACACAATTTCGACTCGCGAGTTCCATGAGCACATCAAACCCGATGTTGTGACGGGTGTTGAGGTACTTCAACCCAGGATTTCCCAAACCAACGACCAAAAACATAATGCTTACTTTGTTCCGCGACGCTTGATAACGGTGGCAATGTTGAAAATTCCCTTATTGTCAAACAAAATTTCTACGCCTTCTGGATTGGCGATTTGATTGACTTTGAGGAACTTACCGATTTCCAATGAAGTTACGTCGGCTTCGATGACTGCAGGAATGTTTGCAGGCAAACAACGAACTTGAAGTTCACGTCGGACCAAACGCAATGCACCACCCATGGCGACACCCGCTGCTTTACCAACAGTGACAACCGGTACGGTTACCGTCAAGAACTCATCATCTTTGACTTCATAAAAGTCAACGTGACGAATCACGCCAGATACAGGATGACGTTGCACTTCACGAACCAAGCACGTAAATGCATCCCCACCTTCGATGGCAAGTTTGACCAAGTTGTTTGGGTTTCCAGAGCGTTCAAACGCAAGGGTCAACGCGGTTGGGTCGATTGAAATCATAGTCGGTGTATTACCGCCACGATAAATTACTGCTGGTACCACACCAGTTCGGCGCAGCTTACGAGCAATTCCTTTTCCTGTCGCTTCACGTTTTGAAACAGACATTTCGATAGTAGACATGGGCACTCCATTCTATTGTTTCAGGATTGATAGAAACTGATTGTGCCGTCCATTAGCAACGCAATAATGTCTGTCTAGAGTGTTTTGTTTGCCATGGACTTTGGGTTTCACCAAATAAATGAAACCGACAAACGCTAGACTGTCGCTATTTAACCAGATTGATCTGTATTGTCAATCATTGTTGTTTAAGTGATCATTAGTTGCCTTGGTTATTATTGTTGTCTTGGCACTATTGTTGATAGTTCGGAATCAATGTTGAACTTCTCGCTTCATTGAACACTTGCGACACAGACTTTCGATTGAAAATACCATCCATAGCCGAGGCAAACATATAGTCTTGACTCAAAACCTCAATCTTTTCACAGGCCTCTTGATCTGGACGCAGAGGAATCGTGTCCGACACATAAAGTTTATCAATGTGTGATTGATTGAGTTTTTCGACAACGGTTGTCAATCCAGATTTTGCATCGTACTTGTCAGACATCACTGGGTGAGTGCAGAATGCCAATATCTCTTTGGCACCTTTATCATGAAGCGCCTGAGCACCTTTACATAAAGTCCCAGCTGTATCAATCAAATCATCTACAATTATCGCCGTTTTCCCTTTCACACGACCGATCACATCCATGACTTCTGCTTCATTGGCAACTTTTCGAACTTTGTCAATGATTGCCAAATCTACATCCCATTTCGCATTTTGAGCCTTTTCTTCGTCTGTCGACTTGGTTCCATCTGCCTTTTTGTCTAAACCGACACTTGGATATTCTTCTTGCAAAGTCTTGACCAAACGTTCGCGAAATTTCCTTGCTCGCTGAGCGCCACCAACATCTGGTGAGACAATGACCAAACTTTTTCGCTCTTCGATGGTACGAACCCTCGCAGCAATTACATTCGCCAAATGCTTTGCCGCGACCACAGCACCATACAAATTGTCCACGGGCACATTGAAAAACCCTTGTACCTGAGCGGCATGCAGGTCCATTGTCACAACGCGAGACACACCTGCCACCGTCAACATATCTGCGACCAATTTTGCAGAAATAGGAGCTCTTTGAATTTTACGATCTTGTCTGGCGTATCCGAAATAGGGAATCACTGCCGTTATAGAACCTGCTGACGCACGTTTACAGGCATCCACTGTTAACAAGAGCGCCATCAAATAATCATTGACCGACTCACCTGGCTCATACACAGTTGAACCATCTTCCTTATTGACTTCACAATATCCAGTATAGAAGGACTGAACGATGAAAACATCTTGTCCCCGAATATTCTCATTGACAACGACACTGACCTCACTGTCTCGAAATTTGCCGATATCGACTTTGACCATCACAACGTCATTTTGCACGCGACTAGACAACATTCTTTCCCATTCTTCAAGTTCAGCCTCAGAACCATCAGAAGGAAGTGTCGCTCCGTCGATTCTCCGATGCCAATACTGTGAAATTTGGGTTGCCAGTTTGCGACTGGCGTTGCCCGGCAACAAATAAATTTTGTTTGAGTCCATCACTCCCCCTGTGTGTATCAAACCCTTTCACCAATCCAGTCAAACAAAAAAACCCCTAAACCCTTTACTAGGTCAGAGGTAATCAAAAGTTAGACTCAACTTGTATAGTGAACATTGAAAAAGCTGGGCTACCAGGACTTGAACCTAGAACGACGGTGCCAAAAACCGCTGTGTTACCTATTACACCATAGCCCAGCATGTTCAAACAGAATATATCTCAATCTCAAATCACTGACAAGCCCATTCGCTTACTTTTTTGGAATTCTCTATGCACAAAATTGCATTACACAATGTTCGACAAAACAATTTGAATATACCGTTTGTGGAAATCCCACTGAGAGAATTGGTCGTATTTGTTGGGCCATCGGGTTCAGGGAAGTCATCTTTGGCCATTGATACGTTGTTGGCAGAGGGACAACGACGATGCATTGAAGCGTTGCGGGCATCCATTCGGCTTGACAATAAGAGGATCGCTCGCCCCCAAGCAGACAGAATCACAGGGCTGCCTCCAACCTTTGGGATGAGACAAGATATCGGCATCAAATTTGATCGACATACAGGCCTCGCCGATCTGTTGGGCATACAAACCCTATTGGAACACCTCTTTCTAGAATGGGGTACGCTCCATTGTCCGAAAACAAATGAACCACTGTCTACTTTCACCCCACTTGAAGCAACTGAATACTTACTTCAGTCTCACGACAACATGGCAGCACACATTGTCTCAAAATTGCCAGTAAACTCTGAGACCTATTTGGGCATCCTAGAAGAATTGATTCGAAATGGACACACGCGGATTCAATACGATGACACGTTCCCATTTATTGAAGATGCACCAAAGCTCCCACCAAAGAAGTTTGGAGTGGTACTCGACAGATTGAAAGTACGAGAAAAGAATCGAGATCGACTGAGAGAAGCACTAAGACATGGGTTGAACAGTCACCAACAACAAATACACGTCATCCTCTCCAGAAAAGGTGACAAGCCCATCGAAAAGATATTCTCCAGCGTTCCACAGTCTGCTGATGGCACAATGTACCCGACTCCAACGGCTGAGCATCTTCAAACAAATACATCTCTGGGTGGATGTGTTGCTTGCTACGGACTTGGAGTAAATGAATCGACAAAAAATTGCACTCTTTGTAATGGTACCGGGCTTCAGGACTTCTCTGATTTGTTGAAAATACAAGACCTTTCCTTTCGACAAGCCATTGCACAGTCTCCAAAAAAACTTCGACAGTGGCTCAAAACATTGAATCGAGACAGTGGAGAACTGTTGGAATTGGAGCGTTCGTTGCAACTGTTGTGCGATTTCAACCTACAAAACCCACTGTGTCAGAAGGTAAACTCTTTGAGTACTGGGGAACGCTCGAGGGCTCGAACCTCTGCCGTCCTCAATCAAGAATTGGGTACCTGTCTCTATATATTGGACGAACCCTCGTTGGGTTTGGACAACGCCAATGTCGATCGCCTCATAGAAGCACTGCGCCGGAAAGTGGACGAAGGCCAAAGTTTCATCGTTGTGGACCACCACCCCAAGTTTCAACAATCTGCAGATACCGTTTTCCACTTTGGACCTGGTTCCGGAATCCATGGTGGAACCATCATACAAGAAGATGCCTTAAAGGAAACGATTGATCCCACAGAATTTGCCAACAAAGCATTCTCCAAGAGCATTTCAATCGGAAAAACAAACTTTGAACTCTATTTGGGAGGGTTGCACATAATTACAGGACCATCTGGGAGTGGAAAGACCAGACTGTTGAAGCAAATCCATCAGACCTTGAAAGAACAAGATCGTCCAGAACGTATTTTGTTGTTGACAAGCCTTGGGTCCCTTGGAAACAAGCGGTCAACATTGGTGACAATTGCGGGTATTTGGACGGAGATTCGCAATCTAATGGCAAGTACAAGAAGTGCGAAACTTCATCGCCTGTCTGCCGCGGACTTTTCCTTCAATCGCAAAGGTGGACGGTGTGAGGCTTGCCATGGAATCGGCACCATTCCACACCATGTAGCCCCCTTGCCTCCCAGTGAAGTGACCTGCTCAGAGTGTTTGGGAAAAAGGTTTTTGGATTCAACTTTACAAGCCACCTATCGAGATCGGAACATCTCTGAAATTTTGGACCTCAGCGTAGATGAAGCCTTGAAAATTTTTGAGCATCAGCCCATGTTGTTTCGAATGTGCTCTGCACTGCAAATGGTTGGACTCGGATATCTTACTCTCGGACAAAGTTCTCCCACTCTGAGTGGCGGGGAACACCGTCGGATCCAATTGGCCCAAGTGCTGGCGCCCTGTCTAACACCTGAATTTAAAAGAGAGCCCCTCATCGTACTGATGGATGATCCCACTGCCGCACTCCACGCTTCTGACGCACTTCGATTGCAAAGGTGTCTTCTACATTTTCGTCGAGATGACATCACCATTGTCATGACCAGTACAAACCAGCAAATGTTGGAGATCGCTGACTTTGTTACAACATTGACCTAAAACCATGTACACCAAAGCCCTTTTGAGATACCGTTAGATATGTTGTTTCTCTTGTCGTTATTACAGCCAGTGTGTGCTGAATCTTTCCGTCCTCCACCCAAGAAAGGCACCATCATTGCCGTCTATGATGGAGATACGTTTACACTGGATACTGGAGAGAAGATTCGTCTTCGAGGTGCCAATACACCTGAACTTCGCCCCCCTGAGGCTTTTGGGGTCGAAGCCAAAGAAGCCGTAGCCGATCTCATCCTCAATCAAACGGTCTATCTGTCGTATGGAGACGTAGAGCGCGATGGATACGGAAGACTTATCGCATCGGTACGCACTGAAGATACAGATGTGGCAACCTACTTGTTGGAAAATGGATTGGCACACGCTTTCTTTATCCCACCAGAAAAGTTGGATACCCCAATGTTGCTCCAAGCACAGGAAAAAGCACAAGCCAAAAAAACAGGTCTGTGGTCTATTCGACGATACCAAAGTGATTTACACATGACATCGTTTCATGCCAATGCACCGGGCGATGACGATCGAAATGTCAACGGTGAATATTTGCGCGTGACCAACATCACTTCCAAAATTTTAGACCTCAGTCAGTATTCTATTGAGAATATTAAAGGTGACTCTTGGCAGTTTCCAGCGATGAGTCTACCACCTGGCAACACGGTAAAAGTACACAGTGGACGTGGATACCACCAACAGAATCCAGAGAAGCAACTAGAAATCTATCTGGGCTCAATGAGACCGATCTGGGACAACGAAAAAGATCGAGCGACCATCTACAACAGCCAGCGCCAGATTCAAGATCAGAGAGAACATGAGCCCAAAACAAAACCCAAGGATTGAACTCCTTGGGTGATGTCTCATCGAACGGACTCAAAACCTTCTATACAGTTTAGGGCTCCAAGACATTCTTGAGAATCTTTCGTTTTTTGGAGCCATTCTGCTCTGAAATAATCCCATCCATTTCCATCTGCTCGATCATACGTGCAGCTCGATTGTATCCAATACGGAACTGTCGTTGCACTGCAGATGTTGAAGCATAGCCCTTCTCACAGACAAACTCGACCGCTTGATCATAGAATTCATCATAGTCATCGCTTCCTTGACTTTCCGGTTTGGCAGTGACCACTTCTGCTTCATACTTAGGCTTGCCTTGTGCTCGCAGATGGTCGGTAATTCGACGAACTTCGTCATCGCTGAGAAACGGTCCGTGACAGCGAATCAGGTTGGCAATGCCTGGAGGAAGGTAGAGCATGTCTCCTTTACCGAGCAAAGTTTCTCCACCAGGATTGTCCAAAATGATTCTAGAGTCAGAACGCTGACGAACTTGAAAACACATTCTAGAAGGCATGTTCGCCTTGATCAATCCTGTGACCACATCTGCAGAAGGACGTTGGGTGGCAACAATCAAGTGAATACCACATGCACGTGCTTTTTGAGCAATCCGAATGATGGACTCTTCTACTTCTTTACCCGCTACCATCATCAAATCAGCAAGTTCATCAATGACAACCACAATGTAAGGCATCTTTTGTGGCTTCGGCAGTTTGGACTTGCCATCCCAATTGTCTGGGGCAAAATAGACTGCCTTGGACTGGTCCCAGTCTTCCAATTCTTCAGTCAACCGCTGATTGAAAGATTCAATGTTGCGGGTTTTGTATTTGGCCATCAACGCGTATCGTCTGTCCATCTCTGTGCAAGCCCACTTCAAGATTCCGCTGGCCTGATGTGGGTCTGTAACCACAGGATGCAACAAGTGAGGAATGTTGTTGTACATTTCAAACTCAAGCATTTTCGGATCAACCAAAATTAGTCTGAGCGTCTCCGGAGAATGTCGCAACAACATGCTGATCAACATGGTGTTGATTCCAACAGACTTTCCAGAACCTGTCGTACCAGCGACCAACAAGTGTGGAGTCTTTGTCAAATCGGTCACATAAGGGAATCCGTTGACGTCTTTTCCAACTGCCATCGGCAAAATCGCTTCGCTCTCCTGAAAAGCCTTCGAACCCAACATGTCTCGAGACCAAATAACTTGACGTTCTTGATTGGGAATCTCGATTCCCACAACGTCTTTACCTGGAATCGGTGCAACAATACGCACGCTCACTGCTCGAAGTGCCATCGCGATGTCGTCTGCTAATTTCGCAACCTTGGCAACACGCACACCACGGGCTGGCTTAAATTCGAAGGTTGTAATCACAGGACCAGGACAAATGGTTTCCACTTCTCCGTGAACTTTGAAGTCAGCGAGTTTGTCCACCAATATATCTGCCAATTCCATCAATTCATCTTCATTGTACTTGGCAACATTTTTCTCGTGCATGTCAAGCATGTCCAATGATGGCAGTTGGAAATCAGCGTATGGATTTCGAAGCGTCTGCACCTCACCATCTCCACCACTTTCAATATTCCCAGGATTGACCATCGCACGTGCCGGAGTACTGTCCGCAAAATCCTCTACTGAATCCTCATCAAGGTCAAAATCTTCAGCGATCATAGCCATTGCCGGTGTCACTTCACGCTCGGGCAGTGGAATCTTTGACTTGGTTGCAGGTTCAGTTGCAGGCTTGGTGGTGGTCATTTGTCGCGCTTGAGATTTCAGTTCATCCACTTGTTCTACAAGTTGCGACACACTTGTGGGCTTAGATTGTGCTTTTGAACTTTCTTTCACCACTTTCTTTTCTTCTACGCTTTTGGGTTCGTGATGACGTTCCCGATCCGCCATGTCCAAATTGCTTGTCTCATGAGAGCCCTCTGACAAGGTTCGGGTTGACTTTTCCTCTTTTGACTGAATGGACTGTGTAGGTTGGCGCGGTGATTGCGGTGCGTGAACCGGTGCAGTGTTCTCTTTCAAAGATGACGAAACTGGAGAAGAAACCTTGGAATTGGATTCGTTTGCAACCAGTGGACTCTGAGGTGCAACAGGCTTCGGTAAATCGTACAACCCTTCGTCACTAGACAATTCACCCGTTGTCAGGTCGCCATCTCCCATGAGGTGAGCACTCACGGACCCTACTTCAGGTTCAGCAATCTGAGGACGTCGAATGGACAATTTTGCCGTCAATGGTTCTTGTGGGAGTGCACTCATCTTTTGCTTTGGTGACTTAAGGGCATTCGTAGAAGTATGTCTCTCAGTACGGTACCACTCCGATAAATCTTCATCCCATGCATTTTGAGGCAGTTCAATTTCTTCTTGAGCAGGCAAATGGTGTGCGCCTCTAGAAGGACTAGACGTGGATGGTGATGCACCAAAGTTGGGCGTTGAATCCGCAAATGGATTGAAACTATCGCCCGATGGCATTGAATTTGCATTGAAAGATCGAGAAAGGGGTGCTGTTGACTGGTCGGTCAATGTTTCCTCTTTCGAGATGGAATCGCGATTGCGAACCTCAACAAGGTCCGGCTGGCGAACCTCTGGTCTTGGGTTGAATGTACTGTCCTCTTGTTGAGCCTCCCACGATTCTGAAAACTCTACTTGAGCGATTTCAGAGTTTTGTACTTGCGTTTTGGTAACGTCCGCATCGAGTTCTCGCGTGTGATAATCATAGGAAAAATCTTCTGAAGGCTCATACTCAGAATGCTCATATTCGGAAGAATGGTCAAATGAGTTGGGTGGCAAACTGTCTTCTTCCGTAAACTCAACGCCATCGTCTGTGTATTCAGTCACGTATACTGAACTGGTTTCAAAAATCGATTCATCGTCCCAACCATACTCGTCTTCGTTTCGTGAAAACCGGTTACGAATTGAATCAGACAACCGTTGAGAGTTCTCTTTGAGTTGCCACAAAACTTCTTGTCCCCAATGCAACGAGCGCTGTCCAAGATCAGGTCCACGCTCTTCGAGACGTTGCAGCGAGCGTTCAACAATCTCTCGCAACTCCATCCCAGCTACGAAGATGAACACGGTAACCGCCAAGCCAGACAATAGAAGCCAAGAGCCCCCAGTACCAATAATTTTGGTCATGACCGACATCGTGCCATATCCAAGCACACCACCGGAATAAAAGCCCAAAGCGGTCGGTTCGCTGTTCAGCAACGTCAGTACACACAGCAAGTTCCAATACAACAAAGCCACACCTGCCATCTTTGTTGGAACAAGCAACCGCCTTCCTGCCGCCATCCAAGAAGACAAAGCGGCAAGTGGTAGCACAATCCAAGCACCATAGCCAAACAAGCTGTACAACTTTGTTGACAACAGCACCCCTAAAACACCGCACCAGTTGGCAACATCACCACTTGTGAGCGACTGAATGTCATTGGGGTTGAATGAAAACAAAGCCAACGCGAGATAGAGGAAGAAAATTGTTGAAAAAACCAACAAAAATGGCTTGGCAGCCACCGCAGAATCCGACATCACCTCCAAAATGGATATTTGTTCGGTTATCTCCTCAATCACCGCTGTTTTTGCTTTGCGGCGACTTGGCGCTTTGGTTGCTTTGATTGCTTTACTGCTGGTTTTCTGCGTAGAGGTAGACTCACTGCGACGTCGTTTACTTGACGCTGTTTTGCCAACCACTGCCGTTTTTTTCCGTTTACTGCCTTTCTTTTTGTTGCTGGAAGTCTTATTAGATGCCACTGATCACTCCTAGAATTATAGGACTATGGTATCAAATTTGTCTTGACACGTCACCACTTTCTAGTATTTTTTCTTGACAATGCAACACCTTTTTTCAAATATACGCAACCAACGCATCTTGATTACAGGTGGTGCTGGATACATTGGACGCATTGCGCATGTATTTTTAGAGAACTTTGGTGCAGATGTGTGGGTTCTCGATGACCTATCAGGGAAAGGAACGCCTTTTAAAACCACCAATTTTGTGAATACCTCCCTCTTGAATGGTGCAGAACTCAACCGTCTGTTCAACGAAGTACACTTTGACGCAGTCTTGCACTTGGCAGCCAAGATTGACGTTGGTGAAAGTGTTCGTGAACCCGACCTCTACTGGACCAACAATGTTGTGGGCTCTCAACAACTTCTCTCTGCCATGAATGCTCACTGCTCCAACATTGTCTTCGCATCCAGTGCTGCTGTCTATGGCAACCAAGAGATTCGAGTGACTGAAAACAGTGCTCTTGCTCCTACCTCACCATACGGCAAAGGAAAGTTGGCAGTCGAACGGCTTATCAAATCTCAACCATGCTCCAGTATTTGCTTCAGGCTGTTCAATGTAGCGGGTGCAATTGCACACCCACATCATCGTGACGCGATGCTCGGCGAAGAACACATCCCAGAAACACACCTCATTCCGAAGGTCATTCAACATACGCTTCAGCATAAGCCCTTCTCCGTTTTTGGAAACACACACCCGACGCCTGATGGCACCTGCATTCGCGAATATGTTCATGTACAGGATGTGGCCACCGCATTGTGCCGCGGACTCGACCACCTTGTGGGAAGCAATCAACCCACACACCATGTGCTCAATATCAGTTCGGGTAGAGGGCACTCAGTCCATGAGGTTGTTGCATGCATTGCTGAAGAGGCTGTCGCACTTGGTTTACCGACTGTCAGAAGCACAATATCCGGTCCACGACACGGAGACCCTGCTAGAATCGAAAGCAATATTCAGTCTGCATCGACACTTCTGGGATGGGAACCAAAGAACTCCAAACTAAAGAACATCGTACACAGCAGCTGGAAACACCAATTGCTGCTTCAATCACAGTTGGGGCACCAGTCGAGCTAAGACAAAGCCCCAATGTTTGGATGTTAATTCCTTTGAGTCACCCTCATCGTCGACAATTGACAACTGAATACGCTTCCAGTATTGCCCTCTCGAGTTCGCGCAGTAATTACTCTGCATTGACGTTGCACTTAGTCTGTACTTAGTCTGCACTTAGTCTGCATTTAGTCTGCGTTGGGTGCACCTGCATCAAGCATTTCTTGCAACGAGCCATCGGCAGACATTTGACGCAAAATATCCGAGCCACCAATGAATTCTTTGTCCACATAAATTTGAGGCAAGGTTGGCCACTGACTAAATTGCTTAACTTGCTCTCGAATCTCATAGTCAGCAATGACGTCCACATGGGCAAAGTCATGCCCAGTTGAAGCCAAGATACCAGCTGCATTGGCGGAAAAGCCACACAATGGCTGAGCGGGGCTCCCTTTCATGAACAGTACCACCCTGTTTTCTTCAAGTATTTTTTCAATGAACGCAACTGGCTCCATTTCACCACGTGGATGAGATGGCTTGACCGGTTCTGGGCTACTGAATGAGGCAGTTCCGGTTGATGTCGTATTGGTCACTGACTTTGATGGTTGATTTGCTCGCTCAGCCGCTTGAGCCTGACCCCGACCAAAGATGGGAAGCTTTTTGATGATTTTCTTTCGAATGCCCATTGTATTCTCCTAATAAGTGAATGGTTTATCTCCAAACCTGTACAAACTGTGATGTGTTCAATCCTTGATTGTCTTTTGCCAAAATGTAGATTGGATTGCTTCCTTCGACCAATGGTATCTCTACACCGAACGGTACTTTCCCAACCAATCCTGTTTCCCCTTTGTAATACACTTTATCATCCCCATTGAACACCAAAATATTGGTAACGCCACTGTCATCTTCTACAAAGCCCGACAACTCCAAGTATGCGTTGTGCTCTTCTTGAACATCCAATACGATGCGTGGTTGATCGTAGCGCGTTTTGTCAAACGGTTGACCTGTGGCTATCTCAATTTCAGACTTTAATTGAAAGTACTCAGAAAAACCACCGCGAACGGCAGTGCTGTAATCGTAGCTTCTATTGGAACCAATCAACAATTCCAAATCCCAACTTTGATCATCCGGTACACCCTTGATGTCAAAAACCATCTGTGACTCAGCGGTGTGACCAGGCAACAATTCTCGCTCACAGTCCTCAGTGCACACATCCGGAATCTCACCAATCTCGGCGGTACCTTGCAACAAATCCAGTTGCTTTCGAGAGCGATTTTTCAAGCGAATATAGGGTTCAATGGCTTTGCCTTGACCTATATTTTCCACCTGAACAGTCAACACAATCTGCTCTCCCACCTCTGGAATTTTGTTTCCATTTCCAGTGCCTTTTCCATCGATGCCGTCAAACAAGTCCATCGACCAAGCAAACTTTGGCAAATCTGTTCCGACTGTCGAAATGATTCTCTCCGCTTGAAAAAGTGTCTCCTTCGGATCGCGCACCTCTACAATCAAGTCCAGCATCTCCGTTCCATACCCATGAGGCACTGTCACAGTCGTTGATTTATCAATAGAAGCGCCAGGTTCAACATACCCAAAATACAGTTCTCGATGATCCAAACTTGGGTGCTCGCTCTTCAAAATCACCGATACCTGATGATAGGCTCGATCAGAAATATTTTTGAGTTGAACCTGGACCTCTTCCTTCTCTCCTGCATTGAGGACACCATCTCCTTCAATCTCAAATACCAATCTTAAATCTTCGATGGACTTTTCATAGTGATTGACGCCCGTTCGCCAATCTACACCCAACTGTTCAAATCCTGCTTGTATCTTGTTGGACTCGTCGGCAGTGCGTCGTTCAACCACGGATTGAGCCGCAATCAAAGCCGAAGCTCTATCAGGCTTGTCGGTGTCCAATAAAATTTCGCGCGCAAACCCTACTTCCCAGTCTTTTTTCGGATCAGTTCGGTCCTTGCCCTCTTTCTCTTCGTACAAATAACGAACAGAAAAACGAGTTTGTCCTTCCAACGTAGATTCGTTGCTCAAGTGTCTTTCAAGGTCGCCCTCTCGAGTGAGCCACTCTCGCCAATACAAGGAGACCATCTCCTCAACATCGTCACTCTCTGCACGTATCAAACTCGGCTGAAGCAACACATCCGGTGGAATGCCAACAGATTGAATGGATTGATCTCCCGGTGTCAGGTATTGAGCCACTGTCAATTTCAACCTTGACTCATCAGGGTTTCCATACAAGTGCTGAACCGACCCCTTTCCAAATGTGCGTTCTCCAACAATAATTGCACGGCCTTGATTTCGCAGTGCGCCCGCAACGATTTCAGAGGCTGACGCGGAATTCCCATTGACCAAGACCACAATTGGAATGTCAACCAATGTGCCACTGGGTCGCGCGTGGGTTTCTTCGCGTTCGCGCTCAGCCCCTTCCACCGTTGCAACGATGACACCATTTTTCAAAAAACGATCCGAGACCTTAATGGCTTGATTGAGATATCCTCCCGGATTGTTCCGAAGATCCAATACCAACCCCTGTAAGGATGCCTGACTTGCCATTTTGTCCAACAAGCGATTCATATCTTCCGCTACATTTTGATGGAAGCTTTGAATCTTCAAATAGGCAACATCCCCATCCAACAATTCCCCCTTCACAGGGTCAATCTTGATTCGACCACGTACAATTGTGAACGGTTTCGGCGTGGCCCATCCAGTGCGCTCAACCATGATGGTCACAGGCTCTCCGACTTTCCCACGCATCAAAGAGACGGCCTCATCCAAATCCATATTGATGGTGCTGGTATTTTCTATGCGAACAATTTTGTCTTCAGCCTTTAACCCAGCATCCCACGCTGGTGTACCTTCAATCGGTTGTTTGACCGTTAATTGCCCATCGACAATGCTGATCTCAATCCCCAAGCCACCAAACTCACCTTGATTGTCCACTTCCATCTCTGCTGCTTCAACTGGGGGCAACAAAAGACTGTGGGGGTCAAGCACGCTCAAAGCACCGTTGAGCAACATGTATTCAACCATTGGTCGCTCAACCTTTTCTGACAAGGCATCATCCAGAAACGCGGCCACTGGCTGTAAAACGTTCAGCATTTCACCCAAATCATTCAGGGATTGAATCGAGATGGTTCGACTCCGCATCCCCACATTGGCGATAATTTCCTTTGGCTGGACAATAAACTGCACCTCGTCAACTTGAGCCTCGACATTTTGAAGGGCGGCTTTTAGCATCTCATGCAACCGCTCTCCTTCGATTTTGTTGCTGTCCACGTAATAATGATGGATGAAAGCAAAGTCTCTTTCAAGAGTTGACAAAGCAGCGAGAGAGCCGACTTCACTGTGGGCTTCCCCTTCAAAAATCGACCATTCGTCCTGTCCAGAGAAAAGAGCAAGAGCCTCTTCTTCAGTGGGTTTGCCGTCACTGCCTGAAAAGCACGATGCCAACAACACAGTGGATCCAACCACACTCATGGGCAACACGTTGCGAATACTTTTATAAACCTTCATTGCATTCCTGTTCTTTGATGACTTGCCATATTCACTTCAATGCCTGTGTGGCGCGTAGATAATTCATCCCATACACACGTCTCTGATTTTAGAATTGTGACATGGATATTATAACCAAAATACCCTCGTGAACCAAGAACAGTGTTGACCAATTACAATCGGACGCCATAGTTTCTTCCCAATACATACCTTTATTGGGTTGTATGCATAGATTTAGAATATATGATATGTTAGTGCCACTCCCGTCACAAATTCCCAACACCCTTCCCCTTTATCGCTATGTCGCTAAATATTACGTGTCCAAAATGCACGAGCAAACAGAGAATTCCTGAACCATATCCTTTGCCTGGCTCAACAATCCAATGCGTAGAATGCGGAGCCAAGATTTCGATGACCTATCCGGAAGGAGCCATTGATACACTGCGCCGTCGAGGCAGTCGGTTTGTCGGAGACCCACCAAGGTCTACCCCTAACGAAGCCAATCTTAGTCCAGTCAATCAGGATTCTGAGCCTGTGTACACCCCTTCCAGCGAACCCTCTCCAAAGTCATTGGAAGAAGAGCGCCCAGTGACCAAATCAACCCGCAAGCGCACTGGTCGCTCATCCACTTCATCATCTCCCTCGTCTTCATCACCTTCTTCAGCTTCCTCACCGTCATCACCATCTTCAAAAAAGGGCACGACAAAGAAGAAACGAGCAACCAGTACGACAGAGACAGCAACAGACACAAAGAAACCAAAACGTTTCCGTTGGCTAAAGTGGATGCTGGGCGGCATTTTTCTCAGTGGCGGCCTCGGTGTTGGGGCTGTTGTAGGGACCGTAAACCACTTTTCAAAAGAAGTGCCCAGTGTTGAAGAACTCCGCGATTATGAACCACCAACGGTGACCACTCTGTACGATCGCAACGGTGCTGTCCTTGCAGAACTGTACAAAAAACGGCGCTACGTTCGTGAGTACGAGGCTTTTCCGCAGCACCTTATTGAAGCGTTTATGGCCGCAGAAGATGCCAACTTTCTAAAGCACAGCGGCATTGACTACATGGGCATCGTACGCGCAGTACTCCGCAATGCTCTCAAAGGGAAAAAAGCCCAAGGGGCGAGTACAATCACCCAACAAGTGGCACGTAATTTCTTGCTGACCTCGGAAAAGACCTACACGCGAAAAATTAAAGAAGTCATCTTGGCACAACGTATTGAAGAAACATTCGATAAAGAACACATCATCTATTTGTACCTCAACCAAATTTATTTGGGTTCTGGGGCATACGGTGTCGAAGCTGCATCCAGGGCATATTTCAACAAACATGTAGAAGAGTTGACGCTGGCTGAATCCGCCATCATTGCTGGACTGCCTCAACGTCCCGCTGATTACTCTCCCCACAGACATTGGAAAAAGGCACGAGCCAGACAAGAGTATGTTCTTCGGCAACTCCTCGAAAAGAAGTTCATCGATCAAGCGACCCATGATGCAGCTCTCAATGAAAAGGTGCGTGTTTATAAGGAAGAAAATAAATTCTTGGCACAAGCACCTCATTATACTGAGTACGTTCGTCGATATTTGCTCGAAACGTATGGTGAAGACAAAATTTACAATGATGGATTGGAAGTGGTCACCGCTTGCGATTTGGAGTTGCAACAAGTCGCTCAAAAAGCAGTATACGAGCAAGTCGCCAAAGCGGGTCGTTCTCAAGGATGGGAAGGTGCTACCAAAACCTTACAAGAATCAGAATTTGAAGCTTTTCGCCAAGGAGAAGAGAAAAAACTCCTCGAAGCGAGTAGAGAAACTGGTTTGATCGTCGCAGAACAGGAAGCACAAGGTTCAGGTCCATTTCCGCTACCTGAGAACAGCACTCTAACAGCAGGTACGATCTACGATGCTGTCGTCCTTGAAGTAACCCGAAAGCACGCCTTTGTTGGGATTGGCTCGCACGAAGCGATCGTGCCATTGTCGTGGAGCAAATGGGGATACAAGCCTGATTTCAATCGTTCTTTCAAACGCCGTGCCCTTCGAGATTTAAGAGACATGCTGAAAAAGGGAGACGTAGTCCAAGTTCGCGTTGAAACACTCGATGCACAGACAGAGAAAAATCTCAAAGGATACAAGCCCATCAAAGATCGAACCATTCCAGCCGCTCAAGTATGGAAAGAACCTGAGTTGGAAGGAGCACTGTTTTCCTATCGGGTCACCAATTCTGATGAAAACAGTCAGGATCGGGGCGCAGTCATCAGCATGGTCGGTGGATATGATTTTGCGAAATCACAGTTCAACCGCGCCACACAGGCTAGACGTCAAGTCGGTTCCACCATCAAACCCATCGTGTATTCTGCGGGCATTGAATCCAAAAAGTTCACCGTTGCCTCGCAAATTCCCGATGCTCCATTGACCTATCAAACCTTTGGAGACAAACTTTGGAAACCTGGAAATTACGGCAATTCATACAGTGAAACTGGCTACCTCAGTTTGCGTCAAGCCCTTCAAAAATCCAAAAACGTCTGCACGATCCGCGTGTTGGATGAAGTCAATTTGGAGAGCATCTTTGATATTGCTGGCCCAAGACTCCGCATTGGGTACGATACCCCTGTTCAAACACGAACACACATTTCAAAAGCAGACGCCTGTGAAGGTACGACCACCCCCTCACCCGTTGAAGGAATGCAGTGGTGCGAAACCATCGATCCAACTTCCTGCCCATTGGTGAGAGCCAATCAAAAAACAATTGAAAAGAATGGACAAACAATTGCTGTGGATACACCAAAAACATGTTTGGATACGCCGTTCAGCAAAGATGGTGAAGAGTGGTGCCATTCCTGCGATGTCAACCTACGGGTCTGCGACTGGCTTCCGCTTGAACAAATCCCCGAGACAGACCCATGCGTCGATGCCAGAATGGGTAAAAATGGCATAATGTGTCGTACTTGCGACCTGTCCATGGGGCTGGGTTCGTCTTCCCTTACAATGGTCGAACTGGTCCGTGCCTATTCGGCTTTTGCAACGTATGGAAACTTGATCGAACCCTATTTCATTGAATCCGTCAAAGACCGCGATGGCACAGTCATTGAGGAACACACTGCTTCTGAGCCCAAACAAGTCATGGATCCGACAGTTGCAGGTATTACAAACTGGTTGTTGGTGCAGGTAGCCACTGGTGGAACCGGAGCCAAAACAAATTCCTTAAAACTGCACTTGGCGGGCAAAACGGGTACAACAAACGACTTTTTTGACGCTTGGTTCGTTGGGTACAATCCAGACATACTCACTGCATCTTGGGTTGGATACGATACGCCCAAAAGCATGGGGCAAACCTTTACAGGTGGAGACATTGCCCTACCAATGTGGATGAACTTTATGCGACAAGCCGTTCCGGAAGAGCGAGACACACTCTTCCCTCCAATACCAGACGTGACGTGGGCAACCATCAATGAAAGCAATGGACAACTCGCCTCTGACGGAAGACGCATGCCTTTTATTCCTGGAACAGAACCAACGAACATTATGGGCTCCTCGACCCAAGCCACAATTGAAGATTTACTCTTGGGAGACTTCTAATGCGAGTCAACAGAATGCCCACGTTTTTCGTTGCGCTGTTTGGCGTTGTCTCTCTTGGATGTACTGAAAGCACCACTTCGGTGACCGCTCGGTGCGAGATTGAAATTGAACAACCCTCTGAAATCTGGGAAAGAGGAAGCACAGTAACAGTGCATGCAACCCCATTGACGTCGGTTGTGGATACACGCGCCTCTATCAACGACACTGCTCTCGATGTACTCAGCGTAGACACTTCAAGTTGCACAGACTGTGAGGCATGCAAAGAAGAGGCATTTTGCACGACCTGTGACTTCTGCGACACATGCGTCAATGAATGCCTTGACTGTCAACACACCCTCACAGTACAAATTCCGATCGGCCTTCCGACAGCAGAAGAGTACTGGTTGACCCTCTACAATGGACTGGGTAGTAGCGCGCCCGTTGTCGTATCGGTAGAAAATCCTACAGAATCTGATGCCACTGACAGTGAAGACAGTGGTTCAAGTGACTAGATTGTTGGGCGAACCATCGGGCTACTGGGCTATACGAAAATGAATGGTTGAACCCTTGTCTAAACTTTGATAAGAAATAAGATGAAGCATCGTCTTGGTGCATGACCCAGTTGTGTGGAGCACAATAATGAATACCTCTCGCTCTTTCCAATACTCTTTTAAAACCCTCGTCGCTGTGGGTGCAATCGCTATTATGGGTACGCCCTCTATTTCGGAAGCCGGGTCTTTTGGTCTGTATGGTCAAGCGGGACTACACGAAGGCAAAGCTTATTATTATCGCTCCGATGGAAAGCAAGGGGTAGACTCACAATATCGTCCAAACGCTGGTACTGGTTTTGAGATGATGCTCGGTGACAAAGACGACCGCCTCATTGGATTGTTGCGAATTGGATGGCGACACGATTGGCCTTTGAACAACCCCACATACACTGTCAGCAATGATGAAGATGGAAATCCTTACACATATACACACCCAGATTATGAAAGTGTTCCAGCCCGCGACGATGGGGCGCTGACCGTTGGATTGCAATGGGGCGTGTGGGGCGAGCCCACTGGATTTCAAGTCACAGCGCTCACCGCATTGACATCTGGCTTTTGGACAATCGACAACCTTGAATATTTCAGTCCAGAAGTTGGGGCAGGTGTAACCTATACCATCGCCGATCAAATTCAGTTCCATGGAACTGTTACGGCCGCGCCTCGCTACAGAAAACAACTGTATTTGGGTGCGAACAGTTATGTGGGCGTACGCTATCTGTTCGACTAAATCTAATCAAGACAGCAGAAGAACATAGACCGATGGCATCAGACTTTATGAGCCATCGGTCTATTTGCATTCACCCATTCATGAGATGGTGCGAAAAGGAACTTATTCCACCACACCGGCGATGCATTCGATTTCAATCAGTGCCCCTTTGGGAAGACCAGCAACCGCGACACAAGCACGTGCTGGCTTAACCGTAGAGAAAAATTCTTCATAGACCGCGTTGATGGTGGCAAAATCACCCATGTCCACCAATGAAATATTCACTTTGAGAGCCTGTTCCAAACTTGAACCTGCTGCCGTCAATACTGCCGCTAGATTTTCCAGCGCTTGACGACATTGAACGTCAACACGTTCACTCAACAATTTGTCATCCCCATTTGGCAACAAAGCAATTTGCCCTGAGCAAAACACGATATCCCCCCAACGAGTGGCTTGTGAATAAGGTCCAATGGCCGAAGGGGCGTCAGTGGTCGCAACAATTGTTTTCATGGGTACTCCATATGCTCTTTGAGATTGACAGAGCCAATAAAACTCGTTAACAAGTCTATATTGGTGATGCCACCAATGTATGTGGGTTTGGGCACTTGGCGCAGCGGTTAGCGCAGGGGACTCATAATCCTTTGGTCCTAGGTTCAAATCCTAGAGTGCCTACCCACTTCATTTCGGCATCAATGAGCGTTTGGTGTAGTTAAGTATTCGCTCTGTCACGTTCACTTGAACTTTTCACTTCGTTGCTTTCCATTTTGTCCATTTTGGAAATGATGTTCAAAAGTGTTTTCAACGTGGCTTGTTCTAGACAGTATTCAAGCGTGTACAGTCGAATCAAGCCAACACTTGAATTGAATTCAATCCCTTAAGTTGCCCGTGAAGCCCCATACCACAGCCGACAACAAACTCATTGGGTATATGAAAGCCGACCCACGTTGGGCTCCAAGACATCTCATCGTGCTCCCGCTTGTCAAGAACGATGAGTGTTCTCACCACACAGTCCAAATGTGCTTGACAAAATTGCTCAATATTTTGTAAATGCGCACCGGTGTTGGACACATCTTGAACCAACACACAGAAACCATTCCACTGCGAAGCATTCTGAACAACCCAATCTGCTGTCCATTCAACAGGTGCCTGAACAAAAGAGACCTCGGTCCCCGTTTCCAAACAAAGGTTGAACAATCGACGCGTCAAATCCGTCGAGCTATCTGTACAGGCAACAAGGGTCAATCCTGACTGAGAAATAGACGTTTCTGAAGCAATAAGATTGCACACTGCAACCAATCGCTCTTCTAACTGAGTGGCATCAATAAATGGTTTTGTGGTGATTTGCACGATTCATTCCTATTCGTGCTTACCTATATTCCATTGATACAAAGCGAGACGTGAATGTTGGGTGACACTCTTTTAAGGACTTGGTTCTACAGTCTCTGTAATAACGGTCAATACGTCACTTCCCCACCGTTCAATTTGCCAGTGACGCAGTACTTCCAACTCTATAAGTTCATCCATTTCCCTGGGCAACGCGAATGCCAAATCCTTGATTTGATTGTTGGTGGGTAAGAGAAAATCGTGAACCCCTGACTCTTTTTGCAGAGTACGCCATTCTCTAAGTTTATTGACCACCGTATTTAACCATCGATTTTTGGGCCTTTTGTTCGATTGGGTTTTTAGCGTGGGAAGTGGACGCTCGTCCTCCAAACCAGACTTCACCAGACCCAACAATTGGTTCTGTTTTTTCAAGACGAGCCCTTTGTATTTTGGATTCACGGACTCAATCAATGATTCTTTGTCTGTAGGAAGTTGCTTCGCGATTGAAAAAAGTACGCCGTCGGTTGCAAAGTGAAATACTGGGACATCTCTATTCTCAGCCCAAACGTCACGCGCTTCATACAGCGCCCTCAAAGCCTTCTTGGAGTCCTTGGATAGTGCAGTGGCTTTTTTTACCCGCAAAAAATCCAGGTCGTCAAACTGTCGTCCATTCCATTCACGTCGAGTCAAACAGGTAGACTCTTCCATGCAAGCGTCGAACAGCCCCACACGCTTCAGTTGCAATGTCATAATTTCGTGTAAGGCAAGCAAGTAATGTGTGTCCATCCTCGCATAATCAATGTGTTCCCAGCGCAATGGTCTTCTAGACCAATCATGCTTTTGATAGCGTTTTTCGAGTTGGAAACCGAAATGACGCTCAATCAAATTTGCCAAACCAAATTTGTCGTAATTGAGAAATTGCGCAGCCAATGCCGTGTCGAACAACGAATTTATGGAGCAGTTGTAATCTCTTTTGAGACTAACCACGTCATAATCTGCGCCGTGCATCACCTTTAAGATATCTGGGTTTTCCAATATCTCTTTCATTGGCGTAAAGTCAGTAATGCTGAGTACATCAACGATGTAGTCTTCATTTTCATCGGTTACCTGAAGCAAACACAACTTTTCTCTGAAATGGTGTAGAGAGTCGCCTTCCAAGTCAATCGCCAGTCTGTCTTGAGTTGCCAACACATCACAGAGGGTTTTCAGGTCTTCATTTTTGGTAATGATTTGCGGTTCTTTGGGAATAGTCATAGATTCAACCTAATTCAATTATGGGTTCGATACCATCTTTTAAGGAAATATTATGCCAACACCCGTACTGATTACCGCTGGAGCAACCCGCAACCCCATTGACAGTATGCGGTGTATTACCGCCAATTCGACAGGTCGAACTGGTGTTCAGATCGCACAGCACCTTTTGCAAAACAACGTGGAGTGTACCTTGCTTGGCTCAAATTTGGCCTTACGACAACCACACGTCCCAGACAACGCCATCGAATTTTGGTCCACGCGAGATTTGATGGACAAAATGCGAGAGTGGGTCACGAGTCACCCCATGGGCATTGTCGTACACGCGGCTGCCGTTGGCGATTTCGAAGTTGCCAACACTTCATCCGGCAAGATCCCTTCGGGTCAGGAGTTGATATTGAGACTTCAAGCCACACCCAAAATCGTCGACCACATTCACACTTGGTCACCCACTGCAAGGCTGATCTCGTTTAAAGCCGCTGCGCCAAACACAAGCAAAGAACAACTGCTCCAGATTGCCGCCAAACAAGGGCAACGCACACAGTCTGACTGGGTATTCGCCAATGTGCTTGAAGATTTGCAGCACGATGTATTGTTGTGGAACCAAACGGAACACCACTGGTTCAAAAATCGCCAAGATGGTCTGTCTAAACTAACATCACTCGTTTTGGAATTGGGACGGTAATATTTGCTTTTCGCGCAACGTTTCAAGCACCGCGTTTACTGAACTTTCCAAAGACAACACCCCTGTATCTACAGACACTTCAGGTTCCAATGGCGCTTCATAGGGTGCAGATACACCTGTAAAATTACTGATTTCACCACTGTGGGCTTTCGCATACAACCCTTTGGGATCTCTCTGAGCACAGACTGCAATATCGGTACTGACATGGACCTCTACAAATCGACCGTTGGGCATCAATTTGCGAATGGCATCTCTGTCCGCACGATAGGGACTGACAAAGGCGGCCAACAAAATGACGTTGGCATCGGAAAACAATTTGGCCACCTCTCCAACACGCCGTATGTTTTCTGTTCGGTCGGCTGGCGAAAAGCCCAAATCCTTGTTGAGTCCAAAGCGCAGGTTGTCTCCATCAAGCACATAGGCTGAGTGTCCCTGACGGACCAATGTTGCTTCAACCGCTCGTGCAACGGTTGACTTTCCTGAACCGCTCAATCCGGTAAACCAAACGATGGCACCCACTCCCAAATTCTTCTGTCGTTCTTCTGGAGTCAAATCTGATCCGTGCCATTGAATGTTCTCTGATTTATGTGTCATGTTGTCTCCGTGCACTGTATCCATCCATTGTTTCCATCCGTATCGTGTCGTTCACTACTGTTCAAAATGTTTCAAAAAGAAACGAATTCTTTATATGGGGGTTGGCATGAAATATGCTAGTTAACAGGTATCTTCTATACTAACCCCACAAATTACGGAGTTTATCATGAGTTGGGCACCGACCACAACAACCAGAGGCACACCTGAAATCACCATCGATTGGGTCAAGGAAAACAAAGACTCTAAGAAATTTGCCTTGGTAGACTGTCGCGAGAAAAATGAATGGGATGCAGGACACATTGACGGTGCGCTGTTCATTCCCCTGAGTGACTTTGCCACTGGAAGCGCAAGTTTGGATGAAGACACACCGGTGGTCGTCTATTGTCGTTCTGGTGTTCGATCCATGCGGGCAACCAATTTCCTACTCAGCAAGGGTATGAAAGCAGCTTCTATGACAGATGGATACTTGGGCTGGGAGGCACAGAAATGAAAATCACGACCATTTTAACGGCTGTTGTTCTGGCAGTGGTACTGTGGAACCGATTCGCTCCGAACTCTGTGGACACCTCGGAAGTGGATCTGAGTCAGGCCGTCATCATAGATGTTAGAAGTCCTGGAGAGTTTTCTGGTGGCCATGTTGAGGGGGCGGTGAACCTACCCATTGACAGCATCACCGAAGACGACGTACTCAAACTGACATCCAAAGACAAAAATCAGCCTGTCATTTTGTATTGTCGCTCTGGTGGACGCGCATCCAGTGTCCAAAGTCGAATGGAGCAATGGGGCTTCACAAGTGTATACAATTTGAAAACACAATCTGGCGTTGAACAAGCACTTCAATAGTTTCAATACTCGACACTATGTAGCCTTCGCAAATTTACATTGCACGACACCTCTCTATTGAATAAAATTTTCCGATAGAGAGGTGTCTATGTTTTTTTGGATGTTCACAACACAAATCGCTTTGGTCATCGCTGCTCCTTCAGACTTACCCAGTGGTGAGTGTGCTTCGGAAACAGAACACAAAGCGGAAAGTACGGGAAAAGAACTCTACCTCGCTCACTGTGCCGGGTGTCATCAAGCAGATGGCAGTGGAGAAGCCGGCTACTTCCCTCCTGTTGTCGCGACGCCCTGGGTGGAAAGTGCACCTGCACTGACTGAGATCATGTTCCGTGGGGTATCGGGAACCATTCACGTCAACAACGAACGCTACGCGAGTTATATGTCCCCCTATGGCAAAGAACTAACAGACGCTGAAGTTCTCAAGATTGTTCACTATGTACAACATGAACTCAATGATTACCCCAAAAACACTGAATGGACCGAAGAAAGTGTAGCAACACTGCGCGCCAACCTCACAGACAAAGATGCCAAAGCCATTCGAGGACAAATGGGTCTGGATGCCTTGTTGACCGCCACAAAGACAAATGCAGATTCGAAATAATCAAAGGAACTCGTCGAGATTGTAGAAGCAACTCACTGCACCGATGACGAAACCCAATCGGACTATGACTGTGGTCCTTGATTCAGTCGAGTCTTGAGAAGTTTACTAGACTTGAAGACCGGAACATGTCGGATTGGCACAACGATCTCGACGTCGTTCATGGGGTCGTACCCTTTAAAGGACTTGCGGTGTGACACTTGGAATGTTCCAAAACCAGAAAGCAAAATTTTCTTGTGTTCAATCAAACCAGATTCAATCACCCGTACCCAAGCCTCCAGCATTTGACTGGCTTCTTTCTTTGAGCAACCTTCGCGCTCTACAATGCGGGCGATGATGTGTGACTTGTTCCAATTTTCCACTTTGAGTGGGGCTGTAGATTCAATAGCGGGCGTCATCGGGTTTCCCTCCGTTTGGCCAATCTTTGGTCTTGTGTGTAAAATCAGGTCGATCTTGGGTACTGAAATAGGCAGCGATATCATAGGCTTCTTGGTCACTCAATGAGCCACCTTGTCCAAACGGCATGTTCCACTTGATGAAAGCGGCCGCTGTGTGAAGTCTAGCCATGCCTGCACCCAGATTGTATGAGTCATCGCCCCACAATGGTGGATACAATCTCGTTCCATCCGGTGTTGCCAGTCCTGCACCATCCGCTTGATGACACATTTGACATTTGGCTTGGTAGAGCAATTTTCCATTGTCCACATCGGGCGTCAACGGATCAAGTTTGCTGAGTCCAACCCCCTCTACCAATTTGCCATCGTCCACTTCAGAGGAAAGCCATTCCATGTATGCAATCATCGCCAACATCTCTGGGGCATCTTCACTCAATGGCGTTCCATTCATGGAACGTTGAAAACAGCCATTGATGCGTTCTGCCAAATTGTCTTCCTTTCCAGAGCGTGCTCGATATTTCGGATATCGATCATCCACACCCACAAAGGGCATCGCATTGGGCACCGTCCCTGCATTAAGGTGACAATTGGTACAGTTCATTTTCGCGACCACGTTGTTTGGCAATTCAATATGCGTATTTTCAATCAACTTTTTCCCGTACACAATCGCTTCTGCGTTGGGTTGATCTGCAATTTTATCGCTAGAAGGAAACTGAAAGGCATTTGGGTTTACGACCGATGGACTCTTCGTAGATTCTTGTTCGCCCTTCACTATTTGAGCCGTGGTCTCCCCAATCGTCTCTTCCGCTACATTTTCTATAGGATCAGGCTTTGCCAACTCAGATTCTAGAATCGATTGACCACATCCAGCCGAAAATGTCGATACCAACATCCAAACTGAAAAATATGGGTGTGAACGCGAAAGATGTTTCATGCTTTCTCCAAGATTGTTGGCTCGACGGTGTCGACCGATTGCTCAATCTCCGCACCATTGTTTGATTGTCGTTTGAGCAACAGATTGACGAGTACTCCGGCAATGAGACCTTCTTTGACCCCAACCAGCAAAGTCACAAGAAAGGTGACCAAATATACTGGAATTTCAGATTTTCGTTGTTTGAATACATCTTTGGCATCCTGAACACTGATCAATCCAGCAACGGCGGTCATGATGATGGCCCCCAGCACGGCTTTTGGAATGTTGGCCAGTATCCCTGAAAAGAAACTCAGTGTGAGCACCACCATCGTCCCCGTGATCAATGCCGACACCTGACTTTTGGCACCCGCTGCATCGTTTACCGCACTTCTAGAGAGACCACCCGTCACTGAATAGCCTTGAAACAAACCCGTCGCGATGTTGGCAGACCCTAAGGCAACCAGTTCACTTGAAGGCTGAAGTTCTTCATGCTCTTTTTTGAGTTTGCTGCTGATGCTGTAGGATTCCATGAAAGCCACCAGTGCAATAATCAACGCATGGGGTATCAACGCCACAACGATTCCCCAATCCATCCAAGGTGTTTGAAAGGTTGGGAGTCCCTCGGGAACTTCGCCAACAAGTTGAACGCCAGTGGCTCCGAGATCACCCAACACAACGGTCAACACCCCAAAACCGACCACCACAAAAGCCCGGGGAACTTTTGGTGCAAATCGCTTGAGCGCAACAAGGGTGGCAATCGCAACGAGACCAATGGCAAAGGTCGAGACATGGGTGTTTCCAAGTTTGCTAAAGATATCAGCAACAATGACGTACACCTTTGGGCTCCGCACCACCTCGACACCCAAGATCAATTTCATTTGGTTGATACCGATCAAGATGGCTGCCGCTGAGGTAAAAGAGGAAATGATGGTGGGAGTCAACAAAGATACAAAGCGACCCAGCCTCAACAAGCCCATCAAAATCAACACAATCCCCACCATAAAGGCCAATAGTGTCGCCATCATCAAACGCTCATCTTCCCCCACGCCATCTTGAGTCAAAGCAATCGCCTCTACCGCTGAAAAGGTCAACAAAGAGTCCAATGCTACCGGTCCGACCGCCAATGACCGTGCCGTCCCCAAAAAGGCATACATAAAGATTGGAATGGTTGAAGCATAGAGCCCCACTTCAACAGACAAACCAGCGAGCAACGCATAAGCCATCGCTTGTGGAATCAACATCACAGCAGTGGTCATGCCTGCAAAGAAATCGTCTCGCAGATCGGTTTTGGCGTAATTCTTTGTCCATGGAAGTCGGGGCTTAAACATTTAGATTCTCCTTTGAACCTGTTGCCAAATCAACATGCCAGCGATCATTGTGACAACGAAAACAATATTTTCTGTCATCCCTGAAAAGATGGACACCAGACCTGGACCAGGACAGATGCCACCCATCCCCCATCCAAGACCGAACAACAGCGCTCCAACCAACAACCGTTTGTCGATGTCTGTCCGAGTTGGAATGTGAAAAGCGTCTGTAAACAAGGGTGAAGACCGACGAGTTGCCAACCGATAAACCACAGCATGTACAGCGATTGCTCCACCCATGACCAACATCAATGCTGGATTCCAATCTGTGTTGAGGGTCAGAAAACCAAGCACTTTTGTGGTATCTGTCATTCCTGAGATACCCAAGCCAATGGCAAAGACCAATCCTGTAACAAAGGCAGAAGCCACGACGGGCATGTTTGATTTGCTTGTTTCACTCATGACAACACCCCAGTTAGAAAGGTAGAAATCGCCATTCCAGCAACCATAAAGGTTCCTGTTGCAACCAATGAACGAGTGGAAAATCGGGTGATGCCACACACACCGTGACCACTGGTACATCCGTTGCCCATTTGTGTACCAAACCCAACGAGCAATCCTGCAACTGCCATCATCCACAGTGGTCGTTCTTCAGACACAACAAACACGTCTGGACTGACAACGGCGAGCAAGACCCCACCCATCATCAAACCCAAAAAGAAGGCCAGTCGCCATCCCTTGTCACTGACATCCGACTTGAACAACGATCCTGTAATGCCGCTGATGCCAGCAATACGCCCTTGGGTAAGCAACAAGATCGATGCCGCTACACCAATCAAGCCTCCACCAATAGCCGCCAAATAAAATTGATTCATGAAATCTCCAAAATATAGGTTGAATTAGGCAAAATTACCCAAATCAATGTAATCTCACAAAGTCAAACAGCAATATTCATACCAATATTTACAAGACCAATGTTTCAAAAAGAAACAATTTATGTTACAAAATGTTTCAACCAAGGAGACTGTTGCATGAACAATCACTTTACAGGACAATGGCTTAGAAACTTTGGTGGGCAAAGCCTCTTGCACTTGGCAAATACATTTGATCACGCCGCCATCTACATTGTCGATCACAACCAAACCGTTCAATATTGGAGTGAAGGTGCCGAAAAACTTTTGGGGTTCTCAGCCCAAGAGATAGAAGGACAGCACTGTCTAAAAGGCATTCGATGTATCCAATGCATGAAAGGATGTGGAGTCAAGCAGGTTGGAACTGTAGACAATGTCCCGCTGGAGATTCACAGCAAAGATGGCGACGCACTAAAGATACGAAAGTTTGCGCAGGCTTTTTATGATGGTCAAAACCAATTTGCTGGGGCCATTGAAGTGTTGGTGCCCGAACGCCAAAGACAGCAACCGACAAAATTTGTCGGAATGAAGTTTCACGGCATGCTGACACAGTCCAACACAATGCGACGATTGTTCAAGCAAGTTCAGTCGGTCGCCAAAACAGACGTTCCAGTCTTGGCACGCGGAGAAAGCGGTACCGGAAAAGAACTGCTGGCCCGCGCCATTCACCTAGAAAGTCCACGCAACAAGCACCCTTTCATCGCTGTGAATTGCTCCGCTATTCCTGAAAACCTCATAGAAAGTGAGTTGTTCGGTCATGCAAAAGGAGCCTTTACGGGTGCACACAAAGAACGCAAAGGGCTCTTTGAACAGGCCCACAAAGGATCATTGTTTTTGGATGAAGTTGCAGAATTGCCCCTATCCATTCAAGCAAAACTGCTAAGGGTTCTTGAAACACAAACCTTCAAACGCGTTGGAGACAATCGAGAAATCCACGTTGATGTTCGCATCATTACAGCCACCCACAAATCGTTGCGTCAAGCCGTCGGTGATGGGCTGTTCAGACAAGACCTCATGTATCGATTGCGCGTTGTACCACTCTTCATTCCACCACTTCGAGAACGACACGAAGACATCAACCTTCTCATTCAACATTTTATCGACATTGGAAATGCACAACACCAAAACCAAATCGATTCGATATCATCTGAGGTACAGACAGCCTTTCTCCAGCATGCTTGGCCGGGAAACGTTAGAGAAATTCGGAACATAGTGGATTTCGCTTTCGCAATTGGCTGTTCTGGAAGTCTTACGCTGGACTATCTACCGCCAGAGTTCTCCGAGTCACAGGTACCTGTACTGACAGAAAACCGTCCCAGCACCACCGCACCCAAACCAAAGAGCGAAAACCCAAAAAATCTCTATTCGGAAAAAGAACGCATATTGTCTGCTCTGCAACAATGCAATTACCACTTGGGTAGAACCGCTACGCTACTCAACATGTCCAGAGCAACCCTCTGGAGAAAAAGAAAACAATACGATTTGTAAAGACGATTTGTCGAGCCCAAATACAGAAATGACCTATCCATTTACACACGGTTGAATCTTTTCAACAAAAAGAATAGAACTGCTTATTCATCATACAACCAGAGGACATTATGACCACACTTTCTATGCTATTCCTGTCTCAACTCATTGCCTGTGGTGGAAAAATACCGGCAGAACAAGCCGCACCCACAGAAACTGTTGATGCCCCTGCGCAAGAAGCGGAACCCGCCAAAGAAGAGCGTATTTCAGCCGAAAATCTTGAACACTTTGGACTGGAATTCACACTTGAAGAGTCCATCCCCGCAGGAACCGTATTGTCCAACCCAGATTCATATGTTGGCCAAACCATCCGCGTGACCGGCAAGGTAAGCGATGTTTGTCAAAAGATGGGATGTTGGATGGTCATCACCGATGCTGATCAGCACATGCGCATCACCACAAAAGACCACAAGTTCTTCGTTGCCAAAGATGGTGCAGGAGCAACCTGTGACCTTGAAGGGGTGGTCATCAAACGAGATGCCAATCCAGAACGCACTGCACATTACAAATCAGAACAAACTGATGGTGCGCCAATGCCTGAAGCCGAATTGGCTGGAAAGGCCACATATGAAATCGTCGCTTCTGCAATCAGTTTTGATCGTTCAAGCATTCCCGTTTCAACTGAAGTAGAAGCCACCGCAGAGTAATCAAGTCAATATTGCACTGAGTAGACAAAGAAGGCTATGTTTTGCATGGCCTTCTTCTGTATTTTTTGGAGTTTACCATGAGTGTTCGCATCGAGACAGTAGAGCAATTAAAAAATCCAAAACTTGTGGAGCAGGTTCTGGATAGACTGCGCAGAACAACCAAGCCTCGAAATTTTGCGTTCAAAAAGCGGTGCAAACTTCTTGATGACAAACCTGTATTGATCACAGCACCACCGGGACGAAAACTCAAGTCTTCTTTGTTGCGAGAACTTCGCTTGGGTTCTCCAACCCTCAAAGGCGTTGTGCATCGAGAAAAACAACAACTCATCTTCACATTTTCTCGTTCGGTAAACAAAAGTGACACCGCAAAATGGATTGCCAAATGCATGCACGATGCGAAATCCCCCGTCCCCCTAAAGTGCGTCATCATTCGAACCCCCAAAGACCTGGACACGCCAACTGATCGATTGAATCAGAAAGAAAAAGAGAGAACAACAGAAGACGAAATCCCACTGGAAAACAATGCGAACACTTCAACTGAGGATGTCCTCAGTTTGCCTGAAGCCACAGATGAGAACAATGATGAAGAAGTATTGAGCCCCACAACCCTCAATGAATCTCCATCTCTAGAAGCCCTGATTGCAACCCACACATCGTCAAAAAAGATTCGATGGATTGAAGACGCCGAAAAGCAAGTCAAACTCTTAGAGCAACAACAGTCCACTGAAATTGATAAAGTTGAGACCTTGGAAGAACAAATTTCGGAAACCCAAGAACAAATTCTGCAACTTGAAGTACAAATCCAAAATCTTCCACCACTCGATGAGTCATTGGTCAACCCTTGGAAGGAACTGCTAGAGGCGATTCAAGCCTCTGGCATGACACTGGATGAGTTCAGAAACATACTGGACCAATCTGAACTGCCCATCACCAATCTACTTCAAATTCTACAATTCTTATCGGATGACGAGGAGATGATTGCCTACACAGAGATTCGAACCCACTGTCAAGCAAAAGCCACCGAATGGGAGGATCAACGATCGCCGAAAATGGCACTTGAGCACCGGGCGTCCTCATTGCAAGAAACTCTCCTGTCTCTCGAAGCCCAATATGTTGAGGTCAGTGAAACCCTGACGAGTCTTGAAGAACAACAACAACAGTTGCTGGTTAAACTGGCTACGCGAAAACTGTCCATTTTTGACAAGGTGGCCATTCATATGGACGAACCTACGCTCGTGGCTGAACTCGACCAACGACGTGCCTTGTGTACAGCGATTCTCAACGAAGATTCTTCTAGGTAATTGAAGTCCCCCAAAGTACACATCGTAATATCAAAGGGGCTCAATCAGCCCCTGACTCATTTTTTGATTACAAAAATTTCCATTGTTTCAAAATGTCGCGATCATTTTCAGAGGGAAAAGAACTCGACAGAGACTCTGAGTCCCATGAAACATCTTCAAGCATTTCGGGAGAAAATGTACCCACATCCAATCCCAGTTTCGCCATGATTGCCTGTAAAGTTTGCATGGGTTCTAATTTCAACATTTTGGCGTTAAAATACACAAGGTTTGAATCCAAAGCCGTTGGGATTGCCGCGTTGTTTAGGTGCCACTGATACAATCCTGAAGAATCTTCAGCATGAAGTGTGGGACTGCCAACATAAAAGAGTGCCTTATGGCTAGGACACACTGACTCTAGAGCACTGACCGGCCAGTCGGCATGCCATACAATCACGGGATTTAACTGAACACCTTCAAGTTTTTGCTTCAAAATTTGCTGAGTGACTTCCATCTTGGACTCTTCATCGTCATCCAGTAAATCCAAATCTCCAAACAACAAATCATCCAACTCTTGTTCTTCCGCAGCCGACAATTCTTGAGCGATCTCTTTCGTTTCCTCTTCCGTAAAAGACAGCAGTTTCAAACGCTCATGACCCTCAAGAATTTCCAAGATGTCCGTCGTATCCGCTCCAAGGAGCACAATGGGCGTTTTCTGTCCGTCGTCTTCCAACATTACGCCATATTCTTCGAGTCTCTTTTGTACGAGATTTCCGACACCTGGCAAAATGCTCTCCGCTCGTTCATCGAAGAAACTCAACAACGCTTCAATCTTGCCCAACTCAACATAGCGATCAACAACTGATTGAATCAATGTCGATGGAATTGAATGGGTTGTTTCAACTGGTTCGCGAGACAAGATTGCACCGACTACACCATAAGCGCCTGGACCGGACAGTGGCTCCCCTTTGAGAACCGACATACGGACAAACAACCCTTTGAGAATGTTGGTTCGGTGTCTGGACACAAACTTCTGGTTGGGCATATCCATGGCTCGTTTGATGTACAATTCTACATCTTCTTCCTTTCCCAACACGACCAAAGACAAAGCTCCAAGTACCCATACATCCGGAGACGTGTGCAGATTGTCTTGCAAAATATCCGTATAAATATTGAGGAATGAAGTCATGTCTCCTTGTTCGAGCAACAACTCAAGATGCATCAGTTGATTGGCGTATTCAACTTCTTCACCTTCATATTGCTGCGCCAATTCAAGATTCGCAAAAGCTTCATCAAATTCTCGAAGTTTTGCGTGCAACAGGACCTTCATTTGATATGCCTTATAGGTTGTCACACCATTGATCGTTGGCTCTGCAAAGGAGATTCCATCCATACCAATCAGCAAATCCAACGCGTCCAAAGTCAACCGATGAAAGTTTTCACGTTCACTCTGTGGAAAACTGATTTGAAAACAGGTCTGCAGAACTTGCCACAAAGTGTTGACTGCGTTGGTCGAAAAGACATTCAAATGCTTAATCAAGGTTGCCAAAGCTGCAAACCCTTCTGCATAGTGATTTTGAGCAAGCAAGACTGCAGGGTATACGGAGATCATTCCCGTGTTGACGTGACCATACTCCTGATCGCTTTCAACATATTCCAGCGTTTTGTTCCAACCAGTCTCCAAAGCCTCCAAGAAACCTCGAACATTTCCAGCAGCTTCACGCTCTCCTGCCAAGTATGAATAAAACATCGGTGCTTGATCTGGGTCTTCCGCTACAATCTGCTCAAGCAAAGCCAAGTTTCGCTTGCTCTTACCTTTCTCTTCACGAAAAGACTGATCGCCACCCAAGTGAACCAAATCTGCATCCGTAAAAATGGCACTGCGCGAATCTTCAGGCGCCTCATGGACACGCCCCTTCCAATCATTGCCATCAACATTTTTTAATATTCTGGGTAAATAGGTTGCAGTGGACAAGGCATCTTCCCCTGACAATACAGCTTCGACCGTAGAGTGTATGGATTTGGCATTGGTCAGACGAATAAAACCAACTCGTGCATCTGAACCATTGAGTTTCTCACGCAACTCTGAACCACCAGCCTTGTCGAACCGCTCATCCGCGTCCAAGGCAATTACATAATCACAACTGGTCTGTGCTTTGGAGAAGTTTCTGGCGGCCGCAAAATCATTGATCCACTCAAAGTCAAACACTTTGGCCCCATGATCCACCGCAATTTGCTTTGTACTGTCGGTGCTTCCTGTGTCAACAACAATCATTTCATCAACAAATTCTTTGATTGACTCCAAACAACCGCCCAACATTTCTTCTTCATTTTTTACGATCATGCACAAGGCCAGTGACTTCATAATGTTCTCCTGTGAACGTCTTACCATAGACAATGGTAATTTCTATAACGACTACAGTATCGGTTGAACACATCCATGAGTTAAGCAAATGACAATCCAAATCTCAAATGGGATATACTATTGAACAATCACACCACCATGGAGATTTCATGAAACTGAGAATATTAATTCAAGAATCTGCCTCTCTAGAAGCAATTGCCTCTTGGCTCGATGAACAATCCCCTGACTCTAGACTTGAAGCGATTCGAAGCCTAAACAAATCGGAACAACGAAGTTTATTTGAACTCGCCAAAGAAGGATCACCATTGACACTCGATGACTTTGCTGGAACCATCAACGAAGAAATCATTCATGAAGGGAAAAATTCCTTGCCTGCATTTACAGAGTTTCAAAAAAGGTTTGTTCGCCTTGAGGACAATCGAGTCGTTGGGTACAACCACGCATCGACAATGGGGTTGATTGGTCCAGGCTATTTTGTTCTAAAAGAAACAAAGGACAATCCAGAATGGAGTACGCACGGAAGCGTAGTCGTGGACTATTATGAAGTATTGGATGCCAACACAACACAAGTCCCCAATGGGTGGCCCAAAATCAAAGGAAACCATCAAGGATTGCAAATGTTCGTCTACAACAACATGCATGATTTTATGCGCAAAGTCTCCACCCATGTCAGCATCGGTTCCGCCTTCAAGAAAGGCAAGAGCATTGATTCCTATTTTCTTCTGTGTCGTCAATAAGGCTAAGGGCATGAGACTGTGATTGTACAAGGAAACCCTCGAACAAATGTTTTCAAATGCATTTTTGTGTTTGGCATCAACATGACTATACGGTAGATTAATTTTATCCGTTTCTCAATTGTGGGAAACACATCCCTTTTCGGAGCATACTATGCGTTCACTACTTTTCTTGAGTTCACTGACACTCACAGCCTGTTTTAGCAAAGACACCGATGGCGACGGTCTCACCGATGCCGAAGAAGAAGATTTCGGTTCAGATCCTGAAGTCGCAGATTCTGATGGCGATGGCCTGACGGACGCTGAAGAATATGATTTGGACTCAGATCCAAACAGCGAAGACTCAGATGGCGATGGCTATTTGGACGGTTGGGAAGTGGCTGAAGACAGCGATCCTGCTGATGAAGACAGCCTCATTTACAAAGGTGGCTGGCCATACAATCCAAACAAAGACGACTACGACGCCCCTACATCTTTCTCTGAAGTATCTACATCTGAAGGTTCTCCGCTTTTGCGTATTGAACTGATGGATCAATTCGGCGACATGGTTGATCTCTACGACTTTGCTGGACAAGGAAAATATGTGGCCGTTGACGTTTCGGCGATCTGGTGTCCACCTTGCAACCAGTTGGCCCGTGCCATCACCAATGGAAACCCAAATGCTGGATGGGGTAGAGCCCCCGAAATGGTACACAATGGTGATATATACTGGTTAACCATCCTTGGTGAAAACAACAGTGGTGACATTCCGTCTTTGGAAAACTTGCAAGAGTGGTACGCTGAGTATCCAGATGACAAAGTTCCTGTCTTGGCAGACAGTTCTGACAATGCCATCGTAAACTCTTTGTTGGCTGGTGGTTGGCCAACCATTTGGGTGTTTGATGAAAACCTAGAATTGGTTGCTGGACCCCAACCAGAAAGTCAAGGCGGTCACTACTACGCGCTGGACTTTATAAGCAATCTTGAGCTCTAATATTAAACAGCCATGGGCTTACACATAAAACTCCCTGTCAACAAACAGTGGATGACAAATGCTTAAGCCTTCTCAAAAACAAAATGCCTTACACTTCCTATTCTGGGGAATGTGGGGCATTTTCTTTTCTTGGATGTGGTTTCGACCGATGTTCTGGAACATGACTGAGTATCAGGATTCTATGTGGGTCGCGTTGTGGGACATTTTCATTTGGCCCAGCGAGCCAGAATATATGTTGGGTGCGGGCATTGATCAGTTGGGAACTTTTTGGATTTTCGGCAGTTTACCTGAAATTCTCCACAACAACGGTCACCTTCCAAACATCTTTTATCCAATTGGGTGGGATATTGGTTGGCACACTGGATACGCTTGGCTCGACGGCATCTTGTCATTGCCACTTCAATTGTTGGGTGTACCCACCTTCTACAACTTACACGTGGTCTTAACCCTTTGGTTGAGTTTTGTTGGCTGTTGCTGGATGTTGAAGCAGGCACTGTCTTTGCCGATGGACAATGAGAGAGTGCATCCAATGTTTGCTTTGTTTGCTTGGGGATTGATTCCTCTGTGCTCTTTCCTAGCCCTATCTACCCCTTTTGCATTTGAAGAGGTGGGAATGGGCAGACCCACACAGGTCTATTGGCTGTTCTCCTATCTCTTTGTTGGACTCATCTTGTCCAGTGAAGACACGACAGACAAGTGGTCAGGCAAATCAATCTTGATTGGTTTGTGCATGGCGGCTTCTTGTTTTGTTTATTGGTTTGGGGGCGTTGCCGTCGGTTTTTGCGCTGGTGCCACTGTACTGTGCGCCATCGTTCAACAACAGCATCGTTGGGCTTTTGTACTGCGCAATGCGTTGTCGGGTCTGGTTGCGATTGGAAGTGTTGTATTTGTGGCATCGTCGATGTTGCTTGCGCTATGGGAGGGCTCCAATGGTTTTGCACAACTCTCTCAATCTCCGATCCGCTCGTGGAGTCCGCTGGAATTACCGCTGTACGATGTTCTGTACATACACAATGCAAACAGTTTGTGGACAGTGTTTATCAACCATCCCAGTACACTTCCTGTTTTGACAATTGGACTGTTTGGAGCAATTTGTCCTTGGGGCTGGGCCTCGCGATGGCCTTGGGTCATTGGCTGGATACTTTCTTTGGGGATACCCATCACTGGCGCAATCATTGTCGGAGATTGGGTCATTCCAACGGGGCAAGGCATTCTACAATGGCTATTTCCGTTGCTGTTGCGCTGTGAATACCCTGAACGCATGGTGATCGCCCCCACGCTGTTCTCACTGGTTTTGGGACTGCAGGCAATTAGAGCAACTGTACGCGCCTTAGAGAATCGATACGCATTCAAACATGTCTTTATGGTTGTGTTCGCAATTGGACTCGGATTGGCAAGCCAGATTCAACTCCCTACTCAAGAGACTTTACAGGTTTCATCCTTTGTCATTGATGATGTTCGAATGGAAATCGCCAATCGCTTTCCGGGTGGCATGATAGACGCACCCTTTTCTCGATCTGAAAACACTTACATCCAACAACTCTTTCACAAACAACCACTGCTGGGAGGACCAGGACTCAACAGAGTGCAACCACAAGCCCACAAAGACTATTGCAATGCCAATCCCCTGCTCAAAGGTCTAGAAGAGTTGGATCACGTTGGACACAGCGATCTCAAATTTACCAACGCTGACATTCAAACACTCATTGAAGATGGATTCTCGGTGATCGTCTTCGATCCACAAGCCCGTCGTTTTTCTGCGGAGATTCTAGAGCACTTTATCAAAGTCTCTCCTTCTTTTACGGATGACAGAACAGGGATTCGGGCTTACCCTCTCAGCACTTTGCTGCGGTAATGCTACTCAATTCTACTCAGGGTACACCGTAGGCACCGTGGTTTCATCTTCCAACCTTTCGGCACAAGCCTCATCATAGGGCTTCAAAGACACATTTTGCGTTGTAGAACGGTGAATTCGACTCCAATCAAAAGCGTTCAGACGCCACGAATGTCGCCACTGTGCTTTCACATAGAGAGGGGACATTGGAGCTTGTTGTAGACCGATCAGCAATGCCACAGACAACGCTACCCATATGGACGCCCTCCAAGGACTGGATAAGGGCAATCTCAAGGCTGGAAAGCGCCTTCGAAGCCAGACTGTCCAAGGTACCGTCTGCGCCAAACCAACACCCAAAAGAACGGCTATTCCCGGCATAATGTGCATGTAAAACCGAATGTGTTGCTCCACCAGTTCCTGCAAGGAATGAAAAAGGATCATGAATGGTGCTACACTGCAGATCAGCAACAACCATCGTTCTACCCTTCCCTTACCAAACTTCCGTCTGAGCATGGCAACACTGGCTGGTATAATAGAAGCAACTGTCAACAGGGTCCAAAATTCTACAAAATGAATCGGTCCATCTTGTGCAGACTGCCACTCCAAAAAGGCTTCTGGCACTGGATATGTTCGCTGAGTCCAAATAAACTCAATCGTGCTCAACAAGTCTTGGGGCGCAAACCAACCCCACACAAAGTGTCCGTCTACGTCCCATGGTGGCTGAAATAAGGGATTGTACTCATCAAACCCCACGTACAAGGGTCGCACATCCAGCTGCTTTTCCAAAGAAGCCGCATTGGACGAATACGACCACCAACCCACAAACCACGAAGCCCAAATCGGTACGTGCAACAACAAAGCGGACAACACATTGCCCCGCTGTAGATTCCAAGACAGCAGACACACTCCACCAATCCAAAAGGGAATCGCCCAAACAACTCCACGAACATCAATCAAGAAGCACAGTGCGACCCCCAAACCACACAAAAAAGCCGTCAAGGGCGTTCGAAAGCGCCCCCACAAAACCAACGAGGCAGCAGCAAAGACCGTTGTCAACACAATGGGTGGATAAAAAGTCAAAAATCGTGGCATCAACGCCATCGGAGACATTGCCCACAACGTACCGACAGACAGCACACCAGCACCAACACCACCCAATGCGCTCCCCCAAACGTACACACCTACAAATATTAGAACTGTACAAATGATTGAACTCAATACAAACCCGTTCATCACCCCCGCTACTTGAGCCAACCCAGTGGGAAGCAACGCAGCCAAGCGGCTTCTCTTGGGTGGAATATCACCAGACTGCCAATCCCGTTCCATCTCAATGAGCGCTACACAATACTCAGAGAAGTCACTTTCAAAGAATGCCAGACTTGTGTACCATGTAGAAGTCCAGATGGTTGTAACCCCCAATCCTGTGGCCAACACCAATCCCAGTCTGTACTGTAACTTCTGCGACCTCTTTTCTACCGGTCGAAGAGAGTGAAAGAGCATGAACAGAACCCAACACAAAAGCAATGTCATTCACCGTCCTTGGTCTTTCCTACATTTCTGTGCACAATGTTACAATGTTACACTGTATCACATACCGTAAATCACCCAATATGAAAGCGATATTGACAACGCCATATTCGTATTTTTATGTGGGTTCTCAATCGTCAACAATGACACCAGTTTCATACTTGACTCAACAAAGTTTGGGGCACCCTCATGCAAAAATAGACTTTCAACGCATATCAAAGGAAAGACCCATTCCACATTCTCAATTGTCAATCGACATCTTGAGTAGTCAATCAACGCAGTGAAACAGGTCTCAACGATTTGTGCTTCATTCCAAGTGGTTGGAATTGAATCTTTCTCACACCTCGTCGGATGACTCCGAAGACTCTTCTTCAACGGTGTTGGCAACAAACAATTCCTCAAGTTGCTCCACAGCAACCGTATTGGGGGCTTCCGCCATCAAGTCTTGTGCTTTGGTTGTTTTTGGGAAGGCGATCACGTCGCGAATATTCTCAGTGCCAGACAGCAACATGGTCCAACGGTCAAAACCCATTGCCAGTCCACCGTGTGGTGGCGCCCCATACTGAAGGGCATCAATCAAGAAACCAAACTTGTTCTTTGCCTCTTCCTCTGATAAACCGAGTGCCTCAAAGACTTTTGCCTGCACATCTGAATTGTGGATTCGGATCGACCCGCCCCCAATCTCATAGCCATTGCAAACAATGTCGTACGCGTCACTGAGGATGTCGCCCATCTTGTCTGTACCCAACCAAGGAATGTGTGCATCAATTGGCTTGGTAAATGGATGGTGTACCGAAACCCAACGATCGTTGTCTTCGTCGTGTTCAAATGCAGGAAAGTCTGTCACCCAGACAAAAGCAAACTGTCCTTCTTCAATGAGTCCCCGTTCACGCGCTACAAAAGCCCGCAAGCGCCCCATCGAAGTGTTGACATGATTGGCAGGTCCTGCGCCCAACAAAACGAGATCGCCATCTTCTACATTGGGAATGGTGTTGAGCCACTCGGCTTCCACTTTCGACAAGGGTCCACTCCATTCTCCATTTTCCAATTTACCATACAGCAATCCACCCAAACGGTACTTCTTGACGAAAGCCAACCACGCTCCGTCCCCCTTCTTCTTGTGGGTCTTGAACAGGCTGTTGGACACTTCAGCGCCACCTTTGACAACAAATCCACGGGCAACTCCGCCGGCATCCAACGCTTTACCAATGACACCAAATTCTGTGCCTTTCCAGTCTGCGCTGAACAATTCCATGCCAAAACGCAAATCTGGATTGTCCACGCCAAAACGATCGATGGCTTCTGCATAGGTGATTGTCGGAATATCTCCAACGTCTACACCGATGACATCTTTCCAAACCTTTTGAATCATGCCGTTGGACAGTTCAATGATCATATCTTGGGTCACAAAGGACATCTCGATGTCAATCTGGGTGAACTCTGGTTGACGATCTGCCCTCAGGTCTTCATCTCGGAAACAACGACACAACTGAAAATATCGATCCATTCCACCAATCATCAAGATTTGCTTAAAGATTTGTGGGGACTGTGGCAAGGCATACCATTGTCCGGGGTGCACACGCGAAGGCACCAAATAATCTCGAGCACCTTCAGGCGTTGAACGGTTCAAAATTGGCGTTTCAATTTCGTAAAAGCCTTGCTCATCCAAATAGTTGCGAACGACCAGTGCCGTTTTGTGTCGGATTCGCATGGTTCGTTGCAACTGAGACTGACGCAGGTCTAGGTAGCGATACTTCAACCGGACTTCTTCAGTGGGTCGCTCTTTGTGAGAGTCAATTTTGAAGGGCAGTGGCTTGGTCTTGGACAGAATTTCGATTGACGATGGCACAACTTCGATGGCACCTGTCTCCATGTTCTCATTGGGCGCATAGCGCAATTGAACGGTCCCACGTACTTCAACTGTATATTCAAGTGCAAGTTGACGCCCAATCTCAAGCAACTCAGCATCCGCATTGTGATCAATGGTCACCTGAACAGTACCGTGGCGATCTCTCAACACAACAAAGATGGTTTTCTTGTCACGAAGTCCGCTAACCCAACCGTGTAAGACAACAGATTGACCAGCATGTTCGGAGCGTAGCGCTCCACAAGTGTGGGTACGGGGTTGCATAGTTCCTCCAAAGCAATCCTTAGTTGTGGTGGTTTTAACCGATCCCACCAACGGTGTCATTCACTCGACCTTCAATCAATCGTCAATTTTTACCAACTTGAGCATACCGGTCATACCACCCACCACATCCATGGTTTCTTGATACGATTCTGTGGACAACCACGCTTGCTCCACCGTGGATCCTTTCTTGGTCATACAGCCAGATGCGAACAACAACGCGCCGTTCAAATCCACTTCGCCAATGCTGAAGTCTGCTGAAAACTGAAATGTTTGATTGTATACGGTGATCAATGGGGTCGGACACCCAATCTGCCACTGCTCGGTTTCGAGTTCAATCAAATCCAATGTTAACGCGGTGTCTTGACCTGCAAACGGTGTCGCGGTCAGATTTCCAACGTCCAACTCAAGTTGAAAGTCTTCCAGTATTTCAGTGGAGACCCCCGACAACAATCCAAGAGCACCAGCCGTTGGATCGGCTTGGTATAACCCAGACTCCAACAACACTTCCCTGTTGGAACACCCTATTGCTCCAATAAACACGCACAATACACTTTTATTCATAGCCCATCTCTCGCATGACTGTCTGTGACGAAGGATACTTTTTGATTAGGCGTTTCCTATACTTTGGATCTGCCAGCAAGACTGGTGCAGCATACCGAACCGCTCGACCATTTTGCTTTAACGCTGCTTCTACAATCCGGGTGTCAGACTGGAGTTTCTCACCAGCAAATTCCAAAGCCAAACCGTTTTGTTTGACCGCAATTTCTACCAGTCGCGCATCTTGCTTCACAAAGTTCGGTGCAAATTCCAAGGAAATCCCACGATTCGCCAACCCAATTTCACAAAGTTCTTCATCGTAGCGAAACAGTTCCGGAATCTTTTGGATCCCCCACCCCTCACTTTCCAAACGACCAGCATAGTTGGAAACCTCAACAGAATAAGCGTCCAAAATAGAAGTCACCCAGTTTACATTTCCTTTCAAAGAATCACTGACATACCCAAAAGCTTTATAGGTTTGAAGCAAAGCCACGGAGGCAATATCTTTGTCTCCCCGCAACTCTTCAGAAACAAAGCGCAAATACGTTCCGTTGATGTCCAAAATGCCTTCTACAAAGTCTGGGTCTCGTTTGAGAGATGGACCAATGTGTTCAAACATAAATAAGTTTTCGTCAACTGCCGATTGCGCAAGCAATACATTATCCCTCAAAGATTCGGACAGTTTTGGAAACAACAACGGATCTTTGGCCAAAAACAACCGAGCAGTTTCTACATCGTTTATCAGTGTTGGTCCCACATCAAGTGGTTCCAAATTAAATTCACGAATCAAAGGGTGCACAACAGAGGGATCGTTTCGCAATCGATCTGAAGCGTACCGAAAGAGCTTGGGATCTTCAACAAGCAACGAACGAATCAGCGTTAGATCACTTCGCACAGCCTCATCTGCATATTGTAAGGACTGTCTATCACGACTGGCACAGTTTTTAACCAACGCCACATCATCCGTCTGATAATGCTCCAACAAACGACAATTGGCCAGTATTCTAGATTCCATAAACGACGCATCGCTTCGAAATTTAGTGGGAACGGCATTCCAAATCTCCGCTTTGTCAGACTGCAATGCCAGTCCAATAATGTACTCATTGTGTTTGAGACGCTCAGAAATAAATTTGTATACCAAAGGGTTGTTGCGAACCGCCATCTTCATCAACACCTCATCGTCTTTATACTCAGGTGGCATCATGAGCACAGCCAATGCATCTTGCTGAATCGCTCGACGCAATAATGTTTTGTCGTGCTGCAGTTCGGTTGGAAGTCCTTTTAGAATGGCAATATTTTCATCAATCAGTTCCAATGCAAATTTTTTATCTTCCCAAACCTCAACAGGGACAAACTCTACATTTGCGGGAAAGGCTCGAACAGCGTGCTTAATGACTTCTTTGTCACCACGTAAATCGGAAGATGCCAAAGGGAAAAAACTGGGGTTTTCCGGCAAACTTTCGATCAGTTCATCTTTGCTCATCAGCCGCACCGCTTCATCGTTCACTTGAGCCATTGCAAGTTGCAAGCCAAATAGCGCCGTCCAAAACATCTGCTTTACTCCATACTAAATTGGTTCAATAAGCCCCGTTGCCTATGAGTAAGATTAACATGGTGATAAATGCAAAATTCAGTTAAACTGCAACAGTTTCGTATCATTTCTCGGAGTTTCGATGTCCAATAAGCCGAAAATTAGAGTGCGCAAAAAAGCTGCACCGACTGAATCAGAGTCCAGCAAACGGTTTCAACACAGGAAAAGAACCACACAAACGGATCCGACATCAACAAAATCCAATGCAACAGAACGCAGCGACGAAACGCCTGCCAGCACTCTCGTAGACCCTGTTGACTTGTCTGCTTTTGAAGACGAAAGTTTCGACTTCTCAATGGACGACATTTTTCAAAGTACGACCACCAAAAAGTATCGTGTTGGGGATGTGGTAGAAGGCGTTGTATGCGGAATGCAACCCGATGCACTGTTTGTGGATATTCAAGCCAAGTCTGAAGCAAGTCTGCCTGTTGAAAATCCCAGCGAGTTCTCTTTGGGTGATATCGTGAAGGCAAAGATCATTCGTATGGATGGACGTGGGATTCTCTTGGCTCAAAAAATTGGAAAGAGTGCAGACTTATCAGCCTACGAACTGGCATATTCTGAAGGACTACCTGTTGAAGGAACCGTTCTCAGCAGCAACAAAGGTGGCTTTTCGATTGGTTTTGGTGCCGTCAATGGATTTTGCCCCATCTCCCAGATTACTTTGGGAGTCGTCACCCCTGAAGAACACGTTGGTCAAACATACCCATTCCTAATCACCGAACTAAAGTCGGATGAACTCATCGTATCTCGTCGAAAACTGCTGGAACGAGAACGTGAAGCCCAAAAGGAGCAACGGCTGGCCGAACTGTCTGTGGGCATGAACCTTATGGGCACCATCTCAAACATCACAGCACACGGTGCCTTCGTTGACATTGGTGGTGTGGATGGATTGATACCTCGGTTTCTCTTTTCTGACATCGCTGAAGATTTGAGTGCTGGTGATGAAATCCAAGTGCAAATCAAATCCATCAAAGATGGGAAGATCTCACTCTCAGCACCCTCATCCAACCCTTGGTTGCGCATGGGTACTGAGTTTCGACGCGGTGGAACCTACTCTGCCACAGTAACGAAAGAAAGAGACTTTGGTTTTTTCATCAAACTGGCAGCCAATCTAGAAGGCTTGCTCCATAGCAACAAACTGAGCAGTGAAGATAAAGAGAAACTGTCCATAGGCGCAAACGTCGATGTTCGCATCCAAGACTTCGACATTGAACGAAAGCGGATTGAGTTGGACTTGTCTCACGGTGAAAGCGACTTCGCCAACGAACCAACAAAAACTCTTGGGGATACGTTTGGCGATGTATTCGCCCAGTTCGACTTCGACGACAATCCCGAACCCAAGAAAAAACGCATTCGCAAAAAGAAACGTTGATTTATCGATTTTATCTTTGTCGATTTATCTTTGTCGATTTTATCTTTGTCGATTTTATCTTTGTCGATGTTATCGGGGATTGCGTCTTTGAAGTATTGAAGAGTGTTCTCGAGAAGCTTACAGCGAAACTTTTCGAAGCATTCGCTTAAACTCTTTGAGGTGTGTCATACACTCTCTTTTTAACTGCGTGTTTCCGATCATATCTGCTGGGTGGTGTGTCCAAAGAGCGGGCAGTTTCCACTTATTGGTCTGCATTTCAATCTCAAGCCCCATTTGCAATGGACCTTTTGGGGCTCTCATCGATATTTTCTGCTCCAACTCACCTCCCAAAATCAATACAATTTGAGGTGCTACACATTCCAATGAAGCCTTAAACAAGTGTGGACAAAGATTGCAATCGCCCGCTGTTTGCTGCTGTTGAATCGGATAAGGCAACCAATACATTTTGTTGCGCGGAATGTTCAATACGTTGTCCATGATCTTTCCGAGAGACTCTTTGGCTGCTGGAGTCAAACCACTTTTGTGCCCCTCAATGACCAACACTGGATTTCGTGGGCGACCGCCTCCAATGGCACACTTCTTGGCACTTGAACAATGTTCACGCTGGTGCTCTTTGATCGTTTTGAGTCCTGTTTGCTCATCGAGTTTTGAATGATCGATGGTCGGCGCACGTTTTTGCAAAAACTGTGTAAACGCCGCCCCCATCTGTCGCTTCCCCCTCTCCTTTTTGCTCACTGTATCCGATGGAATATCGCGGATTGGGTTCCGTTTTTGTAAAAATCCAGACTGATCGGACGACGCCGACCTTTTGGGCTCCGGCTTGGTAGACCGCTGTAAAAAACCTGGAAGCGCAGTAGAAGCAGAACGTGCCGTTTGAATCTTGGGCAAGCGTTGAGTCCAAACGGAAATGTCTTCAACCGGCCAAACCTCTCCACCACACGTTGCCTGCCACTCAAGCCATTGCTTTAAATCTTCGAGCAACTCTTTGCGTGGGTCTTCAAACTCTTCTGACATTCTTCATCCTTTATTTACCTTTCTGCTCCAAAACAGAGACTCATAAGTATACAATATATACAAGAAACACACCTTCTACCCACATTCGGACACAAGAATATCACTGACCCAAAATTGGTAAGCCGATACTCTGCAAAACTCTCAACACAGGAAAAATAGGCAGTCCTATCACATTTTGCCAATCTCCTGCTATACCCATAATCAACCAAGCCCCTCTACGCTCCATCATGTATCCCCCAGCGCACCCTCGGGCTTCGCCATGGGCAACATACTTCTCCAAATCTGCATCGGTCAGATCTTTACGAAAGTATACCATGGTGGTTTCAACAAATTCTTTACATGAGTCTGAACAAAAGCCCGTTGGAATTCGAATACACACGGCCGTGCTTATGTGATGCCCACGCCCTCTCATTCGCTTCAGTCGCTCCAACCACTGTTCATCTGAGGTGGGCTTATCCAGCACCTCAGTATCCAAATAGCACACCTGATCAGCACCGATTACTACGGCGTCGGGATATTGTTCAAATATGAAGTCTGCCTTCGCACGAGCTCTCAATTGCGCTGTTTCAACGGGTGTGTCTCCAACAATGGCATATTCGTCTATATTTGCGCCAATCGCGGCTGCCTGTACGCCAACATCTGCCAGCAATGCCTGTCGATATGGAGAAGCCGAAGCCAAAATAATTTTCATGAGTACTCCGTGAGTGTGTTGTGTTTGCTGATAAAGTTTCTGTAGTCAGTCGAAGAAAGTGGAAACACTGTGCGATTCAACAGAAAATTGGTTATTCTTTTGTGGAAGTGTAATCTATAATTGTACTGAGTATAAATTGGAACACACCGAATTTTAACATCCAACCATTGATGAGTTTGCAGATGTCTACAGCCATTGGTATTGATCTAGGAACCACATTTTCAGCCATTTCACATGTCAACAAACACAATGTGGCTGAGATTCTCCCCAACGAGATGGGCAAAAACATTACGCCTTCCATCTTATTTTTCGACGAAGATCAGATCATTGTCGGAGAAGAGGCTGAACGGAATGCGGTTGCCTATCCAGAGCAAGTTGTGCAATTTGTTAAAAGACAAATTGGTGAAGAAGAATACACCTTTACGCACAATGGCAAAACGTGGAATGCTGTTGAATTGAGCGCGGAGATTCTCCGAAGTTTGGTGCGCTCTGCGGAGCATCGACTACAACAGGAAATCAAACAAGCCGTCATCACTGTACCCGCTTACTTCGGTCAAAATGAACGCAACTCAACAATTCAAGCAGCAGAATCCATTGGACTTGAAGTACTGAAGATCATCAATGAACCGACGGCGGCGGCGGTCGCCTATGGACTCAATCAACTTAGAGAAAAGAGTCGTTGCTTGGTGTTTGATCTCGGTGGTGGAACATTCGACGTCACGATTATTGAGATCAATCAGCATGTCATCCGCGTAAAAGGTACCGATGGAGACGACAAACTCGGTGGAAAAGATTGGGATGATCGCCTGATGAAATATGTTGCTGAGGCTTTCAAAGAGCAGCACGGCATTGACATTTTGGACGATCTACTCGCGACACATGAGTTGCGGGAGCGCTGTGTCAATGCAAAAATTGCACTCTCTCAACGACCAGAGATCAGTTTGTCCTTTCAACATCAAAACAAACCTCTGCGCCTCAAGATTACCCGTGATCACTTTGAATTGATTACGGCAGACTTGCTCAAACGGTGTGAAGAGAAAACGCTTGAAGCCCTTTCGGTTGCGGAATTTGATAAGGAAGACATCGACACCATTCTACTGGTTGGGGGCTCAACCAGAATGCCCATGGTCCGAAAATCCATCAAACGCATGTTTGGCAAGGATCCATCAACCGAAATCAATCCAGATGAGTGTGTGGCGATGGGTGCTGCAATTACTGCGGCAATCGAATCTGCGATTCGGAAAAACGAAGCCCCACCGGTCGATATTGAGACACACGATGTGGCATCACACCAGTTGGGACTCGTTGTTCTCAAAGACTCTCGTTTGTACAACGCGCCGATCATCAAGAAAAACACGCCCATTCCAACTGCACACACAGAAACGCACTTCAAAACCATGCACCCTGGTCAATCTTCGATTGATCTTTGGCTGTTGCAAGGTGAACGAAAAGACCCACAACACCCTGGTTGCAATCCTTTGGGACATTTTGAATTCTTTGGGTTGCCATACGTCGACGAAACCACACAAGTCGCCATCACGTATCGATACAACGCCAATGGCATTGTAGAGGTTGAAGCAAGCAAGTCCGATGGAGAGAACGCATTCCTACATCGTGTAGCAAAAGACAAATATGGACTTCAAGAAGTGCTCAACAAAAAGATTCCAACCAATGTCGCCTTGATCGTCGATTCTAGTGGCTCCATGTATGGTGAAGCGATGCAGCAAGCCAAAAGTTTCGTCCAAGACTTCACCAACACCAATCTCCGAAAGAATCGAAATCTCGCGCTATATACCGCTCCAGAAGGTCTACTGGGTAAATCCAGCAATCGTTCCGCCGATGTACAGCAACATCTTAAAAAATTGGTCCCCATTGGGTTTTCCAACATTCACGTTGAGTTGCGTAGAGCAAAAGAACATTTGAAAGGACGCGCCGGAGTCGTGGTACTTGTGTCAGATGGTCACTTCACAGGGTTGGAAGACATCAAGAAAGCATGTGTCGCCTTACACAAAGCAGGATGCATCGTATTTGTCGTTGGTGTCGGCAGCGACCGAAATGAAGAAACGCTAAAGAGCCTGTGCGTCCACTCAGATTATTATCGACCAGCGGAACGGGGACTGAACATCACCAAGCACCTCTTTAGATTACTCAATCACAACTAAAGGATTGGAATTATGGGACGAAGCCCTTCTGAAGTCATCATCTCTGAACTGACTCGAATTCGGTCATCGCTCGATAGATTAGAGCAACAAGAATCTTCCTCCAAAGAAGCGTTCAATACGCTTTATTCAGAAATGGAAGACTACAAAAAAGGCACTCTATTTGAACTAGAAAAGTACATCTTAAACGACCTCCTGTTTTTCTTTGATGGTTTGCAATGGGCAGTCACGAGTTCAAAAGATCCTGAAACAACCCAGCAGATTCATGATGATTTCATGGACTTACTCTCTCGATATGAAGTCACACCATTTCCACCATCCACGACCTTTGATGCAAAGTTGCACAGGGTTCTCCAAGTGGTCGAAACTGAAGATTCCACATTGGATGGCACCATTGCCAGTGTTCTCAAGCGCGGTTTCTTCCGACGCGACGTCATTTTGCGTGTCGAAGACGTAACGCTTTACCAAATCAAACCTTCGACAGACTAAGCCTCTCAGTCGATCCTACTCGATGAATCGAATGAAATAAGAGATCATTGAGCGCTGTGAGTATCTTTGACCAGTCGATACCATTTCCAACCATATTCTGTTTCTTCATCAAGAAGTACAATCTGTCCTCGATTGTCGATGACCATGACGTCCTGTTCTTGCAAAAATGACGCTTTGCTGGGTGCCTGCGTCCAACTTTCTCTAAAGAAGAGCACATACTCTACATGTTTAGAGTCAGCCCATTTCCACAAATCTTCTGGCGTTGCAAATGTTGGAACATCAAACCAAGAATGCAACTCAAAAGGGTTCTCATCCCTTCTCAACCAACAAGCAGGAACGTTGTCCAACAGCAGGGGCTGTGCTGGGTCTAGATTCTGTTCAATCCATTGAGCCAACCTCACTTGTGGACCATACAAACGTTCAGACAGATCGAACTGGCGTTTGCATTCCATGCCTTGTACCACCGTCCCTTGAATGAGAATGCCCCATACGAGCCATCTGGGAGATGTCCGCAGTACCGTCAGTACAGCACACAATAGCCAAAAAGGCACCAAAGGATACATCCACTTCCAATATAAATTGTGTCCGACCTCGTGCTGAGCCACAAAAGCAATCCCTAGCCAAACCCCTGTCATCAATACCGACCACCACCAACAGACAAGTACTTTGTTCGAATCTCGCCAGAGAAATGGGGTTGCCAACCATGCCAACATCCATCCATGCCCAACATGAACGGGAGCAATAGAGGTTATCAACCCCCAGCAAATTGAGAGACCATTCACCCACCACTCCCAATCTCGTGTCGCTTCCGCACCCAGTCCAGTTTCTACGTTGACGGCCGCTGCGTGACTCCAAAAAATGGGAGTCTCATAGGTGTACCAACAATACACCATCCACAATGCGATACTGAATACAATTAGAGCAACCGACTTCACTCTGTCCTTCCATTGCCAAGGGACACAGAGCAACATCGGAAGCAAAAACAACGGCGCTTCAAAACGAACGCTGAAGGCAAGTGCACCCCACACGCCATATTTGTAAGGTTGATCTGTCAACAAAGCTTGTAGCGCCAGTATCAAGAACAATCCATACAAAGGTTCTCGCAAAGAAGAAGATGCGTACAACACAAACTCAGGTTGTACCAACAACGCCGCAACAAGAAGCCAACCTTTACTTGTGGGAAACCACCGTGAGAGCATCTGTACCAGTAGCCCAAGTGTCATTAAGCCTGAGATGGTACTCACCGTAAACGCTGCCAGCGTACTATCTCTAAACACACTGTACAACACAGCCCCAAAGAAATAATAGCCGGGCATGTGATTCATGTCATAGTGAGTGAACCCACTGTCCCACACTCCATACACCATGGCCAAGTTTCCATAATCGCTTTCTTCCCAACCATAGTATGCATACAAAAAGTAGGCACGAAGCAAAGCCGTTGCCACACACAAAGCGATGACCCACAGAGATAAAGGAGACAAGGGAGAAAAGCGTTTCATACCCAACAATAACACGCAAAGCATCGCCAATCATGGTGCAATGAATTACAACTATACAACCAAAATCTGGAGTTCTTCATGGGAATCGCACGCACAGGAACCGCCACCACAGAAGACAATGTGTCTATACACTGGACTGTCACCGGCAATGGAACTCCCTTTGTCTGTTCCAATGGTGTCGGTGTCAGTACATTTTTTTGGAAGTACATCGTAGAGCAATACAGCAAGAAATATGCAGTACTGACATGGGATTATCGTGGGCATGGACAGAGTGGGCGAGATTTGAATCCCCACACAGCAGACATGAGCATCGAACGACACGCAAAGGACATGCAATTCGTACTCGATGCAGCTTTTCCGGAATCCAAAGAGCCGATTATTTTAATGGGACACTCAATGGGCTGCCAGGTAAACCTCGAAGCCTATCGGATTTTACGGGCTCGCGTTCAAGCAATCTTTCATCTCTTGGGGACAGCCGGCAATGCCCTCAGTACATTTGGCGGTTTTGAATACTCTCCCTACATTTTTCGCGCTGTTCGACGACTCACCTTCAAATTGGGACGACACGCAAACACCCTAGCACACCCTCTGCTCGTTAGCCCAATTGCGTGGCCCTTCACCTCAAAATTGGCTTTGGTGGATCCCATTTACACAGAGTATGAAGACTTTAGACCCTATTTGGAACATTTGGCAACGATGGACATGCGACTGTTTTCCCAAGCCGTTTGGGCATGTCAAGAGCACTCTGCGTGGGATTTGTTGCCTGAAGTAACTTGTCCAGTGTTGGTCTTTGCGGCTGAACGGGACGACTTCACCCCGATTTCCTGTGCTCAAAAAATTACAAGAATTCTGCCCGATGCTTCTTTGGTTGTTCTCGCAGATGGCTCACACGCCGCACTCATTGAACAACCTGAAGCAATCAATTACAACGTTGACAAGTTGCTTCGCGAAAAGCAATTGTCAGTGACGTAATCTCTTCACTTCTCTTCTTCACTTCTCTATCCGCAAGTGTTTGGAGGAAGTGATCGAACACACAATGACTGTAAATGGACACTTTCCCAGCACCATATTCGTGTGTCAATGACTGGGAAAGTAGAACCATCTTTTGCTTTAACGCTTCCTTTTGCGCTTTCGGTACTTTGATTTTGATACTTTTTTGTGCTCTGGAACATCAAAGTCCGACCACCAGTTCCGCACTGCGTTGTTGAGCAAGGGCCAACGACACTGTCTCAAATCCTTGAGAGAGAGTGTGTGTGCCAAATCACGCGCTTGACTTCGAACCTGCCAATCATCTGCCTTTGCCCATTGTAACTCAAGGCCTTGTGAATCTCCCTGAACTCGAGACAACCACTCAACCAACTCTACCCCATCGGGTTCATCACACACTTGTTCAACCAAAGAAACAGCCTCTTCCGATGCATCATCGGACACAACATAAGTACAAAATGCTGGATAATGACTGTTTGTCAAGTGTCCACGCAACCGGTGTAGTCTCATCACCTCAGAAACCTCTGCTTTCTCCGCGATGATCATTGTCGTATTGCCCACTGGAGGGGTATCTTCAATTATTGTGGTACAAAGCAGTACATCAATGCGTTTGTTTTGAAATTCCTCAAATACCTTGATGCGTTCAGACTTTTTCATTGAAGAGCAATACACGGCCATTCGGACATCCGGTAAATACCGACCTTGAATTGCACCAGCCATCTGCAAAGCTTGCTTGACATCAATGCTGTCTTTGCCGTTGACAACCGGCCAAACAATCAATCCTTGACGCCCCTGATGAATCAAATCCAGCATCTGCTTGTACACAGGATCGCGTTCGGAAGCCTTCACCCATCGACTGCTTGGTAACACTTGGTCTTTCGAAGATATCGTTGACAAGGCAAAATCAGCATATACGGTTTCCAGTACGTGCATTGGTTGTGGTGTTGGGGTAAACACCAACAAATCGGGTGATGGGGACCGTTTGATGAAGCCAAAAGGAATATTGTCTCCAAAGTTTTCAGTCTCCTCGACGATAACCAACCGAATATTTGGAAGTGCTTGAAGACGAGTCTGTAGAACCTCGTTGGTGACCACCACCATTCCACCTTCGCTTTCCAAGATGTTCGACTCTGCCTTGCTTGGCTTTCCAGTCATCATCTTGCATTGGATGCCCAGCATCTTGAATGCCCCTTCCATAAAGGTAAAACGACGTTCCGCACTCAGTTCATCGTTGCAAACATACACCACCAATGGTCGCTTGGGTGTTCTCCCTTTGCTTTTTTTGGCGGCGTTGGTGTTGTGATCAAACAGTGATAGAGCGGCAAAGAGTGCAACCATGGGCTTACCAGCGCCAACATCACCTTGCAGAAGACGACGCATCGGTTGGTCCATCAACATGTCACGTCGAATATCCGACAACACTTCCTCTTGCGCATCCGACAGTTCAACCCCGTTGACCCAAGCAAAGTGCGCCAAAGCACTGTGATACACTCGGTTCCCAATACCGTTGGCAGAAACAAACTTCGAGTTTAGACGTTTGCCAATGTGGTACAAAAAGACTTCTTCATAAGCCAGTCTTGAACGTCCACGGTAATTTTGATTGGATGGAAAATGTGCTTCACGCAAGGCATCTTCCAACGCCAATACTCCAGCTTTTTCCACAACTTCTTTGGGCAAAGAGTCTTGAACTGAAGACAGCAACTCTTCCAAAAGAAATGCTATCAGGTTGCGAATTTCTATGTCTTCAACGTCTGCAGTATCATATTCTGCCAACAATCCAGAGCCACGTCCATCCAAGCCTATCGGTTCTGGATTCCGCATCAGCAGCCCCGTATCCATCTCAATTGTGCCTGCAAAGCCAACCATGGCACCTACTTTCCATTTGCTCCATCCTCTTGGAGGGCTCCCGGCCCAGGTACAGGTTAACGTCACATCGTCTTTGCCTTGGATTACAACCGTCCAGCGCTTAAACATAGAGTTAATGGTAACGTATCGTGAAACGATATTGCCTCGAAGAGTTGTCTCTCCCTCATTGACAGACTTATCCAACGTCGAAAAGGGAAACTTTTTGTACCCAGACGGTGCTTTCAACAACAGATCACCAACGGTTTCGACATCTCGTTCAGCCAGCCTCTCTATGGTTTGGGTAAAAATAGAGTACCAAACCGAAGGTGGTTGCAAGGCATTCAGAGCATCCGCTAAGCCCAACAAACCAGATTTTGGATGCCAAAATTCCCATCTACTAGATACAGACGATCGATTTGCGTATTTTGAACTTTTTCGTTTGCTCTTTCCGCTCTTCGAACGAAACCGTTTCAGCAATTTCTCTCGCAAATACTCTGGCCATTCTGGTTCTGATGGTTCTGAGGGTTTTGATGGTTCTGGAGCATCTGAAGAAGCATCGTTTTCAGCCTCTAGGTTTCCTTCATCTTGATCACCCTCTACCGACGATTCCACCAACTCATCTGGTTCATCATCCAGACTTTGTGCATTGTCACTCACCGCCGTATGCTGATGGGTCTCGGTTGAGGTGACACCATCTTCCAAACTACCAGCGACATCTTCAGCATTTTCAGTATTCGAAACTGTCTCAGATGACATTTCTTCTACTGGTTCATCACCCTCAGTATGATTGGGAGGTGGCATTGATTCGATATCTGGCTCTTGAACTGACACTCTAAATGGAGATGCAGCTACAGTTTCAACGAAAGCCGCCTCCACTCTAGATTGATGCACCAATGGAAAGAGTGTGTGGTATACCTGTGAGAGTTCACCGGCAACAACTTGACTGACAATTTCCTCGGACAACGACCCTCGAGACAAGTTGACATATCGTTGAAGTCGTTTGATTTCTACAGATTGCTCCGCTGGCGAAAGGGACAACACATGCCCAATCACTCGCACAAGTGTGGTTTCTACTGTCATGGGAGCCCCTTACTTGTACGAAACAGTCAAAATCTCATATTCGATTACCTTACTGGGCAGTTTGATGACAACGTCATCACCGGGTCCATTGCCAAGCAATGCTCGAGCCACAGGTGTTAAATAAGAAATCTGACCTTTGGATACATCTGCCTCGTCGGTTCCGACAATTCGGTAGGTCACTTGATTTTCATCTTCGTCCAGCAAAACAACGGTTGAACCAAAGACCACTTTCTTGTTCTCATCTTCTTCGTCTAGGTCGTGCCCTGGCAATCTGGTCACGTCAATAATTTCAGCACGACTCAACTTGACTTCAAGATCCTGAATCATCCCTTCGCACATTGCTTGGCGTTCCTTGGCGTCTTCATACTCTGAATTTTCAGAGATATCACCATGTGCACGGGCTTCTTCAATGTCCTTGACAATTTTATATCGTTCTTCGTTGGATAGGTGGGACAATTTGTCTTCCAATGCCTTGTGACCTTCAGGGGTCATTAAAAATTTTTCCATTTTTTCCTCATAATCTCAATGTGTTCGGGTTCAACCCGTTTGGTCGATGTATTCACGGGCTTGTACACTAGAGAAATGTCATTCCGTGCAGAGTCAACGTTGCGCTTCAAATGTGAGAACTTCTTTCGTCAACGTACGACAGACTCGACCAATCAGTTTTTTGCCCACGATGGGCTCATTGATCCCTTTGCTTTGGAACGGCAACTTTGGGCACCATTCTTCGGTAGGATCAAAGATAACTATATCCAAATCAGCACCCAAATGCAAGCCTTTGTCCAGACCCAAAAACTGAGCGGGTGCAAAACACATTTTCTCCCATATCATCGGAAGATCTTGCAACACTGTATGGGCTGTACTGAGAGCGGTTTCAATACCCATCGCACCCGGCAACGACATCGAAAACTCACAATCCTGTTCAACTCGAGTTAACGGTACGTGATGTGAAAAAATCATCGAAACAGCACCCTTTTGAGTTTCACTGGCCAGCCCTTGTGGGTCATCTCGCAACGGTGGATAAATGTGTAAACTAGGGTTGTACAAATCTTCGTCTATCGATGTATCCGATAATATCAGCGACCGTGCTGAAATAGCAATTTGACAATCTCCTTGTATTTGATCTTTGGGTAAACTATGACTTGAGCCCACAGGCAAAATACAACACCGCGCATGTGTATCTTGTTGAAGTGCCAAAATACGCTGAATACCGATCTGTTCACTAGCCAATGGTATTCCTGCCAAGCCGACCTTTGCAGAGATGACCCCCTCGTGCATCACCCCTTCCAAGTCCAAATCCGGATCGCTGGGGGTTAAAAACAGTGGCAACCCCAACCGCTGAGCATACTGCATCGACCGTCGAAGAACCACTGAAGAGGTCAACGGTTGATTCCCATCGCACACACCAATAATGCCAGCGCGCTTCATCAACCCCATCTCAGCCAATTCTACGCCTTTAAGGCCAACCGTCAATGCACCCAGTGCGTGGTATCGAACCGGATACTTAGCAGAACGAGCCAACAAGTCCGTGACCACAGCGGGGTTGTCAACACAAGGAGCCCCCCACGGTCCCAACACCACATTGGTGTACCCACCTGCCAAAGCCGCTCTTGTGAGAGAATCAAAGTTTTCTCGGTGTTGAACGCCCAGTTCACCACAAAAGGTTCGTAGATCAACAAGCCCTGGAGCCACCCACTTGCCAACGCAGTCTATGACGCGGGCAGAATCTGGAATTTTTGGTACAGTTCCTTCTTCATACAGATAAATCGCCAGCAGTGTACCATCTTGAACCCAAACGTCTCCAACACCATCTACACCTGTCGTTGAACAATAGACTCGTCCACCCTGAAGAACCAACTGCATCAGACCTCCCGTTGACCCGACAATGCAAGATGCAACAACGCCATCCGAATCGCAATTCCATTGGTTACTTGTTCCATCACAACCGATCTTGGATCATCTAACACATCCGGCATCATTTCTACACCGTGGTTAATTGGACCTGGATGCATGATCAAGCAATGCTGTTGACACTGTTGCAGACGCTCCATGTTCATTCCATACAAAGAGGCATACTCTTCAACCGAAGGAAGCATTGCCCTTCCCAAACGCTCTCTTTGAACTCTCAACATCATCAACGCGTCTACTGTACCCACAAGATCATCTATCGAATCCACTACGTTGACACCCAACTGCTTGTAGAGGGTTGGACACATCGTTCCAGGCCCCGCAATGGACACCTTTGCCCCCATCGTTCGGAGACCAAAAATGTTGGATCGGGCTACACGCGAATGCAGTATGTCTCCAACGATACCAATGTGTTTGCCTGCCAATTCACCCAAACGATCGCGCATTGTGAGCATGTCCAACAACCCTTGTGAGGGATGCTCATTGATGCCATCACCCGCATTGATGACCGACCAAGAAAATTCCCGTGCCAATAAATGGGGCGCCCCCGTTTGTGAATGTCTGAGAACCATCGCATCTGGTGACATGGCGCTGAGATTTTTGGCGGTATCCAGCAAGGTCTCTCCTTTTTTCGAAGAAGACGTCGCTGTAGAAAAGGAAATCACATCTGCGCTCAAACGCTTGGCCGCAACTTCAAACGACAGTTTTGTGCGTGTTGAGTTTTCAAAGAAGGCCATAATGACCGTACGACCACGCAATGTCGGTACTTTCTTCACCGCACGTTTGGAGACATCCCGAAATTGCACAGCCGTGTCTAAAATTCTGGTAATCTGGGCTGGGGACATCCTTCGCAAACCCAATACGTCCTTTGGCCAACTTGCATCGCTATTCATAAGCGCCTTCTTCGATGACAACTCGATCGGCAACACCATCTTCCGTTAAGTGAACTTGCACCTTTGCGGTGTGGGCGCACTCAATCTTTTGAGCCACAAAATCTGGTTGAATCGGCAACTCTCGATGCCCTCGATCTACCAACACCAACAGTTTGATCCATTCAGGTCTACCATAGTCCATCAACTCTTGTATGGCGGATCGAATTGTACGCCCTGTAAACAAGACATCATCCACCAATAAAATACGTTGTCCTTCCAACGTGAGTGGTAGGTTTGAACCACCGAACGTGGGGCGCTCGAGCCCAGTGTATAAATCGTCTCGATAAAGGGTGATGTCGATGTGGTAAATCGGTAGAGATACATTTGTTCGCTCAGCAATCCTTTTCGCCAGTCTTCGAGCCAAAACATCCCCACCACGCACAATCCCAATGAGTACAAACGCCGAAAGTTCTGCTTTCAGTATGTCTTCCACCAACGCATCCACCCACACAGCGACCGTTTGACTGTCTATTTGCTCCATGAAAGACTCCGTCTATTCTACACTACCTGTGTCCTGTGTCCTATCTTTGATCGATTACACCATTGCGATTGATAGAAGAGTAGACCGAAAACTCTCGGGACAAGTCAATCGGTGCTCCCGGAATGTCAATACTGATGGGGGCAACCCAAATGCACTCAACGCTAAACTGTGATTGACTCTCTCGAAATGAACAGTCCCGATCAGCAATATACAACGGAATGTGGTTCTTTTTCATACCGCTGTATACTTTCTGCTCAGCCGAACTTGCCGACCCTGTAACCTCGTAGGTGAGCACAGCATCTTTGACGATCTTCTTCATATTCCAAGCGGTCCAATAAGGGGGGAAGTACACCGATACACCACCGAGCAAGGCAACTGTAAAAATCAGTAGCAACCAGTTCTCTACCTTTCCATGTCTATGTTGTCGTCGCATCCTTTTCGTCTCACACAAATCAATGATCACTTGTCATCAAGTTTCAACACAGCCATGAAGGCATCCTGTGGAATCTCGACAGAGCCTACAGATTTCATTCGTTTCTTACCGGCTTTCTGTTTTTCCAACAGTTTCCGCTTTCGAGAGATATCTCCACCGTAACATTTGGCAGTCACATCTTTTCGCATCGCTTTGACAGTGGAACGAGCCACAATTTTGTTCCCAATGGCGGCTTGAATGGCCACTTCGTACATTTGACGAGGAATGAACTCTTTAAGTTTCTTGGTCAAAGCATTGCCTTTATAGAATGCGTGATCTTTGTGGCAAATGACAGAAAGTGCGTCCACCGAATCTCCATTGACCAAAATGTCCAGTTTGACGAGGTTACTACTCTGCCACTCACCAATTTCATAATCCATGCTCGCATAGCCACGCGAACAACTTTTTAGGCGATCGAAAAAATCCAAAACAACTTCGCCATATGGAATGTCGTACACAATCTGAACGCGATTTCCAGCAGAGTAAATCATCTCTACCTGCACACCCCGACGCTCGGTCGCCAGTTTCAATACAGGTCCCACAAATTCCTGTGGAACGTGAATCGTCAAACGCGCGATCGGCTCAAAAATGTGGGCGATCTCTTGGGGTTCTGGCAACTTAGACGGTGAATGCACCATCATCATATCCCCTTTTGTGGTTTCTACTTTGTAGATGACCGAGGGAGAGGTGTTGATCAAATCCAAATTGTACTCGCGCTCCAGTCGTTCCTGAATCACTTCCATGTGCAACAGTCCCAAGTATCCACAGCGAAAGCCAAATCCAAGTGCGTCCGAATTTTCTTTCTCAAAAGAGAACGCCGCATCATTGAGTTGCAACTTGTTCAACGCCTTTTCCAACGGCTCGAAGTCTTTTGAGTCAATTGGATAGATACCACTGTAAACCATCGGTTTGATTTCTGAGAAACCTTCCAAAGGTTCTTCCGCTGGTTTGTCTTTGTGGGTAATGGTGTCGCCTACTTTGGCATCGGACAACTGCTTGATACCACAAATCAAATAGCCAACCTCACCAGCCGAAAGTTCTTTTCGGTCAACCATTTCAGGAGCAAACACACCAATGCGGTTGACTTCATATTGGGCTTTGGACTCCATCAGGATGATCTTTTCTCCCTTCTTGATGACCCCATCCATCACACGCATGACAATGACAACACCTACGTAAGAATCAAACCACGAATCCACAATCAAAGAGCGCAATCGATCTTCATCTTTACCAGTCGGTGGCGGAACGTGCAGTACCAACGCCTCCAGCGCTTCTCGAATTCCAAGTCCCGTCTTTGCCGAACACATCACCGCACCCGAAGCGTCCAAACCAATAACTTCTTCAATTTCTTCGGCAACGCGGTCAACATCGGCACTTGGCAAATCAACCTTGTTGAGAATCGGAATGATCTCCAAATCTTGATCCAACGCCAAATACACATTGGACAGAGTCTGTGCTTCAACCCCCTGTGCAGCATCCACAACCAGCAACGCTCCTTCACAAGCAGCCAATGAACGCGAGACTTCATAGGTAAAGTCTACGTGTCCTGGGGTGTCGATCAAGTTCAACAAATACGTTTCACCGTTCAACGCTGTGTACGGCATCGCAACCGTTTGAGCCTTGATCGTAATTCCACGCTCTCGTTCCAAATCCATCTTGTCCAAATATTGGGCACGTTGGTCTCTCTCAGAAACGAGTTTCGTCTCTTGCATGAACCGGTCGGCAATCGTCGACTTTCCATGATCAATGTGGGCAATGATGGCAAAATTTCGAATGTGGGACTTTTGAAACTTCATACTATTCCTTCGTATTAAACACCACGTCCAATTCCACAGTATTTGAGGCCGGCTGTTCGAACTGCACTTGGATCATAGATATTGCGACCATCATACACATATCGTCCTTTGAGGCGCTCGGCTACCATAGACCACTGTGGACTTTTGAAATGCGACCACTCCGTCATCAAGATCAATGCATCTGCATTGTCCAAAGCCTCTTCTGCTGTCTCCGCGTAATCTATTGTCGACCCAATCTCGTTTTGAACATTGCTCATCGCCTCCGGATCGTAAGCCACAACGGTGGCGCCACGCTTTCGAAGTGCTTCAATCATATACAAAGCAGGCGCTTCACGAATGTCATCGGTTTGTGGTTTGAAGGCTAAGCCCCACATGGCAAAGCGACGCCCCGTTAGATCTTCTCCAAAGTCCGATACAATTTTGGGCATCAATACCGTCTTTTGTGAAGCGTTGACAGTCTCGACAGCCTGTGCAATTTGCATGGTGACCCCCACTTGACTTGCCATATGAATCAAAGCTTTGACATCTTTTGGGAAACACGAGCCGCCATATCCAACACCGGCGTACAAAAACTTTGCACCGATCCTAGAATCAGAACCTGTTCCCAAACGAACGGCATCGATGTCTGCTCCTGCTGCATCACAAAGGCGCGCCAGTTCATTTGCGAATGAAATTTTGGTTGCCAACAGAGAATTGGCAGCGTACTTCGTAATTTCTGCTGAACGATTGTCCATGAAATACACCGGATGACCATCTGCTATGAACGAAGCATACAATTTCTCCATTTGTATACGAGCCTCAGGCTGTTGAAAGCCAACAACGATCCTATCAGGGGCTTCAAAATCTTCAATGGCCACACCTTCTCGCAAAAACTCAGGGTTTGAGACCACATCGACAACGTGAGAACCATCCAAAATTTCTCGAACCATATCAGCAGTGCCCACTGGAACTGTGGATTTGATGACCACAATCGCACCAGGAGAGGCGTGCTCTGCGATCTGTTTTGCCACCGTCTTCACAGAACCTAGGTTTGCGGACCCATCTGCAGAACTGGGGGTTCCCACAGCAATGTAAATGACTTCAGCCACAGCGATCTCAGAAGCGGCATCCGTTGAGCAACGCAGAGTTCCCGCTTGAACATTCCGTGTCACGATCTCTTCAAGTCCAGGTTCGTAAATGGGCAAAATACCCTTCTGCAAGTTGGATATTTTTTGTGCATCTCGATCAATGCAACATACATAATGCCCCCGATCGGACAAACACACTCCAACAACCAAGCCAACATATCCAGTTCCGACAACACAGATTTTCATTTTGCTTCTCCACTCCTAAATCTACAGCTGTTTTGACTATCGTATGAGTAACTTCTCAAATACGACCAACATTCTTAGGACTTGAACCTTCTAATAAATAGAGTCGATTTATAACACACCACACGGACTTTTCCCACCACCTTGAAAAAGAAGCCATGTGATTGACAGATTGTTCAAAAAAGAATATGTGTATTGGGTAAAGAACTGCCAGTATTGGTGTGTTCACAAATAATTAAACCTATAGAACTGTATATACCGAATGATGCGAACACAAAACGTCATTCGATACTTAGTTAGATACCTGGAGAAAACAATGGCCACACACAAGGATGCATTGAAAAGACAACGTCAAAATGAAAAACGCAATGCACGCAATCGTTATTACATCAAGGGAATGCGATTTTTGAACAAAGAGTTCTACGCTGCTTTGGCTTCTGGAGATGAAACTTTGAGTGCGACAATGTTGAAAAGAAACATCAAGCACATTCAACGCATTTCTGGCAAAGGCATCATTCACAAGAATCAGGCCAACCGTCGTTGTAGCCGATTGCACAAAGCATTCAACAAGGCATTCGCAAGCGCGTAAGTCACAGAATGACACAATGAAAGGGTTTCCAATGGAAACCCTTTTGTCGTTTTTTGACAAGTAAGGACATTGCAACAGTGTACAGATTTGATAGGATGTGCAAGATTGAATGTTTACAATCATTTTTCCAAACAGATTCGCTTACATATGAAGCCAAGGAGATTTCATGTTCACTACATTGTTCACACTATTTTTCGCTTGTGGAGACGCCGAGGAAACCAAAGAAATTCCACAGCCTCCCGAGAAACCTGCCGAGGTCGCCAAACCTGAAGCAAAAGCTCCCACGCCGACCAAATCTGACGCCCCAGCTGAAGAAGTTGCCAAACCAGATGCATCCGGTAAAGATGGTGGTTCCGTCACAGAGGGCACCGTTGGTGGTACAAAACCAGAGGTAAAAACAGCTGAAAAGCTCATGACGACCAAAGAAATCCAAGCACCACAGTCAAAGTTGTTGACTTCTAAAGTTGAACGTATGCTCAAAGCCAAAGCCCAAAAGGAAGGTTTTCAAACCATCAAGAATTTCAAACTCATCAAAAACGAGTGTAAAGCCGGTGGCGTCTGTACAGGGATCGGACAAGGAACGGCCGTCAAAACAACAATCTTGTTTGTAGAAGGCAATGGTGTTGCAGTTGTACAAGAAGACAAGAGCACCAAAGACGCCATCATTAGCAAAGTGGATGGGGATAAATTCACTGTAAAATATGCGGATGGTTCTGAAGCTACTGTTGAGCGTGGTGCACTGAGCATGAAGAAGTAATTACACAAATAGAATATTTGTACCAATCCAAAGCCTCACATGTTTGTGGGGCTTTTTGTTACAGGTTCTTAACATATAGAAGGGTGCGATGAGCCAATAGCCACGCTAAATTGAAGCCACGTCTTTCAGAAATGAGGAGTTTTCAATGCGTATCCATTCATCTTTGTGGGCTTTTGCCATTGCTGGTTCAACAATGCTTTATTCCAATGCAGCATTTGCCAGAGACTCTGTGGTCGTTCCACTTTATTCACCCAATCTGGACGCAAATAAAGTTGGAAACATCACGTCTCTAATCACATCTGAAGTAGATTTCTCTGGACGATACGACATGGTATCGCAAGCAGATAGTCGTCCAAAAGCACTTACGCCCAAATGCCTAAAGTCCGTCTCCTGTTTGAAGCCGATTGCTACCGATGAAGGCGTAAACGCTATGGTGACAGGTTCTGTGACCAAGATGGGTGGAGAATTGGAATTCTTCATCGTGTTGTATGAAAATGAAAAAATTATTCGAATGAAGCGGTTTCGCATTGAAGACAGTCCCTTGTCAGTTGCAGCAAACGTGGGTGGTTTTATTCAAGAAGTCGTAACAGGACAGGCTGTTGAGGAAGAAGAAGACATCATGGCAGACGTACCATTGGCCAATGATGTTCTGGAAGAAGAGGGAGACATCTTCGGTGGAGCAGATGAAGACCCATTGGGAGACTTTTCTTTGGACCCCGAAGAAGAGGAACGAAAAGCCCAAGAACGAGCGGAATTAGAACGTCAAAGAGAAGAGAGAGAAGAAGCGGAACGTAAACGGGCTATGGAAGAACAAGCTCGACGCTTGGCCGCTGAAGCAGAAGCACAACGCAAAGCACAGGAAGCACAAGAAGCCCAAAACTCTCAGGCAACGGATGACTTCGACTTTAATTTTGCACCATCAACGGTTGAAGTGGTCAAAGAAGATACAGAGGAAGATGACGCAGACTTCTCATTTGACGAGCCTGAACCAGTCTCAAAACCAAGTACATCCAAGCCTCTCAAAGAAAAAGAATACAAACCTTCAACATCCTATTCAAAGCCCAAAAGTACCCGTAGCAAAACATCTTCAAACCTGAGTACAAGCAGAATCAACGCAGATGCGACGCTCACCGGCAAAGTGGGTGGTGGAAACTTTCAAACCCTCAACTTTGTGACCTATGGTGGAGAAGTTGGCATTCACTTATCAGAAGCGGTCTCCGTTCACATCGGTGGAGAAGGATACGCTACGAACCAACCCATGCCTGTACTGGACGAAGAGGGCAACCCAACCGATTTGCTTGAACAGTCGTGGCGCGTACTCATCCCCCTATCTTTAGGACTGGAATACCACTTTGAAGGCAAAATGAGCAAACCTTACGTGGGAGCAGACATGCAAATTTTGCCTGCCTATGCTGGAACGGGCTCTGGGGCAGCAGTCGGTATTAGAGCGAGAGCAGGGTCGAATTTCATGGTGGCAGATGGATTTGGTATCAATCTCAACGTTGCATTTGGATTTTGGAATGGTCAGTATTTCAAACAAGTACCCTCTCCGGCGGGTGGGATGCTGAACGCTTCAGGTCTCGCCCCACAACTCACTGTGGGACCGGTCATTGCCTTTTAAAAGCCCACTTTCCAAAATGGTAAAGAGAGGTCCTTCAACGTGCCTCTCTTTTCTTTTTTCTTGATACTTTTTGCTTGGTAATTTTGCTGAGGCACTGTTTGAATGGACTACACCCACTCTCGATAATGCTTCGGCAAATCGTACCAGTTCACCCCACCACATTGAGCACACTTATCTGAAAATACACCGTTCAAATGCTCTCTACGTCGAGTTCTTGCAGCATCGGACAACCACAAAGATACAAAGTCATTCTCAAACAACGATCCAAGGCTCATTTGTCCTTCCAAATCTGCACAACACAACATCAACTGCCCATCGTGTCGAATGACAGGGGTACTCCACAAAGCGGGACAAGCAGAGCGAGTGCTTTGAACACCTTCAGATTGTTGCCATGGTTTCTCTTGCCAAACTTGTATCTGGATATCAGAAACTTTTTCATTGGTGACACCATGTTGCAAAACACTTTTTTCATACAGTTCATCTGCCTGTCGTTGTCCCTTGCCACCACCGTCGACGGACAGTCTTTTGAACATGATTTCATCATGCCAGATACCACCCGTGCCATAGCATGTCAGTACGTCGATCCAGTATTGCTTAAATTGCAGAACCTCATGGGCATTGCCTTTCTGAACAACAAACTGCAACTGTAAATTGATCGGTGCTTGAAGTGTCTTTCGCCTCCGCAACAAACGTCGCAAGTTTTGTCGAACAACCTGCAAGCGATCAAAACCTTTCACCGCTTTATAGACACTTGGTGAAAAAGCATCAATCGAAGCCACCAATAGCAGTGGAACCCCTCCGACAGCGCCCGTCAAAATAGACTCTGTTCTTGATTCATCCAGCAGTATCATATTGCTATCCACCCTCAAATATCCCACTTGCCCTTTTAAGCGTTGACCTTGTGCAATGATGTCGTGCAATCGAGGATGAAATAAGGGATCTCCAAGCCACTGAAAAATGACGTGATCAAAGCACACATTGTGTTTCAAAAACCCATCCACCACTGTGCACCACAGGTCATAGGAAAGAAACCCTTTGGGCACCGCGTGAATTTGAGACCAACTTTCAGCGTGTGGACGGCACATACCACAAGCCAAATTGCAGTGATCGGTGGGTTCAACTTGAAGAACACCAAAACCGGATAGAGATCTAGTTTCCAAGAAATGCCCCACTTCCAAATGTGAACGGTGCAGAGTGCGTATAATTAGGATAACAAATACATGGACTGTTGAAAATGGAAGGACGATGATGTTTGGATTCTCACTCTCAATGATACTCATAACTGTACTGGGATGTTCTCCTTGCAAGTCTCTGTGCGATGATATGGCAAAGTTTGCAGAAGATACATGTGGGTATACTGTAACCAGCGACATGATCTCTGAATGCAAAGAACAGCAAGGTGAAAAAACGAGAGAAGAACGCCAAGACTGTCGTCAAGTTCGACCAGTATTGGAAGACGAGTGGGACTGTGAAGAATTGGAAATTTACTTCTCAGACACCAGTACAACAAGCAATACTGAAACCAATGACACAGCAACCAACTAAGGGCGTCTCCTTTACTCCACGGCCATTTGGCCGCTACTATCTCATTGATAAAATGGCGGTCGGTGGAATGGCAGAGGTGTTCAATGCCATTTTCTTTGGAATCCATGGCTTTGAGATGCCTTTGGTCATCAAACGAATTTTGCCTCACCTCTCCGAGAACCAACGCTTTGTAGACATGTTTGTGGTCGAAGCCAAAATCTATGTGGCGCTTCAGCACCAAAACATTGTTCAGATTTATGATTTCCACAAATTTCAAGACCAGTACTTCATTGCCTTAGAATTTGTTGAAGGCAGAGATTTAAAAAGTTTGTTGAATCGATGTCTAGAGCAAAAACGACCCCTTCCAACTCCGATCGCCCTTTTCCTTGCCCACCAAATCTGTCATGGGCTCGAATATGCACACACTCGAACCGATAATCGCAACGAAAATCTGGGACTGGTACATCGAGATCTATCTCCTGCCAACATTTTGATTTCCTATACTGGCGAAGTGAAGATTGCCGACTTTGGGATTGCCAAAGCAAAAATGCACGCTGAAATCACCAATTCTGGAGTTTTGAAAGGCAAGTATCGATACATGAGTCCTGAACAGGCTCAAGGAAAAAACATCGATCACCGTTCGGACGTCTTTGCTGTGGGAATCCTACTGTATGAGATGCTCACTGGAAAAAAATTGTTCGATGCAGAAGACGATCATCTGCTTCTTGAACAAGTAAAGTCTGCGCAAATTACAGAACCGCGCAAACACAATGCCAGCATTTCTCCTCGACTCAACAAAATCATTTGTCGTACGCTACACAAAAGCCCACACAGTCGATTTCAAAGTGCAAAAGATCTCCAAGAGGCTTTGGCGGAAGAATTGTTGCCCCATACAGTCAGTTCAATGTCTCGAGAACTCACCCAAGTGATGGACTCTCTTTTTGCAGAGGACAAGATCAAAGACCGCGCACGACGAAAGCACAACCGCGACATCGCTTTTGAAGACTACACTGCCCTTGAAGAAGATGAGGCTCTAAATCTTGACCTAGACCTGTTGGATGAAGAAATTGCCGAAGATTCATTAGACGAAAGAAACAACGCAAGCAACGATGACACAGATGCGTTGAGTGTGGCGCTCGAGCACTCTCAAACTGAAGTGGCCAATTTACTACAACAACGTCGGATTCTATTGGGCATCATTATGCTGATGACAGGCATTTCTTTGTTTAGCATCTTTGCATAGTTCATTGCAGACTTCATCGGTTGCTGAGTCTTCGTCTTTTCAGGTTCTCGACCTTGCCGGGTTCGCCACCTTGCCGTTGGACCAATTTTACCCTAGACCAATTTATCCTAGACCAATTTACCCTAAACCAATTTACCAAGGTGCGACCAGTTCCAATCCCATTTCAGCATCTGGTGAAAGATATTGTACGAGTCCCAAACCGTTTGCAAAGACCCACTCTCCTTCCAAGCCACCCCCCGTACAGTTGAAAACAAACACAGACTCATAGGCCGCATAAAAGGTTTCGGCACCATCCGTTGGTTCTGAAGCCGTACAAGACCAATCGCCCTCGATACTTTCCTCAACAGCAATCTCGGCACCCGAAAAAGGATACCACCCTTCTCCATTGTTTCCAGGCATCATCCATTTGGTCAATGCCAATCCACCGTCTGTTGTGTCAAAGTACATCACACCATAGTCGTTGGAATCTGCCCAACTCAACCCTCTTTTGAACTGAACCACCCCATCCCCTTGATGTTTGGTCGGGATCAATGTACTGTCGAGCAACAAATCGGGATCGTCGTAATTCCAGCCCTGGTTTCGATACGTCCACGCGGCACCTTCAGACAACCCAGTGTAATCCGCCATGAGTATTGAACGGGCTTGTGCTGTGCCTGTCGGATTGTCTGCGCAACCCAACCACAAAAACATTGCCATCATCATTTGGACCACCAGACAGGAAGATGATTGTCGTTGAATATAGACTGACCTGGCAACCATAAGGGTGTTGCCGAGGGGTCTTGCCCTTCTTTTGCCAACTCAGGATTGATTCCTACGATCCAAATCTGTGGATCCATCGATGGATCAATGGGATAAGGACGCCTCGATGAAAAAGCCAACCACAACACATCATCATCGGGCAACGGACCCCATCTGGGATAGGAATTTTGAATTGCGCCATCGGCATTGGCGTTGTCCAATCGTAGATCAATGCTACCGTCACGAGACATGAGCCACACTTCTGCATCGGGAGCCGCGTAACAACCAAAGTGCCCATCCGTTCGTGTGAAATCATTTTTGGCACGATTGTACACAATCCATTCTCCATCTGGAGAGTACGCTGGATAATAAAAATTGTAGGTAGAGTCTCGTTGTTTAAGGACAACTTCATTGGTCAACGTCAAGTCGTCTTCATTGAAGTCCGCTTGTACAATCTCGCCATTTTTAAATTCCATGTCGGAAGCAGCCGAACCTGTGACCCGAACAAAGACCACTTGAGAACCATCTGGACTCCAGTCGGGATGCGAAATGGGTGTTGGATACTGAAAGGACTTGATGCGAACACCTTGCTCCAAATCATAGAGAATCAAGTTTGGACCGTCGGTTCCCAGCATGTATGCGCCATCGGGTGAAATCGCTTTAAAGGTTGCGATATTAGAGCGATCGGGCGTCGTTGGAATAACCTCTTCAGGTTGTGCGGCTTCAGAAACGTCGATGACGGAGAACTTGCCACCGTTGTGGGTAATCGCCAAGCGATCGGCATCGTCCGCCAAGGCGTGACAGCCAATACAGCAATTGTTCCCTTCACAGGTCCAAAACTGCTCGGATTCGGTTGTACCAATCGGAATGCGCATGATGGATGCAGACTGTTCAAAGATGCCCCAATACAGAACTGAGCCACGGGCATCAAATCGATTGACCTGAATGTTGATCAACGGTCCTTCGCGAACCGCATTCAATTCAGTCCCATTCCACTCTCCTGCGGACACTGAAACCGTTACTTTTCCGTCTCGATTGGATGCTGAGATCATCTCCCACAAATCTGAGTTGCTCATCCATACCAGAGAGTCGGTATAGACAGAGATATCAGTAATGGCGGACTGAAAGTGCAAACGATAAACAGTGTTGCCAGACGAAGAAGGGTCGTCCCAAGAAAAGCCCAACCCTTCTAGATTTCTGGGAATGATCACGTTGTCCAATGGGTAGGTCATCGTCAATGTCTCATCGGAATTGGGGACCGCTTCTTTAAACGCAAGAGATACAGTCTCATCGAGTTCTCCCGTGACGACGTCTTCCGTAAAGACCACCGTTACTCGCGCAGAACCTTCTACACCAAACGATTGAGCGATGATGTCCGTTACACCACCGTTGGTATCTACCGATTCAAAATGACCATCTTCATCAATGTCACCAGCCGAAAAGTTGCTCACCTTCCAAGACAGCAAGTCCATTTCCAACTCTGTGCCGTCCGCCATTGTCGCATAGGCTACAAAGTCTGCCTGCGCTGGTTCATCTGGCGTGGTGACCAAGGTCATCTCTGTTGGTTCCACTCGAATCGATGCGATATCGCCGTTCACCAGCCCCGTAGGCTCAGGCTGACAAGCCAACAACAGTGTCCACAATCCCATCATTCTTCCCCCAAACCAGTGTCCATTGCGGACGCTTCTAAGTCTTCGTCTGTCCCAATCCACAATGCGTATCGAAACACAACGTCCGCTCCCGGAGGCGGAACCGCAAATCCATCAAACACCACCGCATTCAATCCAGCGTCATACTGCCAACCGTGGCGCTCACGCCGATGAATCTCAGCACCGTTAACAAGTACCTCTAAAGTGTCCAAATCTGGGGCCGCATTGAGGGCAAAGGTGTTTTCCAAACCCAATACCTTCAAAGCAATCCGCTCCAAGACGGCATCGTAATGCAAAGAACAAATCGATTCTCTCAATCCACCAGTCAACTCTTGAGCCTCTTGATAGCGAAACCCAGGATCTGCCGCGCCAACGATCGATGCACAGCCTTCTGGAGGGTCACCTGAAATTGTATTGACGACGACATTTGCGGTGGGACGATAAGAAGCCAAGGTCTCTACAAAGTCACCAACCGACCAATCTGACTGCTCGTCTTCATCCGAGAAGAAAATAATTTCCAAGTCTGCACTGGAATTCAACATGTCGGCATTGACGCCAGTTGGATCCAATGCAGCCAATGTTGTCTCAAAACCATATTCATCTCTTGAACCTTCGTCCAAAGCGATCAAACTGGCAAACTGGGTCGATATCTGCTCACTTTGAGGCGTTAAGACCATACGATCAACCAAAGCACCCGGTTCTTCAACATCAATGTCAGTCGTAATGACGCCCAACTGAAAGTCCACAGGAACACGGGTCAAATAATCCGTAAAGTGCGCTGTGTGAGATGCCAGTTGCTCTTGCTCTTCAAACATGGATGCGGAATTGTCCACCACCCACAAAATATCTACACCTGCCTGTCGCGAAGACTGAATGTAGGAATCAACCATCGTTCGTCGACTGAGTTCGTAATCAACACAACCAAGTGCCACCAAAGCCCAAATCATAGGGTTCTCCTTATCTTAATTGTAGTGTAACCAATTCTCAGTGACATTTGTTGACATTTAAAGCCATTCCTTGCCTATTCGGGTTGAGTGCTGAGAGAATACACCCATTGAAAGTCTGATTTCATGACGGGCTCGCCCCACTCATCTCGCAAGATCGGTGCCAGTCGA
>CBFIFY010000006.1:0-30643 GCA_965661985.1 uncultured Myxococcota bacterium | reverse complement strand
CGCAAATGGACCACCAACCACTCAAATCCCAAAGATGCCAATCCTGATGGTTCGTTGAGATTGGTCAACCACTCAATCTTTTGGGGTGGCTGATCACGGTTTTGACTACGTCGAACTGGGTCGTCCAACAATTTCAACCAGCGTTGCATTCCTGGATCAGCAAAGACACTGGGCGACATCCATTGATTGACTCCATAGGCGATGGGTTCACGATGACTGAGTTGCTGAACCAAATACTGGCGGTTGGCGGTTGATTGATCGGGTGGAAAATCCAGTCGAGGTCCCTCAACAGAGAAATCTTCTACAAACTCAGTTCGTTCGAGTGGAAATGGCACAGACCCTGTTTGTACGTCGAGTGCGGTGATCGCCAAAATGGGAATCCAAATCCATTTTGGGGCAACCTGTATCCCCTTGACCACCAAAGGGATGCTGCCAATCCATAGAAACATCACCATGTGGTAAGGATGGTGCACCCATCGAAAAGGCGAACCTGGAACATACAAAAGTGCCAGTGGCAACAGTATCCATCCCCCCAGTGGCATCCATCGAGCAATGGACAAACGGGGTCCCAACGACAACAGACCATATATAAAGAAAGATCGATGCCGGTTGAGTCTACCGACTCTCCAAACAGAAATGCCCCCAATGACGAGTAGAGAAATCCATCCCCATCCCAAAGAGTGGTTTTGAACAATTCCTGGATTCAAGTGCCGAGTGTCTGGATGAACCCAATCGCCAAATGGAAAGAATCCGTACAGATCCACCGTGGGCAACATCCTAAAGTTCCAACCTGGCGCCTCATGAGGGAGAAACACCGCATTTGGGTCATGCAACGTCTGCCAGCATAGAGCCACCATCGGGAGAACCACCAATGCACTGGGCAGAACCAGTTTGAGCCACAATGACAGTCTTCTAGATTGAACATCTGAGGAAAACAAAAGGTATGTGGCAGAAAATAGAGATGCGATTACCCCCACCACAAAACTTTGTATACCCAAAACCATCAACCACAATCCAGCCCGACCAAATTTCTGTGTGTGAAGGGATTGAGCCAAGAACACCCCAAACATCAACCCCATATATTCAGAAAGCCCTGAATGAACGAGACCAGCAACATAGGGATGCGAAATGGAGAGCAACGCCAACATTCCAGATTCTGTACGCGACAAACGCAACCGATGACACCAAGAGTATACCGCTACCGCACTCCCCCACATCAACAACCAAATGTAGGCATTCCAAACCCAATGGGGTGGCAAAAACAGAAAGAATCGTCGAAAGAGTCCACCCACGGGGTCAATGTGCCACAGCACACCTCCATCTGGAAAATAGTTGTCTTGAACCATCCACGGCCACCGACCAGCTCGCAACTCGTGTGCAAACCACTCATTGCCCCAGACGTGATCCGGCATGTCTCCAAAAGGGTGGCCGACAAGCCCTTCTGTCCAAGAGCCCAACCACCAACGCACGACCAACCCCAAAGCGCACCACCAAAACAAATCCCACCACATCGATGTGGGGGTACTTTGAACAGACTGATCATCTGAATGCACCATCAAGATTCCCTCATTTTCAGGTTAGAAAATGGGCACTAAGGACCAACACGTCGCATCAACCGAAAGCCCACATGGTGCTTGTCTTCCGTAAACCGAGTAAAGGCCTCAATGTAATCATTGCTCTGCATCGTTGGATTGCTCCAAAAAGCTCCACCTCTGACCAAAGCGATCTCAGACTGTGGATCGTAGCCCCACGGATCAACCCCAGCCATCTCTGTTTGTGTGGTGTCGTGCATCCACTCTGCAACATTGCCTTGCAAATCATAAAAGCCAAATGGGTTCGGCAACAACCCAGCCACACTGTGCGTCTGCCCTTCGGAGTTCACACAAAACCATGAATAATCCGTCAAATACAAATCACCGTGGTTTTCAAAGCGTACCGCGTCCAAGTCGTCTGGGTCACAGGACTCCATTTCCACCACGATGTCACCATCACCAGTTCCATCCGCAGCGAAAGGCGATCTTGTATCTGCCCGTGAAGCCAGTTCCCATTCTGCACTTGTTGGCAATCGATAGCCTGTACAGTCCAATCCCATAGCATAGCAACCACCAGAACCACATTCGTAGCACTTGGTCAGTTCAGTTTCATACTTTGAATTCACATAGTCTGTCAGGACATTTGCGGTATAAGCCGCATCATGCCAGGCAATGCTTTCAATTGGGTGTAAGCCTGACACATCAAACAGCGATGGATTTCCCATCCCCAAAGACCCTTGCACCACTTGTGTCATCTCTGTGGACATCAGCATAAAGTCACTTGAAATCTCGTAGCGACCCAATGGATCAATATCCGCCGAGACACGTTGAAAAGGCACCAACTGACCATTGACACTGAGTACCTCTGCACACTCTGCCACCAAAGTTCCACACTCTGAAAAGTCAGCGATATCCAGTCCGTCACAGTCTTGATCAATCAAGTCCATAGAGTCTTCTGGGACCCCAGGATTGATTTCCGAATCGGCATCGTCACAATCCCCCGAACGAGAAGAAAATCCTTCTGTGGCACAGGTGTACTTCCCAGTACCACCACCGTACCCATCTCCGTCATTGTCATAATACTTGAGTTCAGCCACAACATTGGGATCATCGTCATCGATTAGACCATTGCAACTGTTGTCCAGACCATCGCATATCTCGACGGCATCTGGATAGACATCGGGATTGCCATCATCGCAATCCAAGGGTTCTTCCCCCCAGCCCATAGTGTTGGGACACACATAAATCACATCTTCACCAGCGAAGCCGTCCCCATCAGAGTCCCAATATACTTTTTCCATTTCAGTTGTACCGGACAAACTTTGATCGACGAACCCGTCACAACTGTTGTCCAGTCCATCACAGATTTCGAGAGCTCCAGGATAGATGGTCGCATCTTCATCATTGCAATCGCCATCCGCTTCTGAAAAGCCATCACCGTCTATGTCCAACAGCGATTCATCGTTTTCACAGCAACTTTCCGACACATCAATGTATGCCGACTCAAACAACAGACAGGACAGCGCCATCCACCACATACATCCTCCAATCAGAAACGGACAATAAAACTTGACTCGTCAAGTTTTATTATAGCACAACTATTGATTTTTGACCAATCGACGAGAAATGCGAAAACCCAAGTCCTGACTGGAAAATCTTGGATCTTCAAAATTGGCGGCATCAATTCGAACCCATTCCACTGGGTCACGATAAGAGCCACCCGCAATCAATCTTTTCATGCAGTCTTGGGGCGCCTCCCCTTCATTCCAACACCACTCGGCAACGTTGCCAGTCATGTCGTAAAAGCCCCATGCGTTGGGTTCTTTGGTCGCCACACGTTGACTACTGGAGACGGACTTGTCCACCCAACCAACCAAATTGGGATCTGAAGCACCAGCAAATCGATGTACCTGCTGACTGCGGGCCGCACATTTCCAATCTTCCCATCGAGGAAGACGAAATCCGTTGGCTGATGGTATTTCTTGAATTGTCGACTCGGTAATGAAATAAGCCGGATCCATTCCCAGTTGCTTTGAGAGTCTATTGCAAAAGATGACGGCATCCCACCAAGATACAGAATCGACTGGCTTTAAATCGCCTTTGTGTTGACTGGGATTGAAATCCATCACCTCGGCAAACAACTCTTGTGTCACCAACAAGGTTGAAATGTAAATCTTGCTTGAAGATATGCTGGGCACTTCCACCATACCAATAGAAGATGTCTTCAAATGGCAATAATATTCTTCCCGCTTGTGCCGTTGCTTTCTCGGAGCATTGAGCAAAGAGAAAATGGCCGTTCGATGAACACCAACAAAATCAAGCCACGCAGCAGTGGATTCCAACAACCGTTTCTTGAGTACCGCCAAGCGACGGATTTCTATCTGCACTTCTCTTTTGCATTTGCCCTTGTGAAATACCTTCCACGATGCCGTTTCTTCAATCTCTCGGTTTAGATTGACGATGCGCGTTTCCGTGTCTTTCCATTCTTGAACCAACGCTCTACCCATTGGGGTGGCCATGACCAAGTCTTGAGCATATTCCACAACGCGAAAAGAGCCGTGTTTTAACGCTATCCGATGCAGCACCTCATACAATCCACGCAGTTCACCCTCGTTGCATCGATCACCATACCTGCGCAACCATTGTAGCACTGCGTTTCGATGCGCGTCTTTTTGTTCTACAATATTCAACCAATACCGAGCAGCATCGACTTGCCAATCCAAACTTGGTACATCTGCGTCATTTACAGCATCTCCATCAAAAGCCGATAGACGCTCTAAAGCCAATAAAGCATCGTGGGCACTTTGAAAACGCATAGACACGTCTTCGGCAAGCATTCCCTCAAACCATTCCACAACCTCAGACGGCAGATGCTGTACAGACTTTTGCCATTCGAAAGAAAAGCCAACGAGATGCTTGTGGGCTCGTCGACGAGTCAACAGTTCCCACGCAACCACCCCAACACCATACACGTCCGATGCCATCTCAGGTTGCCCACTGATTTGCTCAGGCGCCATATAGCCAATTGTTCCAACATTGTGGGTCGCACCCAATGAAGAGTGTATACTGTCAATCGCTGTACCAAAATCAATCAAATGCACCAACCACCCTTCCGTGCCACGCGACAACAGAAGATTGCTCGGCTTAATATCGCGGTGCAAAATGGGTGGCTGTAAAGCCTGAAGATACTCAACAATTTTCAAGAGTTGATGCACCAATCCCAGACTTTCAGACAGTGTCCATCGGTTCTGCTTCATCGTGCCATACAAATCCAACCCGTCAATGTATTCCACAATCAAATTGAGAACGCGGCGTCCGTCTTCTGTTTTGACATAATGCCCTAAGTACTTTGGAATTCTGGGGTGTTGAATACTCTCAAGCACGTTGCTTTCTCGCCAAATCTTTTGGCTATCAGTCAAGGAAAACGAATGCTTATACTGCTTGACAACAACCCTTTTCGTGGTGCCTGTTTGTTCATGTTGCCAATCGCACAAATAACTTACGGCCGAAGCCCCTTCGCCAAGAACTTCGATCTTCTGCAAAGACCTCTCCCAAGCGTCTTTGACCTGCTGTTGTTCAGTGTTGCCAATCAACTGACTTTGCACGATACTCCTCATTGAAGACACAGTAACACAAACGATTACCCTCATCTGATTCGGATATCCTTGCAATGCCAAATTATCCAATCATTTACACTATATACAAAGTCAGAATCAATTTCATGTCTTATGAGCAAACAAAGGTTACGAATATATATGTGGAGAAAATGAATGTCGTTGACTAGAAGACAGTTGCTCAAATGGACGGCCGCCCTCAGTTTGGCTGGTACGGTTGCCGCGACGGTGGAGGTGTACAGTTGGTGGAACACACCTCCCGATGCCCCTTTTGAGAATCTAAATCTACTGGAAGCCGAAGTTGTTCGTTCTGTGGCTGGCGCTGCGTTTCCATCGGGCGATACCATAGGCTTGGATGGTGGGGATGCCAATATGGATCGATTTTTTGACACCTTGTTGTCGGCGATGACCAGTGAAAATCGAGTCCTACTCAAGTTGCTTTTGGAGGCTGTCGACCGAGCGACTGTGCCGACGCACGCCAGCCATTTTATCAACCTTTCTATTGTCGAACGACAGCGATGTGTTGAAGGTTGGCTACTCCATGACAATGCTTTGTTTAGGGGGGCTATCCAATCTCTCATCGTATTGTTGGGCATGGGATACACGGCACACCCCACTGCATCCACCCACCTAAGACGCTACTTCCGTTGTGGTTTTGGCGCCTAAATACACCTCTCTTTTGCCAAAAACACGGAATCTTTCATGTCAGTCATATTTCCTGCTGCTACCGCTCTTGGATTTGAATCGCTCACCGGCAATCGAACCGAACACTGCGATGTTGTGATCGTTGGTGCTGGTGCGGGGGGAGCGGCGGCCGCAAAAGTACTGAGTGAGCAAGGACTGTCTGTGTGGGTCATTGAGTCTGGTCCAAAAACAAGTCGATTTCGACCCAATTACGCACACACAGCCAAATACCACATGCAGGAAAATGGTTCAATGATCGCCCAAGGCAGTACCATGATGCCGATCGCAGCAGGCAAAGGCGTCGGTGGTAGCACACTCATCAATTCCGCGTTGTCCTTTGTTGCTCCCGACACTGTGCTGGACGGATGGGCTGAATTGTTGCACGATCCATCTTGGTCTGCGGAGGGTCTACGGTCTACGTTTGACGAGATCGCCCAAGCAATTGGAGTCGCAACCACGGATGCAGTCGTAGCAGGAAAGAACAACGAATTGATCGTACGGGGAATCGAAGCACTCGGCTGGGAAGGAGGTCTAGCCCCCCGTTCCACTCCCCAGTGTGTGGGCTGTGGCATCTGTTACTTTGGCTGTCCTAGCAATGGCAAAGCCAGCATGAACCTTTCCTTGTTGCCTCGTGCCCAACAATTCGATTGCACCATTCAAGCAGAAGCCGACGTAGTAGATATTCTCGTCGAAGACCGAACGGTCGTGGGCATTAAAGCCGTCGCCAAACATCCCGACACTGGAGAAATCGGTGGAACCCTGACCATCAAGGCCAAACAAGTCATCTTGTCTGCTGGCGCAATCGGAACCCCAAAACTGTTGTGGCAGTGTGGACTTGCAGAGCGAATCAGTCCTCAGGTGGGTGAAGGGTTGCACGTTCACCCCGGCAGCACTTTGATTGGGCTCTCCAAAGAACCCATTGAAATGTGGAAAGGTGCCACACAAGGTGCCTACTGTCATCCCCCCGGACTACCTGGTGTATTGCCACACACATTCTCAGCCCCCCCAGAAGCCTGTTTGCTGGCGGGTGGTTTCGTAGGGTCTACTTGGCAGGAAGGACTCAAACTTTTGCCAAATATGTGCGGTATGTTGGTGATGGTATCCGACAAAGGCAAAGGGTCGGTTCGAGCACACTCAGATGGCCGTGCAAAGATCACCTACCACTTTGATCCTGAAGACGTTCAACGCATCAAAGATGGTCTCGTCGCCGTTTCCAAAATTTTATTGGCGGGTGGCGCCTATGATCTTCGAGCACCGATTCATGGTGTCGGAGTCGTCAACAGTTCAGAAGAACTTGAACGCCAGTTGACGCACTGTGCAATTGAAGACTTCACCCTTTATGCTGCCCATCCTATGAGCACCTGTCGAATGAGTGGAAGCCCCAACACAGGTGTCATCAATAAAAATGGGGCTGCTCACGGTCTTAGAAATCTGTACATTGCGGATGCTTCCATTTTTCCAACGAGTTTGGGGGTCAATCCCCAACTGTCCACCATGGTCTGTGCCACACACATTGCTCGAAAAATGCTAAATTCGTAGCCAATCACGAGGACGCATTGGAACTCTATACTGGTACAGTCATTGGCAAGTGGACATTGCAGTCCAAACTGGGGTCTGGAATCGACGGACAAGTTTGGTCTGTGTACAATGCCAGCGACGACATTTGGCGCGCCATGAAAATGTGCCCCCCTTCGGCAAATTTTTATCAGGAGTACGCATTTCTACGGTCAATAGACATTCCTGGAGTCATTCCAGTCTATGAATACAACACCGTTGGTGAGATGGTGTATTACATCATGGATCTTGCGGATGGTCAACCATTTGTGGAGCACTTAAAGGCCATCCATAAATCCGAGCAATACGACGAATGTATTCACCTGTTGATCAGCATTACACGGATTCTTTCGGACTTACACACCCGTGGACTGATGCACCTCGACATCAAGTCTGACAATATACTGGTATCACCAGAAGGCAACATCACATTGATTGATTTTGGTAAAATTGGGTTTGTGGGTGATCACTCAGCACATCGGAAGGGATCGCATCAAACAATGTCGCCGGAACAGCGTTCACACTGGCACCTCACACCAAAATCTGATGTCTATTCACTCGCTGTGATGGTCTATCAAGCCCTCATGGACACAGACCCACCATTTGCAAATATCGGACAAGTATGGCCTTCACTGCTGCAGTTCAATGACGATGTCGAGCAAAGTTTTGCTGGACTCATGCAACAATGCCTACACATTGTTCCATCCCAACGCCCGTCGATGCTTGAGTTGCACGAGGCGATCTGTGAAATTCAAACCAACACCCACCGTGCTGAGTCCTTTACCCAGTCGGAGAACTACATTGGACAGTGTCCATCTCTGAACAGAGCAAATGCTTTGGTGGTCGGAATGATTGGCAGTGGACGTCGTAGAATTATCCATGAAAACATACGAGAAGCCTATTTGGATGGAATCCCAACGTTTATATCCACATCAAAACCGTTGCAACCATTTTCTGTTTGGAAGGAAATTGTACACACTCTCCTACAGCAATTTTCTCTGACGCAGCGTTCGCAAATCTTACAGGGTGTGGAAGCTGAAATCTCCTCATTGTTGCCGCAAAGTTTGTCGCACCATACACCCGCTACACGTCAACATTCCAACAAGGAACTGGCGCGTGCAATCAACATCGTTCTGTCTCGATGTGCTCCAGTGATCGTTATCGTACTGCAAATGGATTCCGCCGATGTAGGCAGTCTAGAGATTGCAGAATACTTGTGGACCCATCCGATACCCGATGTAACACTGTGGGGAACGTCCTTGCACCCATTCACTTGGTCAAACACAGTCAGTCCACCCACGTGGAGCGCCGACAAAGATGAAAGACTAATGAAAGCGTTGTTGCCACAGTCGGTGAAGCATCGTCGTTCATTTCCCGGTCAAAATCCGTTGCAAACCTGCATCAAGGCTTGGCATTTGATTGCGAACAACCGCAAAGAGCCCAAAATGGTGGAAGGCATCTCATCAAAAGAGATGTGGACGCTTGGACTACTCAAAGAACCTTTTCCAAGAAAGTTGGCGGATGTGCTCCATCCAAATATTGAAGGGTTGATCCAACGCGGTGTTTTGGAATCTGACCCCAGTTCAAAAGTACTTCGCTTTGCCTTCTTGCCATTTCGTTGGATGGTACAACAAGGTCTACTCTTAAAAGAGCAATATACCAACACCCACCTCAGTCTTGTTGAGGCGTGGTCTATGATGGGGGATTCAACCTCCATTCGTGAACAAATCTATCACCTCTTGCTGTCTGGAGAAATCGCACCCAAACATTTGGCTCAAGTCTTGTGGCTCGCCATCATCGACTTCAATTACAGTCAAATCGATAAATGGTATACCCTAGCCACTCTACACGGCATCAAGTCCAACAATGCGAACCATTTACTGGCAGGTGCACTGCTGATCACCAATAGCAAACAGCAACCACAAATCATAGATGCTCTGGAACAACAACATCTATCCGAACAGCAACGGTTGGTCTTGGAATACATTCGTTTCAAGATGGACATCTTGTGCCACAATTATACATCGGCGATCAACCGCGCCAACCCCATCCTCAGTGAGCCCAACCCCTCTTTGCCAAAAGTACAACTCAATATGTACATTGATTTGGCAACGATGTATTTGGACAACGCAGATGGGCAAAACGGAATACGAATCTGCCAGCATGCAATGGGACTGCCCATCATCGAAAAATCCCCTCAAGTCTCCTTTCACATACAGTACTTGTTGGCGCGTGGTTTTCAAGAGTCACATCAATTTCGCGAAGCACTCCAGACCGCAACGCAAGCATTGCACCAAGTTTCAACGTTCAATCCACTGTACATCAATCTCCTATACACACTTGGATTGACGCAGTATGCATTGGGCAAACGCGTCGCCGCTCGAAAAGTTTGGAACCAGTCTCGTCAGTTCATCACGCAATTTGAACAGCACCCTTTGCGCATCGATCTTGAGATGCGCTCTATCCAGTTGGAATTAGAGGCGGGGAAATCAAAGTATCAACAACACCGCCTCAAAGATTGCCTCTCTCGCATCGTCCCAATGAAAGCACACCACTCTGCTGAATTGCTGGGGTCTGTACAGGCTTTGTGTTGGGATATGGCGACCCAACTGGCATCCAGTCGATGGGTCAAACGTGGATTTACACTTGGAAACAAGCCATTGAGTGATCGCGCCAAAGTCTCACTGGCAAGATGGTACTGGCTCATCGGCGACCTACAATCTGGATGGCAACTGTTGACAACGTCCAACTTCGATTATGATGGTCTACTCGTTTCTGTCGAGCAAGTGAGATTTGGGATTCTGTTGGGGCATTTTGACTGGGCTGTCGAGCAAGGACAACTGCTCATGAATGCGTCAAGTTTGGAACCTTTTTCAGACTTACAGTTGCTGTTGTCCATGTGTTTAGAATGTGTCTCCTACAATACGGAAGCTTCTCTTTTAGAATCCCTTATCCAAGAAGAACATGAGTGGACAGAGGTGAATCTTGGGGGGCTTCATATGCTTGCCATGAGAAAACGCCTTCGTTCTGAAAGCAATTGTGATACGTTGGATGTACTGAAACGGCGTGCGCAATCTTTGGATCACAAGTTGTATCTTGCGTTGAGCAATCCCAGCCTCTATTCTTCTTAAGTTTCTTGTCACTAATCCGGAAAGTTCGTGCAAAATCTATTGGACAAATATGAAATTTTAGAATCGATTTCCACTTCAGACCGCGCCGACGTCTTTTATGGAGAGTTGAAAGGCATCGAAGGGTTTCGACGCCCCGTCGTCATCAAGAAGTATCGAAATCTCAATGCGGTTGAAGTCGTAACCTTGGCCAAGGACTCGAACCTCATGGGTGTGTTGAACCACGCCAACATTGTACAAATCTTGGATCTGGGCAAATGGGACGGACAATGGACGGTTGTTTCTGAGCAAGTCAGAGGCACCACCCTCACAGAATTTATTACATGGTGTCACGACGAACAGTTTGGCGTCAAGGATGAGCTGGCTGCTTACATCATCCACGAAATCATCCGGGGCATTGAGTACGCACATCGCCAGCATCCGCCATCATTGCCTTCGCATATTCTGCACCGAAATTTGAGCCCAGACAACATTTTGATTGGGTTTCAGGGCAACATCAAAATAAAAGGTTTTTCCACCGAAGTCCAATTGCCCAAAGAATCAAGATTTCACACTCCCGACCAACCCTGCGATGCCAGAACAGACGTATGGGGTATCGGCGCAATTTTACACACAATGCTGGTTGGCATCAGCAGCAGTGACCCACTGGCCACCCAAACTTCCGCACCACGAAAACCACTTGAACGCCTGACACAGCAAGCCATTCATCCAAATCCGAGCAAGCGTTTCCAAAGCATTGCCGCCTTCAAAGAAGCATTGCTGGATCAATGTGGAGAAATCCCACTCAGTTCAACAATTTTGATGCAGGACACCCTCTCCAAAATGACAGGGGAACCCTTCGCTGTGTTGGGGGACGATGCGACCTATGTTTCACGAACTGTCGCGGCCAAAGACATCATGACAACACAGGAAACCGTTCGCAGAACGTTGCGCATGGAAGTGCCCTCAACTGAATCCATCTCCCTTTCCGCTTCGGCCTACAATACTCGTTCGACTGCCACCAAAGATAAAGAGACCGCCTCCACCACCGAACCAAACACTGCACCTGCCTCTACATTTCCACCAACGGTATTGTCTGGGCATTCAGATTTCACACTGTACAGCATGATGGGAATGGCTCTGTGTGTGGGTATTGGATTGGGGTGGGTATTGTTTCGACAAGTCTTTGCAATTCAAGACACTGCCGAAGTCCATTGGCTAATCCCAGAAGGCACGCATATACTGTTGGGCGATACAAAGATTGAAGAGTCTGGAACACACAGCATTGTGTCGACCAATGAGCCAGTCAAGGCAACATGGGTATTGTCCAAAGACGAACGCCAAGAACTTCAGTTGTCTCTACAAAGTGGTGAAAGTCGCTGGATCAACCTTGAGTGTCCATAAACAAAAATCACTGTTCAGCCCCCAATAAAACAACGACAAGTGCCTCAAAACCGATTTACCGACGGGTGGAATTCAGTCGAGCAGTTGGTTATATTGTGCACCAAACATTCCAACTGGAGACAAGATGCACCTCTTCAAAGCCATGATTGATGCAATGCGCCCAAAACAGTGGGTGAAGAACGTATTCTTGTTCGCGGCATTGGTCTTTGCCAGGAAATATACCGAGGTTGACGCTTGGACACAGGCGTTGATGGGCTTTGCCGCTTTTTGTATGGTCTCAAGTTCAGGATACATTTTCAACGATGCGCGTGACCGCGAAGCCGATGCCCAACACCCCAAAAAGAAGTTCCGCGCCATCGCCTCTGGACGCTTGCCGGTGAACATTGCTTACGTAGAAATGGTGGTGTTGTTTTCCTCTGGACTGGGACTGGCTTGGTGTGTATCCCCTTGGTTTTTTGCACTGGCGCTGGCGTATTTCATCAACACGATGAGTTATTCGTTGTTCTTCAAAAACTTCGTCATTTTGGACGTCATGTTCATTGCAATGGGCTTTCTGTGGAGGGTTGCAGCCGGTGCGATCGCGGTTGAAGTCACCCCCAGCCCTTGGCTGTTGATGTGCACTGGGTTTCTTTCTTTATTTTTGGGATTCAACAAGCGCCGTGGAGAGTTGGTCTTGGTAAAAGATCAAGAAGGCACTACGAGAAAGAATCTCAAGCAGTACAGTGAAACCTTGGTCACTGAGTTGCAGGCCATCACCACCAGCGGTACGATTATCTCCTATGCTCTGTACACCATCGAAAACAACCAATGGCTGATGCTCACCATCCCGCACGTTCTATATGGTGTTTTTCGATACATCTACTTGGTGACCCAGAAAAATGAGGGCGGCGCACCAGATGAAACCCTGCTCAAAGACAAGCCGATTTTATTGACTGGGTTGCTCTACGTCATCACGATTTTTGCAGTGTTGCAATTTGCGCCAGTGGTATAGATTCGGTTCATAGGACACAGTCGATATATCGACATCTCGACATAGAATCGAGTAGACTCAACAGCCTCATGTATCAGAACACGTAAAGAGTTTACAAGAAGTGTAGAGTGCTTGAAACCAATACGCTTCTGTACATACCCTACCCTAAAAGCGAACACAGAGGAGAAACAAAGCCATGTCACACACGACCCTCTACTGGTACTGGACAACCAACCCGCAGAAAATTCGACTGGCCTTGGAAGAATGGAATATTGAACATGAACTCATTCAAGTTCATTTGGGCAAAGGCGAAAATCGCTCTCCAGAGTATCGTACGATTCACCCAAAAGGCTCGGTACCCACCCTCATCCACAACGGTCAGACCTATTGGGAATCCAATGCGGCACTGCTCGCCCTCGTTCAAGACCATTCCGAACTGATGCCCAAGTTGGGTAGCAAAGATCATGCCGAGGCACTCAATCTACTCTTTATGGAGGCTTGTACATTTCAGCGCTGGGCGGGAGTTCATTATATGGAGCGAAAGATTTTTCCACTCATGGGACGTCAAACGAATCCCGAAGCACTCACGGAAGCTCACCAGCGATTGCAATCTTCATTCGACATTCTTGAACAGCAATTGCATGAACGAAATCATTTGTTCGAAGAGTTCAGCATCGTCGATTGTGCCTTTGCACCGTGGCTCCCCTATCTTGATTTGACAGAACGTCCGAGTATGACTCGATGGCTGGAACATTTACGCATGAGACAAAGTTGGCTAGCATGTGGATTTAGAGACTAATGTTACTAAGTATACAACATCTGTAAATTAACCATAGACTGAAGATGTAATTATGACTACAGATCGAGAAGCCTTAGAAGAAATCAACAACAAAATCAGTGAAATTCGGTCACTGAAACCACTTAGGCTGAGCATGGACCACTGAAATCGCGCCATCAACGGAGAGAACATGTCAAAAGATATACTCACCATCTTTCGGTATTACCTTGAAAATACAACCGACACCATCACGGAATCAGACTGTGATGGCTGGTTGAGTGATATTTCGTGGATACAGGAAACACTCAAGGAACGCAAACTCGAATACGGATTGCGCGAATTGGCATTCATCCAGTTTTTCCTGCCAGACTGTGGGGAAATATCAATTGAAACCGACTCGCAATATGACGATGAGGGCGGGACTTACGAATACTACTCCAGCACCAGTGTCTCGACCGGCAATGATCTGATTGATACAATGATGTACCATTGGGGATATTCCTTTTATGATGAATATGGTGCACATTACATAGATTTAGGGCTGGTGAATCAGGACTATGTAGCCTCTTTGAAGCACCCATTGCTCTCACTCTTTGAAGAGTATACCCCCACAGATGAAACCACATGGAACAATCTGTGGACTCTTTTTCGTTCGCCGACGTTTGAAGATTTCACCCAAGCATGTGCACTCCTCGAAGGGTTGTTAGAGGGTGAGAAAGAGTTGCAAATATCACTGCGCACGACGCTATTTGAATACGAAATATTCGAAGGATTGGAGTTTGGGTGCGGAAATTGGTGGATGGCACTGTATTTGGACCCAACCTTGATTGATGGAGAGAACATCGCTGGAACACCTTTTGACGAGCACATCAAGTGGAATACTGGGTCTGATTTTAGTATGTGGAGTGGTGCACCACAGGTCTTTACGCAAACTGTGTTTTCAAAAATATACAGTTGGATACATCGTGCCCTCACACTCTGTGAAGATGCGTATCATGACAGCAAGGAAGAAGACTTCGCAGAATTGAACCAAATCTTCAAAGGTTATGTGGAATTACTCGCACAAACTGAATAACGCACAAACCTTCGTCCCAAGCACACTCACTTCTTCACTTCTTCACTTCTTCACTTCGCCAAAGCGCTCGCCAAGTGCTCCAGTTGGTCTCGATGAGAGGATTGCGGAAGGTCTTTGAGCAACGTTCGGGCAGACCATACACGCTGAGCGACTTTTTGTCTTGTGTGCGGGATGGCTTTGCTTCGATTGAGAACTTCCATGAGGGTTTCGACAGACGCAGCATCATTCTGCACGTCTTGCCAAATCTCGCGTACATCTTCATCCTGCTCAGCGGCCAGCGCCACTGTGAAAAATGGTCTTCCCAGTCCGATTTGGTCTTCCAGTGCCGAAAGGTTGTTGCCTTCCAAGTGTGCCAGTTCCTCGGTGAGATGCCAAGCAATGCCCAACTCACGACCATATCGCGCCAGAAGATTGCATTGAGACCGTGGTGCTTTTGCCATCATCCCACCCGCACGACAGGCGAAGGCAAACATCTCCCCTGTGTAGGTTTCAATGAAGGACAACACATCCTCAGAAGAAGGAAAGTGCTCCAACTCGGCGACTTCCTTTTGAGCGTCTTGCACCTCACGCATTGAACGTACAAACTCACTCATGATGTCGGAAGACTTGGTCATCATCACCAGTTCAAAGGAACGCGTGATCAGCTGATTTCCACCATGCCACGAACGTTCGTGCAGCCTTAGTGCTCGGCCGAGAATCTTTTTGAGAACCGCACGTCGTTTCGACCCTGTTTCTCCAAGTGCCAAATCATGAACCAACACCGCAGAATAGAACAGTTCAGCAGACAATGCAAGGTGCATCAATCGTCCTTTTTCAGCACTTTCTTGAGACGCCATCGCCCCAATTTCAGACGACAAATAAATCAGAACCGGGCGAATCCTCGGTACTCCAGGTGCAACAAAGAATTCTTCTGAATACCCCTCTGATTGCATGATGTCACGAATCGCATTGTCCACTTCTGACATTTGCTCGGCAAACCCTTCATGCTGTGCAACATTTCCTAGGTCAACGCCACGCCCACGAAGGCGATTGATGATGCGTTCTGAAAAAATAGAAACCTCTTGTCAATATTAGATTGTAGTCTAATTCTCTGCCTAGTCAACGAAATAACGTTGGCCACTCTGACATTTGCATCTGTCACTCTATTTGGACTTAGAAAGATGCCACCCAATCTTGAATAAAGGCCTGCACTTCTTCCATTCCTTCCAACATGGGTATCATCACCACTCGATTCAATGCCTTCATTCCGCTGTGCTCAGTAGAAATTATTCCACGACACCAGTGCCCAATACACAGAAGGTTGCCGGTTTCAACCAATGGTTCTGTGATTGGGTTCGAAGACCAACGGTCACTGTCCTGTCTAGCCTCCAAAAACAAACCGTACTCAGAGAATTGCGCGGTTTTGCCTTCTTGGACACAATCAAAATCCCACGTTAGAAACCAGAGTTCTTCGGCCACATTTTCTTGGTCTGTCAACATGCGCACAATTTCTTGATTGTCTTTGGGCACTTCGGAAAATTCGAAATCTGACAGCAGTTGAACATAGGGTTCACCAGACAGACTGCCTTCATTGGCAAAGGACAACAGTTCAACAGAACCATCTTTGCGACGACAGAGGACCATCAAGTCCAAATCCACTGTCTTGGTCCAGTGTAAGTGTACGGTTGTATTTCCCAAGTTCATTCAATCCTCTCTTGTCAACGTACGAGAACACATAAACAGAAACAGGATGCGAGACGAAGTCTCCTCAATGAGCATTTCGTCACACATCCCGCATCAGGGTGAAGTCTCTACAATCACCCATTTGATGAGACAGTTGCTTAGTAGCCTTCTGTATCTTCCCAAGCGGTGGCGTTTGCACCAACCAGAGATGCCGCACCCAAGAAGATGCAGATTAGAGAAGCCCAACCGTTCGATGTCAATTGCACTTGCAAAGAAGCATCGTATCCGTACTTTGAATATGTTTCAGAAGCTTGTTGCTGAACGCCATCCAACACCAAACCAAATCCAGTGTCACCGAATGCACCGATCATGAAAAGCAGTCCAACGGCAACCAAAATACCACCTACAAGCCAAAACCATTCTGATTTCATTTCCAACTCCATCATATTCAGCAACAACGTCATCATTGATCGCATTGCCAATGTTGCCGATATTACCTATGTTGCCCATGTTAATCAATATAATCTCAATCAAAACAGTCAACAATACATCAATCATTGTTTTATACAGCACATACCGTATAATGATTATAGAAATAACGGATTGGCAACCGCCTTTCAAACTGCAAACAGAAATTTCCCACTGACTGAAAAAGTCTACCGACTGGGTTACAGGAAGATACCATCACACAAATCCTAGTCTTTTAAGGATACACCATCAAAATGGAGCCGTCACAATGCTATCGATGATTTTGTTGCTTGCCTGTTCTGAATCCGAACAGCCCAGTGGAAAAGACGTTGTTCTAAACGTACAAAAACACACTTCTCCCAAAAAAGACGATTTCACGACCAAATCATTTGAATGTTGTGACACTGAGTCTGCCAACACATTTCTTAAGCACTATCTCGCATTGACACAAGCCATGGCGGCAGACGACGATGCACGAACCAAGAGTGCTGTCGATACGTTGGTCCAGTTTGTCGCGACACCAGAGTTTGTCGAACTATCAAAATCCGACGGTTTACAAGAATGGGTTGAAGGTCCAAAATACTGGTCCACCCTCTCAAGAAAGGACATCCAACAAGATTTTGAACCAGCCAGTCAACTCATGGTGGATTTCGCAAAAAAACACAAAGCAACCAAAAGTGATGCAACCACGACCGTCATTACAGCGTTTTGCCCAATGGCTCCCGGACGGTGGCTACAAACAGAAACCACCATCAGCAACCCTTATTACGGTTCGGCCATGTTAACTTGTGGAGTATTCGAATGATCTGGCTACTGACACTTTTCTTAGCTTGCTCTGGTTCTGACAGCACCTCAAACGATGGTGATTGCAGCGGCATCAATGATATGATGAAGAAAGACTCCTGCTACCATGATCAAATCGTGGCGATGCCAGCCAATCAGATTGAAACGGTGATCACCACTGGTCAGAAAATGGTCGACCCGATGATTCGTGGTGCTGCAGTGGCAGAATGGATCCGCCTTCACAACAATGAAATCAATCAACAAAAAGGACAGGAATTGTGCGCACTCTTAGATGGACGAGATCGGTCATATTGTATGCGACGCCTTTCATCGCCACACTTGCGACGGTAGGCTGCGGAGAAGAACCCCCAGCAGAAACGCCCACTTTCTCTGCTGACGCAACTGGCGAGGTTGGGCTTCCACCTCCAGACGGTGGGATTCCCCAGTGTGAGGCATACAAAGAAGACCCCGATGTTTACGGATACTGTATATATAAATTTGCAGGAGGGTTTCCCAACGTTGACGAAGTAGAACGGCTCTGTCCGATGGCTGGAGACTGGGAGAAAGAATGTCGACATGCATGGGTGTCGGGGCGCATGAACTCCAATTCTGGGATGGACATGGATTTTCTATTGGACATCTGCGATGGCAACCCAGACTGCACCTTTGAACTGATTGACTTTCGTCCAAACCCTGACGTTCTTGTACAAATGGACTACTGCATCAAGCATGTGGGGCCATACATTCGTGACTGTCTTGGACACGCGATGCAACGCTGGTGGTACACAGCCCCAAATGAGGAAGAAGTCGCGCGGGTTGCCAATGCCAAATCTCCCTATCCAGACCGCATTGCGTTCTATGTTGCGGCCTCAGTCGCTTGCTCGGGAATTGGTTCCTGCGATGGTGACCCCACAATGAAGAATATTTGTTTAAAGAACGTCGAAAATTACAAGAAATTTCCCAATCGATGTCCTGCGCAAGAAGAAAAGCCAATGAAGGGCAGCCTCAAACCCGAAGATCTCAAAACAAAAACGGGCATGAGCAAACCACAACAGCCCGTACAGAAACAAGGTCCTCCCCTTCACGGGAAACCGACTGGACAAAAACCGTCGTTCCAAAAGCCACTGCATCAACCCAAGCGACAATGACTCTCTGATGATATTTCTGGTACCCGCTTTTCTCTCGGTTGCCGAAGCCGAAGACCCAATAACACTCAAAGTTTGGCATGCATATCGAGATGCAGAAGCTGATGCGTTTGAACGGTTGGTCGCTGAATACGACGAAACAAACCTCAACGTTGAGATAGAAGTATTGCCCGTTGCCTATGATGCATACTCGAGCAAACTTGAATCGGCCATCCCAAGGCGGAACGGTCCAGATGTGTTCATTTACGCCCATGAAAAAATTGGAACATGGTCAGAAATTGGTTTAATTGAACCCGTTTCCATTGCCTCACCGACCGAGTTCAACACCATTGCTCTTGAAGCAGTGGCCTACAAAGGAACAACCTACGGCGCGCCAATGGCCGTTAAATCATTGGTTTTGTACAGCAACGACGATTTGATACAGTCACCACCCGTCGACACCGACAGCATCTTTGACCTATCCAATCAATTACCTGCCGATGTCATTCCATTGGCGTACCCCGCAACCGATGCCTATTTTCACATGCCTTGGCTCTTTGGGTTTGGTGGGGGATTTTTCGATGATGCTGGAGAGTCGACCTTCGAGTCCGAAGCAAATGCAAACTCTCTAGAGTTTATGAAACGGATGGATGAGGCAGGTTTGTTGCCCAAAGAACCAGATGCCGCATTGGCCACTCACCTATTCAACAGTGGACAAGCTGCCCTAACCATTAGTGGTCCATGGTTTCTGTCTTCTATTGATGAAAACATCTCCTATTCGGTCCACCCATTGCCCATCGTTTCCCCCACTGGTCTGCCTGCAAAGCCACTGCTAACGGTAGAAGCCGCTTTCATCTCTGGATTCAGTGATCACAAACAGCAAGCCCAAGACTTGGTGACACACCTCACAAGTCTTGAAAGCGCAACCATCCGAGCCCTTGAAGCGGACCAAATTGTACCCAATGAACAAGCTTGGGAGAACCCCACACTCAAAGCCGATCCTGTGTTGAATGCTTTTAAGATGCAACTCAACAACAGCGTACCCACCCCCAACATCCCCAATATGACCTCTGTTTGGGAACCGATGGCCCGCGCCATTCGTAGAGTACACAGAGGATCGATGACGGGTGAACAAGCATTGAAGCAAGCCGTTTTGGAATACAAGATTTATACCAAGCCTGCTCCCAAGGCCGCCAATAGTACCCCCTATGCAATCGTTGCACTGGCAGGACTCTTGGCAGGACTTTTTTGGTTTGTACGACAGTTTCAACGGGTCAAAGAGGACGTTTGGGCTTCCAAAACAGCCTATCTCTACGTTGCTCCTGCAGCCATTGCCATGACCTTACTCACAGCCATCCCCTTTGTTGTTGGTGCCATGGTTTCGCTGTTTGCACACCACCAAGGCTCTTTTACCTTTGTTGGGCTGGCAAATTTCTTGGACATTCTATTGGCTCGAGATTGGCCCATCACGTCGTCCCTTTCTTTTTATTGCACATTGCTGGTGACACTGGGTTGGACACTTGGAAACATCGTGCTGCATGTCGGAATTGGTTTGGCACTGGCATTGATGTTGCGCGAGCCGTGGCTGAAATTCAAAGGCATTTATAGAGTGTTGTTGATCATCCCGTGGGCCATTCCAAATTACATCACCGCATTGATTTGGAAAGGGATGTTCCACCAGCAATTTGGGGCAATCAATGGACTCTTGGCAGCCGTGGGATTGGAACCTGTGTCGTGGTTTGCACAGTTCAGCACTTCTTTCGCCGCCAACTTAATCACCAACACTTGGCTGGGTTTTCCATTCATGATGGTTGTTTCTCTGGGAGCTCTACAGTCGATACCAAGAGACCTTGAAGCGGCGGCTTCGGTAGATGGGGCAACCGGATGGCAGAGATTTTGGTACATTACCCTACCACTGTTAAAACCCGCCTTGTTGCCCGCCGTCGTTTTGGGTTCAGTTTGGACCTTCAACATGTTCAATGTCATTTATTTGGTCAGTGCGGGTGAACCGGATTCTAGCACCGACATATTAATCTCCGATGCCTACCGTTGGGCCTTTTCGCGCGGGAATCGCTACGGATATGCATCTGCCTACGCCGTCTTGATTTTCTTTATTTTGTTGGGCTATTCCAAAGTCGGCAATCGAATTGCGGGACGGAAAACCATATGAGTCAATCCACATCCAACACACCGTCTTTGGGTACTCAAATACTGTGGCACAGCATTCTGATATTGACCTGCTTGGCTGTTCTCTACCCCACTCTTTGGGTGGTGAAGATGGCATTGACACCTTCACAAGCCTTCACCATGTCCCCCAATCCGTTGCCGTCTACGATCTCTTGGGAAAATTTTTGGGTATTGCTCAGCGGAGACGATCCTTCAACGCCACATTTTGATGGACAGTGGCAATTTCTACGTCAATTTTGGAATTCAGCATTCATCGCGTTGCTCACTACAATTATCGGCATGACCTTTAGTTGTACTGCGGCTTACGGCATGAGTCGATTTCGATTCCCAGGCAAAGAAGCCGGCATGGGTTTCTTTTTATTGACCCAAATGTTTCCAGGGGTGGTCATGGCCATTCCCCTCTACATTTTGATGGACACACTTGGACTGCTCAACAGCGCATTGGGGTTGGCACTGGCATACTCCTCGACAGCGGTTCCATTTTGTACGTGGAATCTCAAAGGCTACTTTGACACTATCCCCCAGGATCTTGAAGATGCCGCACGGATCGATGGAGCCAATCAATGGGTCATCTTTACACAAATTGTTCTACCCTTGTCCAAACCTGCGCTTGCGGTCACGGCGCTCTTTTCTTTCATGACCGCGTGGAATGAGTTTATTTTGGCGGCAACCTTTCTGAGCGATGCCAACGCCTATACACTGCCCGTCGTGTTGCAATCCTATATTGGAGATTTTGAAACTCAGTGGGGTCTATTTGCAGCGGGAGCCATCGTTGCGTCTACTCCAGTGATGATTTTGTTCTTTGCGTTACAGAAGAGTTTGGTTGAAGGACTGACCGCCGGATCTGTTAAAGGGTAACGATAGGATACAGATACGTCCATCTCCCTCTAAATATAGGTCGATTGCTCTATGCACTCTCAAAAGTCCAAACCATCCCTGTGGCAACAAATTTTCACCACCCAAATGCTCTCTTGTATCGGCACAGGATTCGCCAGTGGACTGCCACTGTATTTGTTAATTCAACTGTTTCCCACCTGGATGCGCGATCACCAAGTAGACCTGAAAACAATAGGGCTCTTTTCGCTGACGTCCCTTCCCTACGTTTGGAAATTTGTGTGGGCACCACTGCTGGATATTCGACCCAATTTCATGAAACTTCCACGTCGAAAAGGCTGGGCGCTGATCATGCAAAGCATACTCGTTTTGTGTATGGCCACGTTGCTGTTTCTCAACCCCCTTGAGCACATCGAAATCATCGCAGGTGTTGGAGTGCTCATTGCATTTGCTTCTGCCAGTCAAGACGCTGTACTGGATGCCCATCGTCGTGAGATATTGCGAGATGAAGAAATGGGCTTGGGGTCCTCTGTATTCGTCAACGCCTATCGAGTGTCCTCTTTGGTACCGGGAAGTTTGGCTTTGTTCTTGGCGGATCTCTACTCTTGGAACGTCGCTCATGGAAGCGTAATCGCGACCTTGTGTTGCATCATGGCATTTACCTTTTGGATGCCTGAACCCACCGAACCCACACGGACAAACGATCGACTCAGCGTACGGGATATTTTTGGAGAACCCTTCAAAGAGTTTCTACAACGGAATGGGGTCAAAGACATGGGACTCATCTTGGCCTTCATGCTGTTTTACAAACTGGGTGATTCTATGGCAACAGCCCTATCGAGCGCATTCTACTTGGATCTTGGTTTTTCAAAAAGTTCTCTCGCATCGACGGTGAAAGTGGCATCTCTGTGGGCTTCAATTACTGGGGGACTCATCGGTGGTGTTTGGATGCTGCGTCTAGGAATCCAACGTGCACTGTGGGTCTTTGGCTGGTTTCAACTGCTCACCATTTTGGGGTTTGCCTATTTGGCTTGGGATTCCACAATCCTACCGTTGCATACAACATTCCCCAATATGACCGGCGAGGCTATTGCCCAATCACAGAACATCACCCCCAATGGTACCTTGCTCTTTTGGGTTGTTTCTGCGGAATACTTGGGGGTCGGTCTAGGAACGGCTGCCTTTGTGGCGTTTATTGCCAGCCACACCAACAAGCGTTTTAGCGCAGCACAGTTTGCCCTGCTCACCAGCATCAGCGGATTGCCCAGAACCTTTGCCAGTGCCACTTCTGGATGGATTGTGGAATCCTTGGGCTATACAGGTTTCTTTTTGCTGTGCACTGGATTGGCTCTCCCTGGAATGATTCTCCTGTTTTGGGTACCCAAAGCCAAAGTTCAGGAACCACTCGAGACTGACCTTCAGGAGACAGCCTCTTAGGATTGTCATGCCCCCCAGAATTGAGTATACTGAAAGGTATGACCAAATCGGAATCCCCATTTTTGTTGGTTCAATCATCCAGCGCCGAGATCACCAAGACCAGTCTCTCTGCTCTCATTCAACACAAACAACAGGCATCCAAGACCTACCCCGCTTTGGTCAGTGACCTCGTAAACGGTGTCGCATTTGTTGACGTAGCCTTGCCCCTCGTCCGTCAGATGCAAGAAGACCACCCCTCTTTAACGGCCGCGAGTACGATGCGCATACACGCTGATGTCCGAGTGGGAGATCCTGTACTCATTCAAAACAGCGCTGGAGAATGGACGGTCAATACCACATTAACAGAAGCCGTATACACTGAGCGGTTAAAGAAAGACCTCACAGAAAGATTGCTTCTGGAAAGTCGCTCTCTTGCAACCCCACATGTGAAAAGGGCCTCCAAACGAATGCTTGAATCTTGGCTGGGACTGTCCGCTAGCGAATCCACTCCATGGGGTGTGCCCGGACGATTGAACCAGAGTCAAAAGTTGATCTCCAAGAAGATCCTACAATGGTGCATCAACAAAATGGGTACCCACTTTCAAAGTCGTCTTCAGGAAGGGTTTCCAAGCAGTAAAGAATGGGGAGAATTGGATCTTTATTTCGCACTCTTTTTAAATGCGGAGCAGCGATTTGTCGCAGTGTCTATTCAACCGGACGAACACAAAGCACTGGTTGAATTGTGGGCAGACATTCTGAGAAACCGTCGTGGAGCAAACACTTCTTTAAGCCAATCCAACCAATTGATCGTTCCTCAAAGGACCACCGGATTACAACCTGCTTCGGCATATGTCGCGCATCAAACACCAGCAACGTCGAAGCAATCGACCATTTCTTCAAGCATCTCTGCAACAAATGCCCCAAGTGCAATCGCCAAAGCGAACCTGCCTGAATCCATCTGTTCGTTGGCTGAATCCTTTCACCTTCCAGTTCCAAAGGGACCAGTATCACCCGCCTTGTCAACGCTGGGTGCTTGGAGCCAGTCCGATCACCTGCTCCTCAAAGAACGATGTACCGATATGTTTTTGATGATGTTGTCGGGTGGTGAAAGCGTCCGTCAAAATACAGACGTATCCAAACATTGGCAAGCGTGGCATCAACAGGCCGACCCAATCGATCAGTTGTGCAGCGTCGTGGCCTCTGGTGAAGAATTGGCGGCCGTACGCTCACTCGCAGGACAGGCTTTTTTGGATACCCGAACTGCGTCGAGCGTCTGCGATCAACTCTTGCTCCGATGGCGTCGTCAATTGATTCAGCAACATGGGTTGGCAGAAACCGCTTTGGGTCGTTCGTTGAAACCAACGGCAACCCACAAAGAATACCGGCGAGCAATGCGACTGCACGGCATCCAATGTCCAGACACATGGCTTGACAGTCTATTGCTGGCCACACAAGTAGCCCCAAAGATGGGGATGATGATCATGTTGATCGGCGATGCAGAACGTTCAAAAACACTCATGAGGCTGCTGTCCGCCATCTTTGAAGGCGCCACCCACAGTTGCTTGAGACTTCCACGCAATCGAGCACAGTTGTTCGGAAAGCCCTCTTCAACAAGCGACATCTACCTACACAGTGACTTGGGGCTCGCCATCCGAAAGGGTTCTCACCGCAAACGTTATGGGACGGTGGGCTTGTGGAATCCACACTTTGTCTGTATGGAAAATCTGTATCCGCACGCCCGTCGAAAAGGGTTGTCGCTGTTGGTACAGGAAATGTATTTTGGCGATGGAATCTCTCTGTATGAAGAAAAAGACAACGTCCAATACATAGAGGAGTATCAAAGACTTCAAAATGCCCCAACTCTATCCGCAAGCGAACAAACACGGCGAGACGATTTGGAGCACTTCTTTGACGCTGAAACCCTCGGTGGCTTTCCAATGCAAGAAGCGTGGAAACTTAGAGCAAGTGAGAACACCATTCTTTTTGGGCACATTGATCCCACCCAAATCGACAGCACACCGCTCGATTTGGCACAACGTGCTTTGGTGCTCGAAATCCCAGAATTCTCAATTGAACGCATTGAATACCGTCTCAATGCAATAGAAGATTGGACACCACTGCGCGAGGGTATCCGTCGCTTAGCGCCCAAAGACACATGGCAAAAGTTTGGTACTGTGCGAGAACAAACCTTTGAATTGCTGGATGCTTTACACAACCACGGTATCAAGGTCAACGATTTACTGGCCAAACAAATTTCTTTTCTTCTCGCTGGTGCAGAGGCTTGGGAACTCCCAGATGATGCATTGTTGAGTGCCCAAGTGTGTCGGCTCTTGCTTATCCCAAGACTGAGTGGGGATGCAGAAGTGCTGATCCAAGGATTGGAAACGATTGAACAATGTGACTTCATTCCACCCCAGTTGCAAATGCACCTAGGCAATCTAAAACGCCTCTGTGTTCGCAATCGTGGACGCTCAATACATGGACTCATGCGACTGAGCACATAGTCAGTCCAATTGATCATTTGGGTTACAGTCCAAGCAGAAATTTATAAAAAAAGACATCTAATCTATTGCCAAAGCAAGATAAAATAATTGTAGAACGAAAGGAGAAACGATGTCGATTAAAGAACTCAAGATTGAAATCAAACAGGCTTTGGAAACATGGGACCAACGTTGGTCAGAAATCTCACAATGGGACGCCAACGAAATCCCACAAAAAAAGCAAGATGACTTGGTAGACTTGGCGATGCTTTCAGGTGGTGAACTCAAGGAGGCTCTTGAAAGTTTGATTCAGCACATGGAAGATGTGGACAACGACCAAGCAAGTCGAGACGCTGAATTGATTGCTTTTAGAGAGGACTTGGCAACGGCGCTAAAAGAAACGCTCAATTATCGAAACCAGATTGAGGCCTATACGCAAGAGGCTCTCTTTGCAGAAGTGGGAGAATTGGACGAGTTGGTCGATGTGAACTTACTCTTCGTGGATGATGACAACGACATGTCAAACCCGCTTGAAAATATCGCTGATGAAAATACGCCTTCTTTTGACGATGAGGATGACTCATAAATAAAATCGATTGAAGGGTCCACATCATAACGTCACTCTGAGAGATCACATAGGTCTATCAGTTTGTGTCAAAACAACCATTGACGACTAGATTCAAAGAGTACATCCAGTGACTACAAGGCAGTACGGAGTGCGCTTGGAGGCACCCGCCACTTTCCTTTCTTGGGCTTGTAAGTCTGGATCGAGAGCGTTCGTTTGTTGATTCTTAAAACTCGACCCTCGTGCGTAATGCCGTCCTTATCATCAAAAAATACCCTTTGTCGAAGCCTAAAAGTGGTGGGGTTGACAAGTTGCCATTTATCGCGCTCAATCCCCTTTTCTTCAAAGGAATGACCATCGGGGTACCCACATTCTTTCATTTTCTTCCAAAAAATTGGAGTATGACCTCGGGATTGATGTTTGTGAATTGCCCAGACGTGACACATCTCATGCACCATCGTTTTATGGAGATGCTGAGGTGTCAAACCAACTCGAACATCAATCAATGTACATTCCCATCGAGACTGTTTATTTTTGCGTTTGTAATGCGTTCTACCCATGCTTCTAGAAAGACGGCCGTTCCATTTAACTGGAAGGACTGGCAGTTCACCATTGAAAAACTTCTGGTTGAGTTCAGCGTACATCGAATTTAAATTGGGAAGATTCATACAGGGTCCTATACAAAATTGTGGTGAACATGCCAAGAAAAGATAAAAATAATACAGTCAACAAAGATTGGAGGATGTATGCACAGCATTGAATGGACCGGCAAACATTTGCGACTATTGGATCAACGCAAACTCCCTCACGAGACTGTCTGGTTAGACCTTTACACCCATTACGAAGTGGCACAGGCAATTTCGGATATGATTGTGCGGGGTGCACCTGCCATTGCGATCGCAGCTGGATATGGATTGGCGATGGCTGTCGAACAGGGCGTCAATCGAGAAAAAGCATCACAGGAATTATTGGCATCTCGACCAACCGCCGTCAACCTACAATGGGCTTTAGATAGGCTTTCAACGGTAGAAGACAAAAATGTACTGGATGAAGTCATCAACATCCACAATGAAGATTTGACATTGAACCACAACATTGGCAAACATGGGGCCCCCTTACTGAACGGTGGCGTACTGACCATCTGCAATACTGGGGCTCTAGCCACTTCAGGACACGGAACGGCATTGGGTATGATCCGCACCGCACATGCAAACGGTCAATCCATACACGTCTATATTTTGGAGACACGCCCCTACCTACAAGGTGCCCGTCTCACGGCATACGAGTGTATGCAAGAAGGGATACCGTGTACTCTCATCACGGACGGTATGGCTGGGGCTCTGTTGCAGTCCGGAAAAGTACAAGCGGCAGTTGCTGGATGCGATCGCGTTGCCAACAACGGGGATACAGCCAACAAAATTGGCACCTATCAACTGGCTCTTCTGTGCGAAGCACACAACGTGCCCTTTTATATTGCCATGCCAACAACCACACTGGATCGCACTTGCCCCAGTGGCAAAGCAATTCCCATTGAGGAGCGTCCGGCATCAGAAGTTCGCTCAGTACAGGGACATGCGATCGCACCTCACGACGTCCCCGTTTGGAATCCATCCTTCGACGTCACGCCAGCGAACCTAATTCACAGTTGGATCACCGAACAAGGTATTTGGAAACTTCCCTTTCCAGAATAGAGCCTAAAAATTCACAGGTCTCTGATGATCACTGCCACAACCATTCAACTTGATCAACCAATTCAACTTGATCAACGTTCCAAGTCATAGACCACATATACTGTCTCAAAAGTGGGTCCACACCCCATTCCTCTTGAATGAACGGCTATCGACAACCAAGTCGGCCGACCGAACTGCTCTATGACATTGGGTACAAAATGCGACTGTTTGAGTGCCGCCTTTTTGACATCGTCTCCATCAAATTCCATGTGTGCTAGCCATGCATCCCAGTTCGAAGACTCAAACATGCCGTGTCCACCTGCACTTTCGATTTCAGTCATCAGAACAGACTCACAATAAATGAGGTCTGAAATCATATCTGAGTACAGCAAAATCACATGAGAACAAAGACGTTCTGTTTCTCCTGATTCCATAAAGGTGGCTAAACTCTTCCCACATTTGGGACAAAATGGTTGCTCTATGTCACCATGAAAGGATGTGATCGATGTCATAATTCCCCCGAAACAAATTCTATTCTTCTCTAACGATTCTGATTTCTTCTTTCGGAGAAAATTGTGAAAACACCCGTATTTGGGGATGGTGGGCAATGCGACGTAAACGAGATATATTGAATTATAAGTCTTTCAAAAGTGATTGAGGTGAACGATGTTGGCAGTATTTGGCTTGGGTGGTCCTTGGGAATACATCATTGTGTTGGTAGTGGTGATGATTTTCTTCGGCGCTGGTAAATTACCCCAAGTACTCGGACAAATGGGACGCGGTGTAAAAGCCTTCAAAGACGGAATGAACGAAAAAGACGCAGAACTTCTCTCTCAAAATACAATAGAGAATGTAGAAAGAAAAGGTGCAGAGTCCTCAGCAGAACGAACTGCAGGCGAAAAAGTAAAGGACGCTCAAGAAGTCTAAACAGACAAATCTTCAGGCGGATTGGAAGCCATTGATATTGGTACCCAACCTTTCACTTTATGAAATCACCTTACAAAGTGAACAGTCACTGTCCAGCGTAGCAGACAGACCAACACACTTGCATCCCATGAAATTTCGATGGTGACCGATGTTCATACTTGCGCACTGTGCCTATGGTTTGTGTGTAGGGTTGGGCTATATGACTGAGGTGTTTGGTAAACATATAAATTATGTCGTGTAAAAAGTGACCTTCTATGTCTATTTTCTTCTTGGGATGCACTTCCGAACTTGACTCTATTCTAAAAATGCTTATGATTTGTTATTATTGTTTCATTAAATAGAATCTAATGACCTATTCCATTTCACCAGCACTACTTAGAGCTCTGTATAGAAGACTCGATCTGGATGCACACAACGTCAACGTGCATTCGGCTTCTGAGAATTGGATGTCTGATCTGGCGACACTATTACATACGAAAGGACTCAACACACGGATGTGGTTGACCAGTCTCCCGACAATTGCTCCTCAAATTACAGATGGACTACCGGCATTGGGGGTCACTCCTTCAGGAGAATGGATACTGCTCGAAAACCACTCTTGGAACTGGGTCTACTGCTACAACTTGTCTCACGATCGCGCCGGTTGGAAGTCTATACGCTCTCTTGATCACTATGTTGATGGGGCAAACATCCCATGGCTTCTCATCGAACCGATTCAGCCGAAATCCATCCTCTCTTCTGAAAAGTACCCCTTGCATCCATTGCAACGATTGTCTCGCTTGATGCTGCTCGAAAAATTAGACTTGGGGATGGTGATTGGACTCGGAATATTGATCGGAGTCTGTGCTTTGGCCACCCCTCTTACCATCCAAATACTCATCAATTGGGTTGCATTTGGTGGATTGACCCAGCCGATTATTTCTTTGGGCTTGATTCTATTTGCGATTTTGTGCATCCACGCAGGTTTATCGTTGTTCCAGCGCATTATTGTGGAACGCTTTGAACGTCGATTGTTTGTTCGAACCGTGGAAGACCTGTCGCGTCGATTTCATCAGGTGTGCATCGAAACGCTCGACAACATCAATGTCTCCGATCTGGCCAATCGTTTCTTTGACATCCTCACAGTTCAAAAAGCCACCAGTACTCTCATGATTGAAGGTCTGGGATCGGTTCTACAAATCCTGGTTGCTACAGGGGTTCTGGCTCTCTACCACCCTTGGTTTCTGGTTGTTGATGGACTTCTGATTTTGGGGATGGTGGGCGTCTTCTGGCTGCATGCCAAGCGTGGAACCAAGACCGCCATCGTCGAGTCCAAATCCAAATACAAAGTGGCAAGTTGGATTGAATCCATTGGCAGTCACTCAGCCGCTTTTCGAATTGGGGACTCACAAATCGCTGGGCTAGAGTCAGAACGCCTCACCTCAATTTGGCTTGAACACCGAGAACGACACTTTAATGTGTTCATCCAACAATATGGCAGTGCGCAGATCTTTCAGATTTTGATGAGCATCTTGCTGTTGCTCTTGGGCGGTCAATTGGTGCTGGATGGAGAATTGTCCATTGGTCAGTTCGTCGCCGCTGAGTTCGTGGTCACCAATGCCCTCATGGGATTTACCAAGTTCATCGACAAGATGGATACCATCTATGATTTGTTGGCAAGTTTGGACAAACTCGGCAGTGTATTGGACCTCAATGTTGAACCTGTCGCGGGGCGTCCAAAACCAATGTCAGAGCATCCAAAACCCATAGAAGTTGTGGTGGATGATTTGTCCGTACCAACAGTCCCAGGCCATTTTTCCTGTGTCTTTG
>CBFIFY010000005.1:0-138613 GCA_965661985.1 uncultured Myxococcota bacterium | reverse complement strand
GCCACCAAAGACCTCAAAGGCACCACTGTCGTCCACCAATGACACGTTGCCTTCAAGGGTCGCAGCGCCCTTGTTTTGTAGAATAATTTCTGCATTTTCAGCTCCACCCACTTCGATGGAGCCAAAGTCCACTGAATTTGAACTGAGGCTGGCTGATGAAAGGTAGAACGTTGATGTGCCAGCCGGTATTGCAACCACGGTGTCTTGAGAGACAGGGGGTAAATCCACTTGAGTCACATCCAAGGAATAGTTGTAGGACAACACGGACAGTACCAAAGAAGGCACCAACTGAATTTCACAGGAACTGCTGACGGTGCCGTAATACATGACGGACTTTGAAAAGGTGGTGTCGCCAATGTAGGTGTCGTAGACCAGTAGGCTGTTGCTTGCGTCTAAGCGATCGCCACTCATGCCCAAATAGTTTTCGGTCAGGCTGCTGACGCAGTTGGGGCGCAATTCACCGTTCAATGTGGCAGAACCAATGATGGGCAACGATTGAGAATAACTGATGACTTCTGAACCATCTCCGAGTACATCAACTTCAGTGTTGCTGTTCCATGAGAAGGGAGAGAAACTGTTTTCTCCAAACAATGGAATTTCTTGGCTAAACAAGTCCAGTTCACTTGCACCGAGAACGGGCAGGTCAAACTTGATGGAGATCAGCGCCTCCAAGATACCACTGATGCTGAACAGCCCTGAATTGCTCAATCCTGTGGCGGACAAGCCTACTTCTCCGGGAACATTGCTGTCCCAGTCCAATTGACCACGGCCATCTCCACTGATTGTGGCATCTTGACTCAGATTGACTTGCAGTCGAATTTGCAAACTTGAGTTGGCGGGCAACCATCCAGAATCCAGAGAGTTGGCGACGAGGGTTTGTTCTGTTCCTTCAAAGCGAATTTCGGCATCTTCGGCTTGCCAAGGCTCAGCAAAGGCGGTGTTTAATAGCAGTAGGGTTGGTAGCATATGCATCTCCTAATATATTGACTACCCTTATAATGTACTTTATCCATCATTGAATTCCAAATTGATCGGTAGAACTCTATTTCCATGGCAAGCAAACGAGAATGTTCTGTTGCAACACTCAAGGTACACAAGGGACACAAGGTACAAGGTTCACAGTGTCGTTAAGATGTGCGAACTTGCCCAACTCGCCAAGCCATAGATGCTTTGAGATGGATTGACACCCAACGAAGTGGGAAATACTGAACCATCGACCACAAATAGATTGCTGAGTCGGTGGTGCTGTAGGTGATCATTGACCACGCTTTGTGCTGGATCGTTGCCCATACACAGCCCACCCATTTGGTGCGCCGTAAAAATTCCGTGGTGCAGACTGCCATAGGAAACATCATCGAGTTTGTCGATGTCGCTGGTGTTTTTGATTTGGACACCGGGAAAATGGAGGCTTTGGACCATCTTTGCACCGCTGGCCAAGGTCAGTTCAGCGCCTCGTTTCATGGACTCTTTGAAAGACTCCCTCAAGGAGTCGCCGATGGGGTAATCCAGCAAGACTTTCCCTTGACGCGACAGACTGACGGTGCCCCCATCGTCATTGGGTAAGACACCGTCCACGTGCAGTGCGATCAGAAATGACGTGTGTGAAAGTTGCGCCATGAAAGCCTGTTGCACTTTGCCAAAGTTGGATGCCGCGGTGGCTGCCAAAATTGGGTGTGTTGGAGCAGCCTCAAAGAAAAAACCAATTTTGTCTGGTCCACGATCAATGAATTGGTGAGAGGAGACCGACTGTGGAGCGCCATACCAACCTTTGACTGGCGTTTCAAAGAGCGAGGCCAGTCCCACGACGGGGTGTAAAAATGTGCGCTTGCCAACCCGTCCATGATCGTTGATGTCCGAACGCAAAAGCAACGCAGGTCCATTGATGGCGCCACAACTGGAGATGACCACCTTGGGTCGAACAACAAAATCTGTTTGATCGTTGAACCTGGCGTGAACGGCAACCACCTTGTCATTGCTCTGTTCTAGGCGGATTGCTTGGGTGTTGGCATAGAGTCGAAGCCCGTTGCCAAGGGCGTCTGGGATGTGGGTGAGCAACATTCCTTGTTTGGCGTTTGCAGGACACCCCATGCCACAGTACCCAGAGTCCATACAGCCTTTGACATTGCGTCGAAGCGTGTGTGCGCTCCACCCCAGTTTTGCTGCCCCTCGCGAAAGCACTTGATTGTTGGGGTTTATCAAAGACTCTTGCCACTGCTGGATGTTGAGTCGCTGTTCAACACGATCAAAATGTGGGGCGAGCACATCACTGCTCAATGAGGATACACCGAAGCGATCGCGCCAAAGGTCGAGGATGCGCTGTGGTGTTCGAAAGCAACTGGTCCAGTTGATGGTGGTTGAGCCACCAACCCCTTTGCCCTGCAATACGGTAATGCCCAGATCAGCCGTGCTGCGCAGTCCTTGTTCTTGGTAGCGTCGCTGAAATGCAACCCCTTCATCCATGTTGAAGTCGGCTTGTGTGTCATAATGACCAGACTCCAACAAAACCACATCTTTTCCTGCTTCACACAGTCGGGCAGCAACGGTGGCACCACCCGCACCTGAACCAATGATGCAGACGTCACAGTCTATGTTTTGGATGTCGCTGGATTTGGTGTTGCGGGCAGTGTAAATGGTCATTTCAGGGTTCTCCATCTGTGCGTGCGGCCGCATTGACCAGCAGTTGCAAATGTGGAGGTGGTCCCTCATACCCCACCAAACTGTGCACCTTGGATTGTGCATAGTAGGCAGATTGACACAATCCATTCAAGGCTTTGTATCCTTTGCGTTGTACTGCGACGGGGGACTCTGCCCAGCCAGTCAAGATTGCGGTGCGCTCTTCCAAAGACAGTTGCGAAAAGGGAAGGGGGCGAAAGTGCAACAGGGTATTGATGGCTGCATTTTCCAAGAGTCGAAGCAACAAGGTGATTTCTTCTTGTACTGCTGGGTGTGCACTGGCCAGCAACATGTCTACTTTTTCAGGTACATTCAGATCCAGCGCAGAGGGAAAAGGCGCGTTCTGTGGAATGATGGCTTCTGCAACTGCCGCCAAAATCGCGAGTGTATTCGTTGAAAAGACCGTGGGTTGACGATTGGCTTGGTAGGGCTTCGAATCTTGAAGACTGAGTCCTATTCCACCCCCCAATAGAGCAAGGGAGCCAAAAAATCCATATTTGAGAAATGTCCGTCTGTGCATGATTTGATTCTATCGCATCGGGATGGGAATTCAATAGGCACTTTGTTGTAGCTACAGTGTTGTAGCCACACTGCTGTTAGCCAGCTCCGATGTGTTCAAGAGTCCCTTAGAGCTCCATCCTACTTTTCACGTTTCAAGTTCATAACCTGAGTGTAGGCTTCAACGTGTTTGGTTGTTCAGTTTGTTTGGTTGGGCTGATGCCCTTTGCGTCTTATGCGCAAACGCAACAAGAATGATTGAATCAACGATTGACTGAGTATGCGTGATTTGAGCTGAGACATTCCTTGGCGGCCCACACACCACAGCCCTACAATCCACATGACTTGACTGAGTCCATATAAGAATCCTGCAAGAAGAACTGAGAGACCTGTTGAATCCAATGAGTCGAATAGACCGAATAGACCGAATAGACCAGAGTCTAATAAACCGACATCCGGTCCTGTCTCCAAGCTCAGTATGCTCATCGAGTTCGCCAGACTTTCCAAATCCATCATTGGAATGGCAAACATCATCGCCCATGGCACACCGCTCAACACAATGAGACTCCAGCCGAGCGTTGTTTTGTTTCTTAAAGACAGCCAATTCATACAATTAGTATATCTTCACAGAGTACCTGTGGTAGCAAAGTGGTCAGTTTTCTTGAAAAATGCGTTCAATTTGAATACTTACACAAGCAAACCGGTTGAGAAAAAGGAGTCAGTATGTTGATGCTATTGTCGTTGTTGTTTGGGTGCAATCCCAAAATGGATGAAGCCACCGTTAAAGGTGTGGTGGAAAAGGCTTTCTTGGAACAAAACTCAACCGCTGGACGATACGGCTGGGAACTGATTGGAAAAGGTCAATGGTTTGTTGGCAATGAGTTTGACATGGAATGTTTGATGGAAAACGAGTTGGCCTATGTCAATTACAACAAGCCGGGTCAAATCACGCCTTCCTACGGTGCACAGCATAGTCTCACTGCTTCTTCGAAGAAAGGCTATTGCATTGACATGGGGTCTGATCTTTCTTATACCGTGAACAGTATTGAGCACGTCAGTGAAACTGGCAGCATGGATGTGCAAATGGTGAATCTCACTTTTGAACTCAAGAATGCAGCGCCTTGGGTTTCCTGTTTGAAAGAAGACGTCATGACCCGTATGGTGCGTGCACAGAACCTTTCAGGTACACCAGAACTGCACCCTGATGACATTGCCAAAATGGCTTTTCAAGAAGGCAATGGCTGTCCCAATCCCGTTCGAGCAACAGCCGATCGCATCAGTACACCAAAACCTGAAAGCAAACCGGACAAAAAGCCCACCCTCGATGACGTCAAAGCCTTGGCGCAGAAGTTTGACGACGCGTTGTTCAACGGTGATTTGGATGCAGCTTATGCAATGCTGAGTTGTGTGAACCTGTTTGAAAAGACGGTTTGGGGAACCTGCTCTCAGTCGGACCTATTGGCCGTAGGACCGTCTACGCATGGAGACGAGCGCATGGAATCTCCATGGATGGAATATACCCAATATAATTTTGATGCTTTGAAGAAGGTCGTTGCAGACAAGACAGACGCAACGTTGTTTCATGTGTTGATGCCCCATCGCAAAAACAAAAGTACCCGTTCTTTTTCGGTTCAGTGGGCTGAAGGTCGCTGGAAACTTTTCGGGGTTGTGAGCATTCAAGGGGCTGGCTTGACTCCCATCCGCCTCATGAACGACTTACACGACAAGCAGTATCGAAAGGCGTTTGAACAACGGTTGGCGGGTGAAGAAGTCGACTACAAAGGCAATCCATTGAACCCCAATGCCGAAGACGAAGAATAAATCTCCACAACCCTTCTATCTCTAGACATCCTTATTAGAACAGAAACTTTGCATCTTCAAAAAGGTACAAGTATGACAACAGAACAGTCTCCATTTTCATCGACCGGCGTTCTTCATGAATTGTGGGAACGCGGATTCATCAAACAGTACATCCGTCCAGAGGCTTTGGAAGCGAAAATGGCAGAAGGTCCCATCCGTTTCTACATTGGCTTTGACCCCACTGGTGATTGCTTGCACGTTGGACATTTGTTGCCGATTATGTGTATGGCGTGGTTGCAAAAGATGGGTGGGCATCATCCAATCATCGTACTTGGCGGTGGTACTGCGATGGTCGGTGACCCCAGTGGCAAAGATAAAACACGAGAGATGTTGACACCAGCGAAAATTCAATCCAATCTCGATGCCATGCGTCCTTTGTTTGGCCGATTTGTGGATTTGGACAACGCCACAATGCTCAACAACGGGGATTGGTTGACGTCTTTGAATTACATTGAGTTTCTCAGAGATATCGGCAAGCACTTCAGTGTGAACACCATGATCAAGGCTGAAGGTGCACGCCAAAGGCTGGAGCGTGGGCAAGGTTACTCATTCATTGAATTCAATTACCATTTGCTTCAGTCCTATGACTTCTTGCACCTTTTTAAGAATCATGACTGTGTTTTGCAGGTAGGTGGAGACGATCAGTGGTTCCACTTTACGGGTGGCGCCGAGTTGATTCGCAAAGAAACGGGTAAAAAAGCCTATGCCTTTACCATACCTTTGTTGGCGACATCTGATGGCAAAAAGATGGGCAAGACGGAAAAGGGTGCGGTTTGGATTGACGCTTCTCGATTGTCCGTGTTCGACTATTACCAGTACTGGGTCAATGTCACCGACGCTGACGTGATCAAACTGATGAAACTCTACACCTTCATGCCGTTGGCTGAAATCGCCGAGTATGCCAAATTGACAGGTGCAGACCTCCGTGAAGCGAAGCATCGTTTGGCATTGGAAGCGACTGCACTTGCCCATGGAATGGAAGAAGCCAAGAAAGTACAACAGGTTGCCAAGGCTGCTTTTTCAGGTGGACAGAACGATGAGATGCCCAGTGTTGACGTGGTGGGTTCAGAGAACGTGACCGATTTGCTTGCGCGAACGTTGTGTAAATCAAAGGGCGATGCTCGACGCCAGATTAAAGGCAAGGCCATCAAGTTTGATTCTGGCGAAGGAAAGGTTGTTGTCGACAGTCACGAAGAGATGATCGCGACAGAGGGTGTTCTCTGGTTTGGCAAAAAGCGCTGTGTGCGTGTGGTGCTCAAAGATTCATAACAACGGGACAAATACCTAGGCTTATGACAGTCCGCTGGGCATAAAGTGGTGTTTCAATGTCCAGCCGTCGTCGTGTATGGCAGTGTTCCAGTCATCACTTGTGTGTTCCAGTATGGCTACATGTGCTGTATCCAACTGTACAGAACGACCGGTCAATCGCTGAATGGTAGCGCTCCAGCCCGGGTTGTGTCCGAGCAACAAGATGTTTTCTACCTGCTGATTGCCGACGATGGGCTGGATCGTTCCCAGTCCAGCTAGATATAGCCTCTGATCACTTTGCTGAGAAATGGTGTATCCGAGCAGGGGAACAAGGGTTTTCCATGTCTCTTGGGTTCTGAGGGCGCTTGACACCAGTGCTAAGTCAATTTGCCAATCCAACTGAGAGAGTCGCTGTCCAGCGTGGGTAGCTTCTTGGATGCCTCGAGTACTCAAAGGGCGATCGTGATCGTCTACCTCGTGCGTCCATGAACTGTGGCCATGGCGCATGAGTAGAAGACGTTTCATGACAACCACTCTCGAGGAACCAAAAAATTATGCAATTCGGCTTCGGGAGACCCTTCAATAGGAGAGTATTTGTAAGTCCAGCGTGACACTGGCGGCATTGAAGCCAAGACAGATTCTACCCGGCGTCCAGATTGTAAGCCATATTTCGTTCCACGATCGTACAGCAAGTTGAACTCCACATAGCGCCCGCGACGGATTTCTTGATGTTCTTGCTCTTTAGGACCAAACGCCATGGTGTGACGCCGTTCAAAGATGGGAAAAAATGCTGGAATGAAGTGATTTCCAACGCTTTGTACCAGAGCAAAGTCCCGTTCAAAGTTGCCCGTGTTCCAATCTTCAAAGAACAAACCACCGACGCCTCGAGTTTCTTTTCGATGGGGCAAATAGAAATATTCATCGCATTGTTTTTTGAATCTGGGATAAAGTTCAGCACCAAATGGATCGCAGGCCTTCTTGGCATGGGTGTGCCAATGAACGGCATCGGATTCAAAACCATAATAGGGAGTCAAATCAAATCCACCGCCAAACCACCATTGCTCTGCATTTTTCTCTCCAGCAATGAAAAACCTGAGGTTCCCATGGGTGGTCGGTACATAGGGGTTCTTTGGGTGGAAAATCCACGAGATGGCGACCGCTTGGAAGGGGGTGTTGGCCAGTTCTGGCTTTCGTTCGGTGGCCGCAGGTGGGAGCTTTTGTCCAATAGAATGGGTGAACTGAACGGCGACTTTGTCAAAGTGCATGCCATTTTCAGCAACACGAGGTCTGGATGTCCCCCGAGGACCTTGTATGATGTCCCCTTTGAATTCTAGATCTGGGTCGACTCGCTTTAACTCTGTCAAAAAACGCTCTTGCAATGTCCGAATATAGTCGACAACTGGTTCTACTGTATGCCCCATGGACCCTCCAAATATTGTTCAAATGTAACCAATCGATTGGGGGTGTCGACTACAATCTACCCATGACATTTGAAAGATGACATGATAACCTAGGGAAAAGGAGTCCTCATGCCAACCAAAGAAATGCTGGTCTTGCTCAATACCTTAGAATCCATCAAAGCCAGTCGCTCTGTGGGCTCTATCAATGGTGTCGGGGTTGGTTTTTTGACGTCCGATGAAGTGGGTGTCTTGAATGGAATCGCCTCTCGAGAAGGTGCGTTGGGCTCAATCATGACCGACTTGTTGGAGGTCCTTTCTGTACCAGAAGGGCATCCAGACTTGAGCTCTACCTTGGCAGATATTGCGGGGGTATTTTTGGCGTGGAGCATCAATGCGTCTCAGCCACTTGAACAAAAGCGTTTTCACCCAGGAGACAAGGTTCGAGTTCGATTTCCCGGGAAAGCACTGATTTATTTGGGCACAATCGTCGATCAAGAAGGCGAAACCATGGTTGCGTTACCGTTGTTGGGGGAAGTTGTTGCCATGGACAAGGTGCATATTCAAGAGCGCGTTGCAAAAGAAAAGCCACGCGCATCCGAAGTTGCTGCGTTTCAGAAATTACTGGAAGGGCAACTTGAAGAAATCATTCAACAAGTGCAGTCTGATTGAGGGTGTCCACCGCCAAACCGTTCACGATGTGTTAAGATTTGCGTAATCAATGGTGGGAGAGGTCTCGCCTTAGGAATGTGAAGGAGTGAAAGATGGCCAAAGTCACAGACATGTTTGGTAAACCTGTTTCTGGTTTGATGAACGGTGTTGTCGAAGCAATCGTAGTAGACAATGTTGACCCAGACCAGTTGGGGCGCGTAAAAGTAAAGTATCCTTTGTTGCCTGAGGCCCCAGAGTCTACATGGGCTCGATTGGCTATGCCCATGGCGGGGCAAGAACGCGGATGGATGACCATTCCTGAGATTGACGATGAAGTCTTGGTGTCGTTTGTGCGTGGCGACATCAACAATGCCATTGTCGTTGGTTCTCTGTACAATGGTGTTGATACGCCTCCTTATGCCAACGAAGACGAAGAAAACAACCTTCGTGTATTTCAGTCCCGATCTGGTCATCGATTGACTTTTGACGATACCGAAGGAGCTGAGCGCATTGAATTGATCTTGCACAACGAAGAGATTCAAGTCATTTGGGATTCAGCAAACAAAGTGCTGTCTGTTTATTCTGGAAAGGACATCATCATCGAAGCCAAAGACACCATTTCAATGAAGTGTACCGATTTTACATTGGAAGCGTCCAACAATGTTTCGATTCAATCGGGTGCGGACACAAGCATTGATGCTGGTGCAAATCTCAATCAGCAAGCCGGTGGTACACTGTCGATGGATGCACCACTCATTACCTTGAATTAGGAGAGAGTTTCTATGATTTCAGGAATGATTGTGGGCGTTGTCCTCGACAACAAAGACCCTGAAAAGATGAACCGAATTTTGGTAGAACTGCCAACTGAGTCCACCAATGGATCAACGGAAACGTTTTGGTGTCGCATGATATCTCCAATGGCCGGTAAGAATCGAGGGTGGGTGAGCATTCCCGAAATTGGCACCGAGGTTGTCATTTCCTTTGCCTATCGTTCCTTGCAACCCTATATAATGGGTGCCGTGTACAACGGTGGTGATGACAAGCCGGAACCGTATAAGAACGATGATGAAAACAACGACAAACGTGTGTTTTGGTCTCGCAATGACCACATGGTGATCTTTGACGATACGGAAGGGGCAGAAAAAGTTGAAATTGGTGCGCAAGCATCGGCACGACTGGATGTGACATCAGCGCCAATTTATCAGCAACTGGATTCTTCTCAAAAGACCATCACCGAATACTCGGATGGAAATATTGAATGGGAAGCGGTGCAAACCATCTCCATCAAGTGTAAAGATTTCAACCTTGAGGCTTCAGGTAAAGTGAAGATGTCTTCAGGGGCGACAACGGCTGTGAAGAGTGGTGGAAACCACAAGGCGTCCGCAGGTGGTCAGGCTGTGAACAATGGGGCGACCATTCATGGGAATTCCGGCTATTCAGCGAGTCCCGACCCTGTGTTGGAGTTGCCAGAGTACAAGCACCCCCCAACCAAGCCATAAATCCCGTCTCGCTTCATTGAGAATGAGAAGTGAGAGAAGTGAGAAACATTGAGTACGGACGTTATAAACCTACCAATGTTCAAGACAAAATCGTGTAGCCAAATTTACCCGTCCACAACGCACAAACAGTTTGGGGCGTAAGTTGTGTACACACCACAGATATGTCGGGAAGGTCAGTGGACCATTCATCTTCAACAATGGTCGATTGCTCCAGTTCAATATATCCACTGGCAGACATCGATGCGATCGATATGCGCCAAGCGGTAAACGGAGCATTGGTATACCAATTGGGAATCACTGTTTTGGGAGAGAGTCCTTCAATGTCGTACAAGACTCCTGAAGTTCCATCTAGGGTAAAACAAACCCATGTACCCACTGCACTACAAAACGAAATCTGAATCGGTGGGCAGTGTGTCAAAATACCGTGTAGACGAAATGTGGTTTGAATTTTCAGCGACGACGCACTCATATTTGTTGTATGGAAGTTCTGCGTGACTCAGTAGGGGCTTTGTGTGACCCCAACTGCGGCTTTTTCACCTTCCAATCCAATTGTGGTATGGGTATCGGTCAGCACAGCAACAGCAGAATCTTCCTGTACATCTACAATGACGACACGTCCAATCACCGTTGGTGGCAATTCATAATTGTCTTTTCTGTCATCCAAATACGGATCTCGTTGAGAGGTAATATAGAATGTATCACCCACCATGACACCATCGGCAAAACCACGATCGATGAAGAGGGTGTCGCGTTCAGTACTGAAAGAATGCTCTTGGTTTAAGCGGTCAATCACCACTCCTTGCAAGTCTCCATTGGGCTTTTCGACTTCAAGTTGAACCATGGTGGGCCGTGAAGGAATGACCAAGTCAGACCGTTCAATTTCTTTGAGTGAAGAGCGAATTTCCCCAACAACGTAATTTCCATAGGTGTGCAAGATCCGAACGTCACCCACTACTTCATACATGCTTCCATATTTTTTGAAGAATGAATTTGGATGGCGAACAGTCTTTTTCACTTTGCGTACGATGGTTACCACATCGCCACAATCGTAAATCTCTGGATCTGTCAATCGCATGTAGACACGGTCGTTTTCTACAACGAAAGATTGATTCTGTGGAGATGCTTCAACTGTACCCAGAATTTCGACGTTTTCGGGAGTGTCAATGAATCCTGGAACCAAAAAGGTACCTGTGGGTTGCTTGAAGTTAAATCGGATGTCGGGGCCACAAAGACTTTCAGACGCTGTAAACTGTTGAGGTTCCACAACGTACCCAATCTCCTCATTCGAAATGATGTCGATCTGCGGTGGTTCAATAGTTGTTCCAGGGGTGAACTGAATCGCGTTGCCTGGATAAATCCAGTGTGGATTGGTGATGTAGTCGTTGATAGACCACAATTGGGGCCAATATTGTGGATCACCAAAATTTGCTTGTGCCAAGTCCCACAGTGTATCGCCAGGTTGAATCGTATATTGATTCATCGTTGGCTCTGTTTCCTCTTCTTCGATGATAAGTGTTCCCTGCTGTGCATAGGCGACCTGTAGGCCGATGATAAATGACAACATTGCTCCTCCAAACTGAATCCAGTATTCTACAATCGTCCTTGAATGTCAACATCCTTTATGGAGCGTGGACAACCAGATAATCAAATTCATTCATTTGTTCTTGTAACGTTTTTTGTAAAGCAGATGCTTGTGCTTTATCAGATAAACCTGCTAGTCGGACTCGATACCACACTTCTCCATCTACACTGGCAGTGACAACGTATGGTTTTTGTCCGCGTTCTGACCAAGTCACAACCTCTGCTTGAGCTTCTTCGATACTGGGGTAGGATCCCACTTGAATGGCCCATCCGGATGTAGGCAAAGGGTTTGCGACAACCTCTGGTATTTCAAGAGCTGCCGGATCGGATTCTACGACGGTTTCCGTTTTGACAGCTGTTGGTTCTTCTGGGATCGAAATGGGTGTGTTCTTTTGCAGCTCATATACAAACTGGTAATCACTGTCTGCACGAATGTGCTTGCTTTGCTCAATCTCCATTAACAGTTCTTCGAGTGATGCTTGTTCCTCTACTTTGGGAAGGAGTGAGGCCACTGAACTTTCGGCTCCGGTTCCAGTATGAAGTTTTCGTCCACTTTGGTAGCCTACGACACCGGTGAATAAAGAAAGCATGAGGGTCGTAATGGACACAGCTACGATGTGACGTTTTGTAATGATCAAAGGATTGGGATTTTGGACCGAGTGTGTACTCATAGACTCTCCAAAGTTGTCGACGCTTTAACAGTGTAGGTTAAATGACTTGACTTGTCAAGAGTAAAATGCAAAAGTAGGCGCGAAAGCAAAGTGCATCATTGAGGATAAAACCCTGCTTTCATATTGAAACTTTTGTTGTTCAGTCTACTTCCTGCTCTTCCATCATGAAGGCTTCAAGTTGATCACCAACTTTAATGTCGTTGAACCCATCCAAGTTCATCCCACATTCATAACCCTTTTCGACTTCTCGAACATCATCCTTGAATCGACGCAAAGAGGCCAATTTTCCTTCCCACATGATTGTTCCATCTCGAAGCAAACGGATTCTGTGCTTTCTGGCAATCGAACCGTCGAGAACGAAACAACCTGCAACAGTACCAACCTTTGGAACACTGAACGTTTCGCGAATTTCCGCAGAACCTTTCCATTGTTCTTTGATTTCTGGCTCTAGCAATCCCTTGAGACCCTTTTCCAAATCTTCAAGTGCTTCGTAAATTACGCTGTATGTACGAACTTCCACATTGGTTTGGTTGACCACCTTACGCGCTTTGGCATCTGGACGGACGTTGAATCCGATAATGATCCCATCATAGGTGTGTGCCAAAGACACATCACTTTCGGTAATACCACCGATTGCAGCGTGTAAGATGTTGACTTCAGTACCGGGAACCTCAATCTGAGCGATCGAGCCTTTCATTGCTTCGAGTGTACCACCCACATCCGACTTGATGACCAGATTGAGTTTGACTGGTTCTCCTTCCACTTGACGACGCAACAACTCTTCCAAACTGACTGAGTTGCTGGCGGCCAATTGTGCTTTCTGCTTTGCTTCTTCGGCACGGTGGGCTACCAAGGCTTTTGCATCCTTTGGTTTCTTGACCACTACAAAATCGTCACCTGCAGCAGGAATGTCTTGTAAACCAATCAGTTCCACAGGGGTTGACGGCAATGCTTTCTTGATGGTCTTGCCATTGTAGTCGTACATCGCACGAACACGACCCCACACATTTCCAAGTACCAACGTATCACCTTTCTTTAAGGTACCACTTTTGACAAGCAATGTTGCGACCGCACCACGGCCTTTCTCGAGTCGAGCTTCCAATACGAAGCCTTCGGCATGTCGATCCACTGGTGAACGATATTCGCCCATTTCTGAAAGAAGGGTGATGTTTTCTAAGAGTTCATCAATGCCTTCCCCTTTGAGTGCAGAAACGTTCACGAAGATGGTGTCTCCACCATACTCTTCTGAAACCAACTCGTACCGCATCATGTCTTGACGCACTTTATTAGGGTCAGCTCCAGGTTTGTCACATTTGTTGACGGCTACCATTAATTGAACGCCTGAAGCGCGGGCATGATTTAGAGCCTCAATGGTTTGTGGCATTGGACCATCGTCCGCAGCGACAACCAGGATGACGATGTCGGTGACTTGAGCCCCACGAGCTCGCATTGCGGTGAAGGCCTCGTGGCCTGGTGTATCAATGAATGTAATCAATTGGTCTTCATGCGATACTTGATATGCTGACGTATGCTGGGTAATCCCACCGGCCTCGCCACCTGCAACATTGGCTTTTCGAATTGTATCGAGCAAAGTCGTTTTACCGTGGTCTACGTGACCCATGATTGTCACAACTGGCGCTCTCAGTTCGCCCTCTTGTTTCTTTTCTTCGGTGATCAAAAACTCATCTTCTTGGAAGGATGTATCAACGGCCTCAAACTCAAACTCAGCGGCGATCGTTGAAGCCGTGTCAAAGTCCAAACTGTCATTTATAGTTGCCATTTCTCCAAAACCGATCAGCTTCTTGATAATGGACCCTGATTTCTGAGACATCGCATGCGCCAGATCAGCCACAGTAATTGTGCCATCGATCATTACGCGGCGTTTGATGGCTTTCGCTTTAGGAGATGCTTTGACGGGCCCTTTTCTCCGACGGTTTCGACGACGTGGGTTGTATGATGGTGTCTCTGAATCTGTAGAGGCCATTGCACTCCAATCCCTAGAGCGACGACGTCCGCGTTTTGATTTGGTTGTTTTGGACTTGTCGTTTTCTTTTGACTCTTCCCACTTTGCTGCACCTTTTTTCTTGTCGGATGTTGTTGACGTAGAAGATGCGGGTGGGCTAATAACAGCCGATCCAAGCTCTTTTCGAGCCACTGCTTGTTGGACCCTGAGGTATGCCTCCGGAGGTGCAGCGTGTACTCTTGAACGAGAACCACTTTTGGGAGCCTCTGTGTCTGTAGATGCCGCGTCGTTTTCTGAAGAACTGGCTTCACTTTTCACATCTGAATCTGTTGTGTTTGCGACTTCGGCTTCAACTTTAACGTTTGGAGGCTTACTCTCTTTTGTTTCCTTGGGCTCTGGAGCATTGACTGCTGTCTCGCTGTTATCACTGACCGTTGGTTCTGTAATGACATTTTCTTCAGGCTTCGGCATTCTTGACGGTGCAGCGTGTACGCGAGGTCTTGGGGTTGTCGATGCTTCTACATCCGCTTCTACCTTGTTGCTATCCGTCGCTGCTACATTTACATTGACACTGGAAGTGTCGCTTGCGTTTCCAACTTCGTGAGCGCGCTCGACAGTTTCAGTTGGCTGTGATTGCTGTGTAACGGTTTCTGGTTCGACGATTTTGTCAGCTCGGCTTTTCTTACGAATTTTTGGAGCTATTTTGGCCGCGGTCTTTGGTGTTTGCTTCGTAGTACTTCCGGACGAATCACTGCTAGAACGGTTTTGTGCCCGTTTGCGTACAGGTACGCGCTTTTTTGGCTTTGATTTGCCTGCGTCTTTGTTGGCACCTGTGTCTTCAGTGGATTTGTTTTGAAGATGTTTTCGGATTCTTCCCATAATACTCTCTATGATACTCGCCGTTAAATATTTTGAAGGCGTATTGGTCTCGGTAATTGTTTTGAATCGTAGAATAACCCGTATTCGATCTCTTTTCCACTCAATTGCGCAATTGAATCAATTTCAACTGGCTTAGCAACAGCGCCCATCTTTCTACAGTTCTCTTTTGTTTATGACGGGCAATGGTTAAAAATACGGTGTTGTTTTCAGATAATGACATTTGGATGCTTGGCTCAAGTGACACCGGTGCGATCAATATTGTTTCAGTCAGAATCTCTGTAAATGTATTTGAGGTACAGGCGATGTTCTTGTTCAATGTCAACACCACAGTGCTGTCAATCTGTTGACTTGTGTGAAAACGTAGAGCCCCATCTCTGTAAAGTTGCCTGAGCAAAACAACCATTGTACTTGTCAGCCACCGCTCCATTTCTGTGTACAGTCCAACCACAGAGTATTTTGTTCTTAGAGAGCGATGTAGCTTCTTGGGTTTGTTTATCACATCTTGAACACACTCAGCGGATGAGCACACCCAGGCAGATCTTCCAGGTAATTTTGTTTTTTGTGGAATTACTATATTGTCCACAACCTGTAAGCGAATGAGTGCAACCATTGGTTTGCGTTTTCTACAGCTGCAACACATTCGCATTCAGAAACTCCTTTTTTGATGAAGGGGGTTATTCCTCATCGGCTCCTTCATCAGCTCCTTCTGCTTCGCGTTGTAATCGGGCCTGCTTTTCCTCTTCCGTGATTTGGTCCAAAGCTGTAGCAGCATTTTCGATGATGACGTTGGCTTCTTCTTCGCTAATCTCAAGAATCTCTGCCATTTCTACCACTTCTTCGTCATAGACCTGAGCAACAGTGTGATAGCGATGGCTCAAAAGAATCTCCATGTGTTCAGCACTGAGTCCTTCAATTCGAGACAATTCCTCAGTCGCTGTCGCCAATGTTTCTTCGTACTTGCTCTCCGAATACACATCAATTTTGAAGCCAGTCAAGCGACTTGCCAACTTTACGTTTTGACCACGGCGGCCGATGGCTTTGGACAGTTGACTGTCTGGAACCACCACTTCAACAAATGGACGTTCTTCGTCGCCAAACTGCTCATATCCGAAACGTCCTTTGACCATTTTGGCTGGTGAAATGGCGCCTTTGACGTATTGAATTGGGTCTTCAGACCACAACACAATGTCAATCGCTTCCCCGTTCAACGCTCTAACGACTTCTTGGACTCGTGAACCACGCAACCCAACGCAGGCGCCAACGGGATCTACCGTGTGGTCATCAGAGTGAACAGAGATTTTGGCTCGCTCACCAGGCACGCGGGCACAGGACTTGATGCTGACAAGACCTTGACGAATTTCCGGCACACCGAGTTCGAAAAGTTTGACAATGAGTCCTTCGTGGGTACGAGACAACTCAATGTTTGGACCACGAGAGTGATGGTTGATGTCCAGCAAGTACGCTTGAATCGATTCACCGGGTCGGTAGGTTTCTTTACGAATTTGATGACGCTTTCGCAAGATGGCTTCTGCTTTACCGAGTTCCAAAATGACGTTGTCGCGGTCTTTTTCATATCGACGAACGATACCGGTCACCAGTTCGCCTTTGCGCGCTTCAAACTCTTCAAAAATGATGTCACGCTCTGCTTGTCGGATGTGCTGCTTGAGATAGTTCGAAGCGGCCTGTGCAGGGATGCGTCCAAAGTCTTGAGGATGCAAATCCAAGGGGATACCGATTTCGTCGCCGACATTCAATTCCATTCCTTCATTTTTCGCTTGTGCGTCTCCCAAAGAAATTTCATGAATTTCATCTTCAACGTTTTCTACGATTGTTTTGTATTCAAAAATGGTGATTTCTTGAATCGGATTTGAAGGGTCATAACTGACTTCCAAATCTCGCTCGGCTCCAAGAGCCTTGTGTGCAGCATGCAGGATTGAATTTTCAAAAATTTCAATCAACGTTGATTTGGGAATGCCTTTTTCCTTGTGCAACAAGTCAATGTTGTTTGCGATTTCACTTTCGCGGATGTTTCTACGATTTCTCATTGTTTTGCTCCTGCAATGATGCGTTCGATTTCTTCCTCAGTTGGGTGAAGTCGAACAAGTGTAATGTCTTCAAATTTGATGAACCGTTCATCAATATGTGTTTGTACGGTGATGCCTTCTTCATTGTGGTCCAATAAGACTGCATCCAGTTTCGATTTGTAGTGCACTCGTTTGATGCGAATGTGGAAGTTCTTGAAGCGTTCAAAGTCTCTCGATACCTCAATTACACGATCGAGACCAGGACTGGATACTTCCAGAATGTAGGCATCTGGCAAGGGGTCTTCAACGTCCAGAATGGGATCGAATTCCTTCGTCAGTTTGGTACAGTCAGCGATCCCAACACCATTTTCGCCGTCAATGTAAATCCGCACCATCGGTCCACGCTCATCTTGAGTGAACTCAATGCCACTGATGTATAGTCCCATTGCTTCAGTTGAAGGGGATAGGGCTTCTCTCAGTAATGACCGAAGCTTGCGTTGTTGCTCAATGTGCATGGAACCCTCAATAAAGTGCTGGCAGTAAAGTGTAGGTAAATGTGTCCAATGTGAACAGGTACTAGAAAAAAGAAAAGAGAAGCGTGACACTTCTCCGACCACTCTACTGAGTGAAACAGCGATGTTCTAAATAGACAAGGCTACCTTAACTGAAAAAACTTTATTGTGCAACTGGTTGAACAAGACAGGTGTCCCAGTCGAACGTATTGCTCAAGCATTTTGGTTGAACTTTCCATTCGAATGTACGCTGTCATCCGTATTATTCAATGGATGGAAGGGGGTGGTTGCAACTGTTGTTTGACGTCATCCACTCGAGTGTTTCAACGGGAACAGGTGCTGAAGGGTGAACTTCAAATGCCAAATAGTCGGCAATAATCCCCGCTGCTGCTGCGCCTTCAGGCGTACAGGTTCTGGTGCTCCACAAATAAACAATTTGCTCCGTTCGTTCCGCACTAGACAACGTCTCTGAACCCCAAATCGTATCGAGTTCATCTGGCAACTGCACTTCAAGGCGTTCTTGAGTGGCCAAACCAACGACGCTCTCTTGCCAGTACTGAATGGTTTCAATGTTGTTTTCTATGACAGCCGTTTTTGAGTGTTGAGCGCGTCTTTTGGTGATGAGCCAACCCGAAGCACGAATACACATCAACCCAAATGGAGGAATGCATGAAAGGTATCGCCATTTGTTGTCCGGATGGCCACCTATCCAAGGCTCAAATCGTGGGGGTGTTTTGCGTAGATCTACCCACCCAGAATCATAGACCACCACACTGGGGTGCCACACTGTTTCAGGTCGATAGACCACTTTGTCTCCACGCCGTTTTCCAGAGCGGTATCCATTGTCTTTCAACTGATTGTCGAGAACGGAACGTCGACGATCGACCTCTCGTTTGCCGTACACCGTAATTTCAGCATTGGGTACAGTTTCTATGGGAACACTGTTTGAAGGGTCTTTGTTACTTGATTCTTCGGAACTTTGGTTGCCCGTCGAACTGTCTGTTGTTTCTGTATTGTCTGTCGTTGAAGTGTCTGTTTGTCCACTGGGTTCTTCTGCAAGTGCAGTATACAGTTGTAGTAGAACAGAGAGTGCGAACATTAGACCCCACTGCATTGGACATTTGCAAACAACAACGAAGGCGTACGATAATTGGCGAATGTCCAAACATCATTGGCTGCACTTTCAAAAGACTGCATGAGTTCCAAAATGTTGCCGGAGATATTCATTTCAGAAACCCCTTGCACAAACTCTCCTTTTTCAAAGTATCGACCGGTGATTCCATACGAAAAGTCACCTGTAATGGGGTTCGCATTTCCGCCCAAAAATCCTTCAATCACAATGCACTGGGGAAGATCACTTATGAGGTCTATGGGGGTAGAGGTGCTTGGTTCAATGCAAATGTTTGTCGTTGAGCCCATTGTTGGAGCGCGATTGAGTCTACGTGCGTTGTAGAGGTTCAATAAATGCAGTTGTAAAATGCCATTCTCGACGATGCTTCGTTTTTGGGTTGCAAATCCATCACCCGTGTAGGGACGAGACGCCAAAGCACGTGGCAATAGGGGATCATCCACAATGCTGAGGTTCGTAGACGCGACTTGTTTGCCAATTTTGTCGAGCATGCAGGAGCGTTTTTCATAAATCGATGTACCCCCCAACGGTCTCAGGAATGTACCAATAATTTTCCGTGCTGCGAAATTGCGCAATAAAATGGGCATTTTTCCACTGGCAATGCCCGAAGAACCAATCCGTGATTCTGCACGCTTGACCAACTCGGCACTCAAGGCATTGACCGCTGGTAAATCTTCGGAGTGTCTAGCCGAACGGTAGTCGTAAGCTTCAGGCAATCGCTCGTTGTCCACCACAGTAATTTCACCGCCCATACCAAAAGAAGTTCGTTTCCACCCTTGGGAATACCCGTTTGAAGCGGTTACGTGACTTTCTACCTTTGAGTCCCAAACGTGGTGTGTGATGCTTCGAACGTCAAGATGTGATGCCGCACTGTGGCTCGCTGCTTCGAGTTGGTTCAACAATTCTCGTCGATTTTCAGGGCTTTGAGTATCCCAACCCTTGTCGTAGACATCCAGTTCACTGTCGGCAAAGCCCATCTCAGTAAGAGAAGGCAGTACCCTATGTGGGTCGGCTTCCAAAAATCGAGTTGCATCGATCGCGCGTTGGAGAAAAGGGCGCAATGAGTCCAGTCGCACGTCCGATGCCGAGTGACCAGAGAACTTCCCATCAACCAACAACTCGATGCCAACCCCCAAGGAGTTTGATTGTTGAGTTTTTTCTAGAAGCCCTTCACGTTGCGTCAATTCTGTTGAAATTGAATGGGAGATTGAGATGGCTGCTTCTTCGGCACCTAAGTCTAAGGCCAATTGCTGAATGTTCAGCGCGGTTTCTTCTAGGGTGTTCATCCCATACCTCCAACTGTGAGTGAGGATACTCTAACGGTGGGCATACCTTGACTGACAGGAACACCTTGTCCATCTTTACCACAGGTCCAACCACCTTCGTCGACCCGCATGTCATTGCCAATCATGTCCATCTTGCTCAGTGAGTCCGGACCATTTCCAATGACGTTGACATCTTTGATTGGCTGAGTGAGTTTGCCATCTTCAATCAAGAATCCTTGCTTTACGTAGAATGCGAAATCACCACCACCAATGTTGACTTGCCCATTGGAGAAGGTTGCACAGTAGATGCCTTTTTTGACCGATGCAACAATTTCATCGTGTGTGTGCGGTCCATTCTCCATCACTGTAGCCCGCATTCTTGGAATGGGCGTGTGTCTGAAAGACTGTCGTCGCCCTGAACCCGTTGGTGTAACCCCAAAGTGCTTGGCGGAAATGCTGTCGTGTAAGTAGCTTCTCAGCACGCCATTTTCGACCAGAACAGTTCGCTCCGTTTCGTTGCCTTCATCATCGATGTTTAAGGCTCCACGTGATCCTTCAATGGTCGCATCGTCGACAATTGTCACGTGTTCATTGGCGATTTGTTCATTCATCTTGGACGAAAAGATGGAAATGTTTTTGCGATTGAAATCGGCTTCGAGTCCATGACCAATGGCCTCATGGAGTAAAATTGCAGATGGTCCCGCCGCCAATACCACAGGGTATTCACCAGCGGGGGGAGATACGGCGTCCAGTTGAAATACCGCACGATGCACCGCCTCTTTGACCAGTCGTGCTTGACGTTCTTCGGAGAAGTACTCAAGACCACCACGGGCTGCAACATTGTAAGACCCACTTTCTCGTTTCCCGTTAGACTCCACGATACAGTTGATGTAGCCCATTGTACTCGGTCGCCAGTCTTCAACCATTTTGCCATCGGCACGTACAATCATCACGACAGAAGCACCGTCTCGTAGAAACACATCGACACGCTTGACGCGATTGTCCAAAGAGAAAGCCTGTTGTTCCCACTTGCGCAAGAAGTTGACCCGCTTTTGCATATCGACGGAGTCCCAACCCGTTTCAACTGGATGGTAATTGGGGATGGAGTGTACAGTTGGACTGGGAACCGTCAACGTTTGGCCGGCATTGGCAATCTGAGATGCGATTCGGGCGGCATTCAGTAATGCGCTTGGTGATAGGTCTTCAGAGTAGGAATAGCCAACTTGATCGCCTTGAATGACACGAACGCCCATTCCCAAATCTAGACTGGTGCTGGCTTGACTGACTTTGCCATCGGTCAACTGAATGCTGTTGGATGCCGAGTGTTGAAAGTATAACTCACAGTCGTCTCCACCGTGTGACAAGGCAGTTTGTAAAATCTGACGACAGAGTTCAGGGGTGACGCCCATGGACTCAAAGTAGGCGCCAGTCTGACCAGAGGGTTTGGGAATGCTCATTTAGACTCCAGATAAAAAGATCATGTTCATATGTATCGCATCTGTTGTTGAGAATACAGACGAGAATACAGAAATGCCGATTTTATTGCCAAACGGCATTTAGCGCACTGTACGAATGATGCGTTCTGCTTCGGACAACTGACGTTGAACAGATTGCGCAAGATTAAACTGAGTGCGGGCTCGGTGTAAGTTGTGTGTACCGACCGTAGGAAACTGCGACAAATCTTCCTTGAAATAATTGTTGAACAGCGCATCGGCACAAAAGCGCGCACTGAGTTCCAAACAGATTCGATGTATGCCCAAGGCGAGTGACTCGGACTCTTCAATTGTAATGTCACCGACGCTTGAAAACCATCCTTTGGCAGAGGCTTCAAACAGCTCAATGTCAAAGTGTGCGGCTTCAGGATTGGATTCACCAGCCGGATTGCACCAAGAACGCCAAGCATCTCCCATTTCAATGCTGTAATCTCCAGGACCGATGGTGTCCAAGTCCAACAAGCAGTATCCTTGTTCGGACTCGGTAAAATGAAGGTTGGAAATCTTCAAATCTCCGTGGATGGTGCGCGTTGGAAGTGTGGTGTTGCCGGACCAACGCTTCCAGTCCGTCAAAATCTGAGTGCCCAGTTTTTGTGCTTCCGTGTAGAGAGCGTGGTGCTCGCACTGTTCGAGTGCCGCAGACAACGAATCCATTCTTTGTTGGGTGTTGTGGGCATCTCGAAACGGGGCTTGCCAAGAATGATCAAAATCATGCAGCGCATTGTGAAATCTTCCAACCAGTTTGCCGGCCTCAAATGCCAAAGCCGGAGAGGTGACTTGGTCAAATGTTTTTCCTTTGACAAAACTCAACATTCTCCAATATCCATCGGAAGGTTCTTCGACATACAAGGCACCCGTCTTGGTTGGCATGAGCCGTGGGGTGGTCATGTTTTTCGTATTGAGATGATGGGTAAGAGCCTCAATATCGTGATGGATACGTGGATCAAATATGGGGTTGACCCATTGCAAAACGCCTTTGGTTGGTTGTCCGACGAGCAGTGTATGGTTGATCAAGCCTTGATGCTGGCTTGCGTGTATCGTTGGATCGATGTCCCACTGTTGAAGAATGCTGTGTATGTGCTCTTGAGAGAAAGGGGAAGGCATGGAGGGCTCCAATTACAGACAAAGCACCGATTGGTGCTTTGTTGAATACTTGATTGGGTTGCATGTGCGGTGTGCACATGGGTCGAGATTTAGTTTTGCCAGATTTAGTTTTGCCAGAGTTAGTTTTGGAAGAGCATCTCACGATACTTTGGCAGTGGCCAGCGACTGTCTGAAACGATCATTTCGATTTCATCACATACGGATCGTACTTGCTCCATTTGTGGAGCAACGACCAGTGCCAAGTCTTCGGCTTGTTGTTGTTCTCCATCAATAGAACCGTTGCTTGCCAATGTAGTTGTCAATGCATTCATTTCACTTCGAAGACGTAGAATCAGGTTGTGGATTGCAGTCGCGTGTGTTGAGTCTACATCGTCAATCTCAAAGACGCTTCGTTGTGCAGCAACATCGGAACAAGCAGCGGTCCGCTCGTCCAAGGCGGCTGGCAACACAAATTGCTTGACCAATTGCTGGAGCATGTCTGCTTCAATGGTCACGTGGGTGATGTACTGTTCGACTTTGACGTGATATTGGCTGTTCAATTCCAATTTGGACAAAATGTTCAATCTTTCGAATAGGTTGATCGTTTGGTCTTCTGCAAGAACCCTGAGGGCGTGGGGGGTTTTTCTGTAATGTGGCAGACCTCGTTGTTCTGCTTCTTCCACCCATGCGTCTGAATAGTTGTCTCCTTCAAATCGAATGGGGTTTGACTGTCGAATTCCTTCGCGAATGGCTTCAAGAACATCGCCTTTTTCGTCAATCAATGCCAGTAGCATGTCGATGCCATCAGCGATTGCCGCATTTACACAGGTCAAAGGAAAAGAGACGGATGCCGTTGAGCCAGCCGCACGGAATTCAAACTTGTTTCCAGTGAAGGCGAATGGAGACGTACGATTTCGATCGGTCGTATCTTGTTTGAGTTCTGGAAGGCTTTCTACACCCAAGTTGACCATTGACTTTCCACTGTCCTGCCCGAGGTCTTTTCCAGCAGCCAAGTCGTCACAAATCTTGCTCAACTGTTTCCCAAGGAACGCAGAAATGATGGCTGGTGGTGCTTCATTGGCACCCAATCGAAAATCGTTGCTGTATGACCCAATGGAAGCGCGCAAAAGACCCGCATTTCGGTGCACACCCAGCAGGATGGAGGTCAAGAAAGAAAGGAATCGGAGGTTTGTACTCGGAGTCTTGGTGGGATCGAGTAAGTTTCGCCCCAAGTTGTCTGCCATGGACCAGTTGAGGTGCTTGCCAGAACCGTTGACCCCTTTGAACGGCTTTTCGTGAAGAGAGCAATGAAAATCATGGCGATCGGCGACGCGTTGCAACATTTCCATGACCAACTGATTGTGATCGGCGGCAATGTTTGCTTCGGAGTAGACGACGGCAACTTCAAACTGACAAGGAGCCACTTCGTTGTGTCGAGTCTTGACCGGAATGCCCAGTCCGTAGAGTTCTTGCTCTACTTCGTGCATGAACGCAGCGACGCGAGAGGGGATGGAGCCAAAATAGTGATCGTCCAAAGACTGACCTTTTGGTGCAGGAGCCCCCAAAACTGAGCGTCCCGTTAGCAGAATGTCTGGTCGCAACGATGCGTAGGCTTTGTCGATCAAGAAGTATTCTTGTTCGGGACCTGCTGTGGCGATGATCTTGGTTACGTCGGTCTCACCGAGTTTGTGACACAGGTTGACCGCGCGTTCACCCAAACTCTCCATGGAGCGTTTCAGAGGCGTTTTGCTGTCCAAAACATTGCCAAAATAGGAGACGAAGGTGCTGGGTATACAAAGTGTAGAGCCATTTTCACGTTCCATCAGGAAGATTGGACTGGATGGGTCCCAAAGGGTGTAGCCACGAGCCTCAAATGTTGTTCGAGAACCTCCGTTTGGGAATGACGATGCATCGGGTTCTGATTGGATCAGTTCCGACCCAGAAAAAGAGAAGATGGGTGTGTCGCCACCCATTTGAATAAAACCGTCGTGCTTTTCAGCAGTGGCTCCGGTCAACGGCTGGAACCAGTGGCAAAAGTGTGTGGCACCTTGTTCCAATGCCCATTGATAAACGGAGTGTGCTACGTGGTCCGCCAAATCTCTATCCAAGGTTTTGCCAGTGTCCATGCATTCATCAAATCGCAACATGGTTGACTCGGGAAGGCGTTCGGCCATGTCATTTCGAGTAAAGCATCGATAACCAAAGTAATCTTCGACGGAATAAGGAGAACCGGTTTCATCGGTTAGAGGTTCAAACTGACGCGGGCTTCTTGAAGTTGCGGTCTTTACAGCATTGTATCTGGGGGTATTCATATGGGCTCCAAAATGGTTTGGGATGACTTTTGCCTATTGGAAATCTATTGAAAATACAAGGGTTTTTTGAAAATTAATTGCTTTCAAGTGTGCAGGAAATATCACTGTCCAATGGGAAGTCAATCGACAGTTCGTTACATATAGACTTGAGTCATCCACGAGGTCACGATTGAACATTTGCATAGTCACCAGACCAGACCTGTTTCCAACCAATCATGGTGCCGCTGTCAAAATTGTGGAAACTGCACGTGCTTTTGCGACCCTCGGGCACGGTGCTTTTGTGGTGACCCAAGATAGGAATGCATATACTTGTATTGATTGTTTTGGTGAAGAGCGTCGATCGTATCCGTCTAGATTTAGGGCGATGGAAGAATGGCCAATCCTTTCACATGGAGAACGGTTTGCACAAAGGATGTGTCGGTGGGTGGGCTATCCAATAGAAGAATACTTTCTCTATGCTGCTCAGTTTGACATGTCTTGGTTGGTCCGATTGATTGCGGTTGGATTGGTGGAGCATATTGATGTCTATCAAGCAGAGTTTCCAGGGTTTGGTCCAGTTGCCCATCTAGCCTCGCGAATTCTATCCAAAATTAGAAAGACGGTTGTACGCTCGTCCATTGTACAGCACAATGTTGAGTGGGCCAGACTGCAAGCCTATGGACACGAAACCAGTAGAATTCGCAAATTGGAAACATTGGCCCTTCGGTTGGTAGACGATGTCATCGCTGTATCACAAGAAGACAAGGGTATGATGGTTGAAATGGGTGTTGCCTCCAGTCAGATTTCTACCATTCCACACGGCGTGAATGCCTTGGAGATTCAGCGCGCATCGAGTCGACGAGTAAAGTGGCGTCGGCATTGGAAGGTTGAAGACCGCATTGTTGTGTTCTTTCATGGAACGCTTCATTATGCTCCAAATACAGACGCCGTACGGTTCATTGCTGAGTCTTTAATTCCTTTGATTGAGGCTGATTCCACATTGGATTCAATACAGTTTGTCATAACGGGATTGAACCCTCCAAAATACTATACTCATCCACGGATTGTTTTCACCGATGCTGTGGAAGATTTGGCTGGTCACCTCAACATGGCTGACGTGTTCGTATGTCCTTTGTTTGATGGTGGTGGAACGAGGCTTAAATTAATTGAGTACCTAGCCGTTGGAAAGCCCATTTTGACCACGCGCAAAGGGGCAGAGGGGATACCTAATTTGGGTCAGTTTGTCTATGTTGAAACCGCATCCGACATTGTGAAAGGCTTGAAGAGGCTGGCGGATGATGGGATTCAAGTGTCTACGGAACGGAGAAATCTGGCCCAGAAACTGGCTTGGAAGCATGTTGGGCAATGCTACATTGATCTGTATCAACAGCCAGACAAACACCGTGGGCAGAACTTTTTTGATTCATTGCTCTCAGCGGAAATTCATCCGACTCGGATAGAAAGTGAATTTTTGCCTGAATACACACCTGTCAAAGATCGAACCATGTTGCTTCTGGTGAATCGTGGGTGCAACTTGACCTGTTCCTTTTGTGACCTGTGGGATCGACCTGAGAACATGGATGCAGACAAACTGTGGCCTATTTTGGACGATGCGGTTGCCATTGATACCAAGATATTGGTCATTACCGGCGGTGAGCCATTGCTTCATCCAGACCTAGCCTCCATTATTGCTCAAGCTATCAAGCGTGGGCTGGTGGTCAACATTACCACCAATGGTTTGCTGTTGAAGAGACACTGGGGCTGGCTCAAAGATTCAGGGGTGTCTTCTTTGTCCTTTTCTTTGGATGGCATTGGAGATGTACACGATGAATTAAGAGGCCAAAAAGGAGCCTATGCGCGAACCATCAAAGCCATTGAACTGGTACGGTCCGAGTCAGCAATTCCCTGTTCGGTCTACTGCACCGTGACCAATAAAAATGTTCATCAATTGTGGGATTTGTATTTGGTGTGTAAGCGCCTTGGTGTGACACTGGACTTTTGGCCGGTCAATGATGCACCGGAGTTGTATTTGACCACAGATGAACACAAAGTTTTGTGGTCTGAGCAAGTCAACGCCATCATCGAAGATGATCAGGATTACGCTGGTCGACGCTCTTTTTATGAAGATTCATTGCGCTATCATGCCCAGCAATCGATCGAGAACATCCGGTGCTTGGGGTTTGTTGAGCAGTATGGCATAACCTACAAAGGAGAATTTCTGCCGTGCTGTGTTTGGAACGGCAAAGGTCTTGTAAAGGGCAATGTGTTTGAGAGCAGTCTGAAAACGTTATGGCATTCAGAGCAGATTCATCAGTGTCGCAAAGAGATGGTTGACAGTGGGTGCGCAGTTGGGTGCTTTAATCATTCTTTATACGAATATCGCAACGCTGTTTCTGGATACGCTGGACAGAATGTGTCCAAAGATGGCGGTGACAATTGAAAATTGCTAAATCATCCGTTAACATCATCGCTGTTGAACAATAGGGGATACAATAGGGAGAGGAAATATGCTTTGGAAACCAGCATCGTTTAAGGGAAAGAAAGTGTGGGCGCACGTCAATGAGGCGGATGAAGTGGAATTGGCGAACGGTTTGGTCAAAATCCGCTATTCGACCAAAGAAGGGGCAACCATTTATAGAGCATCTTCCAAAAATATTCAGCTGAGCAGTGACCCATCAAAGCCATTGGACGAAGGTTCCAATGCACCAAAATTGGATGGTTCGAAAGCCACAAAGCCCAAGGTTCGAAAAAAGTTTGGCTCGGCCAACACTCGAACTGAAGAGCAAAAAACAGCCGCGCGCAAAGACACCCAACAGTTTTTAAAAGGCTTGTCAGACAATACCATTCGATGTTTTACAGATGGTTCTTGTATTGGAAATCCCGGTCCGTGTGGCACAGGGGTGTACATACAGTTGCCGGACAAAGAGATCAAGCATTATCGTTATTTGGGTGAAGGAACCAACAACAAGGCGGAATTGTCTGCAGTCTTGGACGCCATGCAACTTTTGGATGCCGAAGGGGTAGACAAGGATACGCCCGTTGTAGTCTGCACAGACAGCACATATGTGGTTGGGATTCTGACAAAAAATTGGAAAGCCAAAGCCAACAAGGACATCATTTTTCCATTACGCGCCGAAGCCAAGAAATGGAGCAACTTAATCATTCGATGGGTCGCTGGGCATGCGGATATTCCAGAAAATGATGAGGCCGACCGATTGGCCAATCTTGCGATTTCAGAAGGCCGTGCCTAAATTTACGTTAAAATTCAAGGTTGCTATTTTGATGAGACTTCGTCTGCGTACCCGATGTGCAATCATCGTGCTGATCATGATCTCTGGGGCATCCACAATCATCTCAAATGCGTTTGCCGAGCCCCCAACCATTGCTGTTCAAGAGTGGCTTTTACCAAACAACACTGAACGACAGGTTGGGATGAGACAATATCTATTGACTCATTACGGTGATGAAGTCCCAGAACAACTTGAGCCAAAGGCAATCGTGTTGCACTGGACAGGTGTGTCGACAGCGAAGTCTACTTGGCATACCTTTGCCGGTGCGACGTTGAGTGGACGTGCATCGTTGAAGAAGGGAGGGGCGGTAAATGTGTCGACACATTTTCTGGTTGATCGCGATGGCACAATCTTTCAGTTGCTTCCAGAAGATAGTTATGCCCGTCACTGTATCGGGCTCAATCACACCGCCATTGGTATTGAAAATGTTGGTGGTACACCGTCACACCCCCTAACGACTGAGCAAGTTGAAGCCAACGCACTGTTGATTCAAGATCTTTTGTCGCGTCATTCAATTGAATTGGTGATTGGTCACAATGAAGTTCAAGACTATGAGTCTCATCCGTTATTTACGGAAATGGACTCGACATACCGTTCCATCAAACAAGACCCAGGAGTGGATTTTATGGAAGCGATACGCATCTCCTTATTGCTTTCTACTCTGAGTGAGTCGACGCATCCATAACTGTTACGGCGTGGAAAAGACTGCTGTGACCGGTTTGTGATCTGAACATTCTACGTTTGAGTGAACCATTGTCTGTCCAACCCAGTCAATTTTTTCCGATGCGTACAAAAAGTCAATGCGATTGAATAGAACGGCAAGTCTTTGTGTCGTAAAATCCCATCCCCATCCGGCTTCGGTGTGGGCATCTTTCATGTTGATGTTTAAGAGTCGATCGTGAATTGGAGCAGTGGGAGGCATGTTAAAGTCTCCCCCAATGATGGTTGGATCTTTCAGTTTTGATGTTAAATCCAAAATACTGTCCATAGATTCTTGATGAACCAAGTTTTGCTTTTTGAGAAGACGGAAATAATGTTTTGGGTTCGGGTTCGCTTTCAGGGTTTGAATCACATCGGATCTCATACTCAGCCCTTGCTGTCTTGCAACAAGTGCAAGGCTCGGCATGTGTACATTCAATAGGTTGAACTTTTGCTTTGTCTTAGGGTTCGAGACTTCGGTTTGTTGAAACCCATAACTGGAACCTGTTTTGAGTGAGCGATGGTTTTCAAATCGAAAACGCCAGTCTTTGTCGGCGCACAACAGCAAGCCGACCTTTGAGTGATTGAAATAACTGGTCCATGTACAGCGAACCGAAAGCGTCTTTTCAAACTTTTTGACACTGGACTTTGGTACTTCTTGAAAGAGCAAGATGGATCCATCGTGTTTGTTGACCCACTCTTTTAAAAAATTATAGGCACAATCATTGGAACTGTCTGTGAGCGTATCGACACCTTGGATATTCCAAGTCATGATGTGCACATCTTCGTCATTGGTATTTTGACCAAATGGATGAAAAGCCCAATCTGAAAAGATGGACAGCATTGACAGAAATACAAATGGAAGAGCATAGAGTCTATCAAACCAGTAGGCTACCAACCCCACAACTATGATCAGGGCATGTACGTGTAGGTACAGAACACCACTCGGAAAGGTCATCATTCCTTCAACGATGGAGTTGGTCGCCAATACGGTATTGATCCAGCCAACTTGCAAAAGCAACAACACAAGCCAGTCTGCAATTGTGCGGGGTTTCCACTTTGTGAATAATTTTTCCTTTACAATGCTTGTCTCACTCATGTTCAGCCTACATTTTGAATTTTCCATTTCACAATGTTGACGGCAAACTCGATAACCGTTCGGACATTGACTTTGGATTCATTGAACTGACGGGGTTGCATTGTGACGGGCTCTTGATGGACGCGAAGGTTGTGCTTTGTCAGTTCGAGTACGACTTCAGCATCGAGAAACCAATCGCGCGACGATACACTCAAAGATTCCCACACGGATAAGCGGAATATTTTGGGGCAACCGTTGATGTCTTGAATTTCAGTGGCTGTACTTTTCATTGCGACGGAGTAGCCTTTCGATATTATTTTGCGCAGCCAGCCATCTTTTCTTTTGGTTCTTTGCGCTTTTGCAACATCTGCTCCATTTTGGCAAGCCTCTAGCAAGTTCGGTAGAACATCTGGAAGAACCTGTCCATCTCCCCACATCCACCCAATGCAGTCCAACCCTTGTGGAGCAAGGGTTCGCATGCCGGCCAAGATGCCACCACCGTATCCTTGGTTTGTTGTGAAGTGAATGGGGGTGAGTTCGGCGTGCTGTTTGGCGAGTTTATCGATGATGCTGCCTGTTGAATCCGTAGAACCATTGTTGACAACCGCTATTTGAAAGGGAATGTTGGCTTTGCGAAGCACGTACATGGTTTGTTGCAACACCTGTTCAGCCGCTCCTTCTTCGTTGAACATTGGAATGGTTAATCCCAATGAGATGGTGCCATCTAGAACGGGGAAATTCATTGGTCTCTATCTGTTGAATGGTTGCTTTGATCGTCAGTTGTCTTCTCCCACTGAATGGTCAATTGTTCTTGGGCAATCTCTGTTTTGAGTTTGTCAATGGTTCCCCATCGTTGCCGCACACAGGGAGGGAAGGGTGTTTTTGTGCGAATGTACTCTTTGAGCCAACGACGCGTTTTGGGATCGGAAGGGTAACCAGAACCTTCTGCGGGGGTGTTTTCTAGACATCTGTCTCGGTGAACTTTGGCGACGATGGAGGCCGCGGAAACGATTGGGTAATTGAGGTCGGCTTTGGGTTCGATTGTGAACGTTGGCAGGTTTTCTTTCGTATATGCTTTTCGCTTTATAAGGGCTTGTTCAAGACGACGTTGTACAGCGGGGATACCCGATGGGTGTGTGGGTGCATCAATAAAAATCTGATGTGGTTTGACTTGAGAAATCAGTTCAACAAAAGCTTCTTCTTCAAGGGTATTGAGGTTGCCATTGTCGATTTGGGCGGGTGTGATGTGTACTCGAGCTTGTTCACCAATCGCTGGAAGCAAACCAAGGATGCGTTCTCTTTTTTTCAACGAAAGTTTCTTGGAATCAGTGGCGCCCGTTTCTTTTAAGGCTGTCAGTTTGTCGGCTGTAGTCCAAAATGCACCGACAACCAAGTCTCCGATGATGCAGCCACGACCCGCTTCATCGAGCCCCATGACGATTGTTTCATTGTCTGTGCTCATGACTGGGTATACCGAAGCATTTCTGTCAGTTCTCCATCGGAGGCGAACAACTCTTCAACAAATGCGTGTTGAATCAAGATGCTTCCAAACCAACTGCCAAAGTGATCTCCAAATTGAGCGGATGGCATGGCTTGTACAATATCGGAAACCAAGGCGTCCATGGAAGCCTCTGGAACCAGCACGAGCAACTCTTCTTCAACAAGTTGTGTCAACAATCGATGAACAATGCGAACGAGCATGAGCAATGCCTCAAAAATTAGAAAAGGGGAGTGATTTCACCCCCCTTACTGTATCGTCACTAGAGCCGATGTTCAACAACATCTTTCCAACGGACGATCTGCACAGTGTCTACAATTATCCGTGGATTTCAGTGTCGCGGAAAAAGTAAGCGATTTCGATGGCGGCATTTTCCAAAGAGTCTGAACCGTGTACAGCATTTTCGCCAATGCTGTCAGCATACAAAGCACGCAATGTGTTTGGTGCGGCTTCTTTTGGGTTTGTTGCACCCATGATTTCACGATTTTTGGCAACTGCATTGTCGCCTTCCAATACGAGAACAACAGAAGGTCCACTGCTCATAAAATCAGTGAGTTCACCGAAGAAGGGACGCTCTTTGTGTACAGCGTAGAAGCCTTCAGCAACTTTCTTAGACATGTGGATTTTTCGGATGGCTGCAATGTTCAAGCCTTCTTCTTCAAAACGAGCAACGATTTTGCCAATGACGTTTTTTGCAGTGGCGTCTGGTTTGATGATGGATAGGGTTCTTTCCATTTTGATCTCCAAATCAAGGTGTGGTTAAAATTCGAGTTCATTTAACCTGTTCCATTCTATTTGGCGAGTTGCGACACTTTCATTTTGGAATGTGTCATTTTTGTGACAGTGATGCAATGTTTTTTCAATTTGAAAGTCCTAGTTTTTATTGAACAAATTCTATATTGACGTTCAGAATCTATAAAAAATTGAAATAAAGGGTGGGAATTTTCACATTTGTACATACAATAAATATAGGGGGTGCATGGGGCATTCCTTGACAACAAAAAGAGGTCACCTATGAAATTTGTAGGACATTCATCTAGCGATGTGTTCAGCACCTATCACAAACGATATGCTGAAGAGAAACTTCACCGTCCCATTCTGCGTCATCAACTTGATGGTTCAGATGTGAGCGTACGTGCCGAAGCAGAAGAAAACGGAACTCAAGTGGAACTGAAAGTCTCAGTGTTCATTCCTGGTAAAGAGTCCATCGTTGTTTCTGTCATCGAGGACAAGCTCAATGCGGCGATTGACATTGCAGCCGACAAACTTGAACGCAGCTTGCGCTCTTTGAAAAACAAGGGTTCTGTACGAGACGGAAATTCCAAAGAAGCTTTGGCAGACTATACAGAAGAGTTTGGTGAAGATGATTACTTGACCGATGGTGAAGAAGAAGTGCTTCGAAAAATGGACGCGCTTGACGACATCTTGGACGTATAATGTCTTCAGTTCATGAACTCGTTTTGCCACGGCCAGACGATTTTCATGTGCACTTTCGAGAAGGAACGGTGTTGGCGGATGTTGTCCGTCACACCGTTTTGCAGTTTGGAAGAGCACTGGTCATGCCGAACCTTAAGTCGCCTGTAACAACGGCTCAAAAGGCGGTTGATTATCGAAATGCGATTGAGGGCGTGATACCAAGCGGTATCGAATTTACGCCGTTGATGACGCTATATCTGACAGATGAAACAACTCCAGAAACAATTTCTGAGGCAAAGAAGGCAGGTGTAGTCGCTGTCAAATGGTATCCTGCGGGTGCGACTACCTTGTCGGATCATGGGGTTTCAGACTGGCGACAAATGGATGCGGTGTGTGCGGCTTTGGCTGAACAAGACATGCTTTTGTTGATTCATGGAGAAGTGACTGATGCGCACGTTGACATCTTTGATAGAGAAACGCGTTTCGTCAGGGACATTTTGGTGGTTTTGCGACAACGCCATCCGACCTTGAGAATGGTGCTTGAGCACATTACAACAGCCGACTCTGTAGATTTTGTACGCACTCAAGGGCATGAAAATTTGGCTGCAACCATTACAGCTCAACATTTGTTGAACAATCGAAACCACATGCTGGTGGGGGGCATCAAACCACATTTTTATTGCTTGCCGATCTTAAAAACAGAATCCGACAGGCAGGCTTTGTTGGAGGCTGCGACCAGTGGCGACCGTCGTTTCTTTTTGGGTACAGACTCCGCCCCGCATGCACAATCCGCAAAAGAGACAGCCTGTGGGTGTGCTGGTTGCTTTACTGGGTATGCGGCTTTGGAACTCTATGCGACGGCATTTGAATCGGTTGATCGTTTGAGTGCCCTAACCAACTTTGCCTCTCGTTTTGGGGCTGACTATTATGGTTTGCCCTACAACAATGGTGAAGTGGTGTTGCGACGAGAGTCGTGGTCACTGCCCGAGACGCTTCCCTTTGGTGAAACGGTTATCCGACCCTACCACACGGTGTCTGGTCAGTTGGACTGGAAGTGTGTCCAAGCGTGAGGTTTTGTCCAGTCAAAACGCGACACTCTAGGGCAAGCAGGTAGGTCCAATACATACAAAACCATTTCCTTACCATAGAATCGAAACTGACCTTTGTTTTCAAAACCCCAAGAGGTCAGTTGTCGATTTGCACCGACGTTGTCGGTTTCAGTGGTCACTTTCACTTGGCGGTAGCCACCGTAGAGTAGGGTGTCGAACAGAACTTTGTTGATGTGTCCAGAGATTCGCTTTCCTCTCAACTTTGGCGTGAAAGAGCAAAATAAGGATTCCGCTGGGACAGAGTCACTGTTTGGTGCATTGCTTTGGGCAAAGTAGAAAGGGGTTTCCACGATGTGTTTGAGAACCGTTGGATTGCGCAAACCCAAGATGCCGGCGAGCGCCAATCGATGTCCTCGTGATAGGAACACACGATGCATCATCTCGGATGTTTCTTTGGAACCAGCGATGAACCCTTCGATTTGTCCAGCTTCTTCATAGACAAAGCCTAGAAACTGTGGGGTTTCGATCATACCTCGATAGATTTCTCTCAAAAAACGTTGTCCCAATTGAGCCCACAGAGACTTGCCCATCGCTTGATGGTGCAGATGAGCCACGCGATGAACATCGGCCAAACACATTGGTCTGATGCGCTTCAAGACATCTATATCTGCGGTGAACGGTTTGATGGTGGACATGTGGTTAGGAGTCCGATTGTTTGCTGTCGACCGTTTGCAGAAATTGGTCGTGGCTGATTGCCCGTTGTTGTGCGGCCAAAAAGTGCCCAATGGCGTCTTCAAAACTGTCATGAAAACTCTCGTTCAACAAACGACGCGCCAATTGAATGGCGACAGGATTGATGGGAGCGCTCGCTTCAATATGTTTGGTTAAGGCACTTGGAAGATCGTTGGTGACTTCAGTTATCAATCCCCATGTGAAGGCCTGAGAGGCATCAATGGTTGTCGATTGCAGTATCCATTGCTTTGCCCGACCCAACCCAATGTTCTTTGCAATTCGATAAATTCCCATGCCGGGCAGAAAGCCCATTTTGACTTCTGGCAACTGAAATGTGCTGTTTGAATGGGCGAGTCTCAAATCGGTGCACAGCGCCAGTTGTACACCGCCACCCACTGTGGGACCTTCCAACAGCGAGATGGTCAGCGCTCGTAAGCGCTCAATTCTGACGCACATCTTTTCCCATTTGTGAAATCCATGAATGTCCAAAGCTTTGTCAGGATGAAATTCTTTGAAGTCTAAACCCAAATTGAATCGACCGTCGATGCCTTTGAATACAACAATGGTCGCTGTGCTTGCGTCTTCAATGTGATCCAGCGCACGGTTCAACTCTTTGACCATGACCATCGAAGAGTGTGGTGCGAGCAAGGTGATGGTGGCAATGCGACCGTTGTCTTCTAAAGAGATCGTGTTGTAATTAGACATGTGGACTCCAACGTGCTGGCATCATTAGGGGGTTACCATTTTTACCATTTTATCAATGCTGTTTCAATCGTAGAACCTGGACCCATCGTCATCATGACCCCATAATCTCCACGCTTGACAGTGCCTTCGTTGAGGAGGTGGCGGTAACTAAACAGGAAAGCTCCAGAGCCCAGGTTGCCAAAATCCCGTAAGGTGTTGATCGTGTGTCGAACGTCGTGTGCGGTGATTCCAACAGTGTATTTGATGGCGTCGATCACTTTTTTACCACCAGAGTGAATGATCCAGTGGTTGATGTGACGGACTTTGAGACCGAAGGGTTTCAACAGGTTTTCAACGGGGATTTGTGCATTGGCACCCAAAACATAGGGAACATCTCGATCGAGATTGAAGGAGAACTTGCCATGATCTTCAGACCAGTGGTAACTCATCGCTCGCCAAGTGTCTGGAATTAGGTGGCTTTCAAAGTGTAGTATTTGGGGGGCGAAAGCAGAACTGTCCTGCATGTCCGAGCGAAGCAAAATTGCGGCGCACCCATCGCCAAACAGACTGTTTACGACCCCTGTGCCAATGCTGTCATCGTACACATAGAGTGCGGAATTGACTTCGCAACACACCATCATTGCGAGTTTACCGGGGTTGGCTGCCGCCCAAGCAGAAACAGGGTTGAGACCATTTAAGCCTGCGTTGCACCCCATGCCGACCAAGTCCATACGGTGGCAGTTGACGCGAAACCCCAAGTGTTTTACAAACATTGCCGTCAATCCTGGCAACATAAATCCAGTCGACGAAATGCAACAAAGCATATCGACGTCACTGGCCTTCACACCCAAACTGTCCAAGCACTCTTGGATGGCGCGTCCACCCATATCCAGTGCACCTTTGCGATGTTTTTTGAGTAGGTCTGCTTGGCTTTCGTTGGGAACACCGTCTGTAGCATCAGGTAAGTACAGGTGTCGCGTCTGGATGTGTGAGGCTTGAAAAATGCGTCGCACCACTGGGTTTTGGACATCAAAACGATCCAAAATGTCCTGTTGTGTAACCTTGGTGGGTGGGTTGGCGGTTCCGATGGCCAATATTCTGGGTAAACTGTTGCGCATAGAAAGATCATAACCGTCTTCAAGAATTATTCTGATGGTTGAATAGAAAAAAATCGCATTTAGACGAGTGGTGCAATACACTCATGGTCGAACACTACGGTTCATATTCAAAGCAAAAGAATTTGGAGAAAACATGTCTGTTATCGCAATCAACAAAGTCGGGATTTTTCATTACAAACTGACCAACAATGCCGGTGAAGTACTGGATTCATCAGAGGGACAAGACCCCATGCCGTATTTGCACGGTGCTGGCAACATCATTCCTGGGCTCGAAGAGCACATGGTTGGTAAAACAGGTGGAGACACTTTCGTTGCTGTCATTCAACCTGCCGATGCCTATGGTGAGTTCAATCCAGAGGCGTTCATTCAAGTACCGGGCAATCAGTTGCCAGAGGGTATTGAGTTTCAAAAAGGCTTGCAATTGCTCGCACAAGATGAAAATGGTGCACACATGCCAATCTTCATGGATGGCTATGATGCTGACGGAGATATGTATACTTTTAATTGCAATCATCCGTTGGCCGGTGAAACATTGACGTTCAATGTTGAGGTTGTTGATGTACGCGATGCAACAGAAGAAGAGTTGGCACACGGTCACCCACATGGTTTGGATGGCACGCAGGGACACCATCACTAATTCACCAACTCACTAATTTAATGTTCGGTGGGTTGTGGAAAGTATCTTTTTGATCTTGACGGAACCCACTGTTCACATTAATAGTTTTAAGAATATGCGTCTTTAGCTCAGTTGGTAGAGCAGCTGATTCCAAATCAGCAGGTCGGGAGTTCGAGTCTCTCAAGGCGTGCATTGTTACCTCCTATGTTAAGTTGTTTACATCCGCATTGGACCCCACCATTTGAGATTGATTCATTTATGAATCAGGGGTATCCCGTGCGGATGTTTTCTTTTTTTGATTTTGTAGAGTTGGTCAACAATGATCCAATAATGGATGGTCTATGCTTGATGTCGCAGTGTGTTAGTCTAGGGGCATGAGTTGGATCTGTTGGACAATGATGCAGACTGTGTTTGCCCAGTCACCAGACTTGAGTGGGATGGTCTCGATGGACGGTGCTGAAGGGGTTCCAGACTTTTACATCGATCGTTATGAATATCCCAATATGAAAGGGGTGTTGCCCACATCAGGGTTGTCGCTTTCAGATGCTGAGAACCTCTGTGCATCTCAGAATAAGCGTTTGTGTACCGCGGCTGAATGGCGGCATGCTTGTTTGGGTCGCAACAAATTGCAATATGCCTATGGGACTGAACCCACATCCGGAATCTGTCATCAATCCCCTGTGCAAAATTCTACCCATACGTCGATGATGTCCGATGGAATTTCTGTACCTTCGGGTACCTTTCCAGACTGTAGAAGCACCGAGGGCGTTGTGGACATGATTGGCAATCTCGAAGAATGGGTGTTGGACGATTGGAAAGGCATGGGGGGTATGCTTGAGGGCGGTGCCAGTTACACACATGAGGCCTATGCGGATTGTACAGGCCGTTATTCGCGCATGCCAGATTATCGACTGACAACGGATCAGAAGATCGTATCCGCAGGTGCTCGTTGTTGTTGGAGCGAGGTGCCTTTGACGGATTCGCTGATTGCCTTGGATCGAACGCGGCGGTTGGCTCAAAAGGCTCAAAAGGGTCAAGAGAGCGAAACCTTGACATACGATGCCACCAATGAAGTGCAATTGCCTCACGGTGGATGGATGGATCGTTTTGAGTACCCAAATCGTCAAGGTGCGATGGCCAAAACAGGGGTGACTTGGAAAGAGGCGCAGTCGCTGTGTCGGACTGCAGGGAAAAGGTTGTGTGGCGTTTATGAGTGGGAAAGTGCCTGTAGTGGGGATGGAGAGGCTTTCTCAATGGGCGGTTCTTACATCAAAGGGGCTTGTGCGCTGGAATTGCGCGAACCACAACCCTCCGGTACCATGAAAGGGTGTCAAAATCAGTATGGTTTGCACGACATGTCGGGTGGCGTTTGGGAATGGACAACCAATGGGTTTGATGCACCGTTGTTGTCTGTTGGGTTGCCAGATGAGATGGTTGGGCTGGCTGAGATTCGTGGGGGTTCTTGGATGGTGGAAGCTCAGAAAGGCCTGTGTCGCCCAATTGATGGCTATCCGGTCACCTCCAAAAACATGGCCTATGAAGATTTGGGTTTTCGATGCTGTCGTGGCGAAGAGTGGGTGGAGCAGCATTTGGCTTGGGGGGATCAAAACAATTCAGCCTGTCCACAGAATATGGTCGCCATTGGTGATTTTTGCATCGATCGAATGGAGTATCCCAATCAACCAAACACACTTCCACAAGGGGCGATGACTTTTGAAACAGCCACCACACTTTGTCAACAGGCCGGCAAGCGCTTGTGCACGGAAGCAGAATGGACGCTTGCCTGTGAAGGCCCCGAGTGGAAAGGGTATCCCTATGGATCAACGTATCGGTCCAATATATGCGCAACCAAAGATGTAGCTCTTGGTGGGCGGATTTCCGAGAGTGGAAGTCACATGGACTGTACAACGCCGGATGGCATTCTCGACATGACGGGCAATGTTTGGGAGTGGGTGATGGATGATGGTGGAACACAGGGTGTATTGAGAGGTGGAGGCACAATGCTGTCAGCCGGTTTGGGAAGATGTCGCTCTAGAGCGCAGATTCGCAGTGGGGAGCCCACGTCCTTTGATGTTGGCACCCGCTGTTGTGCGTCGTTGAGTGAATAATAATGATGAAGTGATCCGTTTTCACCAATCTCAATGGTCGCGCTGTCTACTAGATTTACAACAGTAGCCCCTATAGTGTGCTATAATTGCGTATTCATTGAAAATGGGGTTAAGATGCAAAAAACACAGATGAGTGCAGAGGAATTTCATCCACCTTTGGAGCGGAGCGCTTTCAACCAATTGACAGGAAGAACTCCACAGGGGAGCAATTCTGCCCGTATAGCACAGTTGCAATCACCATCGAGTGTCGCATCAAACCCACTGTTGTCTCATTTGCCGTTGAAGCGAGGCGATACAGGGGAGGGGGTCAAACTCCTTCAGCAGTCTTTAAATCATCAAGGGATGGAACTTGTTGTGGACGGCATATTTGGTCCAGCAACAGAAAGAGCGGTCAAAGTGTTACAGGGCAGTCGCAATTTGGATGTGACTGGTGTGATGACGGCAGACTGTATAACTGTTTTGCCATCTTTGACTCAATCGACCCCATCGACTCAATCGACCTCTTCGTCTCAGGATTCTGGGGCTTTAGGAGAATCGTCATTTGGTTCTGGTTGGATCGACGAAGGTGAGCGCTTGCTTCGAAGACGGCAACAAGGTACTCCCAATGCCTTGACGGCTCATCTGCCGTTGTCTATTGGCTCAAGGGGCGAGCCGGTTCGTTTGTTGCAAACGCAATTGAATCAACAAAATGCCAACATGTCAGTAGATGGGGACTTTGGTCGTCAAACTGAAAATATTGTTCGTGCATTTCAGGCCGCCAACAATCTGATGATTACAGGCAAGGTGGACTCCCTAACTGCTGGAAAAATGTACGATCAGAACTCTAAAACAGTTGATCAAGCGAAAATGGAAGGCATCGAAGGTATGTTCATTGGAGATTATGACACCTATGATGCTGGCCAAAAAGGAGATGCCATTCCAGTTGTAATGCTGGATGGTTGTCGGATGGCCGTTTGGGTTGTTCCATTTTGGACCCGTATGAGAGATGCTGCGAGGGCTGAAGGCGTTGAGTTGAGACCAAATTCTCAAGATTCAGGATTCAGAACCTATCAAGATCAAGCGAGGCTTCGTGAAAAATATGGCGCGAGAAGAGCGGCAGGTCCTGGTTGGTCCAATCATCAAACTGGCCACGCCATTGATATCCGCATGAACAATCAGGTTGAAACTTGGCTCTCAGAAAATGCGGGTGACTATGGTTGGGTGCGCGATACTTGGGAAGACTGGCATTGGGAGTATTGGGGACCTGGGGCGCCAGCCGCAACAGGCGTTGGATAATCAGCGAAAGCCGATCAAGTCTCAAACATGGCTATCTGAAGTATGAAATGGGTGTAGGATGTCAGGACGATGTCACCGTGGACTGTGCAAAACTAAGAGGCCAATAGATTCACAATCTTGGGAATGCAAATCACTCCCCAAGCAGCCAATGCTACAAACACACCCATCAAGACAGCACCAGCGGCAACATCTTTTGCCTGACCAGCCAGTGGATGTTGTTCACGCGTTACGAGGTTCACTGTGATTTCAACAGCAGTATTCATCGCTTCCAAACAGAGTACGGTTCCTATACACAACAACAACACTGCCCATTCAACCGCATTCAGTGCCAGTATCCAATGAGTGCTCAGTACGAATGTCCCCGCAACTAGGTGAATTCGAGCATTTCGTTGCGTGGTAAATAAGATTTGCAATCCATGTAAAGCCACACGGATTGAACTCCACACATTCTTGTTTTGGGGAATGCCTTGTTTGGCACTTTCAATGTTTGTCATACAATGGCCTGTTGTGCTTGGTTGAATCCAGCATCATCAAAGAAACTTGACTCTTTGGTGTGCAGTACGGTCTTTACATTGCACGATAAAAGATACTTCTACCAACGTCAAGAGGCGACGAATTAAATATCCAACAAGTGTCAGATAGAGATCGTGACCTTTGGCAACACAATGGACTTTTTTAAGGCTCAACATTCCAAGCGGGTAGGGAGACATTATACTCGGCATAGAGTGCCACCCAACGTTGATAGACTTTGGTGGCATCGTTTGCATCTTCAATCTCTCTCAAGTCTTTGGGCAAGGGAATATTACTGGGTATCTCCGTTCGTTGCGTTTGGAACTTTTGAATTAGATGGTGACCGAGTAGCCACAAATACGCCCGTTTTTGGGTCAGTTCTACATTGTCAACGGGACGTTTGTCTTTCAGCACCCATTCTTGTTGGCGCAAGAGGTTTACCGATGGACAGAATAGATTGAGTGCTTCACAGGCAACGTTGATTTGTGTTTCGATGACATCGAATGCAATAGACGTAGGATCTACAACGGAGCGCACCTGTTCTAACTGCTCCTTGCTTGGCAACAACAAAAGGTAGTTGGATGGCTCACTGTTCGAGCGAATGAAGTCGAGTGTCGCGAACAAATGTGTTTTTCGCATCGTTGCAGTCAGTCCACCTTGCCGAATCTCAGGCAGACTACCCGAACTGGTCAGTTTGTGATCGGGGAAACGCAATCCATAATATTCAAGAAGCAAAGGATTTTGAACCCAAGTGGAATATTCTGTGGGGATGCTTTCTTGAATGGCTGGTTCTGTGTGCTTTGGGTTTGTTGGAACGGCATTTTGTGTGGATTCCAAGTGCAACTCAATTGATATGATGGTTGATTCCGTTGGTAAAAGTAAAAATGGTTCCGTTTTCCATTGAACGACATTGTCGCGCAGATCTACGGGACTTGCATAGCAAAAGCCGTGAATGGACAGGGGGGTGTCCCAGATTCGGCTGGGGATGTTGATCGTAAATTTTCCATCTTCATTTGCATGTGTATAGACAATGGGTTTGTCTACTCCAGCCTCAATCACATCAATGTTGATTGTGTGTCCACAAGGAGGTTGGTCGATGATGCTCCCAGTGTAGGTTCTGGCCTCTGTGGGGTCTTCTGTGTTTGCACTTGGAAGTGGTGTGACCGATGGCACAGATTGGTCACACCCAATTAAAGCAACGATGGAATGGGGCACAAAGAGCATGGCAACAGACAGATTGGCTAGAAAATTTATTGAGATGATGGTCATAACATAAGTTGTTCATACCGTTGTGGGTAAACAGACGAAACATGTATAGTGTGATAAACGAGATTGATTTGGAGGCAATTGTGAGAGAGTGGACTGTTTTGGTAAGCATTTCGTTGATGTCGATTGGATGCTTTGGACCGGAAGAGCCATCTGGACGAGAGCAGATGCAGGACAAGAACGTGGCACGACAAGACCAAGGTTCAAACGACAATGTGGTGGTGAAGTCTCAGAAGGCTCCAAAGCCAAGCCCAACTGTTCAGCCTGTTCAACCGACAAAAGTTCGTTCATCTCACGATGGTGTCGTTCGCTATTATGACACAACCGATATTACCACCCCAGCATTGCCCATTGAGCATTTGGAATACTATGAGCAAGAGATACAATCTTATTTGGATCAAGGGTCCAGATTGGAGCATTGGAAGACTGGCCGGGACTTAACCCTCGATGATTTGGATTGGTCTGAAATATATGCTGTGCATTTGAGTTTGTCTTTGGAGCGCATCAACGAAGAAAAGGATGTTATTTTGCACTCAGACTCTGAAGAGTATCGAATTGTGTCGGTTGCGCATGAACCCAATGCTACGATTCGAGTATCGGACAGTCGTTCTTGGAAACCGCGATATCCAAAAGTTGTGCGAGAAGAATTGCTTCAACAATATCGGTTAGCGGGTATCGACAATGCCCAAAGTGCCTGGAAACAACGCTCCATCAATGTTTTGGCCGATGCGCTATCCTATATCAACGAACAAGAACGTCCCTATTTCAAAGATGTACACTTTATTCGAGATGCCAATGGCATGACCGCTGCGAACGCAGGTTTGTACCACTTTGAAGAAAAGGATGGCGTCATTCGTCAAAGCATTACCATCTACGACAACGCCTTTAGTGGCATGCACCACAGTTTTTGTGGATCGATTGAAGCTCCAAAATCAGCTGCCCACACCGTAATGTTGCACGAAATGGGGCACTTGATTGCAAATCAACCCATCGTCATTTTTGAACGAAAACTTCAGTCGACGATAGATGAATACAATGCCCTGGTTGAACAATACAATCGTCACAATGACCCTGGTTTGGCTGAGCGTCTTAACAAAATCAATACAGACATTCAAAATATGCAATCCAATGCCGTTCGACGTCCGGGACCAATTATCGAAGAATTCCTGTCCAAACGAAGTTTTTCGGAAGGTCCAACTGAGTATGCCAATACGTCGGCACAAGAAGCTTTTGCTGAGTCCTATGCACTTTTTAAATTGGATAGGGAAGCATTGGAAAGACTGGATCCGGCTTTGTTGCGTTGGTTTGATTCGGGCGCATATTTGCAACATCTCGAATAGTGGCAAAATGTAGAAATACAAAGTCCGTTGTCATCAACTACAGAATGCGGTTCACAAAATGCACACTGAAAAAGGGTGGGAACGCCTTGCATCCGGCGTAAGGTGGAATATATGTACACATCATCTTGAACCGTTGGAGATCGCATGCAGTTTGAATATCATCCACTCTTTGAGCAAACACCTGTTGAGACCGAGTATCGCAAACTTGATATTGATGGCGTTCGGACAGAAAGTTTCAATGGTCAAGAAATGCTTGTGGTTTCACAAACGGCTATCCGAGAACTGACAGAAGCTGCTTTGACAGACGTGTCACACTTGTTGCGTCCATCTCACTTACAACAGTTGAGTGGGATTCTTGATGACCCTGAAGCATCCGACAATGACCGATTCGTCGCCAAACAACTCTTGTTGAATGCCAATATTGCTGCCAATATGGTTTTGCCATCCTGTCAAGATACCGGAACCGCCATTGTCATGGGAAAGAAGGGGCACCAAGTGTGGACCGATGGAAACGATGAGGCTTCCATCTATGAAGGCGTGTTCAACACGTATACTTCTCGCAATCTGCGCTATTCTCAGTTGGCGCCGATCACCACGTACAAGGAAATCAACACCAAGTGCAACCTTCCAGCCCAAGTAGATTTGCTGATGAAAAAAGGAGATGCTTACGAGTTTCTCTTTGTCACCAAAGGAGGTGGCTCGGCCAACAAAACCTACTTGTTCCAAGAAACAAAGGCTTTGTTGAATCCAAAGTCTATGATGGAATTTTTGGACGCCAAAATACGAACCTTGGGCACCGCGGCTTGTCCACCATACCATCTTGCCATTGTAATTGGTGGTCTCAGCGCTGAGCAGAATCTCAAAACAGTCAAGTTGGCATCGTGCCGATATTTGGACGGGTTGCCACAAGCTGGACATGAGTTTGGTCAAGCCATTCGCGACAGAGAATTGGAAGCCGAAATTTTGGACATGACGCGCAACATGGGAATTGGTGCCCAGTTTGGTGGAAAGTATTTTTGCCACGACGTTCGAGTCATTCGCTTGCCAAGACATGGCGCATCTTGTCCAGTGGGTATCGGTGTCTCCTGTTCGGCGGATAGACAAATCAAAGCCAAAATCACCAAAGAAGGGGTGTTCTTGGAAAGACTCGAGCGCAATCCAGCACAATACCTTCCAGAAGTTCGAGAGTCTGAATTGTCAGAAGAAGTTGTCAAGATCGACCTGTCATCACCAATGGAAGAAATCCGTGCCACGCTCAGCCAGTATCCCATTAAAACACGATTGAGTCTATCTGGCACCATGATTGTTGCGCGTGACATTGCCCATGCAAAGATTTTAGAACGGGTACAGAATGGAGAGGGGATGCCTGAGTATTTTAAAAAGCATCCGGTCTATTATGCGGGTCCCGCAAAGACACCAGATGGATACGCTTCTGGCTCGTTTGGACCGACCACAGCGTCAAGGATGGACCCCTATGTAGATCCATTTCAGGCGTTGGGTGCATCTATGGTGATGATTGCCAAAGGAAACCGCTCCAAAATGGTGCGCGACGCCTGTCACAAACACGGTGGGTTCTATTTAGGGTCAATCGGTGGTCCTGCCGCCATTCTTGCCAAAGACAACATTCGAAAAGTCGAGGTGTTGGATTACCCTGAACTGGGAATGGAAGCTGTTTGGAAAATTGAAGTGGAAGACTTTCCCGCTTTCATCGTGGTTGATGACAAAGGAAACGACTTCTTTAAAAATATTTGATAGAAATCCTCAAAGGAGTAGAGCATGATACAAATTTACTATTGCGTGGCTTGAAATTACTATCCACGTGCAGCCAGGTTGGCTGACCTCATCAAAGCAAAATGTGGCATCGAATCCCAATTGCTCTCCGGAAAGCGTGGAGAGTTTACGGTTTGGTTCAATGGTGTCGCAATCGCAGACAAGAACCTTAGCGTGTGTGACGTCTTTCCCCCCTTTGAACAAATCGTAGAAACCATCCTTCGTATGCAGGACCAGTCATGAGTAGAAATCCATATTTAGATCAACCCAATGAACCCCCAAAGCACGGGTACTCCTTAACACTGAGGAATACAGGTGAAACCTTTCAGGTCGACCCCAGCAATCTACCAGACGATGAAACCGATGGTCTTGAAGGGTCAGTGTTGGCTTTGTTGCTTGCCAACGGTGTCGACATCAACCACTCTTGTGGTGGTGTAGTGGGGTGCTCAACGTGCCACATTTATGTGCACAGTGGCTTGGAGACCAGTCCAGAACCCATTGATGAAGAAGAAGATCAACTGGACTTTGCACCTGCTGTCCAAGACAACTCTCGCTTGGCCTGTTGTTTTGTACCCGACGGTACTGAAAATGTAGAAGTGGAGATACCTGCATGGAATCGCAATGCAGTATCGGAAGATCACTAATACTCCGTCATTCCTGTACATTTGTGATGTCGCATGTCTTCTGAAGTGACAGAAACCAGCGGTGGTTCGCACTTTCGTCTCTCCATCGTTGCGGGACTGCTGATCATTGGTCCGTTGTGGCTAACTGGGTATTTGCTCCTCAAACTGTTCGTATTTTTTGATGGGGCGATTCGAATTTTGCCAAAGGGATGGCAGCCAGAGGCGCTGTTTGGGCAAGAGATTCCAGGCTTGGGAATTCTCCTATCTCTTGTTTTTATCTACGTTGTGGGTTTGGGCACACGTGTCTATGCTGGACGGCAACTGGTTGGGTTCTACGAGAGCGTCTTACAGCGGGTTCCGATCATCAGTGGTGTGTACCAGGCGATCAAACAGTTGATGACCACATTGTTTTCTGAACAAGCGAACCACTTTCGAGATGTCGTATTGGTGGAGTATCCCAGAAAAGGGATTTATTGCTTTGCGTTTTTAACGAACGATCAGCAATATCTGTCGGTTGATGATCAATCTGTATTGTCGATTTTCTTGCCTTCAACGCCCAATCCCACCACGGGTTTCTATTTGCTGTTGCCAGAAGAAGACGTGTGGAATGTGGATTTGACTGTGGAAGAGGCTTTCAAACTGATCATGTCGGCGGGGATTGTGACACCCGATATTATGCGAACAGCAACTCCCTATGAGAACAGTGAGAACAATGAGAACAATCAACAGGTGATGACTGCTCCCCATCTTCAGGAGAGCAATCCCAATCCAGCAAAGGAAACGTAACTGTCTCCACCCACAATCAAGTGATCCAACAAAGGGATGCGCAACAGTTTGCCCACCTTTGAGATTTCTTGGGTGATGCGCAAATCTTGCTCTGAGGGCGTTGGGTCGCCAGAAGGGTGGTTGTGCACCAAGATCAATCCACTGGCTCGGCACATCAATGCTTTGTGATACACTTGTTTTGGATCGACAATGGTCATCCAGTCGGTGCCCCTCGTTAAGACCTCTTGTTGAATGAGGTGTTTTCGACGATTCAGGAACAGTCCAATCAGAAACTCATTGTCTTGATGGATCAATCCTGGCCAAACGAGTTGGTACACCTGTTCTGGTCGTGTGATGGACTCTTTCGGTTCTGTCGGCATTAAACTTCGTTGACCAAGTGTAAAAGCGCTGTAGAGACGCGTAGCCATTTTTTCAGTCAGTTGGCCTTGTGCCATTAGTTCAGGAATGGACAGGTGGGACAGTCGTTTGACGTCACCGACATGAGCGAGCAACTGGTTGCTTTTGTGGTTGGCATCTTTACCACCAATTATGTGGGAAAGAAGGGTGTGGTCTGAATTGGGTGGGGTGGGTAGGGTCGGCATGATTGCTCCAAGTTTGAGGTTCACCGGCTGTGAAGCAAGAATCGTGCCAATCGAGATAAAAATTACTTGTATCGTAAAAATATCAATAATATTGATACCTTACGTCAATTTTGAATATTCCATAGCCTCCCTCCTGACGAATGGAATTGGCGAAAAATTGACCACCCAACTCTGTCAATTGTTGGTTGATACTTGAAACAGACTCGGTAGGTACCCACATTTCGAATGTTGCCCGTGGCGAAAAGTTCGTCAATTCTATTGGTGAAAATTCGTCACCATTCGTCAATTTTAACTGTCCATTGACACTCTTTGACAATTTATTCAATGTAAACAGTAGGTTACTTGGTGCTGTTCGAAACTGAAATGCATCGGGGTCAAATGTTGTGTCTTGAACTTCGATGATGTGCCCTTCTTCCCATTCAGGTACATAGGGACTGTCGGGTGTTTGAATGACAAAGGTGGGAGGCTTTGACTGTTTCACGGTTCTTTTTTTCTTGGGCTGAGCCTGTGTCGTTTTGGACCTCTCCATTGATGAGGCAGTGCTGGATTTGATTGTGGGGGAGGGCTTTGTTGTGGCTTCCAGTTTCTGTTGGAGATTGTCGAGGTGTTTATCGGCTTCTTCAATGGGGCTTGTTTTTGGCAAGACAACTGGGTTGGCGGTTGGAAAAACTTGGGCCCCTTTGATCACTGTTTCTGTTCCAACCCCTGTCGAAGTTGTATCCATGACTTTGTTTGACGTAGGGATAAATACCCAGCCCAACAGTCCAACAACTGCGATGAGGGCATAGCCCATATAGGCTTGACCACGCGGTTGATTTGCCGAAATCGATTGTTGATCCACTTCCACCAAAATATTTTCCAATAGGTAACTTGGTGCTTGGACAGAACTCATCGACAGCATTTGCTCTCGCAACTGTTCTGTGTCTTCAATTTCTTGTTGGATGTCGGGGTGATCTGTTAAAGCCCGCTCCATTTCCAAGCGTTCTTCGGGGCTCAACTCTCCATCAACATAGTCATGGATGCGATTTTTGAGCATGAATTTATTCATCGTTGCCCCCTTCCAAAATTGTTCTGAGTTGCTTTCGTCCTCGGTGAATACGACTTTTAATGGTTCCCAAATTGAGACCAGAGATGGCCGCAATCTCTTCATAGGAACAGTCTTGAATATCTCTCAAAATAAGCAATGCTCGATGCTCTTCTGGAACTTGTCCCAATGCGGCTTGGAGTCTGCTTTCAAAATCAGCCTGTTCCAATTTCTTAGATTGCTCAGAGGGTTCTGAAAGCGAATTCTCTAGGTCTTCAATCGACGTGTGCATGTGTCGTTGACGACGGTGGTGTTTGGCCCTTAAGTTTATGCAGTGGTTGGTGGCAATTCGATAGAGCCAAGTAGAAAATTTGGAATCCAGTCGAAAAGAATGAATCCCAGAAAACACTTTCATAAATACATCTTGAGTGGCTTCTTCTGCCAAGCTTTGTTCTCCAAGTTGCCGAAGACAAAATGTGAAAATGGGATGTTGCCATTTGGTAACCAACAAGGTGAAGGCCTCTTTTTGTCCGGCTTGCAACTGTTGAACCAAATCTTCATCGTGCATGTGGGCCTCCTTTGTGGGTGTATTGGTTTGGACTTTTGTAGGGTACACTTTATTCTGGAGCGAAGGTTCCTTCAAGACTTGACTTAGTGCTTTGCCAGTTGGAGTGACAGGGACAGATACAGGTTGGTCTGGTTCCACAATGGGTGCACTTGTTTGATAAGGTATCCCAAACATAAAAGGTTGAAGAGGGGGGCAGGCTGAAAAGAATCGGACAATGGATTGTTGCACGTTTCTTCCTATACTATTCGGAGAGTACAAAACAAACCTTTGTGTGGGTACTGTCTTCATGGGCACCGTTCCTGTCTGATGGTGGGTCTACTGGTTCTAGACAGGTGTAGATGAATTTGGTTCCCCGACGATGAAAAAATCTGAGACGTTATTGCGTTGGCATTGTTTCCAACAAGTGTTCAATGATCAACCGTTGTTCCTGATGAATGTAGGCACTGTTTTTGGCTTTTGCAAAATGGGCTCGTGCCTGCTCATAGTCTTTGAGTCGGCGTGAAATGTCACCAACAAGGTACAGTGCGTGTCCATCATGGGGTGCCTTTTGTAGATGTACCAAAAACTCAGCCCTAGCCAAGGTGAGCAATCTTGGTTCGACGGTGCTCGTTAAATGAGCAAATTCTTTTGCGGCATCTCGTTCATATTGTTCTAGGGTTGGGTCGTTCAAAAACTGTTCTAGATATTGATCGCGTTCTTGAAAACGTGCATTCCGATGGGCTACTCGAGCGAGGTTGTACATGACCATCTTGCGCTGTTCGGGCGTGAGGGGCTTTTGGAGTTCCGCATTTCCTGCAGCCAGTACTTGATCTGCCACCACAGGACCCTGTAGGTCAGGGTGTATACCAACGGCTTTGTCTCTAGCGGTCCATGCGGCTTCAAGGTATAAATTTCCCAAAAACATGGGATCCTTTCCTTTCCATCGATAAAATGCTGCGGCGATCTCATATCGATCCCATGTTGTGGGACTGCTGTACTGCTCTACCAATGGAGTCAGCCATTCATTGATCTCGGCTATGTCGGTGGGTGAAAAAGATTGTTGCATGTCCTTTGTATAGGTAGAAAACAATGTTTTGGTACAGGTGGAGATGGCGTGTTCTCGAAATTGTGTACCACTAGAATAGGTGGCTCCATCAGAATCAAAGCCACCAAACTCGTTGCTGGACACTTCAAAATAGAGTTTTACAGTGTCCGCATCATCAATTGGGCAAGGGGCATCTGAAGTGTGTATACCGGTGGCCTGTGCCGTAGACATCCACGCCCCTGTAAAGAGGCTGGTGAGACAGAAGAGAGAAAACATGCATTACTCGCTTTGAGATGGGGACGATAGAAGGTATTCTTTGGTAAAGTGCGTCAATGGGACGTCCGTTTGTGTGTCCCATTTGTGGACCTCAAGGGTAGTGGATGAGGTAGAAGAGACAGATGAGACAGAAGAGGTGTCACTCAATGTGTGCATTGTGCTCTTGATCGGTAAGCCATCCGCATTGACCGATTCAATCGTGAGTTCTTTGACGATGCCACTGCTGTCAAACAATTGGATTTTAGAGGGGGTCTTTGAACTCTTTGACAGGGTGGTGTGCCACTTTGTATAAGGGGTTGCGTCCTTGGAAAGCGGGGTGCTTTCAATCAACCAAACTGTATCCGTGCTTTCGCGAATGGTGTGTGTTTGGGGGAGTCCCATGAGCACAAAATCATTGAAATCAAAGTCCGAGCCCATAAATGCCCGTGATTGGCTTTTGTCCTTCAACGTTGTGATTCGTTTGAGTGCTGGTAAATAAAGCCACATCGTATCGGTATCACTCTGTCGGTCAATCCACACGACTTGTGTGTTGGCCACCGACGCTGGACTGGTGAATCGCGCGTGACAATAGAGGGTATCTTCCTCTCGGCGCATTTGGGTAACCATCTGGTATTCTTTTGATTTCTTTCCGTTGTGAATCTGTAGAGAGATATCTTGTGTGGCAACGGTCCAATTTTGTTGTGTTTGTAGAGACTGCATGAGGCTGTTGGCGTCTTCAGCCCATACCAACTGCGTCATCAATGAAAATATCAACATCTGATTCATCCTGTCGTGTGATAACGATGGGGGTATTGTGTATGGTGGAGGCGTTGAATGAGTGGAACAATCTCTGTGAGGGAGAGGTTGTGTTGTGTAGCCAGCGCTTGAGCATCTTCAAACTCAACACTGATTTGGCAGACGCTATTCCCCTGCAATCCAATTTTCATGCGCGCATCGCCAAGTGGTGTTTTTACAGTGTCCCAAGACCGTTCCAGTATCACCCGTTCTTTTTCCAACAACCGACAACCAAAGGTTGTAGAATGGGTGAACAACGCTGTGAGCACGGACTCCTTTGTGGTCTCTTTGGTCAAGATGGTACAGAGGTGTCCGCTCCGTCCTTTTTTCATCAAGGTTGGGGTGAGTGTGGCATCTAGTGCACCTGCTTGCAACAGACGGTCGATCAAAGGACTGAGCAACTCGGCACTCATGTCGTCAATGTTTGCTTGGATTTCGACAATGGTGTCGGACTCGTACTCGGTTTGAACAATGTGCTGTGAGGTGGCTTCACGACCAATGGACACCCGTACCAAGTTTGCGTAATTCGGAGGGTTTCTGGTTCCCGCACCATAGCCGTCGGATTCGCTAACCATAGTAGGGTAGGGGCTGTGTGTGGCCAATGCTTTCAGAATCGCTGCACCTGTGGGCGTGACTTGTTCGTGGTTTGGAAACCCTTTCACGCTCGGCCATCCACGCAAAATTCGCAATGTTGCAGGGGCAGGAAGCGGGGTTAAGCCATGTGCTGTGTGAATTTGTCCGCTGGACAAGGGGACTGCACCGGCGTATATCGAGTCCATATCAATATTCAGTAGGTGTACGCCCAAGCAAAATCCCACAATGTCCAAAATTGAATCCACAGCACCGACTTCGTGAAAGTGAATGTCTTCCAAGGTGCTGCCGTGAATCTCTGCTTCAGCCTGACCAAGAACCTCAAAAACCTTGATGGACATCAATTTGACGGCTTTTGGCAAGGTAGAGTCGTTGATGACCTGTTGAATTTCCAAAAAGCCTCGGTGGTGCTGAGACCAAGGAACTGGCTGGGGACCCGCATTGGACTTTGGAACGGTGGAAGCGGACTTTTGGGACGATACAGACAATACAGATGTACCATGAGTGTGACTGTGCCCATGATGGGTGTGCGTATGACTGTGGTGCTGTCCCATATGACCAACATGTCCTACATGCCCATCATTCGCTTGTGAAAACTGGACGGTGGTGGATGTTCTCAGACCTTGCGTAGAACGTTGTCTAATGTTGATGTGGCTCGCTGAGAATACACCCCGCATGACTTTAGAACGAAGAATTTCGACATCCTCATTCCACGGCAATGATTGCAACCCTGCTCGCCATTGTTCTTCGTCTAAGCCAGCATCCAACAGTGCTGCACAGAGCATGTCACCTGCAAGTCCCCCAATCGGATCGATGTAGAGTATTCGACTCACGCATCCTCCGGTAAAAGGTTGCAAAATCGAAGGGCTGCGATCGCGGCACCGTAGCCATTGTCGATGTTGCAGACAACGACGCCAGGTGCACAAGAGTTGAGCATGCCCAACAAGGGTGTCATTCCATTCATGTGGCATCCATAGCCGACTGACGTTGGCACCCCAATGATGGGTAGGGCAACCAATCCAGCGAGAACTGTGGCCAAAGCGCCTTCCATTCCGGCAATACAGATGATGACCTTGTGTTCTCGAATCTCATCAATGCGTCCAAGCAGTCGATGCAATCCCGCTACCCCAATATCGGTAATGCGCGTTGCTTGATGTCCCATCGCCCGTAAGGTGGTGTCGCATTCTTCAGCGACATAGAGATCGCTTGTACCTGCACAAACCAATGCGATCTGACCGGTTCGATGGATGGGGGGAGGTGCCAACAGAAAGGTGCGCCCCAAGGCATTCCATTCTCCGTTCGGGAAATGTGTCCGCAAGCGAGCCCCTTTATCTTCGTCTATGCGTGTCACAAAAGCTGTTTGATCATTTTGGCGCAGTACTTCGATGATGGGGACGATTTGCTCAACCGACTTGCCTTCTCCGAAGATGGTTTCAGGCTGTCCAGTACGCTGTTGCCGTTCGGTATCCACAGTGGCATGATCCAGTCTTTTGGCTGCGTCAACGGACAGTGCTTCGCCTGCTTGTTCAATTGAGAGAGAACCGGATTGAAATTGGCGTAAAATGTCGAAAATTTGTGGATTGTTCATGGCATATCACGGTTTGTTGAGGAAAAACGATACAGTACATACAAGAAAGCATTGTTCTTTTCATTATCATTTTTTCACCTTTTTTCCACATCACCACTCTTTGGATTCCCCATGATTGCACTGTTGTCCTATCTAATTTGCTCACCTGTCGTTCAAGCACAAGAATTGACGGTACAAACCATGGATATGGTACGCCGCAAATACTTGTGGCTGGACGATTTGGACGTGGAGAGTGCGTTGATTTCTGCAGCGGAAGAATTGGAGATGCACGTGCCTTGGATGATCGTGCGACAACAAGACCATGAACTATCCCTACATGTAGGGCCTCAAGAGGCTTTTTATACGACTCGAACCGACGACCTGACCTTTGAAAATGTAGAGGTGAAACTGTTTGAGATTTTGCTCGGTGTGACCAAAACGGCTCCTTTGTCGTTGCCGGACGACTTGGATGTTGAATTGGTGCTGTTAGACGGGTTTGCTCGAGAAATGGACCGCTATTCCATCATGATGTACCGAGATCGATTGAACAGTTTCAATGAGCGAATCTCAGGCAACTTTTCTGGAATCGGCTGTCGAGTACAAAAGCATGAACAAGGCTTGGAGGTGCAAGAAGTCTTCCCAGACGGCCCTGCTTCACTCATGGGGCTCGAAGAAGGGGATGTGATTTCCAAAGTCGATCAGGTCGCCCTGAGTGCCTTGACATTGCAGCAAGGCGTAGATCGGTTGCGTGGGGAAACAGGTAGCATTGTACACATTCAGTACTTGCGTGGAGAGCAGGTTCGAGACATGTCCTTGGTTCGAGGGCGGGTGCGCATTCCAAATGTACACTGGACTGTACAAGACAATGTCGGAGTGATCACCATTCGCAGTTTCAGTGAGCAAACAACGCGCTTTATGGAACAGGCACTCAAAGAGTTTGAGGAACACTCTCTCAAAGGGATTGTGATCGACTTGAGAAACAACGGTGGTGGCTCGATGTTGCAATCCTGTAAAGTGGTGGACCGATTTGTGACTTCTGGCACGACCATTAAAACTGTTGGTCGCGATGGAAAGGCGGTTCAGGGCTTGATGAAGCAATACATCAATCGAAATTCATTTACCGAGCCAAAATTGCCAATGGTGGTACTGATCAACTCCAACTCGGCATCAGCCTCAGAGATTGTCTCTGGTTCTTTTAAACTTCTTGATCGCGCACTGTTGATCGGTCAGCGCTCTTTTGGAAAGGGGGTTGTGCAAACTGCAGCGGATTTGAGGGATGGCGACGATCCGGTGGCACTGAAACTCACCATTGCACAGTACTTGTTGTCCGAAGATTATTCCGTGCATGAACAAGATGGTGTGGAGCCCCACATCAAAGTAGGAACGATGGATCTCAGCGAACTGCCTTTTGTAGCTCTCTCGCCTGAACCAAGCGATTTAACCTTCTTGAATGACGGTGAAGATAAGGAATTGGCATTTGCGGTGGATGTATTGAATCATGCAACCAGTGCAAAGGTAGAGAAGCTTCAAGAAACGGCCAAAGAGCGAATCTCGGTTCACTGGTCGGTTCAAGAGCAACAACTCATTCAGGAGCAGTTACAGGAATTTGGCGTGGATTGGGGAGACGATGACGCACAGACTGTCCAAGACTTGTCTATTCAAATCATCGGAGACAGTATTGGGCGTTCTGGCACAGAGATGACCTTGGCGTTGCGCGTGGTGAATTCAGGTCCTCAGATTGAGCAAGGAATGCTGTGGTTGCAAGCGGAGAATTCGAGTTCTCCGTGGGATGATGTTGTGGTCCCTGTTGGGGTGATACCCGCCAATGGTGAGAAAGACATTGAGATTCCCATGAGCATTCCAGCCAGTACGATACCACGCTACGATAAATTACAGCCTGTGTTGTTGCGGTCTTGCTGTGCTGAGGTGGAACTCAATCCAATTTTTGTGCAGATTTCTGAGGGAAGTAAGCCTCAAGTTGCGCTGTCTGCAGAGATTGAACGAGTCGAGGGCAATGAATATCGTTTTGAAATGACGGTATCCAATGTGGGGACGTTGCCGCTTGAAGATGTGAAAGGCCGTGTCATTTGGCCGGTGGAAGCCCGAGAGATTCGAATGTCCACCAACGAATGGTCGGTAGAAGGGTTGGCTCCGGGGCAAAGTGTGACTCAAAGTTTGGATTTTGTATCTTATGATGCGCTGTCAGAACTTCCAGAAGTATTGTTGCGCTTGGATGCAGAAGACCATAGCCGCTTATTTCGTCAACCGATAGCCCCGAGTGCACTGAGTGAATCTCTGTCACTAAAGTTGCCGGTCGTGCACGGTATACCACCTGTATCGGCATCGGTTGGTAACTCATTGATATTTGAACACGTGGTCGAAGACGATGGTGAAGTTGTCGTGTACGAAGCGTGGCTCAACAACGAAAAAATTCATTGGCAAGAGAGTGGGGGAGCCATCCAATTGAGTTTGGACTTGGAGGCAGGACACAACAACCTGTATCTTGAAATCACCGATGACTTAGGGCTTCAACGAAATCAAGTCTTTACGATATTTGGATTGGAGTCCCCCAGTGGGAAGAGTGCCTCACCGATTGCCTCACCGATTGCCTCACCGATTGCCTCACCGATTGAGAGTGGCGAATCCCATCTTGGGGAGGATTCCGTCGAGTCCCAAAAATGACAGAAATAGCATATCTTCTCCATCCGCGTTGGTGTATGCAAACGGCGCGACTTCGGTCAGTGCCAGTGGGGTCGTCAAGTCAAATACGTCCATTTCATTTGTTGGAACTGGAGATGTAAAAGTGGCTGGGTCTCCCACCAAGATGCTGCCAACCCCTTGTGCATCAACGACAGAGACAATCAACTCTCCAGTGTCACTCAACACACCGTAGGCGTGTAGGGGGTTTGGAACGGTGGATACTTGGTATTCAACGCCACCGACCAGAGCATAGACACCGGTTGATTCAGCAAAAACAGACACAGCGTTCATACTTGTGTCGCTCAATGTCCATCCAGTCAAGCCGACGTATGTATCAGGAAGGGAAGCGCCCGGAGTGAAGGTGATGTCCTCTTCAGGAGCCGTGAGATCAAAGGTATAGGGGGTGATGACACCATTTTCCTCTCCCCAAACGACACCATTTCCAGCCGCATCTTCTGTCATTTTACAACTGGATAGGAACATATTGGACACTTCAGCTTCAGCGTCCATACTCACACTGGTTCCCGGTTGCAAATCCACCAGCGGTAGTCGTGCATACTGAAGAATTCCACTGGTGGATTCACAACCTACAGCGTGGATAACGTCGTTGGAATCTATCATCACAGACACATCTTCCATTGCAGGTGCAGCATTGGTGGTGCGAGACGACAAGTGAAAATAGAAGGTTTGTGTCAGTTGTTTGACCGAGATTCTAAGGTATCGATACAGTCCTTGTTGGCTGGAGTTGAGTTTTTCTTGGCCAATGGCCCCGATGAAGAACTCATTGTTTGCCACTACAGCTTGATCTTCCGAATAGGGGTTGCTGTCTGGAGAGTCCGTCTTGCCTCTCCATCGGAAGAATTCATTTGGATCTATCGTGACGTCTGCGCGATCGAATACAGCAACGTACGATGCCGAGTAATAGTTGATGGTCGTTCCATTGATTGGGTTTGTCGTGGCTACATCGTTTGCACGAGACGACACAAAAATGGAATCATCATTGGATGCAATGCGAATGTTTTGGGGTACAGAAGCCGTCGAATAGAGCAACCAGGGGCTTTCAGATACAGTTGCTGAAAAACCACCCAACTCTGGTGTTTGGGAACAGTCTTGTGCAATGCACAAGTCACAGTCATAGTCCATTGGATCAGACATGATTTCACTGGCACCCTCGTAGCGATCTGGATTGAGGTCGTCGCAGTCTCCCCCGGGAAGGTTTCCTGTACCGTTCAAGCCAGTTGTGCGTTCGCCTTCATACTCTGTTGGGACAAACCCATCACCATCTTGGTCATAGTCGTCGTCTTCACCACAGTCAGAGTCTACGCCGTCGTACCAAACTTCGGCTTGACCTGGGAAAATCGACGGGTCTTGGTCGTCACAGTCACCACGCGTCAGTCCACCGACATCGGTGTTGGCATCAATCAGTTCATAGGCGACGCCATCGCCATCGCGGTCGTAGTCATTTTCACCACCACAGTCAGAATCAATACCGTCGTACCAGTTGTCGATTTCACCGGGGTTTACCGATGCATCAAGGTCATCGCAGTCTCCCCCCAACAAGACCTCGAGGGTGTCAATGTTGGCAGTTGTCAAGCCCACATACTCATTGGCGACATAGTCATCCCCATCTTGGTCGTAATCGTCATTGCCACGGCAGTCTGAGTCTACACCATCGTAGAAAGCGTCTTCTGCTCCTGGAAAGGATGCTGCATCTTCGTCGTTACAGTCTCCACCTGGAAGTGGCGCCACTTCAACGTGAGATGTGGTCATTTTGCCTTGATGCTCTGTGGGAACAAATCCATCTTTGTCTTTGTCAAAATCGTTGTCTCCACCACAATCTCCATCAATGCCATCGTACCAAACTTCTTCTAGCAGTGGAGACACGGTTGCAATCTGATCGTTGCAGTCTCCCTCTTGGATGGTCACCCCATCGCCATCTTCATCCACGTTCACCAACTCTTTGGTGTAATCTGCATCGCTGATCCATGTGCAGCCTACCAGAGACGTCATTAAGCTAAGGTGCATCAACAAAGGTTTCATTGAGATTCTCCAACAGATCGGAAATGGATACTTATTAGGAACATTCTACTAAATTATAGACAGAGTGTATAGAAAACCTATTGTGAACCAAGATGTTTTTCAAGCGATGCGCGATTTCCCCATTTATTATTTCGCCATCACGTAATCATCACTCTTCCAAATCGGTCACCTAAGAGACGTGTAACAGCGGACATGTGCAAGGTCACTGGGGTCAAGGAGGACTTCCATACCGGGTTGTTCTAAATTGGCAGTCCACATCAACCCGCTGGCGGAATCTTCACTGCTACTCCAAAGGTCTCCCAGTACATCGTTCATCGGTGGGTTGTTTCTTGTCATGAAGCCCAGTTCGTCAATGGTGGGCAAACGCCAACCTGTCAAATCTGTTTCATTAAAGTTGGCACAGAACTCATTGCCTTCCGCCCAAGTCATGGCTTCAGATTTTGTAGACCATCCAGCGCACTGGTCTGGATCGAGCCAAGCACCACCAAGTTTACTCCAAACTTCCGGACAAAGTGAGGGCTCGGTTGAGTTTGGGTTGCTGTCTGGTGTACCCATTGGAACGTCAAAACCTTCTTCTTTGCAAGCCGTGACAGCAAAAAATGTTGCAAAGCACAAAAAATTTCCTTGAATATTCATAATGCCCCATTAATTTCATAGTGTGAAACACAGAGATGTTCTCGATGTTTCATTTTATCTCGATATTATCGAAATTACCATTTATCAAAAGAGGTCTCTTATGGCATTGGCAAAACGTGCATTCATCGCTGGTGGTTCAATCACCAGTTTCATCGGAAAAGGACATCCAGATTTCATTTGGAAAAAGCACCCAGATTTCGGGACCAAAGAAAATCCAACGTGGGAAGAGTTTTTGCAACAGGCAGTCGATGAATTGTTGGCGACGACGGGGGTCAATCCGGCGGATGTTGATCGCTTGTTCTTAGGAAACTTTACGGGTGAGCTCTTCGTCAATCAGGGACACATGGGCGCAGGTTTGGTTGGAACCCATCCCGATTTTGCCAACAAACCATCCATGCGGGTTGAAGGAGCCTGTGCGTCTGGCGGATTGGCCATCATGTCAGGATTGGATGCCATCGCTGCTGGAGCGGATATTGTGTTGGTGGCCGGTGTAGAAGTTCAAACTACAAAGTCCGCTCGTGAGGGGGGAGACTTTTTGGCACGTGCATCGCATTATTCACGTCAACGCTCAATCGATGATTTTACGTTCCCAGCATTGTTTGGGCGTCGTGCAAAAGCGTATTGTGAGGCTTTTGGTGTCACTGCGGAAGAGATTGACACCGTTTCCATCAAGGCGTACAACAACGCCAATAAAAATCCAAAAGCGCATATGAAAGCCGCCAAATTGGACGCAGAGACTGCAGCATCATCCTTCAAGTTCCTGAGCAATGAAGACTACAAGCCCTTTGTCAAGGTGTCAGATTGTTCTCAAGTGTCAGACGGTGCATCGGCAATGCTTTTGGTATCAGAGGCTGGTCTTGCAAAGTTGGGTAAATCAGAGTCCGAAGTCGCAGAGATTGTGGGGCGTGGGCATTCGGTGGCTTCATTGTACGAAGACGGTGACTTGACCAAACTGACCACTTCTGCGGACGCGGTATCCAAAGCATACACCGATGCAGGCGTTTCGGCAGCCGACATCAACGTAGCAGAAGTCCACGACTGCTTTGCGGTGACTGAGTGTATGATGTACGAAGCGGCTGGATTTGCAGGTGCTGGTGAAGGAGCCAAATTGGCGGCATCTGGTGAGACCGGTATCAACGGAAAGATCCCCGTAAATACTGGTGGTGGTCTCATCGGCTTTGGGCATCCTGTTGGTGCCACGGGTGTGAAGCAGGCTGTTGAGGTTTTCCGTCAAATGAAGGGCGAGTGTGGAGACTATCAGATTCCAAGCACTCCAAAATATGGTTTGACCATCAACATGGGTGGAGACGACAAAACCGTCGTGTCACTTGTGATTGCCAATGGCGCTCAATAAAACATGCCTGTAATAAGTTGAAGCGTTAGTCGCTTTAATTACGAACACTCCTTTGGATTTTACAACTGTATTGTACAAAGGGGTGTTTTCTTTTGCTTGAGCACAGATGCAAGTTGATTGCATTTGCATGTTGCTTGCATTATATTGTGTTCATGATGAGTCTGATTACATCATCGTTGATTTTGACGATAGCCCATGCAGAGCCCGCCAGTGTGTCAACTGTGCCAACTGTGAACCAAGACGATATCCAGTTTCCTGTATTGATTCAGCAGGCGGTTTTGCATTATCCTCCAGAGGCACTCGCACAACAGTTGCATGGGACTGTGGTGTTGACTGTACACATTTCCAAAAATGGGGTGGTGGAGTTCGCCGATGTACTGTCTGGAGACGAACTCTTTCATTCGGAAGCCAAGACAGCCGCCAAACGATTGCGCTTTGAACCGGCAGTTCAAGATGGTCAACCAATTGATTTTGACACCACAGTGACGTTTCATTTCTCACCACCACACGTAGAGCCTCGAGATGAAGATCACCCCAGTCACAGTATTGTGGTTTCATCCGACGCTTTGCATAGCCAAACAGCCCATGCAGAAGCGGTGTTGGACGAAGAAGCTTTAGATCGGGAACGCATGATTGATTTGGCCCGCACTTTGGATGGTGTAGCGGGGGTGGAGTTTGCATCTGGCAGTTCCAACAATTCTAAGCCCTTGATTCGAGGGCAAACAGAACGTCGCTTGCTTATCATCCGAGACGGTATTCCCCATGCCTCGCAAAAGTGGGGAATTGATCACGCTCCTGAAATTGATGTTTTTGATGTGGGTACAATTCGAGTGCGCAAAGGGGCGGAGGCAGTTCGATATGGTGGAGATGCCATCGGTGGGGTCATATTGATTGAGTCTCCAGAACTGTTGTCCGCAGTGTCAGAAGAGACAGTGGTTCGCAAATCCATCGTGGGTGGGGCCAGCAATGGACTGAAGCGATTCGGAATGGAACGTATTGACTTTCGCACACCTAAATGGGCTGGACGGATACAAGGAAATTGGCTGGACTCTGCCGACGTTCAAACACCAACCTATATCCTTGGCAATACAGCGTCGTCGGTATGGAACGTGGGTAGCGCTTTACAGAGAGACTGGGGGATGCATCAATGGACGGTGCGCTCATCTCACCACCACAATCGTTCGGGTGTCTTTTATGGAATGCGTTCAGAATCTCCAGAGGATTTGCAAACCGCGCTCACTGCAGAACAACCACTCAACGCAGACGCATGGACTGTTGGCAGAGACATAAGCAAGCCCTTTCAAGAAGTGTCACATACCAAAGCCAGTGTGGATTGGGCGATTGAACCCTCGTGGGGCTCCATCAACATTCAGTATGCTTACCAGCGCAACGATCGACAGGAAGCTGAACCTTCTAGAATTGCCGATGCCCAACCCCAGTACAATTTTCTATTGCACACCCACTCAGCCGAACTTTTTGTAGACCATGTTGACTGGATGCTGGGAAGTGCCGAACTCGACGTAGAGTGGGGCATGTCTGCAAAACTCCAAGACAATCTGTATTCAGGCTGGACGTTGATCCCCAATTATCGACAGTTTGACGCGGGTGCATTTTGGACTCAACGATTGATCTTCGCTCAAACTGCCATGTCCATGGGGATGCGATTGGATGGATCTCACCAAGATGCCTACATGACCGATGATGATTACGATGCCCATGAGCGTCGTGACTTGTTGCCCAATGATTGTGATTACGATGGCAATGTCGCCCAGTGTACCACACAATATTCTGGAAATGCTGTGGTTTTGGGTGGGGTGTGGCAGGCAATACCGGAAACCTTTGAAGTGAGAGGAGACATATCTTCGGGAGTGCGGTTTCCCAATGTGGATGAGCGATATCTGTTGGGCGCTGCACCGTCTTTTCCAGTTTATGCAATGGGCGATCCCAATTTGGCAAAAGAGCGCGTTCGGAGTGCCACATTGACAATGGGATATCGCACTCGATTTTTTTCAACTGAACTCTCGGGCTACAGCAATTGGATTGACAATTACATCTATTTTGCTCCTTGGACTGTCGACGGAACTTTACAAAATGTCACGCTGATCAATGGCTCTTTTCCGATCTATCGATTTCAGTCGGTCGACACCCACTTTTATGGTGTGGATGGATCAATACATTTTTTCGAAGATTCCTCTTTTGAAACTTCAATTTCAGGTTCGACGGTTCGCGCTTACAATCGAGACACAAATCAGCATTTGGTGGGAATTCCAGCCGATTCGATTCGAGTTCAGTCTGGCTGGCAGACAGAGCGCATATCTCTCCAGCCCAGTGTCTCCTTTGTTGCCAAGCAGCACCGTGTGGCACCAAACTTGGACTTTGCCGACGCACCAGATGGGTTCATGCTGTTGAATCTCCAAGCCTCATTGAAGCAGAGATTTTTAGATTCAGACTGGGTGTGGAATGTCAACGCTCAGAATCTATTGAATACACGATATCGTCGATACACATCTTTAATTCGGTACTATGCCGATGAACCAGGACGAGATCTACAGGTTTCACTTTCTACCAATTTTTAATCGATGCCCAAAGTGGCAAACCACCCCAACAACGGAGAATCCAATGTTGTTTACACTTTTCGCCCTTGCTTGTTCTGACGTCAAAGACCCACACGACCATGATCACGATCACGATCACGAAGTCATCACTCGTGTTGTCTTAACGTTGACCGACTCTGCTGGTACATCCCAGAACGTGACTTGGTCTGATCCAGAAGGTGACGGCAATTCAACTGCCGATGATGTGACACTTGTAGCTGGAGAGACCTACGATGTTCAAGTCGCCTTTTGGAACGATTTGTCTGAGCCCGTAGAAGAAATTACCCCAGAGATTGTTGATGAAGCCGATGAACATCAAATCTTCGTGTTTGCACCAGCGTTCATTGATGCTGCGATTGTGGATACAGATGAAAATGGTTTGGACTTGGGACTTGAGCAAGAATGGTCTGCCGTTGAAGTCGGTACCGATACCCTGAGTTTGGGATTGCGCCACATGCCCGAAGAAGATGGTACAGCGGTGAAAACAGCAGATATGGATGTTGACAATCTGCCAGGTGAGTGGGATGTCTATGTGGATTTTGCTGTGACTGTAGAATAGCATCGGTCTGACCAAACCACGTGCGAGCCCTCTTGATTTAGATTACATTTGTGTATTGTAAATGTAAGGATGATCAGGAGGGTTTTATGTTGTGGTTACTGCTTGCGTGTAATGACAATTTGTTGGTTCAAAAAGGTGTGGGACAAGAAGGTGAGACACCTGCAGAATGTTGGGATGGGATCGACAACGATTCTGATGGATACTTAGACTGCGATGACCAAGATTGTTTGATTTATACGGAATGTTCATCACAACCAGTTGATACAGGACTTGATGATACTGGTTTGGTCGACACGGGAGACACTCAAGACACTCAAGACACAGAAGATACAGATACCAGCGACCCAAATGACCAAGATGGGGATGGGGTTACACCCACGGATGGGGACTGTGATGATTTGGATCCAAACACCAATCCCAATGGCAATGATTCCACCATTGATGGCAAGGATCAAAACTGTGATGGTGTAGACGGTCCCGATCAAGATGGCGACGGATATGTGGATGTCAATGCTGGAGGCAATGATTGCGATGACTTGGATGCTGCCACCAATCCAGGGGCAACAGATGTACCAGACGATGGCATTGATCAAGACTGTAATGGCGCGGATTCAGAAACGTCATTGCAGAGTGACTTTACCACTCCCGGAGGGCATACTTTTACTGTACCTGTGGGCGTGAATGTTCTGACAGCAAGTATGTGGGCGGCTGGTGGCGCTGGTGGTGACCAAAGTGGTGCCAAAGGTGGCGGTGGTGCTTTTGTTGAAATAAGTGTCTCTGTGAGTGGTGGAGAAACAATATCTTTGTATGTTGGAGAAGGTGGTAATGGACCTGGAGAAGGTGGTGGTGCCACATATGTTCAACAAGGTTCTGCTATCGTTGCTGTCGCTGGTGGTGGTGGCGGTGGTGCTTCAGATGGTAACAGTGGGAATTCTTGGGTAGGTGGTGCCGGTGGTGCCGGTGGTGCTACCGCAGAAAATGGAATGGACTTGCTCTACCATCAAAATGGGACAACCTACGCGTATTGTTCTGCTGCAACGGGTGGTACCGGTGCGACTCAGAGTAGTGCTGGAGTAGGCGGGATATCTGTGGGAACGGCTAGTTATAATGGTGTGTCTCATGTTTGTACTGGAACGGATGGCTCAGCCTTTCAAGGTGGGGGTACAACCGGTCCAGCCTCTCAATGTCAAACAACCGGTCCTTATTATTGGGAAACGGATGGTGGTGGAGGAAATGGGCATGCAGGTGCTGGTGGTGCTGGCTACTATGGTGGTGGCGGTGGTGGTTCCGTCTACACCTATTGTGGTGCTGGCGGAGGCGGCGGTTCTTCTTGGGCCGACAGCAGCGTTCTTTCCGTTACATACTTGGACGGAAGTGGTCAAACTCAAGGAAATGATGGTTTGAGTAATGGAGCTGGACGGGGAGGAGACAGAGACCATGGTGGTTTTGTTCTGGACGGTGCCGATGGTCGCATCTTGTTGACCTGGTAATACTTGCTAAACTGACTGAAGTCGGAGCGCTGCAAGATGATGGTGCATAGATATTGATTCCCAAGGATCATTTCTGAACTCATGGACTCAATACAACAAAAGGGAGGCACTGCCTCCCTTTCTTCTTTTGGATAATGGTTTGGTTATCGGTCTAATAACCGTTTCCCATTATCATTTTATTGGTCTGTGGTCTATTCAGTAGCTTCGGTTTGTTCTTCCACACCTGTTTCACCATTTGCCTCTGAGCCTGCTTCTTCCTCTGCTTTCTCGCCATGGTGCTCTTTGCTGTGGTCTTGCTCGGCAATGTGGAAGTGTACACGTCGGTTTTGTGCGCGACCTTCTTCGGTATCATTGCCAGCGACTGGTTTTTCTGAACCATAGCCAATGGCGTGCAATCGCTCAGCGTGTACACCTTGAGACACCAAATATTCACGAACCGATTCCGCACGCATCTGAGAGAGCGCTTTGTTGGCGGATGCTTTTCCAACTGAATCTGTATGGCCTTCAATCTCCAATCGAACAATTGAAGGGTGTTCAATTACAATGTGGGCCACATCATCCAACAGTTTGTGGGACTTCTCCAAGATCACGTGTGAACCGGTGGCGAAATACACAGAGTCATCAATGGAAATCTTGTTTCCATCAACGTTTGCCAGCGAAGCTTCCAACTGTACTTCTACCACAGTCTCAGAGTCTGCAGTGATGGTGACTTTTTTGGTGACTGGTTTGTACCCTTTTGCACGAATCTGAATCTTCATTTCACCAGCGGGTACTTTGTGCGCTTTGTCGGACTTTTTGACCAAAGGACGTCGCCCTTTTCGAATCCACGCTGCATCCACAGGGTTGCCTTCTGCGTCTGTTGCTTTGACGAGTAGGGTACCCACATCCGCAACCATTGTGACGGTTGCCTCTGTATTGTCAAGGTTTTGAATCTCGACGTCGTAGACATGCTCTTTGTAGCCCTTTGCACTGGCTGTCACTTTGGCGTGGTTGCCTTCCATGACTTGCCAATTGAAGGTGTCCCCATTTCCACCGTTGCTCTCCCCAACGGTCCATGCGGCATCTTCGATTGGGTTGCCCTTTGCGTCTACAAAGTTGATGGTGACCGCGGTGAGGTCAATGCACCCATCCGAATCTTTGACGCCATCCAAGTCTTCATGCTCTGTCGGACATTGGTCTTCGATGTCAATGATGCCATCGCCATCAGTATCTTCGTGAAGGGGTTTATGTGGTTGTATGGAAAACAACACGCGAAATTTTGGTGTGGAGATTCCACTGCCAAGCCCCCATCCGAAACCACCACGAACAACGTGTTCTTCGAGTGGTTTCCACAATGAAAGAACAGCCTCCTGACCGACGGTCCCTGATTCACCATACACTGAACCAGTGACGTATTCCACGGCAACACCAGTGGCTTCCAGTCCATTTTGGTATCCAGCACCCAGTCGACCATACATGCTGGAACCAAAAGCCGCAGCGCTTGATCCAGAGTCGGCCATTTGACGGTGTCCAAGGTTGGCAGCCAAATGAACATTGTCTACTTGTTTGTCCGCACCCAATTCAATGTCTACAATGGTGCCTGACGCACCAAGTGGCAAAAAGGAATTGCTTGTTGGCAAGGTCGCGCGTACAGAGGCAAATACACCTGTTCCGTGCAAGGGGATATTGCGGAAACGGTATTTGGCATCGACGCTGATGTCTCCCATACTGACAGGCTCAACAATTGGATCAGAGTTGGCGCCCGTGGTGATCATTTGTGCAAGTTGATCAGCGCGATAGCCTGTCGGGTTGATGTACATTGGTACAATTACACCCAAGCGAAATTCATCAAAGGAAAGACCACCAATGAAGTCCATCTCATTCAAGGATGACACCACTTCATATTGGTTGTTGTTGTAATCGGTGTAGGTGAATGGCGTATCGGTATAGGAATACACCGCTTTATAAAAGATGGTATCCGTCGGAATGTTGGAATCGGTTACCCAAAAATATGGTACAGCGTCGACCGAAGGACGAAAGTTTTGAACATTGAAACTGGGGTATCCAGAAAAACCGTTGGTGTCGCTTTCTTGAGCAAAAGCGCTGGATAGCAACAATAAGATGAGTGTGCTCATGAGAACTCCTAGACTTGGTATCTCGGACCAAGTGTGTGAATACAAAATGTGGAGACGTCAAGAATCACAGACCCTCAACCTCTCCACAGCTCATTAAAGATTATTGATTGCGTTCGCGACGTCGGAAGCCCAACATACCAAGCAAACCAGCAAATACAGCCATCAACCCAGTCGGTTCTGTGCTGGTGCTTGAACAACCACCACCTTCGTACTTGCCTTCTGGGAAGGTGCTGGACTCAAGTGGGTCTGTGGCTTGATCAACCTCTACACCGTCATCAAATCCATCACCATCGGTGTCAGCATCCAAAGGACTGGTCAAGTGTGTATTGACTTCGTCACCATCTTGTAGGCCGTCACCGTCGGTATCTACGATAGTTGGGTCTGTTCCAAACTCATTGACTTCTTCGTAGTCGGTCAGACCATCGCCATCAGTGTCTTTGTCTGCTGGGTTGGTGCCGTATGTGAAGACTTCTTCAGAATCGATGAGCCCATCTTCATCTGTGTCGGTCATGGTTGGATCACTGTCGAACTCATTGACTTCAGCATAGTCCACAATGCCGTCACCGTCAGTGTCTACATTGTTTGGATCAGTACCACCCTGAACTTCTTCTGCGTCAGACAAACCGTCGTTGTCAGAATCATAGTTGTTTGGATCGGTATTGGTTTCTGTAACCTCTTTGCCGTCTGTCAATGTGTCACCGTCAGAGTCAACGCCATTTGGATTGGTACCCAAAGCAACTTCAACGCAGTCTTCAAGTCCATCACCATCAGTGTCTTTGTCATTTGGATCGGTACCCAATGCAGCTTCAACACCGTCACCACAACCGTCACCATCGGTATCGTTCATGGTTGGATCAGATTCTGTTTCGTCAGCATCGTTGATGCCGTCAAAGTCTGAGTCTGCCAAGAGTGGGTTGGTACCGTTGGCAACTTCGTCGGCATCTGAAATGGTGTCACCATCAGAGTCAACGTTGTTGGCATCGGTGAAGTATGTATTGACTTCATCACCATCGCTGATGCCATCGCCATCAGAATCAGCATTGTTGGCATCTGTACCGAATACGGCTTCTTCCATGTCGTTGAGACCATCTTCATCGGAGTCCGCCATGGCTGGGTTGGTACCGTTGGCAACTTCGTCACCATCGCTGATACCGTCCATGTCAGAGTCTGCATTCAATGGGTCACTTCCATGAGTGGCTTCGTCGGCATCAGAGATACCGTCCATGTCAGAGTCGGCTTTGGTTGCATCTGTGCCGTTGGTCAACTCGTCAGCATCGGAGATACCGTCCATGTCAGAGTCTGCCATTGTTGGATCTGTTCCAGCAGCAACTTCTTCAGCGTCGGTCAAACCATCAGAGTCAGAGTCAGAAACCATTGGGTCTGTTCCAGCATCCATCTCAGCCTTGTCATTGAGCCCATCAGCATCAGAGTCTGCATTCACAGGGTCAGAGCCAAACGTTGCTTCTTCGGCATCGGTCAAACCATCGTTGTCAGAGTCTGCAGACAGTGGGTTGGTACCGTTGGCAACTTCGTCACCATCGCTGATACCGTCCATGTCAGAGTCTGCCATCGTTGGATTGGTGTTCAATACCCAAGCTTCATGCAAGTCGTCGATGCCATCACCGTCAGTATCTGCACTTGTACCGTCCGTACCAAGCATATTTTCTTGGAAGTCGGTCAAACCATCAGAGTCGGTATCACCACTGTTTGGATCGTAGGAGAGAGCAACTTCTTCGCCGTCGCTTAACCCATCATTGTCAGAATCCATGTTGTTTGGATCTGTCATGTGTGTCATCACTTCGTCGAAGTCACTGAGACCATCAGCATCTGAGTCCATGACCAATGGGTCAGTGTTGTACGTGTATGCCTCTTCACCATCACTGAGTCCGTCACCATCGGTGTCTGCAATATTTGGATCGGTTGACATGTCGATTTCATCACCATCGATTACGCCATCTTCATCGGAGTCGTCACTCAATGGATCTGTCATGTGTGTCATGACTTCATCATAGTCGTTAAGACCATCGTTGTCGCTGTCTGCAACATTTGGATCGGTACCGTACGTGACTTCTTCGTTGTCCAATAGACCATCACCATCAGAGTCCACCAACAAGGTGAAGTCGTCAGAGACAAAGTTGTCAACGGGGTAAGAGTCCATTTCACCGGCGCGGTCCATGACCTGTGCTGCAACTGTGAATGTGTCACCGTCTGAACCAGAGGGAACTACTGCTGTCACACTGATTGTGGCAGAAGACTCAGAATCCAAAGACACCATCAATGCACCTTCATCGAGTACACAGAAGTCCAAGCCATCGACAGCGCAGTTCGCATCTACGATTTCCATTCCCTCTGGGATGTCCAACATGATTTCTTCACCACAGGTTTCATCTGTAGTGTTGTTGGTCAATGTGACATCAAATGTGAACTCTTCGCCGACTGCCACTTCTGTGATGTCTGTCATGCCGATGGCAACGTCATACAAGCGTCCAACGTTCAAAGAGCCAATTTCATGGTTGTTGGTAGAACCACCTGTTGCGGCTGCGAAACCAAACTTGAGGGTTTCTGGCAATTGCTCAGGGAATGCCACATCTTCAAACAATGGTGTGTACTCATTGCCAGATTGGGTGATGTATGCGCTGATGAGTGAGAAACCTGGGTTGTTTTCATCTGGTGTGATGACCAAACGAGTTTTGTAGTACCCCAAGTCGCCTTCCACTGGACGTTCTGTTGCAGAAGTGTTGTCCAAAGAGAAACCAGTAGAGACTGCAGCCAACGGACCTGACGTGAGATCATTGGACGAACCAACCAACACGACTTGGTCTTGAGTATTTGAACCGCCAGAAGTTGGACCGAAGTTTCCAAACTCATCGAATCCAACGGCCAAAATACCATTGGTCAAGCCAGACGTGCTGTCCGCACCAAAGTACCCAAGTGCACCACCTGATTGACCCAGTGAGAACGTAGACTCGTCTGTGGCCCCATCATACAAGAAGAAGACCATACCGTCAGCGCCACTTCCACCCCAAGCGTGAACCTCAATGTCGAAACTCAAACCTTCTTCATTGGAGATCGCATTGGAAGAGCGAGCGCCACCGAATTCACTGGCTCCAGTGGATGTCAATCGCAACACACCTGCACCTTCAGCATCGACTCCACCACCAGTCAAGGTTGCTGTTCCACTCAAGGACCATCCGGCAGGGAGAGAAGATGTAGAGAAATCGGCATTGAAGTCATCCGTGGCGTCACAAATATCTTCACGGAAGTCAGGAATGCCGTTTCCATTACTGTCGTCAGCGATGTCACCATCATACTGACCCGCTTCTGTGTACTCTGTTAATGGATCTGTACCCCAGAAGTTGACTTCTTCACCATCTGAGAGACCGTCACCATCTGTATCATCGTCATTGGGATCAGTGTTGTAGATGTTGACTTCATCACCGTCTGAGAGACCATCACCATCGGTATCCATCAGAGAAGAATCGGTGTTGTAGATGTACTGCTCTTGACCGTTTGATAAACCGTCACCATCATCATCGGCACCCAAATAGTCACCGTCAGTGGTTCCATCACCATCCGTGTCGGTGCTGTTTGGATCGGTGTTGTAATAGTTGACTTCGTCCCCATCTGGAAGACCGTCACCATCCGTGTCACCCACGGCTGGATCAGTACCGTTATCCAACTCTTCACCGTCATTGAGACCGTCGCCATCGGCATCGGCATCGGCAGGGTCAGTGCCAGTAGTGTTGATTTCCTCAGCATCCGAGAGACCATCCCCATCGGTATCTGTATTGCTTGGATCAGTACCGTATGTGAACACTTCTTCGTAATCTGTAAATCCGTCACCGTCGGTATCTTCCAGACGTGGATCAGAGAAGTAGGTGTTGAATTCTTCACCGTCGGTCAGACCATCACCATCTGTGTCATCACTGTTTGGATCGGTACCCAAGAAAGCTTCTGACTCATCCGAGAGACCGTCTGTGTCAGTATCTTGACAAGCGTCACCAATACCATCATTGTTCAAGTCGGCTTGAGTGAAGTTCAATACATCTGGACAGTTGTCAATGTCGTCGTTCACTGCATCGCCATCAGAGTCCACGTCAGTTGACAATACACCAGCCATTACAAAGAACATGCGAGCATAGTTTGAGGTTGGAATTGCTGTGTAAGAGAAAGAAGACGCTACATCTTGTGGCCCGAATACATCTTCACCGGTCAATGGGTGAACTGTTTGACCCAACTGAGGATCGAAAGCGCCCAATGCATCAAATCCGACAGTGTCAATGGTTCCACAACAGTCTGTGAACTGCCAACCATTGTAGTATACACCATCATTTAGTGTAGCCGGTGAGAACTGACCCAAAGACAAACCAGAGGAATCATCAAAGTCAGAGATCAGAAGGGTGTAGTTGCCATTTGTACCACGTGCGACACCAATGTCATTGCCCGATCCGAACAAGTCCATGTCCATGTAGTTCCAGATTTCAATGTCACCGGCATCGGCAAATGTGGTATCAGAGAACAATTCCATATCGGCAACAACTTTGTTGTCTTGCATGGTGTAGGTTAGCGTCCAGTTCACACCGCTGTTGGTCCCTGAGTAGACTGCAGTTTCACAATCTAGAACTTCGAGTGTTTCAACATTCAATGTAGAACCGTTAATCTGTGTGTCCCATCGATACAAAGGATCTGTTGCTGCACCATTGGCAACGACGTCGAAGTTTCGAGTTGAAACAGTGTCGTCTTCCATATAGACACGTCTATAGCCTTCCTGTCCAACGGGGATGCCGTTCCACAAGTAGAAAGCATCGTCACAACTGTCACCAATACCGTCACCATCACAGTCAATCTGGTTTGGATCGTATACGCCTGGACAAAGGTCAACCGTGTCGTCAATGCCGTCCATGTCTGCATCTGGCATGTTGGGGTCGGTGCCGTCGGCGAGTTCTTGACCATCCGTAAATCCATCACCATCGGTGTCATCGCTGACTGGGTCTGTCAAGTGAATGTTGATTTCGTCGTAATCAGAAATGCCATCACCGTCAGTATCTACCGAAGATATACTGGTGTTGTAGATATACAACTCTTCACCGTCGATGATACCATCACCGTCAGTGTCATCATTGTATCCGTCACCGTCAAGGACACCATCGCCATCTTCGTCGGAGTTGTTTGGATCTTTACCGATGTCTACTTCCACACCATCAGGGATGCCGTCACCGTCAGAGTCAGAATTGGTTGCATCGGTATTGTAGGTGTTGATCTCGTCGCTATCGTCAATGCCATCGCCATCAGAGTCGGCAGCATTGGGATCTGTACCATAAGTGTTGATCTCTTCAAAGTCGGTCAAACCATCAGAGTCAGAGTCATTGCTGTTGATGTTCGTTCCGGCAGCCAATTCAGCATTGTCAGAAACACCATCGTTGTCACTGTCCAATTCTGTACATACGGACAACCCAGATGAAGGCTCCAAGAGTTCAAAACGATTGTTGTCTTGAGAAAATGTATAGAAAGCAAAGTTTCCTGGAGGGAAGAAACCTGTTTCGTCAAACTGTAGAACACCATCAACGTAGACTTCTACGTGTGAAGTTGTATAGGTCATTTCAATCAGATGGTTTGTACCCTGTGCCCATCCTGTGCCGCCCAAGGTTAAACCACGACTAATTTCTGTGATGCTTGCCGTGTTTGTGTTGCTGGTGTGACCCCAAAAATCGATTTCATTTGCGGCTCCTTCAATTCGAGACATTACCAAACCAGTCGCGTTTCCGTAAGTCCAATCAAATAAAATCCATTCTGCGTTTGGATTGCTGACATCTCCTTCTTGATAACCGACGGCCCAACCGATCCAGTCATTGTCGGTTGTGCTGGTCACACCAATGGTAAACTCGGCTGTCACGCCAACAGCGGGAAGTGTTGATACAAAGATACCTGCTGCAGAGTTTGTGCCCTGTGTCAAAACACGACCGTCTGCACTCACATTCCAAGATGGTGGAGTACCACTACTAAGGGTTTCAGAGAAATCGAGATTGAACTCAGCATCATTGCATTCCCAGTTGGCTTCAATGGCGCAAGTATCGTCACATCCATCGCCGTTGATTAGGTTTCCATCTTCACAAGCTTCTGCGGATTCCAAAGTTCCATCACCACAGACAGCGTGGGCCAAATTGCTTACGCCCATTGAGGCAAGCATTAAAAGAATTGATTTTTGTTGCATTGTGCAGCTCCAAATTTATAGTGCGCATTGTATAAAGAGTATAAAAATATGCTTTTCATTATCAACAAATAGAGATTAGTCAATACTTTTTTTACATTCATCAAGAGAAAGAGACCATCAAAGTGACTTTACCCTGATTCTATTGCTTTCGACGTCGCAAAAACAACAGTCCCAGTGGCAAAAACCACATTGTCGAATCTTGACCTGTACTTGAACATCCTTTGTCTTCTTCGACGGTGGGTACTGAACTTGGGTCGGTGGGGTCTGAACCAGCATCCAATTCTTCTGTGTCTGGAATTCCATCACCGTCAGAGTCTTGAAGTGTTGGATTCGTATCATGCTGATTGATTTCTTCTGAGTCGCTGAGTCCGTCTTCATCTGTATCGACATTGTTGGGATCGGTGTTGTGGATGTTGACTTCATCCCCATCACTCAGATCGTCAGCATCAGAGTCAGGATCGTTTGGGTTGGTCATCCAGACGGCCACTTCAGTGTAATCTGTTAATCCATCACCGTCAGAGTCAGCATTGTTTGGATCTGTCTCGTGTGTATCGACCTCTTCTCCATCGAGTAAACGATCGCCATCCGAATCTACATTATTGGGGTCAGTGTTGTGAATGTTGAGTTCGTCCGAATCGGTTAGTCCGTCGCCATCCGAATCTACATTATTGGGGTCAGTGTTGTGTGTGTCGATTTCGTCAGCATCGGAGAGCCCATCACCATCCGAGTCAGTGCTGTTGGGATCAAGATTTGAGTAAATCTCTTCAATATCGGTGAGTCCGTCTTCATCTGAATCGACATTGTTTGGGTCGGTGTTGTGTGTGTTGATTTCGTCAGTATCGGAGAGCCCATCGCCATCCGAGTCCTTTGTGAGGGGATTGGTGTTGTATGTGTTGAGTTCTTCATTATCGGACAATCCGTCTTCGTCAGTATCGACACTATTTGGGTTGGTGTTGTATGTGTTGAGTTCATCAGTATCGGAGAGCCCATCACCATCCGAGTCCGTTGCGAGGGGATTGGTGTTGTATGTGTTGAGTTCTTCACTATCGGACAATCCGTCTTCGTCAGTATCGATACTATTTGGGTTGGTGTTGTGTGTGTTGATTTCGTCAGTATCGGAGAGTCCATCAGAATCAGAGTCGGTGTTGGTGGGAGTGGTGTTGTGCGTGTTGAGTTCTTCACCATCGGCGAGTCCATCTCCATCCGAATCTACATTGTTTGGGTTGGTGTTGTATGTATTAGTCTCATCGAAGTCACCGAGCCCATCAGCATCTGAATCTACATTGTTTGGGTTGGTGCTGTGTATATTGATTTCATCGGCGTCAGAAAGTCCATCACCGTCAGAGTCAGCATTGTTTGGGTCTGTCTCGTAAGTATTGATTTCACTACCATCAGAGACTCCATCACCATCCGAGTCGCTGTTGTTGGGGTCTGTTCCATAGACTGCGAGTTCATCGCCATCACTTACACCATCTCCATCAGTGTCATAGTTGATGGGTAGGGTGTTGTGCACATTTAGTTCGTCAAAGTCCGTTAGTCCATCGTCATCCGAGTCGCTGTTGTTGGGATCTGTTCCGTATGCCGTGAGTTCATCGGGGTCCGTTAGTCCATCACCATCAGAGTCGACACTGTTTGGGTTTGTATAGTGAAATAGAGCCTCGTCAAAGTCCGTTAGCCCATCACCGTCAGAGTCTGTGGAGAGCGGATTGGAGAGAAAGACAACGGCTTCTTGATAATCAGTGAGTCCATCGTCATCCGAGTCGATATCCGTTGGGCTGGTAGTGTATGTCGTAATTTCTTCTGAATCGGACAGTCCATCGCCATCTGTGTCATACAGTGTGGGGTCGCAACCGTAATCTGAGATTTCAGTTCCGTCGAGTAGATAGTCTCCGTCGGTATCCATATTCAGAGGGTCTGTATTGTAAAAGACTTCTTCGCCATCCCAAAGTCCATCGCCATCCGTATCCGGAGCATTTGGATTGGTTCCCAGTGTGTTGACTTCGTCGTAGGACAACACGCCATCGCCATCTGCATCTTGATCAATCATGAAGATGTCGACTTTGTCAGCGTTCGCGGGGCGAAGCAAAACCTCTCCATCCCAAATTTCTACAACGCTGGCCCCCCACGCAAAATCATCTCCGATTTGTTCTTCCGTTCCTTCAAAAGTGCTTTCTATGATGAAAGAAGCAGATTCTCCTCCTGAGAGTGAAACATCGGTATACAAAGCACCGTTTTCCCAAATCAACGTGCAAGCATCGTCTCCACTTGTGTCGGAAAGTGTGCACGTTTCAGTGTGAATCGTCAGATCGTCCCACGGTAAATCAATCAAGACTCGTTCGTTGCAGGTGGCGGTGTTTCCATCGTTGTGGAGGGTAAATTCAAAGTTTAGTTCCTCCCCAATGAACACCGTGTCTTTGCTGTCCAACACAACGCGTAAGTCTAGGGCGCGTCCCACTTCGGCATATTCCACTTCATGGTAATTGTTTTGTCCACCCGTAGAACCAGCAAACCCGAGTTTGAGACTTTGTGGGAGCGCTTCTGGCATTTCGATGTTTTGGAATACTGGAACGCTGATGCCAAGTTCATTTTTCAAATATAGACTGACGACGGTGAGGGTGGAATCGTTGACAGACGGTTGCAACAAAAGTGTACCTTCATGGTGTCCAGCCTCGCCCAGTGTCGGTCTCGTACTGATGTTGGGAGCGTCGATATCATAATTGAACCCACTGAATAGCGGACCACTTTGTGTATCGGTCGAATTGCCGACCAAGTGAATTGAACCCGGACTGGAACCACTGCCACCTGCCGTTACGGCAAAGTCTCCGTAGGCATCAAATCCAACGGCGAGCACACCACCGGTAAGACCACCTGCCGTTCCATTGAAATAGCCAAATGTCGCCCCCAATCCACCATAGAAGAAATTGTTTTCATCTGCGGCTGCATCGTACAGGAATAAGACCATCCCATCAGCGCCAGTTCCTCCCCAAAGATTGACGGCAAAGTCAATGACCACACCATCTCCAGTATCAAAAGCCAGTTGTGAACGTGCGCCACCCATTCGACCTGGCGCCAACGGAGTCAAGCGCAAAACACCACCATTGACAGGATCATCTATGCCGGCTGTTAAGTATGTTTGTCCGTTGATGACCCAGTTGTTCGGTAGAGTGTTGTTGGAGAACACACTGCCAAAATCTGGGTTTTGATAAGGGGTACACTGATCTTCTCTGGTGTCGGCAACGCCATCTCCATTGCTGTCTTGGGCAAGGGCGATAGACGGTGCAACCAGCAAAGTGAGCAAACTGACACTGGAGATATGAAACATGGTAACCTCTTGATACTGTAGGGTTTACCATTGTTTTTATCTAGAATATGTCAAATTGTCATTGTATTATTCAGGACTTACTCAAACCACCCAAATTGGTTTTGCTGTTCTTGGAGGGCGTTGACGGTGTCCAACAGTGTATCCATGGGGTCTTTGGGGGCGAAGTTCAATTCTTTAATGGCTTTGCTGGCATCGGCATACCAAAAATAACTTGCAATTTCTACGTCTGATTTATCCAAGTGTAAACCCACTTTTTTCATCTTTGGAAACCAAGAGAGGGCTTTGCGGGTCAGCGCTGGCATTTGAATCATTGGTGCTGGTTTGTCGGAGAGGCGAGCAATTCTTGAATAATAGTCCATAAATGTAAAGTTGGCTCCATTCAACAGATAGCGCTCTCCAACGCGTCCCATATTCAACGCATTGACTGTCGTTGTAGCTACATCTTCAACATCGACAAAGGCAACGCCCCCACACGGTGCCACCGGGATTTTGTCATCGAGAAACAATTCAACTGACTTTGTTGATTCTCCACCTTCACCAGCACCCAGCAACAGTGATGGGTTGAGGCAAACCAATGGCAGGCCGTCTTTGGCAAAGTCCATCGCGATTTGCTCGGCAAAATACTTACTTCGATAATAGCCCCACTGGGTTATCGTTGAAAAGGGGGAATCCGCCGTTTCGTCAGGGACGGCATCGGGGTCATCTGATACAGCGATCGTTCCAGAGGTGGAAAGGTACACAACCCGATCGACGTTTAAGTCTGAACAAACGGTGCATACATTTTCAGTACCTGTGACGTGTATTTTCCAAACTCGCTCTGCATCTTCCGGTTTGTGAGACACCATGCCGGCGGTATGGATGACGTGTGTAGCACCAGAATTTTGAACGGCTGCCTCGATGGATTGTGGTTGCAATATGTCACAATAAACCAAGCCGTCCCCATCTTTTGGGCTGCGTGACGTCCCGACATGTTCAATATTGCGAGCCTTGAGTACCTTTAAGATGGCTTGTCCCAAATATCCGGTAGCCCCAATGACAAGTACAGTGGGCTCTCTTTTGCTTGGCAATGTTGTGTCTTCGCTCATGGCGTTGGCTCCTTGAGGTTGAAAATATTCTGAAACTCAAACAGTCCCATTGGATTGTTGGATTTGATTGCCCCACCCATAAACTCAGGCATACCTGGAGTGAATGCTTCGAAGACAATGCGTTTCAAAAATGCATCGGTGGTAATGATTGCGATGTCGGCATCGTGCTTGCCTTTGCGAATGTTCATGGCTTCTTTGCTCACCTCAAGGGTGTATCGAGGCCCACCTTTGCCGTTCAGTACCAATGCCCACTTGGACGTTTTGCTGATGCGGTTCGGATCGTATCGCCGTTGCAATTCATCCAAGATTTCTTCGGTGAGGCTTTTTTTCTCAAGGACAACATGGTCCTTTGGAGGAAAAAGTTCCAAGCGGATTTTGTTGACCAGTGCTTCATCAATCAACAGGACCTCATCTTTTTGTAGGGCGGCCACGCATTCTTGTGCGAGTCGTGTAATGATGCGGGATTGCTGGGGTACATTTAATCCCTCCAGCCACGGTTTAATCTTGCGGACTTCGATGGGTGCACCAATTCGCACTTTGAGATCTCGTTTTTGCGGAACGACGGCACCCTTTGGCATCGCTTCAAATGTTCCACCCAAGTGCATCGGTAGTACATCGACCATGGTCTCCAAAGACAATTGTCCCATCAAGGGTTTGAATTCAGTCAAGATTCCGTCCTGACGTCGAGTCCCTTCTGGAAACAACAATACGATGTGTCCTTTGTCGACGATGTCCTTTGCTTGTTGAAGACTGGCCGAATAGCCACGACGCCGATCGATGGGCTGCAAATTTGTCAGTTGCTCAAAATAAGCAACGGCCCACGGATTGCCCTCAAAGAAGTAGTCCTTCGCCGCTAGGGCAACCAATTTGTGACCATAGGGACCCAATGCGTATTTGACCAGCCCCATGTCTAGATGTGAACAGTGATTGGATACAACGATCAACTGACGGTTCTGTGGAATGTGATCTCGACCGACGACTTCTGTTCTCAATCCACTTCCATAGAGTGTGCGTTGTGCCCAGCCCAAAGCCTGCTTCATTGGTACTGCCAATGGTTCTGGTATCTTTCTTTTGTCCTGTGTTTTCTTTTCGACTTCGATCTCTGGCTGACCAACCAACTGAACAATGTCTGCAACTGTCTCGCATTTTGCCACGTCATCTGGATCTGGAGAGCCAATTTTCGGTAAGTTGGACAGGGCACTCGCCAGTTCTACTGCCATGAGAGAATCAAATCCCAAGTCCGCTTGAAGGTTGGTGCCCATTGTGATTTTGTCTGATGAAACCCCAGCCACCGTTGCGATTGCTTTGCTGATTGCACCAGAGGTTCCACGCTTGGCTTCGGCACGGGTCGGAGTGGCGTCGATGATCTTTTGTAAGATTTCTGCAGATGCTTTGCGCTGTACTTTCCGAGTTCGTGTACGGGGCAGATCTGCATCGACGATGTGGATGACGGCGGGGCGTTGAAATGGAAGCAATGAGCCAGTCTTTTTCTTGATGGCATCCAGTGCTTCACCCATTAGGTCATCACGATTCAACTTTTTGGCTTCGTCGCACTCGCTGTCGACGACGGCCAGTAAACCCAAACGCTCACCACCTCTTGGATCGGCGACGCCCACCAATGTGTATTCTTTGATGAGTCGAATGGTTCCGATTGTGTGTTCCACATCATCCAAATAGATGTTTTCACCAGAAGAGGTGACCACGACTTCTTTGGCCCGTCCAACCAAGAACAATCGCTTCTTGTGGTCCAAACGTCCCATATCGCCAGTGTGAAGCCAGCCATCTTCATCAAAGGCACTCTCTGTAGCAGAAGTGTTGTTGAAGTATCCTTGCATGACGTTTTGTCCACGAGCAAGGACTTCTCCCACGCCATTCTCATCGGTGTTGATGACTTTAATCTCGACGCCAGGGATGGTGTGTCCCACAGTTCCAGTTTTGGCACCTGGGCCACCAGCAGATACCGTCAACACCGGTGCCGCCTCAGTAAGTCCATAGCCTTCGGTGAGGTGCAAACCAAGACCGGAAAAGAACTTTTGAGTATCTGGAGGCAACGCGGCCCCACCTGAAATGAGAAATTTGATATTGCCACCGAGTCGTCCATGGATGGGCGCAAACAGAAGACGCCCGATGTCCAGTTTGGCGGTTCGACCCAAACGTCGATTCAATTCGAGCATGGCATCCACCAAAGCTTCAAACAAAGACCCTTGGTCTTGGATTTGTCCCTTGATTCGACGCTCCAACAATTGCCAAAGTGCAGGCACACCCACCATTGCAGTAACTTGACCTGCTTGCAGACCGTGACTCAACTGTTCTCCGGTGACCTCATCCAAATAAATGATGCTGGCTCCCAAACTCAGTGGCATCAACAATCCACAACTAAATTCGAAGGTGTGGTGGAGAGGGAGAACGGAGAGCAGTCGATCTTCACTCGAGATGGAAAAGAGTTTGCCCAACGACGCCAACATCGACGTAAAGTTTCCATGACTGAGCATCACGCCCTTGGGAATCCCAGTTGTTCCACTGGTGTAGAGCACAGAGGCCAGTGTTGTTTCATCAATTTCCACAGGCGTTGTTTTGTGCTCTGCGCCCTCAATCTCTTCTGCTATAAACGCCATGTCCAACTTTTCGACACTGAGTTCATTGGCAAAGGCCTCGATGGATTCACTGTCAAATATCCCAACCTTCGCTTGAGCAGACGTGTCGATGGTGATGGCTTGTACAGGGGTTAAGGCGACATCGAGTGGTACTGCAACGGCTCCGGCAACCAGAATACCAAAGTAGCAAATGGACCAGTTTGGATGGTTTGCACCAGAGAGATAGACTCTGTCTCCGACTTGCACGCCAGCCTGTTTTAGTTTGAGGGCAACAGAGTGTGCACGGGTTCGCAATTCTTTGTAGGATACGCGTGTGAAACCATCTTCATGGGTACGCATCAATGCCGGCAAGTGCTCATAACGCTCAGCAATCTCGTCAAGCATATCGACAAGGTGATCGTAGGCGCGCAATGGTTTGCTCTTTTTGCTCTTTTTTTCTTCGACCAGTGGAAAGACGTTTTCAACCAGGCCTGGACAGTGAATGTCGAGGATGTATTCACGCCAGTCAATGTCGAGTGGCAACCACGGCAACAAATTCTGTTCTTCGAGGCTCAGTCGCTCGTAGGCTTGGTCTGTATGAAGTGTGGAGAAACGATAATTGTGCGTCGCTGTAAAAGGGACAAACTGATCGGTGATGCGCCCAGTAATGTCCAAGTTTTTCACCAGTCCATTGATGGACTTGCGCGCTGGTTTTGCCAAAGATGAAAAGATGCCCTTTTCCAGTGGTTTGAGCAGATTGCCCAACTTTTTGACTTGATTGGCTTGTATTTTGGGACCACGGTTCCAATAGGTATTGACGCCGACAGGGGTTGCTTCAATCCGTTGAGCAATGGCACTCACCAATGGGTTTTTGCCTTCTTCTCTTAGACGTCGACGTTTGTGCAAGGAAACGAGTTCTACGAGACGATACATCGGCAAGGGATTGCTGGCCGAAGTTCCGTATTGGTACACAATTTTGTGGGTGTCTTCCAGCAGTTCTGCACAGGACAACACCATTCCAATTGCCACCAAGTCTACCGGAATCACATCCAAAACAGATTCTTTGGTGGTGGGGACCAACAGGGGACCTTGGTTGATGAGGTAAATCAACGGTGCGGAAGTGTTGATGCCCTCGTTCCAACCCACTTTTGGAAAGTGAACAGCCGATTCAATCACGGCAGGGCGTACGATGCTGAATGGCAATCCAGACCGACAGAGAATTTGCTCACCGATGGACTTTGTATAGGTGTAGATGTTGTGCCATCCCCAAAATTGAGCGCGTTCTGTACCTTCGACCACCAGTTGATCTTCAACAAACTTTCGTTCTACACGTTTGAGTTCTGCTTCCAGTGCCTTGCCACGTGTGGGTTCACCTTTTTTGATGAGGTTGTTTTTGGCTACGTCCAAGAAATCCGATTGACGAAATGCGTCTTTCGCTCGCTGTTTGGCATGGGTCACCATTTCCATACACTCTTTGATCTCTTGATCGGGGTCCCAGTGTTTGATATCTAAGGTGTCGGCTTTTGGAAAGGGAAAGGAAAGTGGGTCAATCTCGTCCACCGTACCGGTTCTATCTCCAGCAACATAACAAGTTGAGGTGTGTAAAAACTTGATGTTTCCAAGGTCTTTGGCGAGTGCTACAAGGTTTTGCATACCAAAAGCGTTGACATCCAGAGACTTGTCGAGTGGTGGATTGAAGTCGACCACGCCACTAGAGTTGACCAAAATATCTACTTTTCCACGCAACGTGTCGCGCAACTCATCCGAAATTCCACCAAATGGATTGGTGACGTCTCCGTCGATGGCGGTCACTTTGGCATTCATAAATGTCATGTAAGCATCTTTTGGATGCTGTTTGCGCAGTGGATCGAATGCCCCTGAAGTGGCAACCTCTGTGAGAAAGCGCTGTTCAGAACTTTGGCGAATTGAGCCGTCGGAGCGTTTTCTAGAACGCACCACCATATAGATGTGTTCAATTTCAGGAAAGTGTGCCAAAACCAGTGACATCCAGACTTTACCTAGAAAGCCGGTTCCTCCATAGAGCAGGATGGTTTTGCCGTTGAGTTGTTGGGATACGTTTAAACTGTGTGCCATGATGGTTCCTGTATTCCTGTACTACATGCCTGTGTCAATTCGCAAACCTTGAACCGGTCGCTCACATCTGGTGTTATTCAGCAGCGTTGGCCGCATCGATTGCAGCTTGTTCTTCTTCTGTTAGTTCGACGTCCGCCAACATCAAAGGACAGATTCTAAAGCAAGTGATCGATGGATCGGCAGGGGCTGTATCTTTGGCCATTCGAATGGCTTCTTGCATTGTGCGCGCCGTTTCATAGCCCAAGATTTTTGGGATATATTCGTTGTCTGCACCCACGACGATGACGCGGTTTCTATGCTTTCTTCCATTTTCGCCCCAGTACCACATGTAGAACGGGTGGGTTGGATGATAGGCATTTCCAGAGCGGTACATTTGAATGTAAGCTGGATTTCGAGAGAATTCCTTCTCAAAACGCTTGTGCAGTTCCATTGCATCACGGGTTTGTGGAAGCAACTTGTGGAAAAATTCAACGTAGGCAAGGTGTTGTTCTTTGTCGAACTTGTCCGTGCACGGATGGGTGATGATGATCGTACCACCTTTTTTCAGAAGCGGTGCTCCACGGTGCAGATTGAACAAATAGCCTTCTGCCATGACCGAAACGAGTAGTGGATTCAAGAATGCGCCCACGTTGTAAGGGGAAATGTAAGGAATCGGGTAGATGACAATGTCAGATTGTCCTTTGACCGGAACAGCGAGCTGTTGAAAACACTTTTCCAAAATGAGTTTGTGAACGGCCTCTGTTTCCCCAGCATGAACTGCGATTACGCCATAGGGAGCGGGCACTTTTTCAAAGATGGCCTGTCGTGCTGGCTGCGGAAGCATCTTCAAAGAGCGAATAAGTCCCTTCATCCCCAGTTGTTCCATCGGCGTCAAGTCATCTTCATTTTTGCCCAAAAAGTCCAAAGGCTTCGCAAACATACGATTGTTGATGGTGCTTTCAATGTGAAAAACATCCAACTTTTCATTGATGAATCTTCCAATAGACTCCATTGCAGATGCCAGAGCACTGGATTCTTTATCGGTAAAATTGGGGTCCATGTAGGATTTTGTTTTGCGCAACGTACCAGGATTGTGGTGTGCCTTCAGCGTCTTGTATCCAGCAAGCCCCGTTCCAACAGATTTGAACCCACCGTTCATCGGTACAAAGGTCAAGTTTAAATAAATCAACAAGTCACTTTTGGCGGCTCGAGCGTTGATTTCAACATCGTAGCCTTCTTTGGTTGTTCCGAGGTGCACCATTCCATCAGGAAGTTCTGCATCGTGATTGTACAATCGCTCAGGCGCATACTTGTTGTAGATTCGATCTCCGATGATGTGTCGGATTTCTTCTTCTCTCATCGGGCGATGAAAAGCTGTCGCAATCACCATTTCGATGTCATCGATTGCGTAATCCTCCATCATTTCCAACACAACCTCAAGCATTTGTTGGCGAACATCGGGTTTGGCCATTGGAGGGAGTGGCATCGACAGGTCATCAATCGCAATGGTGACTTTCATTCCTGGCTTGAGTTTGGCAAAGAGAGGCTCGCTGTTTTCAGGATGGTTGATGGCATACCGGATAGCTGCCTTCACATCGTTCAATGGTTCCATCGGGGGTTTTGGATAGATGACACGAGTACCGATGGGAAGATCAACCTCAACGAGTTGGTCTCCACTAAACAAGACGCGGGGCTTGGATTGGTGATTGATGGTCACGACACAGGGATGGTTTGACATGATGACGTCCTCGATGTGTGGGCGGATTAGTGATTGGAATGGGATTTTCTAAAAGAAGCGGGTGGTTCGTTGTTCAGATCCAAAATGGGCCATCGATAGGCTTGAGCCAGTCGCTTGAGTTTGCGTGATGGGTTGATGCAGAATGCGTGTCCGACGACTGAGAGCATTGGAACATCGGAAAATGAATCCGAATAGGCATGGCATTTCTTGAGGTCATACCCATGTTTGTGGGCATCTTCGACAATGATTTTTGCTTTTTCAGGACCTGCGACCAAAGGATGTCGCATTTTGCCAGTCGCGTAGCCATCTTTGAATTCCAGTCGATTGGCGATGTAATAGTCCGCACCCAAATGTTCTGTGACGTATCGAGTGGTGACATCCAGTGACCCAGTTACGATGATGACTTTGAAACCACCTTCCTTGCACTGACGAATCAAGTCGTGCGCACCGGAAAAGATAGCGGGTCGAATGATCTCTTCAAAAACTTCCTTGGACAGTACTTCGATTCGATCTTCGGTCATTCCCTTAAAATGAGAAAACAAAATCTCGTTGAAGGTGCGTCGATCTTGCATCTCGGCAATGGCCATTCTTGGTGCGTCAAACAGGGCACGGCCAAAACGTTGAATCGTTTTTAGTGGTGAAGACTGGTTGAGTAAGTAATAGGCAGTGGGTTGGATGAGGCTGGTGCCCACCAACGTACCGTCCAGATCAAAATATGCAGCTTTTGTCATTGTTCGTCCTCGTCTATTGGATCAGGTCCGTAGTGCACTTCCAAAATTTCATATTCAACGATGCCTTTGGGCAAGTCCAGTTCGAAATCGTCACCTTCTTCTTTGCCCATCAACGCACTTCCCATTGGAGACTGTACCGAAATCCAATTTTTCTTGGGGTTGCTTTCTTCTCGATCAACGAGTCTGAACTTTTGAACCTTCTCATCTTCATCTTCAATTGTGACCCATGCACCAAAAGCAATGGTCTTGCTTGGTGGCAAAGTGTCTGTGTCCACGATGACCACATTTTTGATTTTGTGACGCAACATGCGCAATCTTTTATCAATTAGGCGCATCCGTTGTTTGCCGTAGATGTACGCGGCATTCTCTGAACGATCACCTTGCAAAGCAGCATCGTGAACTTCTTGAAGAACCATTGGTCGTTCTTCATTCCAAAGTTGATTGATTTCGGCTGTGATCAAGTCATAGCCCCGTTTGCTCATTGGACGGCTCACTGAATCTCCTTAAGCTCCACATCAAATACAAGCATGCCGGCTGGTGCACCAGGACGACCTTTGTAGGCAAGATTTTCAGGAATCCAAAAGCGGGTCTTTTCACCAGCCACCATCAGTTGCACACCTTCAGTCCACCCAGCGATGACTCGATTCAACGGGAACGTCGCAGGTTCACCGCGTTGAACTGAAGAATCAAACATCTTTCCGTCGGTGGTCCATCCTGTGTAATGTACGGTGACCTTTGAAATTTCAGAAGGGTGTTTGTCACCGGTTCCAGGAGTCAACACTTTGTAAGCCAATCCAGAGTCCGTTTTTTGGGCGTCAGCAGGAGGGGCCGCAACGTCAGCAGGTGCCAGAATTGGCTTTTGAATGTCAAGCAAGGTGACGTCAAATACCAACATGCCTTGAGGTGCGCCTGGCTTTCCTTGATAGGCAAGGTCTTCAGGAATCCAAAAGCGGGTCTTTTCATTCACCGTCATCAGTTGTACACCTTCGGTCCAGCCAGCGATGACTTGGTTGAGTCCAAATGTCGCAGGACGCCCACGCATTTCAGAAGAGTCAAACATCTTTCCATCAGTGGTCCATCCAGTGTAATGAACGGTGACCTTCGCAGTGGCGTCTGGCTTCTCACCACCTGTGCCTTGAGTGAGAACTTTGTAGGCCAAGCCGGAAGCAGTTTTGATTGAGTCGGCAGGAGGTGCCGCTACATCGGCAGGGGCTGCGACCAGTCCTTGGCGAGCGATTGTGTCATCTTTACTTTTCATATCATTTTCCGCTGTTGTATTCTCAGTTTGCTCTGGGGTTTCTGAAGATTCTGCTTCGGTGGTTTCTGAATTTCCGTCACCACAAGCGATAAGAAGACTTAAAAGAATAGAGTTGTACATAGTAAAACCTCTGTTGGGGTAGGGCTGTTTGACAGCCACTGTGTTTCCTGAACTGCATTCTAGAAACGGTTATTTTATTTTTGAACCCATTTAACCCATAGAGGGTTATGTTGCACCTTTTCCAATCGTCTTGTCGGAGAAACCGCCGATGCTCAGTACTTTGTCGTTCAATCAATGTTTGCAGTCACCGTGCGCTGGATGTGCAGCTCCGTGTTGTACCTACTTGCCCTTACACGACTTTTCCATTCAGCGATTTCAAGATGCGGATTATGCCCGATATTTGCTGAATTTTGCCAACATCGAATTGGCACTGGTCAACGGTGCGACTTGGAGAGTGCATTACACAATGCGCTGTGCTCGACTCACAGAGGAGGGGTTGTGTGGCCTGCATGGACATCCCAGCAAGCCACAAGTCTGTTTGAATTATGACGCATACGGCTGCTTCTACCGACCCATGTTCCTTGAAAAAGAAACGCCAAACTTTATGCGATTTGATCACAACCGTTTTGCTGCGTTGCTTGAACACCTAGAATTTTCTTCGGACGGGCATTTGCAATCGATGCCATCTCCAGACGAACTGTTGAAGGTTTTGCCACCTTTTGTAGCACAACCCACCATTGAACTGCCTGTGCCAAAACCTGTATTGGAGAGCAAAAGTGGGCGATCTTTTCAAGAGGTGCAACGTCAGTGTGAAGGCTGTTCCGCGTGGTGCTGTCAGACCTTGTCCTTTCCATTTGGTGGGATTGAGTCTACTGTCAATATGGATTATCTGTGGTTTTGTTTGGGCTTTTCTGGGGTTGAATTGTGCATTACAGAAACGACCATGTCCATTTTTGTACACACGAGGTGTCGGCACTTAGACAATGTACAAACAGGGGGGTGTACTGTGTTCGGCACAGCACAGCGTCCATTGCTCTGTCAGCAATATGATGGAATGAATTGCGCTTATCGAGTGCAGGTGGGTACTCGAAATCCCAGTCAAAGTATTCGTCTGGGGCTATCAGAGTTTGGTGTGCTCGAACAGTACTTAACTTTTGATCAAGCTGGTCAACGCGTAGGAGAAGTGCCCTTTGATCTTTTGAGAGTGGCTGTGCATCAGGCTAAGATTGAGCCACTCGATGGTTTACAGTCTTGAACTGAAGGCAGGCGCATCTTCCAATATGTAGCCTTGAGTCATGTCTCGTAGAGACCAGCGTTCAATGTCTTGCAATTCTCCATCTTCTACGGTGTAACAGGCGACGTGTGGGAACCGTTTTTTCTGAACGTCAATGTTGTAGCCACTGACCCCTGGGTTGATAGAAGGGATGGTGCCGTTGAGAACGTTGAGTGGAACTGTATAGCCATGGTGCTCATGCCCATGGAGATAGGCGGATATCTTATCTTGATCCTGCAGCCATTTCAGTACTATATCGGCATTGGAGATTGCACGGGTTGCAGGACCGTAGGTTTCACCACGTCGATTGAGCAGAGGATAATGCATGCACATAAATATGAAGGAGGCAGTGCTTTGCTCCAGCAGTTTCGTCGCTTTGACCAATCTTTTGGGGTCTACATATCCATTCGACAACAAAGTTGGTCTGCAACTTTCTACGGTCAAGACGCCAACATTGCCGAACTCTTTGTAATCGGCCCCATCATCTGCCAGCCAAGTATCAAAGCGCTCCCGCATGTTTGCAGGGAAGGGATCTATATAGGTGTCGTGATTGCCGGCAATGATCACCGTTGGGAAGTGACTTAAAATCGGATCCAACTCTTTGCGGGCCAAGTCGAACTCGGAGTCTAAGGCTTGAGCTGTTAGATCGCCTGTTAAGATTACCAAATCTGGATTCATTTCAACAATCTTGGCAACACTTTTGCGTTGCACTTCCAGCCCAAACTTTGCTTTTCGACCGAGCAAGTACAAGTTTGTACTACCCATGAGCCGTTTGATTTTGAACAGATCCTTCATCGTCGGGTCCTGTTGAAAATGAATGTCCGTGAGATGGGCGATTCGCATGATGCCTCCAGTGTGTAAGCGAATTTACGTACGATGGATGTGCAAGATTTATGGAGAGCAGAATCCGCACCCAAAGGCTTTGTCTAGGATTGTTGTCTAGGATTGTTTGGACAGCCCTTCAAAAGTGCAGAGATCGTCCATGTGATCTCGGCCGAGCACGCGACGTTCTTCTGGCGTTACCAGAATGAGTTCTGCGAACCCAAGTCGACGATTGTCCTGTCGAATATCTGGATGCAGTGCATAGATTCCGTCGAGCGGTCTAGGATTGAACCATTGAATCTGGTAGCGTCGCAGTTGGGTTAGAGCGCGCATGCTGTTTGGCCACATAGATCCAAAAATGCCACTGTGAGAGTTTGGAAAGACAAAGTGTCCAATGCTTTCTCGATCCAACTGTGTTTTGTGGTTGGTACACCAAGATTGGGCAAAAACAATGAGTTCTCCAGACTTTTTGGTGTGTCCAGCAAATGTAGATGTTGCAACACAGAGTTCTCGGGCTTTGGTGACAATTGGCAGATCAGGGGAGTCAAAACAAAATGAAAGACCTGTATTCCCAAATGCTTCTTGACTGTACGGTTGGATGTGGATTTGAATCACAGAGCCCTTTCGAATCTTACGATTGCTTGAGGGACCCCAGCGCAGAACAGGGCGATAATCAAAGTGCACAACGGGACGTCGTAGAAATCCTTGAAAAGAAAACTGATCCACGCTTTGTTCGAGTAACGCGAGGATGTCCAGTTCTGTCATCCCCAACGTAAGCCGTTCCAAGCAATGGTTGAGCAGGGCAATGGCATTTCGCTGGTCGCGTTCAAAGTATGTGACAGAAGACATAGTAGGTTGCATAGACAAATTTTGTAAAAGGGTTTGTCTACTTCTATACTGAATTTAGAAAGAGTGCAGTAATATTACGGACATTTTTTCAAGGATACAATTGCTCAATGATGATGAGTTTGGTATGTAATTACATAATTACAATAGTTAAAGTTAGTTAAAATAATTAAAATCAGTGAAAAATCCATCTTCCATACTCTTGATTGACCAAGGCAGTCAACTCACCCAAGCTTTTGCTTCAATGTTGCAAAAGCAAGGTTTTGATGTGCTTATCGCGTCAACGGATACGTCAGTTCAAGGGGTCTTTCAACAGCGCATCGTTTCGACCGTGATTGTCTCGATGGACGTTCAAGGCATCGATGGTCTTCGGTATATTCAAAGCATTTCTCGTGAGCATCCTGCCATCGTTGTTTTGGCGATTACACAGAATCCATCCGCATCGCAGGTAGCACAGGCCTTGGAATTTGGTGCGAAGGATTATTTTGTGCGTCCGATTCAAGATTGGAATCGATTTTATTTTCAGCTCCGTCAAGCCCAAAAAATGTGGTCTGAGCAACTTGAACTTCTGAAATTTCGTCAAAGTCAAGAAGAACTGATCGCCTTTCGCAAGCACACTGGTCTCGATGGGATCAAAGGGCGCTCCGAAGGCATTCGTCAAGTGCTCTCACAAATACAGAACATCGCTCCGTTGGATGTTGCAACCCTCATCATTGGAGAAAGTGGTGTTGGCAAAGAGCGTGTTGCCAAAGCCTTGCACAGTGAGTCGGATCGAACGGGCTCTTTTGTGGCGGTGAATTGCGCCTCCATTTCTCCAGAACTTTTTGAAGCAGAATTGTTTGGTCACCGCAAGGGATCGTTTACGGGGGCATCGAATTCTCGCGCAGGATTGTGTCAGGTTGCGCAAGGTGGCACGTTGTTTCTTGATGAGGTGGGAGAATTGCCTCTGTCGTTGCAAGCAAAATTGCTTCGACTTCTTGAACAAAGAGAATTTCGTCCGGTTGGCTCAGATAAAACAGAGCCGTTTACAGGACGAATTGTGACAGCGACCAACGTTGATTTAGAAGAGGCTGTACAGACCAAACAGTTTCGCGAAGATCTGTACTATCGAATTTCTGTTCAAGAATTGTACGTTCCTCCTTTAAGAGACAGGGTTGAAGATATTCAGTTGTTGGCGTACCACTTCATTGAAGAGTTCAACCACACTTGCAACCGTCAAGTAGCCAGTATTTCAGCGGATGCCTTGACGATGTTGGAACAATATGACTGGCATCGCAACAATGTACGCGAGTTGCAGCGAGAGATTCAACGTGCTTTGGTTCGTGCAAAACAGTCCGAAACAGAACTTCTGCCCATTCACCTGTTTTGGCATCATGGTGTCCAAAAGATTCCTTCCAACAACGCCGAGGTTGGTCGTAGAACCGTGCCCATTTGGTATGAGCACGGTTATTCTCAGGCTAAACGGGTTGCGCACATGCAATTTTTGGCAGAATACCTTCCTTACCATGTTGAGTCCAATGGTGGGAACAAAAGCAAGGCGGCTAGGGCTATTGGATTAAAAGCGCCCAATTTTTCCCGTTTGTGGAAAGAGATGCTCGAAGCCCAAGAAAATCAGGTCATTCAAGGTAAGAAATCCAAATAGTTGTCATTGTTGGGATGCATTCCAAGGGCGTTGGGTGCTGTCTACTGAGACCTCGACAAAGGGATATTGCGGTGTTTGATGCCTTAAAACTTGTATGGTGTCAGAGATTGACCAAACCAAAGCGCATCCCAGATCGATGGGGCTCCCCAGTTCAGTCGCAAGATGTTGTTGAATGTGTTCTTGAACAGCAGAGTCCAGAGTGACTGTATCGACCAACACAAGACCGATACCCAGTGATTCAAGTTGTTTGATGTGTACAGACGTCAACGGTATGTCTCCATCGATGGCTTGTAGAAATGGTTGATACTTTCTTGTTTCCCATTGTTTAGGGGGCTTGACAAAAGGTGGCAAAATGAATGGGTTCAACAAAGATTGCCGATGGATTCGTTGTCGTAAACCTTGTTGATTGTAGAGTCGATCGCTGTCTTTAAGGGGAAGTTCAAGGATGGTGGTGTCCGTTTCTGAGAGGTTTTCTAGGCACATCCAAGGAGACATAGACTCTCTGTGTAGAGGGGTGTTTGAAGAGCGAACATGATTTTCCAACAACATCAGCGGTATCAACCAATGGGCACGGCGAAATTGGGAAATCCAAACCATTCCACCAACCACGATGAGAATGCCAAATCGTTCCGACCAAAGCAGTCGCGAAAAGATGGGCAATTCACGCAGCGCAGGAAAGAGTGGGAAATTATCGCCTGCAATGAGTAAAAATCCAACTACGATGGACCAACCACCCCAAACAAACAGGGTTCGGTTTTTGTTGAAAGCCTGCCATCCCCCAATTGCAGCCGCAATCAACCACACAATGGAATGTAGATTGGAGATGTCGACAGGGGTCCCATTCCACCATGATTGCAGTGTTGTTGAATGGATCGTAGACAACGACAGTCCGTCAATTAACGGTGGTTCTGGTGTAGCGATCATCTCTGCGCTGTAAGTGAGGAGCAAATATATATTTGGCGCCAGAACAATGGTTGAAATGAGTAAACTCTGTATGAGTTTGGTTGGGTGTTTCCACCACAATGGAAGTGTTGACAAAATGACGAAAGGCACAAAAAAGAAATAGCACCAGCCAGATATACCAAGCCATAGACCTGAGAGCATCAAGGATCTAAATGTGGGCGAACGTCTTAATTGTAAAGCGTATTGAATTGCGATCAGGGGTCCCCACCACATTGCTTGCGGTGCGTGTCCCCAGTTGATCTCTCTAAGCAAAGAGTCTCCACAAAGCAACGAGCAACCCGCTATCCAGCCTGCCCAAGGGTTTTCGGGTGCGATGCTTTGTCCCAGTATGTGTCCTGCGATTAGACTCAACCAGAGGTTGCAACACCACCACAAGTTGTCTGCCAATGGAAAGGGGAGATCGATAAAGAGTCCAAACATCAGGTGATCCAGAATGTTTGGTGTGACTTGGAGGGCGCTCCATCTCGTCGGTGCAAAATGGGCTTCAGGATGCCAAAAGGCCCAGTGTAAACTCAGCGTGTCCAACGTATCTGTTCCGAGATATCCAATCAGTTCTCGCGTTGGATCGATACTCCAAAGACAGGTCACCCACAGCAAGAGCACATACCCAACACCAACCCAAATAGGTCTGGAATAGAAAGGGCGATTTGTACGTTCTAAGGTAGAGGACATTTTTGTGCTCGGTTACTGTAAGATATTGAGTGTAGAAACGTTTGGTATGCAAGAGAATACCGGTTTCACAGTGGAGAGTCTATGTTGTTGTTGTGGTCTTTGGTCTCATTGGGGTTGGCGGATCATGTTGCTGTATTGGAGTTTACGGGATCCGACAATGAGGATTTGACCAGTATTTTGTCAGATCAAGCGCGGGCGGGGGCACTGGATCAGTTGGATCCGTTGACGTACAGCATCATTACACGAGAAAATATGATGCAGATACTGGAAGACATGGGCAAAGATGCAACCTGTTTGGGTGGGTCTTGTGAAGTGGATTTGGCTCGCAACATTGGTGCTGATTTGGTGATATCGGGTACGATATCGCAGTTGGGAGATGTGCAGTTGGTGATGTTGAAACTTCACCAGTCGGATTCTGGTACGTTGCTGGCAATGGAAAAAATACAGGGATCAGATCCGGTAGCACTTGTGGAGGCAACTTTTGAAGGCGTACAACAGTTGCTTCGAAAGGGCTTGTATTTGAATGCTGAATTGGCAAAAGTCACTTTGACCAGTACCCCAAAGTCAACAGTATTCCTCGACGGAGACGTCCTGTGTCAGCAAACGCCCTGCGTGAGAGAAATAGAGTCGGGCAGCCATTTGTTCCGCTGGGAATCTACCGAGTCCATCACGTTGACCGAAACGGTAGACATTGATTCTGCTATGGAATTGCATCGAAATCTAGACTCTACCTTTGCGCAGGTTTCGGTTCTCAACACAGCAAAGGGAATACAGATATCTTTGGATGGTCAGTCTTGGAAGCAAACACCCATTCAAGCACAAGTTCCAGTGGGAGCGCATCGTCTGTCTATCGACGATCCCTGCTATGAAGGTGACGTTGTGAATGTCACACTGGTTTCAGGAGAACGCTACAATTGGTCTGTGACACCCACGCCCAAACAGACGATGTTGGCATTGGATGCTCGTGACAGTTCTGGAAAAACGGTCTTGGGAGAAGTGTATGCCGATGGAATCTTAGTGGGGGATACACGGACTACAGTTGGGTTGCCATTGTGCACAGAGTCCATTCGCGTAGAGTCTCAGTTTGGATCGTGGCAGGGCGAGATACGACTCAAGCCCGAACACAATCAATTGTCGGTGGCACTCTCTGATCAGCGAGTGTCTGTATCCACTCAATCCATTTCTACATCTCTTTATCCCATGGTGGATGTGATGGTGGGGCGATTTTGGATGGGCAGTACCAACTCTGAGATGGGACGCAATCGGGATGAGCAACAACATCAGGTCATGCTGACCCAACCTTTTTCCATCGGCCAAACGGAAGTGACCCAGGGTCTGTGGGAGAAAGTGACCGGTCAAAATCCTTCGCACAATCGAAGCTGTGGATCTGATTGTCCCGTAGAAAATGTTTCTTGGTGTGATGCCGTAGTCTTTGCAAACATGATGAGCGCGGCGAGCAACTTGAAGCGTGTGTACCGTGTTCCCATTGGGTTTACCTTGGGGCTGGATACCCATAGATGCAATGAATTGTCCAGTGCCGTAACGCGGAATTGGGAGGCCAATGGGTATCGCTTGCCAACAGAAGCGGAGTGGGAATGGAGCGCACGTGAAATGGGGTATTACACGTCTAGGAGTTCTTCTTCACAGGTGTTGATTTCAGCCCATAGATTTTCTGGAAGTTCAACCGCCAGTAAGGTTGCTTGGTATGAAGACACTGCAAAACGCCGTACTCATCCAGTCTGTCAGAAAGAACCCAATTTGATGGATGTGTGCGACATGAGTGGCAATGTGTTCGAATGGGTAGAAGATTGGTATGAGGCAGATACATCCATGTTTTCCAATACAGACCCAGTGGGTCCAACAAGTGGAGAAACCAAAGTTTTGCGTGGGGGGAGTTATCAAAGCCCCAAAAATGTCATTCGCAATGCCTTTCGATACAACACGGCTCCTGGATATCGCGATGGTCAGATGGGGCTACGGTTGGTGCGATCCAACTGATTTACTGCGTGTCTACGCATGTTTCTCCGCAATAGATAAAAAAGTGCACAAAGTGTTCCATAGACGTCAGTTTGCACTGTCCTAAACTGACCAACAATACAGTCATATACGTTGTAGAATGTCATTAAGAGATTGGGGGAGGGACCATGCCTGAATTGTGTGAAGTGCAAATTATGACGGAGAATCTAGAACGGTGGATGTTGGGCCAGCGAATTGTATCCACTGAAGTGCTGGACAGCCGTTTGGCCCACCTATCAGCGGTTCCTTTGCAATCGGTGAAGAAAGTCTGGCGTCGAGCAAAGTACAGCATTGTGGAATTTGCAGATTGTTCAATGGTCATTCACTATCGGATGACGGGGCAGGTGATTCTTGAAGAAGAAACGTCAAGGTTTGTACGGGTTCGTTGGACGCTTGAATCTGGAGACACAATCGGGTTTGCAGACCCACGAAAGTTTGGTGTGGTCGATGTTGTTGGGAACGATCAACTTGAACAGTGGTTCAAAGACAAGAAACTTGGGCAAGAAATCTGGCCGACACAGCGCGATGGTGACTGGTGGAAGCAGGCTTATGCCGGTCTAAAAAGTCCGCTTAAGTCAGCTCTGTTGAAACAGGACCGCGTTGTGGGTATCGGCAACATATTGGCTTCAGAGTTTTGTTTTGCATCCAAATTATCCCCACTGCAAAAAGTCGACTCTCTGTCAACAGACGATTGGTCTCGCTTGGCGACTTCGAGTCATCAACGCATCGAAGCAATTTTGAAAGAGGAGAGGGCAGAGAAGATTGGGTTTCTCTTTGAAGGCGCAAAGACCCCAGACGCTTTTCAGGTTTATGGTAGAGAAGGAGAGGCGTGTCCACAGTGCACCCAGCCAATTCAAAAGATGAAACAATCAGGTAGGGCTACGTATTATTGTGCTCGATGTCAGTCAGTTCAATGAGCGCACGTTGAATCGCCCACTCTTGACGGAGTATATTTGGGGAACACTCTTTGCATCTAGGACCTGGCGCATGATCCAGCATTTGTTGCCTGAGGGTGTTTAGGTAGGGAGACTCTTGCCAACAGTTGATGAGTGCCTGTTCACGAATGGATTCCCCTTGTCCAGCGAGAACACAGCAAGGACTGATTCGTCCATCTGCTTGAATGGTCAGGTGGTGCCAAGGTTTATAACAGGGTGCGCCCAACAACCCTGGTTGCTGACCACTTGGGGGAGAATGAACACCCCTTTGAGAACCAAGATGGTGTTCAAGTGTCGTCTGTATCCCCAGTCGTTTGGCCAATCGAATGCTCGAAAGAGCGATGTCTTTAAAGTGTTGCTGTTCTTGCGGGGGTAAACGAAGGGATTGCTGTTCAGGCGTGTAAGCAATGAGTCCATCAAAGTCGACGCGTGAGATTCCTAAAGATTTTGCAAGTTTGATGATGGCGGGAATTTCTCGAAAGTTTTTGTTGGTGATCACCCAATGCACGATCAAGTCTGGTGTCTGAACTTGTACTTGAGCTTTTTCTGCTCGAAAGTGACAAATGGACTGGATGACTTTTTGAAATGTTCCACGTTGACCGCGCAATGTGTCGTGTGTTGCGTGGGTGGCGCCGTCTAGTGAAATGTGAATTTCATCCCAACCAATTTCAATGAGTTGCTGTCTACGTTCCGCGGTGAAAAAAGTACCGTTTGTGGTCAGCATGCCCCATAGTCCTCGCTCCTTGGCGCGCCCCAAAATGGTCATCAACTCTGGATAAATAAAGGGCTCACCCCCACCCAGTACAAAGATTTGTTTGGCGCCCATATCTGCGGCTTCGTCCACGATGGACAACCACTTTTTCAGTGGAAGCTCGGCCTGTGGAGGACGATGACGTTCGGTGGTATCACAGAACAGACAGTCCAAGTTGCAACGCAACGTTGGGTAAATTTCCAAGGTTACCAGTGGGGGGATCGAGGACGGTGAATGCAACAGTCCTTGGGCTATTGTATGTGGGGACGGCATGATCACCTGTAACACATTTTGGAAATCTCCGATCTTCGGCGCTGTGTAATTCACAGTGCTATTCGTCCAGACCTTCGTTACATTGTACTGAAGAGTCGAATGTGACGTAGAGAGGGTCAGTGAACAAAAAATTTCTAGAAAAGTATCGTCCGTTGTGGGTGTGTGTGGGCTGGGGTGTATTGAATGTTGGTATATACAGCCTTGCCGCAACTCTGAGAACTGTGGTGGTCGATTCTTGGAAGAAAGGTCCTTTGATAGATCCAGCGGCACCTTATGCACCAGAGAATGCACAACTCTATTTAACGTGGATTCTATTGTGGTTGCTCAATTCCTATCTACTTGGATTGCTCGGGGTGTTCAAACTTTCTCGTCCCAATAGTGTGGTTCGAATGCTCGGTCCGTTGATGCTGTTCTGCCTGTCTCTTATTGGTGCCGAAATCGGTATGCAGAGCCATCTGGCGCGTCATCAAACGACACATTTTCGCCCGCATCCCACATTGCATTGGATGTGTCGTCCAAACTTACAGTCCTTTGTGTCAAGTTCCGATGGAATTGTTCTCAACACCAACCAGCATGGAATGCGTGAAGCACCGACTGCATACAGTAAGGAAGCAGGAGAGTACCGCATCATTGTGCTGGGCGACTCCTCCAATTTCGGACAGGGTGTTTCGGGTACTGAAATGTGGTCACATCAACTACAAGAGATTTTGGCGAGCACCAGCGTACAGAAGGTTTCGGTGTTGAATGCTGCTTGTCCCGGCTGGACCACTCATCAAGGCGTGGAAGTGATGGCGGCCTACGGTTGGAACTATGAACCAGATTTGGTCATTGCTGGATTCAACAATGATGCAGGACCAGATTTCATGACCGACAGAGAGCGCGTATCCAACTCGGCAACCGTTAGATATATACAGTCGGTACTGTATCGTTCAGAGGTATTTGTAATTGCCAGAGAAGCATTGTTGTCTTGGATTCGTAAACTCTCTCCCACAGCCCAACAGGCGTACAAAACGCGCTTGGCCGGAGAGCGTGCAAAGTACGGGAAACTCAAGGACGAGGAACGTTTGCCATTGGTATCACGGGTGCCCCTTAGTGAAATGGAAGAGAATCTACTGTCCTTGAAGAACGAGGCGACCACCCGCGGCGCGCACTTTATGTGGATCAACATGCCGATCAACCGAAAAGAATTTGAACTGGTCGATCGCTATGTAGACTGGGAATATCGACAGCGGATGGTAGAGTTTACAGATTCTCATCAAATTCCCTATGTGGGTGTGGATGAATACTGGCAACGCACGAGAGAGCCCGATTTGCACATTTTGGGTCATGTGTTTCATCCGAATGCAGAGGGTCATCGACGAATGGGAGAGCAAATTGCTTCCGAAATTGCCCAATATGGCTGGATAGACGGTGTTCAACCCAACAAGATTGCGGGTCCACCACCGGCCTCGAACACAGATGTACTGAGGTTCGGTTGGTCCTCCAAAACGCCCATTCATGCGCACATCGGAGTCGCTTTGCAATTGTACCCAAAATTGGTAGAGCAAGCGGGTTTGGAGATTGAGTGGGTGGCATATGATTCAGGCAAAGAGCAAGGCGACGATTTGGCCAAGGGCAAATTGGATGCGTGGTTTTCATGTGCGGTGCCGGCCATACACATGCTCAACAGTCGACCCGATGCCAAGGTGGTGTCTACGTTGGGAAGTTTGGGGGAGATTGCATTGATCAAGCGCAAGCGCAAGCATCCAAAGAGTGATCTGCGGCGCGTCGGTTTGACCAAAGGCAGTACACCCCATCAAGTATGGAATGAACGCAAGATGTCACCTTCTATCGTGGTGGAGAATCTTCGAGGGGATGAGTTGTGGCAGGCTCTGGAAACAGAGACGGTAGACGGTATTGTGACTTGGGACCCATGGGTTACTGAATGGACTCAGCCTGGAGAAGGGGAGGTTGAATGGTCACAGCCTTTTTATTCTGTTCTGATCGTCGGAGAAATGTGGGCTTTTGGGAATATAGAGGATCCAAGAGTGCCCAAATTGATCGAATTGCTGAAGACTTTGATTGTGGAGATTCAGCGCAATCCAGACCCCATCGATCAACGTGTAGCCGAGTTGGGGGGATGGTCTTTGGAGACGGTGCGTCAAATTCGCGAGCAAAATGCTGTTTTCTCCAGCACTCAAAGCATGGAGCTGAGTCAACCGGTCATTCAAGAACTCAAGCGTTCCCATCGCTTTGTCAACCCCAGGACAGGCGGTTTTTATTCGATGGCGCCAGAGTGGCGTGTCGGTTTGCCAAGGAGACCGTAAATGTTGTGGTTCTGGGCAATAGCCTGTCTTTCTAGCGGTGATCCAGAGGGAGCACCCGAGGAACTACGCCCATCAAATATCGAAGGTAAGGAGACAGTAAAACACAAGGAAACGGTAGAACAGAAAGAAACGGTAGAACAGTCAGAGCAAGCACTCCAAGCCATCAACCATCTTCATTTCGTAGAACGAATTCAAGCACCCGTTACCAAGGTACACGTGTGGTCGAAGACCCACAATCCACTTGTTGAGAGTCTCAAAAAACTGTTGGCTGTTGATGTGTACACCAGCGACAAAGTAGTACCGACTGCTGAGCATACACTGTCCCTTGTTTTCTTACGCAGTGGGGATAAAGTGCCGAGGGTTCCTCATCTGAACCGCACTCTTTTTGTGTTGGAAGGAGAGTGGTCTCAAAAACAACTTGCCCCCATCGCAGGCAGGGGCGATGGATATATTCACGTTGACAGCAGTGTACAGCGCTTTCGATCTACAACCCATGCTTCGGTGATGGAACAGGCTTTGGCTGTAAGTTACGAGTTGCGCCAAGAATACAAACTGGAGACGGTGACGCTCTCTGAAAAGTCGTCTATCAATCCGGCTCTGTGGTTTTTGGCAAATCCTGCTTGGATAGAGTCTGCTGAAAAGACCACCGATATTCGAATTTTGGGTCATCGTTTGGACAGTTCAACAGAATCGTTGGTGCAACTCACACAAATTACGCACCATCCACATGTTGTCACGCCCAGTGTGTACACCCAAAGTCCTGAGCCGTGGGTACGTGCCCAAGCATTTCAATGGATTGAGAACGAAGACCTCTTGCGACAAGGGGTACAGGATGACTCCAGTGTAGTCCGCGTCATCGCAGCACATAGATTGGCGACCTTGATGCGAGAAGAGGCTACGGAAACTGGGTGTCAAATTTTGGCTTCTCTGGTCTCCTCTACGCAAGCCTATGAGCGCTGGAAAGCTGCATATGGATTGGGGTTTTGTTCAGGTCGAGAGCCTTTGTTGGTTCAACTTTTTGAAGATAGCGACATCGATGTAGTTCGACAAGCTGTGCTGTCCATTGCAAATTTGAAGGATGTTGACCAGTATTGGTCAGACATTCTTCGGTTGACCCAGCATGACAATTCCTTTGTTCGACGATGGGCTTGGAAAACAGTGGGATACTTGAAGGTTGATTCTGTTGGAGAACACCTGAGAACCTGTGTTGAAAAAGAGCCCTCTGTGCTCGCCAAAGAAGAATGTGCCCGTTCCTTGCATCAACGGGGTTTTGAGACCGATATACCCAGATACATGCCGCCAGACATGAAAAGGAATCAGATTTCAATAATGAAAGCCATCACCCACCCAGATCCCACCTATCGAAAAGATGTGGCGAAGTATCTTTCCGCAATGCCAGAAGGGGAACGGGCATTGTCGACTCTGCTCAAAGATGGTGATGGTGAAGTGCGCAAAACGGCTGTAGAATCCCTTGGGTATGCTGGTTCACCGCTGGTTTGGAAAGGTGTGAGCGATGCTGACCCAGATGTGGTGGTGGCTGCTTTGGAGGCCATACGACTGGAACAGATTGATGGTGATTGCACAAACTTGTTGCCTCTGTTGTACCATTCTGATGTTGAAATCATATTGCGTACTACCGAGGCCATGGCATCTTTACCCAGTTTGACACCGCGTTGTAAAGCCGAGGTTCAAAAAGTGAGTGAAAACGAAGACCTCAACGATGAACGACTCAACAGTGCGTTGATCACCATTGACCCAACATTGTCTGTGACGGACAGTCTGTTGGTACAACACACGTTGGCGACCACTCAACCAGTGCTTTCCACTAAACTATCTGACACAACCTTGGTCGATTGGAGTCGGGGCACACCAGATCAACAGGCATGGATTCTGGGGTTGATTCAAGAACAAGACGATCTCTGTCACGAGTTCTTCTCTTGGAACGACCCCGCAGACAAACCTTTGAGTCATCGTGGTGTGCGCCCACCAAGCTTTTTAGCCTATGGACATCCAAACAGGGGGTGACTCCTGGAGAACGTTTTAGAGCGTTTGTCGGTTTTCTAGAGCTTGACGCAAAGAGTTTGAATTGGCGTATTCGATTTCCGTACCAGCTGCGATTCCATGGGCAATTCGGGTCACTTGAATGTCAAGTGGTTTGATGATGTGTGCCAAATACATCGATGTCGCATCTCCTTCGGTGTCTGGGTCAACGGCCAAGAGAATTTCATTGATGTTGTCGTCTTTTAAACGCTGTAGCAGTTCCGTGATTCGAAGATTCTCAGGACCAATGCCTTCAAGTGGCGACAGTGACCCACCAAGAACGTGGTAGGTTCCTTCAAACGCACCGGTGGCTTCAATCTTTTCAATGTCCTGTGGGCGTTCAACAACACAAATAATGTTGGCAGAACGCTTCACGTTAACGCAGATGGGACATTGTTCATCGTGGGTAATGGTAAAGCAGATCGAGCACCGTTTGATTTTGGTTGGCAACTCACAGAGTGCGGCACCAATATCGGTCGCAACTTGTGGGTCTTGTTGAGTGAGCCAAAAGATCATTTTGGAAGCTGTGCGTTTTCCGATGCTGGGGAAGCGAGACAGTTGAGCGATGGCATGTTGTATGGGATCCATGTGTAACTCCAGTGTGGGTGACATGGTTAATATAACATATTTGAGAACTTGACCTGTTTTGTTCGGTCAATAAATGACCATAAATACCAAATTATGAGGCCCAGATAATTCTATTTTTCCCTTTGTCCTTGGCAATCTTTCTCAATTCTAAAACTTTTTTCCATACTTTCGTAGCAGGGGGAGCCTTGCGATCTGGTTTGATGGTTAATCCCCCTACAGAAGCAGTGCAATTTGGACGTATTGTACCCATCGCAATGGTACTGCCTTTTACCAAGGAACGTATTCTCTCGGCGACGACCTTCGCTCCCATTGCCTGTGTTTGGGGCATCAGCAAAGCAAACTGATCTGCTTCAATACGGGCAACGTGATCCAATGGTCTCATCCATCGAATGATCTCTGTGCCAAGGTGTTTTAATAGTGCGTCGGCAGTTGGGCACCCATAAGTATCGTTGATCTTTGAAAATGAGTCTAAGTCTACCAGCATAATGGATAAATCATGTCGTCTCTTGTCATCTTGAAGAGCGACCTCCAATCTTTCAAGGAATCCACTTTCAGAGTCCACGATTTTCTCTGTGGTGAAGCGAAAGAGATTTGCCAGAGGGTCTTCTTTTTCTTCGACGAGGGGGGCTTTGCCGTCTAAGATGTCTTCGAGAGAACGTGGTGCGGAAACAGAGAATCCGAGATCGGTACAAATTTGCTGACCCAATAGAGAAGCCTCAGTGAAAATGTCGCTGATGCGTATTGGAGCCGATAGATTTTTGTTGTATTGTTCAGCCATTTTTAAGGATGGTTGAGGTGGGGTGGCTTTGGCAATGTCAGCCATGTTTGCACCGATGGCAGTCATGTTCGCCAAGACATATTTGCGCTCAAATCCTGGAAATGGATCCAGGTATGACGTGATGGCGTGCATCAAACGTGGTGGGATTAGGTGTGTGAGTCCAGAGTTTTGGACTTCCTCACAGTGGTTGGCTCCCAACAAAATGCGCTCTACAGCGGAACGGACGGAAACAGGGCGAGAGCGCAAATCTTTTAGGTGTTCGCTCATGTGTGGAAAGCGGGCGGCCAACAACAAACTGCCAATGTTGGAGAGGAAACCTGCGAGGAATGCTTCAAAAGTATCTGCGTATTCGGTACTTTTGGCGATGCAATAGGTCATACATCCTTTGTAGATCGAGTGTGTCCAAAAATCTGTTTCTTCAAAATCTTTGAGTTTGGCAGACGAAAAAGCCTGTGCCACATTGTTGCTTATGAACAACAATCGTACACGCTCTACGCCCAAATCTCGAATCCCTTCATGGATCAAGGCATCCGTTACCGCAGGTGGTCTTCTTGGATGAACAACATCGATGATGCGATCGCAAAAAGAGCGATCTTTCAATACCAATCGAGAGACAGCATCCACAGGACTGTTCGCTGGCAATCGCATCAATGTGCTTAGCAGATCGGCCTGTTGCTGGGGAATTTTAATGGCTTCGGCTTTGGCAGATATAGACATGTTCCTTCCTTTGCTGTATGAATACCATATAACCGATTTGTCTATTGTGCAGTGAGAAGATTCATTCAAAGTGGAGTGTCCATGTCTACCCCCGTTAAAGCCATTCATGTATTTGTTTCTGGTACTGTTCAAGGTGTGTACTTTCGAAAGAGCACCCAAGCGAAAGCCACTGAATTGAGGCTGTGTGGATGGGTGCGAAATTTGAGTGATGGTAGAGTGGAGGCGACTGTCATTGGACCAGAAGATGCCTTGCTCTCAATGATTGACTTTCTGGGCAAAGGTCCAATTCGCGCGCGCGTTGAACAACTTGATTTTGATTGGATAGAGGCAGAGGAATTGGGTGGACAGTTTGATATTTTGCCAACAGCCTCTGTGTAAGCTTGGTGTGGTGCGCATTTATGACAACGTGGATCGTCTAATTTTGTTCGTTCTGGACCCTATTTGGATTCGACTTTTTCTTTGAGAACCCTGAGGCTGTGATAGGTTTTGTCGCAGATCGATTTGAGAAATACCAAGTCGCTTTGGGATGTTCTTGTTTTTCCAAGCATTTGAATCAAGTGGTTTCGAACGTGCAATGGGTTCTTTCCACCCAGAAAAGACGTCATTTCCAAGACCCGCATTCCAGCATCGATGACCCGATTTTGTAGTCCCAAAGTGGGTGTATTTGCAATCGGCTCAGTCGGTGTGGTTGCTGACTGCATCAGGTGAGCCCCAAAAACATTGACGGCCTGAGATAGATTGAGAGACTCATGCTGGTGGGTTGGCAATGCGATCATGGCATGGCAAAATTGGATATCCAAATTGGAGAGACCAGAAGACTCTGGACCAAACAAAAGCGCGATTTTTTGTGGTGTTGAGGCTCTGTCACAAAACTCTGGTACTTCTATAAAAGGGATATTCCATGCGCGATCCCGAGCCGAGGTTCCAATTACCAAGTGGGCATCGGACACAGCATCTTCTACAGATTCTACAAAACGAGCGCCATCAATGATGTGGTGAGCATGAGGTGCCATCCACCGTGCGCGATCTGGATCAAAAGCTGGTGGATCGACCATAATCAATTGCCCCAAACCATGATTGGCAATGCTGCGGGCGATTGCACCAATGTTTCCAGAGTGTTGAGGGCGTATCAGTACAACCGAAACATGATCAAAAGGAGCGGTCATTGGGTCTCTCATTGCGCAAAAGGTGAATTAGTCAAAATGGGAAAACAAAGGTTTTGGCCAATCAGTATCTCGTAATCTAACGTCATGGTCTTTTGTGGTCACTTTTCCAATCTTGTGAATGGTCGTCTTATGGCGAGCAGCCATTTGTCGCAAGATTTTTTCGGACAATGGGGAGGCGGTAAAGAGATACTCGTAATCCTCTCCAAAAGTTGTTTGGTAGGCCAATGCTTTTTTGTTTCGATAGAGCACTGAAGAGGCAGGTAAAGTCTCTGGATCTATCAATGCCCCGACGTTGCTGCGCTCACAAATTCGTTCTAGGTCTATTTTTAGTCCATCCGACAAGTCTGTTAAGGCGTGTATCATTTTGTTGTGCACGATTGTGTTTGCAAACTCAACAGGGGGCGTTGGGCGTTGCAAAGCCGTATTGTGTGGATGCTTTCCATGTTCGAAATAGCCAGCGGCTGCGTCTCCCAAGGTTCCAGTTACCCAGATATCATCGCCGACTGTGGCGCTGTGTTGCCAAGCCCAATTGTAGCCCCGTTTGGAACTCATGGTCATGCTAACCACTCGGGTTCGGTCAATTCGCGTGGTGTCTCCACCGATGAGTTGAATATTCCAGTGCTTTAATGCCTGTCTCATGCCTTGAGCAAATTCAGAAACCCAATCGATGGACGAATCTTTGGGCAGTGAGATGGACAACGTGCACCATTCAGGAATGCCACCCATTGCACCAATGTCAGACGCGTTGATGGCAACGAGTTTCCAACCAACGTCTGCCGGAGAAAGTTTGTCATCCCAATGCACGTTTTCAACCATCGTGTCTTGGGTAACCATGCGGTTGTCGATGACCAAAGCTGCATCGTCTCCAACCCCATACCGTTCAGGCGCTGTTCGTTGTCCAAGTGTAAGTTGGTGTATGATGTCTGATTCTTTCATATCCTAAATCCCGTTCAATTGTCACCAACGGCTGACAATACACTTTGGATGTAGGTTATTTGTCATCGTCTGTTGGTGGGGTCCACAATTCCAGTCTATCGCTTTTGATGACCATTATGTGCAAGTTTCTATCCAGAACTTGTCTTTCATCAAATTGGGCAGCACCAGTTACAAGATTTGTAAATTGTGTATTGTGTAAACTCTGCTGGATGCTTTGTCTTGAACTTTGAGACGTATTGAAGAGTTGTTTCCCAATTTGTACGGCATCGTAGACGACAGCATTGATGATGTTTGGTTTTTTTCCAAACTCGGTCTCAAAGCGGTTGACAAAATCTTGTGTTGCTTCATCTGGTGACTCACTCCAAAATGCATCGACAAAGATCCCATTTTGCATGTATTGTCCACCATTTTTTACAACTGTTGAGTGGTTCCACTTGTTCAGTCCAAGAACGCCGAGTGGTGTGGCGTGGCGATTGATGCGAAAGTTCCCGATGGAAAACTCTTCAGCAGCCAAAGCAGACGTCACCAAAGGAGTTTTTCGATGATTGTCTGGAATGAAGATGGCGTCAAAATCAATTGTTGGGTGGTCTAGGGTTGGGTCCTTTTCTAGTTCTTTTTCTGTTGGACGGACTTCTGCCTTTAACCCAAGTCGTCTAGCCTCTTCGACAAACGTGGTTGCCTTTTCAGGATAAACGATGTGTCGTACCAGCGTTCCTCCTTTGGCCTCAACAGTTTGTTTAAAGACTTCGAATGCTTCAGCACCAGTGTCATTGTCTGGAATCATTGCACCAAAGGTTGTCCAGCCTTTGACATCCATTGCATGATTGACCAGAGTGTTTACTTGTTGTTGCAAGCCAACCGAGACTTGGTGCACTTCAGCCCCTGTTTCTGTGATGGTGTTTGAATTTGCCAAAGAGAGCATTGGAATTCCATACGCAGAAGCAGCCTCGGCTACACTCGGGGCAACATCTGTCAAAAGCGGACCAATGAGCATCCCACACCCATCTTCTATGACAGATTTCTTGACCAAATCTCGACCTTTTTGAGCAACGCCTTCCATTAAAGCAGCATTGTCTTCGTTCCACTTGGTCTGGGCTTCCAATTCTTCTTCGGTTGGCTTTTCGGGGTCTTTAAACGAGATCGGTGTCATCGGATCCCAGCCCGTATCGTAGAATTTCAGTTCCACTGAAGAATCTGCGCCCAATGCAAACTGAATTGAGTTTTGTATGGCTTGCGCAGCCGGACCATACTTTCCGGACAACGGAAGGAAAACAGCGATGCGGTTGTTGACAAAAGGTTCTTGAGCTGTCGCTCTCTCTTTGTATGCTTCTACGAGGAATGTTTTCTCAGATTCCGGAAAGTCAGCCAAAAACTTGTCTGCACCAGCGATGACCACTCCCCAATCTTTGGCATCCAAAGCGACTTTCATGTTTTCAATCAACTCTGCCTCCGATGCCACAACAGTGACATCTTCGGTTGCTGATGGGGATTCAGTGTCAGTTTGGATCGAGCCGATGTCGCGATCAAAGTGCGATTGGCTGATGGGGTGGGCTTTGGAATAAGATGCTGCTTTGGCTCTATATCGCTGGGCCAACTGTCCTTCTTTATCCATCTCAGAAAGATAGAGAATACGGAAGCGGTCGGCATTTAATGAATCGGGTACATCGGATTCTTTTGCCGTACGAATGGTGTCCAATGACTGACTTTTTCCCGACTCAAAGTCGATGATGGCCATTCCAAGGGTTGCCGCATTTTTATGTACGCTGGTGGCGTGTTCTTCCACAAGTTTTTGAAACCAAGAACGAGCGACTTTGTAATCACCGTTCAAACGACGATACTCTCCCGCCATGAGCAACATGTCCGCTTGTTGTTCAGGCTCCATGTTGTTCAGTTCTGTTTCGACCATTTCCGCGGCGGTGGCGACGTCAATCAGTCCTGTTCGAACAATTTTTCTATTTTGCCCACCAAACAAGGGACCGGCAGAGCAATTGATGAACAGTGTAGAGCATAAAAGTAGGGACGAGAATTTAACAGTGCGCACCACTTCATCCTTTGGTAAAGAGTTGAAATTCTTGACAAGTCACTAGATATTAATCGGAAATGTCTATCGGTGCAAAACATCTGTCTATTGACGCAGACCTAATTCGGTCACTGGACTGTTTGCTCAATCAATCAGTTGTTCAAATGCCACCCGTTTAGGGGTTTGATTCGGCAACAAATCTTCTGTGAGACGATTCAGAAGGGCAACCTGATGTTTTGTGAGTGATTGTGGCAACTCAACAATGACGCGAATGTGGAGGTCACCACGATTGTGGTTGTTGCTGTCGGGTAACCCACGCCCCGTTAGACGAAACAATTGATGGGTGGTTGTGTTGGCTGGAATGCGAATTTGTGTCGTTCCTTCCAAGGTCGGAATCGTCAACGACGTACCAAGGATCGCTTCGTTCCACAATAGAGGCACTTCACAATAGATGTCTCTTCCGCGACGTTCAAGTATCGGATGTGCTGCAATTTGGATTTGAAGCAACAAGTCTCCGGCGTTTTTGTTTCCCAAAGACGCATGCCCTTTATTTTTGATGCGAAGAATTTGCCCTTGTTGTACACCACCGGGAATGTTGATGGTCATCACTTCAGAGCGTTCTTCTCGACCGATGCCACCGCATTTCGCACAGCGTTTTAAAATTTTGTACCCCAGTCCACCACAGGCAGCACAGGGAGTTCGAAAAATTCTCGAGTTCCGTCCACGACCGTTGCATTCAGTACAATTCACTTTGTCCGATGCCGTTTTGGCTCCGCTTCCATCGCAGGGGGTACACAACGAAAGTCGTGCAATGGTGATGTCTTTTTGACAGCCCAAAATTTCTGATAAAGTCAACTGGAGGGTGTATTGAATATCTTCACCGGCTTGATTTCTTGGAGAGCCTTTGAAAAAACCGCTGATTGTATCCTTAACAAACTCTCCGAGTTCATCGGCTGTTGGCGGTGCTTTGTCAAGTTGGTACAGCGGACCCAAACGATCATACTGTTGTCTCTTGTCTGGATCGCTCAATACTTCGTAGGCTTCAGTGATTCGTTGAAAACGTTCTTGTGTTGAGGTGTCACCTGGGTTGCGATCTGGGTGATAACGTCTCGCCAAGGCTTTGAATGCCTGCCGAATTTCGGCGGACGTTGCGGCTTTTGGTACGCCCAACTCTACATAGTAGTCAACATTTTTCACTGGATGTCATCTCAATCGTCGAAGGTGTTTTCTTCTAAGAAGTCTGGCTCATCAATTTCTGCAGAAGGAGAGGGGGAAGCTGAAGTGTTCGAGGTTGGAACAGATTCACTACCACCTTGACCTTGTTTGTAGATGGCTTCCCCAAGTTTTTGAGCGGCTTCGGACAACACGTCGTGGGCATCCTGAATGGCAATCAAATCGTCTGTTTCAAGTGCATCTTCGGCATCGTCCAATGCCTGTTGCAACATGTCTTCATCGTCTGGGTTCAACAAATCTGCAAAGTCTTCAAAGTTTCTTGAGGTGTTGTATACCAAAGTGTCCAATTCATTTTTGGCAACGGCAACTTCTTTGCGTTTCGCGTCATCACCATGGTACTGTTCACGGGCATCGATCATCTGTTCAATCTCATTTTGTGACAACCCACTCGTTGGCATGATGCGCAAATCTGCAGAACGTCCAGTTCCATCGTCTTTGACGGCCACTTTCATAATTCCATCGGCATCAATAGAAAAGGTGACTTCGATGGAAGGAACACCACGTTGCGCAGGTGGGATACCGTGCAATTCCAACCGTCCCAAGGACTTGTTGTCTGCTGCCATGTCTCGCTCACCTTGTAAAATGTGTACTCGAACCATGTCTTGATTGTCCATGGCTGTGGTAAAGACCTTGGACTTTCTACAGGGGATGGTGGTGTTGCGATCAATGATGGGTTCCATCAATCCACCTGAGATTTCAATCCCCATTGTCAAGGGGGTAACGTCCATCAACAGCACATCTGAGATTTCGTTGTTCAAAACAGAGGCTTGAATGGCAGCACCGACAGCAACGACCTCATCGGGATTGATGCCATCATGTGGTGGCTTTCCAAAAATTTCGGCAACTTTTTCTCGGACCCGTGGCATTCGAGTCATACCACCCACCAGCAGCACAGATGAAAGTTCTTCTTTGCTCAGTCCGGCATCTTTAATTGCGTTTTCACAAGGAGGAACCAGTTGCTCGATTAGGTCTGCAACCATTTCTTCCAATTGTGCTCTGGTCAAGGATGCTTCCAAGTGAAGAGGGACACCGTCCGAACCGTGTGCGATAAATGGCAATGAAATGTTTGCTTCAGTTTGTGAAGACAATTTTTTCTTCGCCTTTTCAGCCTCTTCTTTCACGCGTTGTAGAGCACCTTTGGAGTCACGCAAGTCTACACCGTGTTCTGCTTGAAACCCATCGAGCAAAAAGTTGATGATGCGGTTGTCAAAGTCTTCCCCTCCAAGGAAGGTATCCCCATTGGTGGACTTGACTTGAAAAACACCATTTTCCAATTCCAAAATCGAAATATCGAAGGTACCACCCCCAAGGTCAAATACGGCGATGCGCTCTTGATCTTGCTTGCCCAAACCATAGGCCAAAGCTGCAGCAGTAGGCTCGTTGATGATGCGTTTGACATTGAGCCCAGCAATTCGACCTGCGTCTTTGGTGGCTTGACGCTGTGCGTCGTTGAAGTATGCTGGCACTGTAATTACAGCGTCTACAACATCTTCGCCCAAGTAGGCTTCGGCAATCTCTTTCATTTGATCTAAGATGACGGCAGAGATTTGTGTTGGTGGAACCATTTCACCATTGATTTCCAACCACGCGTCGCCATTGTCATGTGGAATGATGGCGTATGGCACAGTATCGCGGTAACGACGAACTTCTTCGTCTGAGACCTTGCGCCCAATGAGTCGTTTGGCGGCATAGATTGTTTGCTCAGGGTTGGTCGCAGCCTGACGTCGTGCCATTTGGCCAATGAGTCGGTCTCCATCTGGACCAAAACCAACGACAGATGGTGTGGTACGACCACCTTCATCGTTTGGAATGACAAATGGTTCTCCATTTTCAAGGATGGCGACGCAGGAGTTGGTGGTTCCGAGGTCAATACCAATTGCACGTGTTGTCATAGTTGGCTCCAGCTTTTGTTGGGAAAAAGAGATTGAGTGGAAGAGATCTCTTTTCGTGTAGGATATTCTGTAAAATGGAAGAATTGTACCTATGATAATTGAGTTTATTCAAATTGTCATGCAAAAGAATGGCAAGAGAATTTTTTAGATTGCTTTGTAGTTCTCTTACTTTTTTGGAGCCGCTACAGATACCATTGCAGCGCGAAGCAAACGGTCATGCAGTGTGTAAGCCCCACAGAAAGCCTCAACAATGTGGTTTGTTGGGATTTCTTCTGAAGGCACACGCATCACCGCTTCATGGTGGGCAGGATTGAACTTATCCCCTGGATTGGCGGAGACTCTTTGTACACCAGCCTCGTTTAAGGCATCCATGAACTGTGATTGCAGCAGTCGCAGACCTTTTTTTAGGGACTCAGGGTCTGCGTCTTTATTTTTTACGGCCAAATCCAAACTGTCCAACGCGGGCAACAGTTGTTTCAACGTTGATGATGCACCATACTTTTTCAACTCTTGCTTCTCTTTGCGACGCATAGCCCCATTTTTTTCAATTTGTTGCTTTTGACGTTCAACGGTGCCTTCTAGCATGCGGATTCGCTGATTGGCGTTGTCGATCTCTTTTTGTGCAGTCTCTTGAACTTTGCGAGTCTGCTTACGTTGGTCCATCATGGACTGCATGTGAGTGTGGGCGGAAGCCAAACGTTGTTGAAGGCGTCCATTTTCCGTTTGCAAGTCTTGAAGACGGTCTTGAAGTCTTTGATACTGCAAATCCAGATGGGCCTTTTCTTCGAGGAGAGCCTCATAGGCTTCGTCGTTGATGTCCGACGCACTTTCTGAAGAACTGGACTCCTCCTCATCTCCGATTTCGATTTCCACATCAATGTCAATCATGTCAATCTCAATAGAAGCATCGTCTAGTTTGTCTACGTTTGGGGATGTGGATTTTTTGGTTTTGCCTTTTCCCTGTTTGGACTTGTCGCTCTTTTCAACCGCTTTGAGGGCGTCTGCAAACAATGAATCGAGTGAATCTGAAGAGTCTTTGTTGCTCATGGTGGTTCCTGATGGGTGAGTGTAAAGGGTGAGTTTTTAAGTTTGCTTGAGTGCTTCGACTAAGATTTCCGTAATCCAGTCAACGACAACCCAACCGTTATCGGACAGACAACATCGCTCCGTTGTGATGGTCAGTCCCGCTGTAAAGACAGGATGCTTCGCAACGAGGTCCGGAATATCCAAAGTATACCCCATCCGTCTCAGTGTTGTCAGACAAATCCCCTCATGGTGTCTGATTGCGGTGATCAGCCAATCAATGGCTTGTTGTTCAGGTGTGGGAAGCTCGATTGTTGGCGGTTGAGCGAGCCAGTCTGTCCACCTTTTTGGATACTGTGTGCGGCTTTTGTTGGTCCAAAATCCATGTGCTCCAGGACCAACGCCAATGTACGGTTGATTTTTCCAGATTCCTTCGTTGTGTTGCGCTTGGTGCGGAGGTCTGCAGAAATTGGACACTTCGTAGCGAAGAAATCCAGCATTCTGCAGAGTGTTTGTGATGTGGTTGAACTGTTGTATCCACACATCTTCTTCGATCTCACGCAAGGTGCCTTTTTGAAGAGCTTTGTAAAAGGGGGTGCCTTCTTTGTAGGTTAGACCATAGAGGGACACATGGGGTGGATTCAGATCAAGCATTTCTTCGACATCTCTTTCAAAATCTTCAAAAGTTTGGTTGGGCAGTCCAAACATCAAGTCCATCGACCAAGAGTCAAAACCGGCTTCTTGAACCCAACCAATCAGTTCATGGATGTCCTTTGGAGTTGTGCCACGCCCCAAACGCTTTAGGTGCTGTCGGTTGAAGGATTGTACCCCCAGCGAAAGACGTGTGACGCCCATTGCACGGTAACTGTCTAATTTTTCAGGGGATACATCACCAGGATTGACTTCAACGGTGATTTCGGTTGTGTTTGTGGTAGCCACTTGGGAGATGATTCTTTTGAGAGAAGATAGTGGCAATAAAGAAGGCGTGCCCCCACCAAAATAGAGTGTTTTGGGACCCACAGTTGGAAAGTTTGATTGCGAGTACGTCCATTCAATGTCAGCGAGAACCTTGTTGGTCCAAGTCTCAAACGGGGGAGTGCGCTCCACATAGACCGTAAAATCACAGTAGGGGCATTTGGAGCGACACCATGGAACATGAACATAAACGTGATAAGGTAGAGTGTTCAACATCAGATTCTACTAGCGATTGCACATCATTTTGTCTATGTTGAAAGGAGCGATGTTACAAGAGCGTTACCACTGGAGCCAAAGATGTCGGATGCCAAGCACAATGAACCGAAGGCCAAACAGATTCTCTCTGAGTTTAAGGGGCGGTTGACGTTGATTGAACGCATGACTGCTCGACTTCGACCGCTGCGACCACCAGTGTGTACGTCTCGGCGCCTCTTTGATTATTTTGAAATTCCAGATCCCTATCATCCAATTGATTTCAACAAACCTTACAAACCAGAAGTGGGGTCAACGAAACTTGTATTGGGTGAAAATCGTCGACCAGTGGCTCCCCATGCCAAAGTGCCTGAACTCAAACCGAGAATTGGGGAAGACAAGCCGAAAGCCCCACAGGCTTTTCGTCCTCAAGGGGTTCCTTCTGCGTCCACAAGAGACAACATCCGTCGCCCAGATCCCATTCAGTCAAAACTGACTCCCAAACCCAATCAAAAGCCTGAGTTCGGAGGTGGGTCCAATCACGCGGTAAGCAAACTGCCTGTTCGACCCGACTTGGCACAAAGCAGTGGAGACGCTCAAACTGCTGGAAAAACGCCTGAGCAACCTCCTCAGAGAAGCATTCCACGACCACCATCAGCAAAGGCAAACAGTGCCGTTAGCAAATCTGGAAGAATGAGAATGCGTCGCTCGGTCATTTCCAACCAGCGTCCGGTGGTAAAACAGATTGCTCCCGAAATTCCTCAAGCGTTTGAGAATCCTGTTTCCAATCCTACACCGGCAAAGACTCCTGTTGATCGCTCACCCAGTGCGGCATCTGGCAGTGGGGGGCTCGATGATTTGTTTGGATTTGGTAGCCAAGAAGGAAGAATGAAGATTCCCAGAGCAAGCCGATCGAAGACTCCAGCGCAGCAGTCTGGTTCGACATCTTCGAATAATCCCGTACCGCAGTCACCGAAAAACAGCCATAAACCGAAAGAACCCATACAACGGGAACTTCCCAAAGTTGTACCGCCGAAACCACCCGTGAATCGCTCTCCGAGTGCGGCATCTGGCAGTGGGGGGCTCGATGACTTGTTTGGATTTGGTAGCCAAGAAGGAAGAATGAAAATTCCCAGAAAGTCGAATGACAAAAGCAGCGCCAAAGCAAAACCCATCTTTGACAAGAATCCAGTGCAGAAGCCGACCGATGGCAAAAAGTAATTCTGTCTGTTGACGGAGTGTGAAAAAACAATTATATTTTTCAAAGTTTTGTGGCTCAGTAGCTCAGCAGGTTAGAGCGTAGGATTCATAACCCTAAGGTCGGCAGTTCAAGTCTGCCCTGAGCCACTTTTACTACACTAATTACCAATCCAAACATTCAGTACTTTACTTTTGTCCCACAACACTGTTGCTGTGGGCATTGTTGTTTTAGGGGTGTTTTGTACAATGCACCAAAGTTTTCTAGGGCGCTGTTCGCTTACCCTTTTCTTTCACCTTACCCTTTTCTTTCACCTTACCCTTTTCTTTCAATAGTTCCGTTGGCATGAATGGCGAAACGCCCCTCAAGTCCATGTGCGGGGTCTCGTCCAGCCCAAGGCCATCCTCCAAACTGGGTTTGCTGATAGTCTCGATAGGCTTGTTCAAGTTCTTTGCGTGTGTTCATGACGAAAGGACCGTATTTTGCGACTGGTTCACCGATTGGACGTCCTTGCAAAATAAGGATCTCTGCTTCTTGATTGCCATTTTCCAACTTGATTTCCACTGTTGGATCAAGTTGAATACCGTGTTTAACGGTGCAAACCGTCCCATTAATGGACAGAGTGGTCCCATTGAAGAAATACAGCATGCGATTGCTTCCAGTCTTTGCGGGGGGAAGGGTTAAGTTTGCGTCAGCCTGCATTCGGATACTCCAAATGGCGATGTCAGCCTCGGCTCTGGATGCCCATGAGTTTGGCGGTGGGGGAGGAGCTTTTGCGTCGTTGAATGAGCCTGCGACGACCTGTACCGAAGAGAATAGACCCACATCGTCGACGACATCCACAACTTGAATGCTGTCTTCCCAAAACATCGTAAAGTACGGTTCAACCATTTTGTCCTGCGCGGGCAAATTGAGCCAAATCTGAAAGAGTTCCGTTGGGTTGTTCGAGTCTGTATTGAGCAGTGGAAACATTTCTGAATGAACGATGCCTTTGCCGGCGGTCATCCATTGTACGTCACCTTGTCCAAATCGCGCTTTGGCCCCCAAGGAGTCTGAATGGTCAATGAAACCTTGCCGTCCGATGGTGATCGTCTCAAAACCGCGATGGGGGTGTGAGGGGAATCCTGGAATGGATGAGCCGTGGTACATGGACCAACCGTCTTTTCCTGAAAAGTCACTGCCAACATTGCGTCCTGTAAGTGATTGAGAAATGCCCAACTGTCCATTGCCATGGGGATATTGGTCTAAGTGGTGCACACAGAAAAGAAAGGGGTCAAGGGTTGCCCACTGCATTTGAAGGGGGATGCGTTGTAGAATTGTCATGAGATTTTCCTTCGAAGTGTTGTTCTGTCAAAAGTATAAATGGATTTTTGATTGAAGCCATCCAGTCGTCCAAGACTTACAGTTTTAGACTGTAATTGGATTTTGTAATGTTGTGGACAATGGTTACACTGAAAGGAAGAGAAATGTGGGGTTGCTATGAGAAATCTGTTCTGCTCGTTGATGTTCATTGGGTGTTCTGAATACAATATTGGTACCGAATCGTCAAAATCCAGTGGCGTTGATCCTTATGATACTGCTGTGGATGTACCTTTTGATGATAGTGGAACGATCGATGATACAGATACAGGTTCGGATACGTCGACGACGGAAAGCATCAATGAAACTGGGGGCAATGCCAGCGAGCCGAGCGCTGAACCCAGTACTGAGCCAGTAGAAGACGGTTTGCGGGAACCCGAGTTGGAAACCGATGTTGGATACAACCCAGACATGGGGCTGTCATCCAGTCTTGGCAATGTGGTAACGATCTTGATGGCGTTGTCTGATCAGTGGATTCCAGAAGACACAGCCAAGCAATTGCTCATCAATTCTGTAGATTTTGCCACTGAAGTTCCATCGCCCAATGTGCTGGTGATTCGAGACGACAACACCAACGGAGAAGATGAAGATGACCCACTCAACATCACTCAATGGCTTCAAGACGCAGGGTACACCGTCACCTTCATGCAAGAACCAACCAATGGAATCAGTCAATCCGATCTCGCGGGCTTTCATGTGGTCATCTTTTCCAACCCCGGTCATCCACCCGATGATGACAGCACCATCGACGCCCTGTATTCATTTTCTAGACAAGGCTATGGGGTGATCTTGCAAGGGGACGACATGACCAGAACGTCGAATCCCAATATGGAGGCGATGACGAGATTGATAGGGGTTGACAACGGTGGCAGTTATTATGGCGTAAACATCGACAACAACAATGGAGACGCATACTCCGTTCGATTGGTTCCCTACAATGTGTTGAACACCAATATCACGCTCACAGACTTTCCCTATGGCAATGATATCGACACGACCACTTTGGCTTCCAGCAGTATTTACGTTGCCGCATGGGCGACTGTAGACGGTTCTGGGCACCCAGAAAAACCAGTGATCACAGCCTATTCTCCTGCACAAACTGTTTTTCAATAAAAAATTGTGGGCTTTGCTGGATTTGATATACTGATGGTATATGTGCCATCATTCAAACGTAAAGGAGAAAATATGCGCAACATTGTCTACACCTCAATTCTTGGTCTCGCACTGGTCGCTTGCGGTGAAAAGAGCGAAGATACCGCCTCGGCAGAAGAGACGGAAGAAACAACGGAAGAAACAGAAAATACTGAAGAAACAGAGGAAACAGAGGAAACCACAGAACCAGATTTGACCAACGGACAGTCGATTCACGATGCTATGTGCATGGGCTGTCATGCCAACAATCCAGATATGGCAGAGAATAGTCCTTCGTTGAGTGACAGCGAGTTGGAATCTGTGATTCAGAATGGCAGTGGCTCAATGCCGGGTCAAGGGTTGAGCGATACAGATCTTCGAGACGTCATTGCATATTTGCGTGCGACCTACGGAGGCTGATGCGCTCGTATTCGGACTTCAAGTTCACTCTTTGATTGTTGATTTGTTGAATGGGGAATCCAATTGTTGATTTCAACATTGTCTTCATCATTTGTCATTGAACCCAATCATCATTGAACCCAATCATCAATAAACCCAGTCGCGAAAGGCTCTAATTCTAGGCCCAACGTGCGCTGGGTTTGTTCGTTGAAGGTGACTCTCGGAATCTCAGGTACGAATGTCATTCCACCATAGTCCGTTCGATCTGCATAAATTTCATACACCAAAGTCGCTGCCTGCTGACCGACACCATATCGATCTGGAGTAACGCTGAATAAGGCACCTGCTTGCGTCAACAGGTCGGAATTGGTGAGCACTGGCAGTCGATTTCGATTGGCCATCATGATCAAACTGTGAAAATTTTCTGGGGTAATGAAAGAAGGGTCCGGCATCAGCCAAATGGCGTCCACTTTTTTGTGAAGCAGGCTCATTTCTTTTCGGAGTTCCGAGTTGGAATTTAGGCGGATGAATTCAATCTCAAACCCCATTGATTCTGCAATTTGGGATGCGTCAGACGGTCCCTCCACTGCGCTGGCATCGGTGATGAACACACCCAGTTTCTTCACTTTTGGCAAGAACACTCGAACTTGAGCCAAAGTAACTTCCGCAGATGGCTGTCCGGATATACCTGTCACTTTATCACCGTATATGCCATATTTGATGGGATCGTGTACCATCGCATAGACACAGGGAATATAGGACAGTTGCTGAATACTGGTGTAGGCGGCTTTGGCACCAATTGCAAAAATAGCGGGTGGCGGATCAGACGCCAAGTCTTGAGCTATTTTCATGGCTTTGGCTTTGTTTCCTTCAATGTGAAACACCTGAGCACTTCCTTTGTAACTATCGACAAAGGCCTGAGCTGTTTCTTGATATTCTGGCAAAGAGTCGCTGATCAAGACAACGGCTGCTTCACGTGCAAAAGCAGACAAACACAGAGAGTAGAACAATGACAGCATAGGAGTCCTTTAGAGTCGGTGAACTTGTACGGTGAGAATGGGATCGCCAGACTCAACAGTAATGGTTTGAAAAACAGACATGTTCGTTGTGGGATCGCGGATTTCGAGTTTGACCTCTCCAAGTGGCAGCGTCACACTTTTCTTGGCGCCTGTTTTGGTAATTTCCACATTTCTATAATAAACCGGTAGCCCGCGTGTACCAGATTCTACACCAACCATCAGATACAATGTGTGGGTCTTTATTTCTTGCGTTTCTGTGGTGGTTTTGTCAGTTTTGCTGACTTCCTTGTGCTCTTTGCTTTCTTTGTTTTCTTTGTTTTCTGTGATCACAGGTTCGACAGGAACAGTTTCTTTTTGATTTTGAAGGCGGCTGTCTTTGGCTACAGATTTTTTTTGCGTAGTGTTTGTCGCCTTGTTGGCTTTGGCATCGCGTGACTGTTTGGAGGCTTCTTTCTGACTACTTTTTTGATTGCTTGCACTTTTTGTTTTTGTCTGTTGGGCAGTGCTATTGGGTGGTGGTGTGAATTGTTTGGTGGCGCTTGCGTTCTCTGGTGAGCGGACTGGTTTTGTGGTGCGGTTGGTTGTACCTTCTTTGTCGCTGGGAACTGTGTCTTTCGTGACCGTTTTCTGAGTGGGGCTGATGCGCTGGGTTGGAGAGGGCTGTGGGGTGTCTGAGACAGAACCAAAATAGACAATTCCGCCAAAGCCGAGCGCAAAAATGAGGACGCCACCACCAATTAATGGACCGTAGGACGGACGACTATTACGATGAGACGAGGCTGGCTGATTTTGGACTGGTCCATCCGTCGAGTCCGTTGTTTTAGGGCTTTGTTGCAACGTGCCGATACTTGGGGTCAGTTCATCCACGTACTGTATGGGAGCGATGGTGTTGAACACACCGCTGTTCATGGTGGCATTGCTTTTGTAATTGGAAAGTCTTGTCGAAATGGTGTCGACTTTCTGAGGCATGTTGACCCGCAAAAAATTTGCCATTTCTCCTGTGTTGGCCATCCCACCAACGCTCATACTGGCTTGCTGAATTGCCATGGCCATCTGACCCGCACTGGTGTAGCGTTGTGAAGGTTCTTTTCGGGTCACCATATTGAAGATAGCCTGAAGCATTTCCGGTTTTGGATGATCCGGTGCTCTTGGTAGGTCGGGGATGTCCACCGACATGATTTTGTGCATAATTTGGATTTCGTTCAAGCCTTGAAAAGGGCGCTGACCGGCAACCAGTTCAAAGAGCATCAACCCAACCGCAAATAAATCTGCCCGTCCATCGATGTCGCCGATGGTTGGATCGATTTGTTCGGGCGCCATGTAGGCAAATTTTCCTTTGATGGTGTGTCCGACTGTTTTGTCCATGCGGTTGTCCGCTTTGGCTACTCCAAAGTCAATGAGTTTGACTTCTCCTCGAATGCTGAGCATGACGTTTCGTGGATTGACATCGCGGTGCACAATGTTCAATGACTTTCCAAAAGTGTCAACGCGATGATGTGCATAGTCTAGGGCTTGTAGTACGTCATACAGAATCTTTAAGGTGATGCGTATTGGTATACCTTTGCCTTGCGCGGCCAAACCACGCTGCAATTCTCGCAGGTCCAATCCAGGGACATATTCCATGACCATGAAAAACTCATTTTCGAACTGGCCAAAATTGTATACTTGGGCAATGTTGGCATGTTGCAATTCTGCAGAGATGCGGGCTTCGTCTTGGAACATTCGAATGTAGGAATCATCCGATTCACTCAGGTGCGTATGAATTCGTTTAATGACGACGAACCGTACATATTGAGCGTCGGAAACCGTCGTCTGTGCCAAGTCTATGGCAGACATGCCACCTTTGCCGATTGATTCGAGCAATGTGTACCCACTGTATTCGCGAGGGTATTGCTGTTGGGTGCTGGGATCCATAGTCCTATCATAGCCGATTTCGTATTTTTTGCCGATGCTCATCGACCAAAAATAAAGAATCGACAGTTGAAAGAATCAACATTCTGAAATCCACATATCAAAACTCAATTGTGCGTCCAAATGGGTCATGACAGCGATGGCGAAGGTCTCAAAATCTTCTGGACGATTTGCATCCAGATTTTCTAAGGTGTGGTGTTCCCAGTCAAATGAATAGCACACGGTATAACCATAATTGTATATGTATTCAGTGCTGAGTAATTCAAAGAAATCAGCAGGTTCGATGCCTCCATAGCCAGTACAACTGGGCAGTGTGCTTTCTTGAACATAGTGAGCGAAGGGATCAAAAATGTCATCGGCCACTCCAACAGTTGGATAAAACACACCTTCATCGTTTCCTTGCACAAATTGTCCAACCCTGATGTATGGAGATTGGGTGGAGTCTCGTGGATTGAACTCCAGTGGGTTTTGATAAAACGTGAGTTTGTCCAACAAACAATACACACTTTGCTTTTCATCAAATATTGGGCGGAGTGTTCTATAAACGTATGAAAAAACAATGGCGAAAGTATGGTTCAACATCAGTTGGCAATTCTGCACCACAGGACGAACAAAAATTGGCATCTGGCAGATTGATGTGATCGCATCGAACTGGCAATGATGGGATAAAATTGGTTTGTATGAGATTGTCTGACATAATCTTTTTCAAAGTAGTGTATTGTCTTTCTATCGGATAACTTGTTGGTAACTCTTGGATACAAAGTCCTGTGTCCACAATACCAAAAGATGGGGTGTGTTCAATGCATTCATTGTTGTTTTCTCTCATTTTATCCTCCTATGCCGAAGAGCCTTTGGTGCTCTCTCCACAAGAAGTGCAAAACTTGGACTTGGTTCTAGAAACGGCGCATGGAGCATCGGACAGCCATAGGCCATTTGAGATTTATGTTGATGTGGACGGAGAGTTGCTTACACTCGATGCCTATCAGGCAAGCGCAGCGCCAGTGCCTGAGAAATATCCCCAATGGCAACCCACCGACATTCCAAATTTTCCACTTCGGATAGGGGTTGACCAACCTGGAGAAAGTTCAGGCGCTCTCAGTGGAAAGTCCGTTTACCTCAGTCAATGCCACGGTTGGATATATTTTGAAAGTCTGGGGCGTTTTTCCACCCAGCGAGGCAACTTGTTTAGTACGGTTGAAGATTTTCACAATCCGGAGGGGATGAACCAATATTTGGTACAGTATTTGGAAAACATGGGCGCGCAAGTCTTTACTGCCAAAGAACGAGATTTGAATCCCAACATCGATATCGCCGATAATGATGGGGCTGGCTATACAGAAACCGGAAGTGGCTTTCAAACGGGTGCACTGGGTTTTGCTGACAATTCTCCGTGGGTTTATGGAGAGAATCCATTTGACGCAGGAACCACGCGACGGTTCCCTGCCGATTCAGGTTCCAAAGCCACTTGGATCCCCAACGTTCCAGAAGATGGCTATTACAATGTCTATGTCAGTTGGGACTCTGACGCTGGAAACGACGCCAATGCCCATTATCGAATTACCCACAACGGTGGTGTGATAGACCGATACTTTGATCAGCGTGTACATGGTTCAACTTGGCAATATGTGGAAAATCTTTGGTTGGAGCAGGGCGTCAACTCTCTAACGGTTGAACTGATTGGAGATTCTTCCAACTCTGGAACGTGGCTCAGTGCCGATGCCGTTCGCATCGGAGGTGGGACTGGAGATGTTCAGCGCTATGGTACACAAACCAATCGACCAAGATGGGAAGAGTCTGCTGTATTGTATACTCAGTACAACGGTGCACCAAGTAGCATTTATGACCCTTACGGTGACGGAAATGGCTCTGATCCGTCCGCACGGTCAAGGTGGGCGGCTTGGGAACATCCAGCTGGCGAAGATGCAGTGTATCTGTCTTGGCACTCCAATGCTGGTGGTGGGACTGGCACCGACACGTTTTATGATGAAAGTGGACCAGTAGCAGGGTCGGCAACCTTGGCGTCCTTTGTGCACAATCAAATTCTGGACACAATTCGAGACTTTCACGATTCCAATTGGGCAGATCGTGGGGTGAAGACAGCCAACTTCGCTGAGGTCAACAGTTCGTATAACAATGAGATGCCTTCAATATTAATTGAACTGGGGTTTCATGATTCTTCTTACGATACGCAGTTTTTATTGGACCCAATCTTTCGACAAGATGCGGCTCGTGCCATGGCCTTTGGCATTGCAGAGTACTTTGCGGATAAAGATGGACGGACAGTGTTGTTGCCACCGGAACCACCGAACAACCTTCAAACCAGCGCTTCGAACAACGGTATCTTGGTGCAGTGGGTCCAAGGAGATTATGGAGGAACTTTGGGGGACCGACCAGCCGATTATGTGCTGTATACATCTTCCGACGGGCGTTCTTGGGACAACGGAGTCGTGATTCAAGGAACCCAAACAACCGTGCCTTTTTCCGCGTCTGTACAGTTTTTTCGTGTCGCGGCTAGAAACAGTGGTGGCTTGTCCTTTCCTTCAGAAACCATCGGTGCCTTTGTACCCAATTCCAACACTCCTCCAGTGTTGATCGTTTCGGCTTTTGACCGCTTGCAACGCTCGAGTCTTTTCTGGGCGGATGCAGGTCCAGTCGGGGACGTGCAGCGTATGAACCTTCGCAATATGAATGGTTTTGATTCTACGGTTGGGTACGCAGAAGCTTTGGGCAATTTGGGCTATCCCTTTGTCACCGTCAGCAATGAGGCGTTGGACGGAATGTCATCGGTGTCAGAGACGGTCATCATTTGGGTATCTGGGGAGGAGTCTACCTTTGATGACACTTTTACCTTCGACGAACAGCAGTTTGTTCGACAATCGTTGTCCCAAAACAGTTGGATTTTGGCGTCGGGTTCTGAAATTCTTTGGGATTTGGACGCGCAGGGTTCCGCTGAAGATCAGGCCTTTGCCCAAGATGTGTTTGCGTCGACATTGGGCAATGATGACGCCGATGTCTATCAGGCTTATGGGCAAGACATTTTGGCTGGAGTGGACCTCAACTTCTCTTTTGCCAGAGGCGCACAGTACAATGTGGAGTATCCAGATGTTCTGTCCTCGAATGCGACGGTGCTTGCCACCTATGAGGGAAATGTTTCAACTGGCATCGCAGGTGTATGGACCGAACGCACGGCTCTGTTTGGCTTTCCATTAGAACTGTTGTGGGTGGATGGTGTTCAACAAGAGGTTTTGAACCGAATTTTGAGTGTGTGGTTGGAAGGGTATGATATCAACCCAGCGGAGCCATCGGATGAACCATCTTCTGAACCGTCTACCGAACCGGCATCGGAACCCTCTGGGGAACCTTCTGTAGAAGACACCGCAAGTGAAGATACTGGAATTAACATCGAACCCAAGCGTGGCTGTGCACACAGTGCAGAGCCTTTGTCCGGTACGGGTTGGTTGATGTTGTCTTTGATTGCCCTTAGAAGAAAAATCTGGACAAGAAAAATCTTGAGAACAAACGTCCATGGAAAATGAGCGTGCACAAAAGCATGGAGTGGCTTTTCTCCTAAGCAGTATGGTATTGACTGGACTACTCTACGTGGTGCCTTTTGGGAAAACAATCGCCTGGCCATTGATTTTACTCAGTACATTGGCGCATGAAATGGGGCATGGTTTGACCGCAGTTCTTGTGGGTGGAGAGTTTCACAAGTTTTATTTACATGCCGATGCATCCGGTGTGGCGTACACTTCAACGCGTGGTAATCTGGCCAATGCCGCAGTTTCTGCTGGGGGACTGGTGGGGCCAGCGATCGTTGGGGCATTGTTCTTTATGATGGCGCATCGCTCTCGTGCATTGTTTTTGCTTCTGGGTCTTGGATTGCTGGCTGCAGAGGTGTTGGTTGTTCGCAACTTGTTTGGCTTGGCTTTTGTCGGCGGGGTAGCCGTGTTTTTTCTGTGGCTCAGCGTTTCTAAAAATCATGGGCTTCAGCGTATTGCGGCATACTTTGTGGGAATACAATTGGCATTGTCCGTTTTCTCCAGAGGAGATTACCTCTTTACGCCAATTGCTGAAACTGCTTCTGGGTCTATGCCGTCGGATGTATCGCACATGGCTCAGGCTTTATTTCTGCCCTACTGGGTTTGGGGGGCGTTGTGTGGCGCTTTCTCGATTGTGTGTTTGGTCGTGGGAATCCGTTCTGCCCTTCAAAATCTAAAAAACTAATTCCAATTATGGGGAAACTAAGTCAAGTTACGGTTTCGTCGTTGAAGGCTTGTTTTGATAGCTTTGCCAGAGTACCCACCCCAACATTAGCATACACCCCCACCAACCGTTCCAACCAATCCACAGCCACTTGGGAAACGGGACCGTTTGCTGAATCATCACCGCCCACACTTCACTGGTGGTCAACAGTGCGACCATTAGGGCTGTAAACCAACTTCCATTAAACAGATGTCGGATCTGACAGAGTACGATGCCAATTAGCCAAGTAGAGAGCAACTGCTGGGCAAATAAAGAGCCATTGTTTTGCCACCAACCCCAGTGCCATTGCGGTTCCAACAGCCACATCGGAACCTGCCAGAGTGTCCAGTATGTAGACAGTCGCATCCAATCTTTGACGGTGGTACTTTGCTCAACAACCCAACCACGCCAGACCATTTCTTGGGGCCAACAGACCAGCCACAGAAACCATGGTGCGAAGAAACTCGCAAAGAAAGTATATTTGGCCAACACGGTAAAGTCAGCAGGCATCCCAGGCATCGGCAATTCGGTCATTTCAATTTGTTGTCCAATTTGGACTTCACTCCAATCTTTGAACCCTTGGAATGTCCAGTCCAACTGTAATTCACCGAGTAGAACGGACCAACCGAGCAATCCCAGTAGACAAGCCTCTGTGACCAGTCCAAGCACGAACCACTGTTTGAGTTCAATCTGTGATGGCAGGCGAACTTTGGGGCGGTGAAACCAGAAAAGCAACAAGAACGGAAGGAGATGGTTCAAGACGGTAAACATCCAGCCATCTGGTCGATAGAGACCTTGTGGGTGGGTGTAAAAGGGTAGAGCGGTCAGAATCCCAATCAGTACACAGAGCCTTAGAAATCGATTTGTCTGATTGTTTGTGGGTCTATAACCATGACGGTGTTCAGTTGACCTATGTTCAGAGTCGACCGTATCAGAGTTGGCTGTAGACATTTGGACTCATCGCCAAGGTTGTGGATTCATTGAAGACAATCCATTCATCATTTGGCAAGGAACGATACACAATTGGATTTTGTAGATTGTGCAATACAGTTTGGCGTTGAATTAAACTCTCTTCAAGTGCTGCACTGGCTGGGGCCGCTTGCAGAAAACTACCGTGCTTGGTGTTGACGGCACCCGTCAGTGGAATGTTTTCAAACAGTCCTGCTTGACTTAAATCCTCTAAAGGAAGCACCAATATTTGTCCTTTGGGATTTTCTGGATTGGGATTGTCATTTGGCATCGTTAAAATCGCAAATTTTCCACCGTGGAGTCCTTGCAAGTTGCTGACGGCACTGTTGATTTGAATGATGTCTTGACCATTGGCGCCTTCTACGATGCCTTGAGATAAGTCATAGGAAATCAGGTATCCTTCTGCATCGAGTGCGAGCAATAATGACGATTTTCCCATGAAGGCAAGTCGCGCAATTGGTGTTGGAGATGTGGGCTTTGGATCAACCAACGCTTTTTTACCGGTGCGTGTATCGATGATTTGTATTTTGCCTTGAGGGGTGGTGACACCAAGCCATTTGCCACCTTCGGTCAACGTTATGTTTTGAGCCCAACCAATCTGTAGCCCTTGTCCCGTTTGGAAGTTCCACCAGTAACAGCCACCTTGCTGTCGTTCTACTGCGACAGTGCTGGGGCTAATCCAAATGCTTTTGGGATTTACAGTGTCGGGCGGTCCATCTAAGATTTTTGTTAACTGACCGTGTTTAAATTGGTAGGCTTGAATCGGATGGTTGTCATAACTGACGATCAAGACTTGTCCGTTGCGACAGATTTTTGCGGATTTGATGGGGTGAGGGAGTTCGGCGTGTTGCAGACGTCCTTTTTTGGAGAAAACAACCAAATGATTGTGGTGCAACAACAGATGATGGTCGCCACAACTGTAAACGCCCGTTGTTGGAGGGATGGCTTTTTCACCCTGTCGAGAGTGCATGATGCCATCCGCCCCACCGATGGACACACCCTCGTGTGTCCACAATCCAGAGTTTTCGGGCGATGGAGCACCGTGTGAAAACTGTTCTTGAATAGCGAGAGACGGCACCTCAATCAGATAGGCTGATCGTTTTGAAAACATCGCCACTCTATTTTCAAAAGGATGGGGGGCGATGGATACCAGTCCCGACATTTTTTGCGCTGCCTGTCCATTGACAATTTGCAACGTTGCGGTTTGATAGACGATGAAGCCTCCAGGTCCTGCTGCAAAAATGTGCTGATAATCGCTTGAAAAGCAAAGATGCTCAATGGGGGTAAAGGGCTTTTGGAAGGGGAAAATCTCTTGACGCTTTAGATGAAGCAGCTTTGGCTGACCGTCTTCGCCAATCAACAACAAGCGTTCACCCCGCATATCAAATTGGATGGCGTTGCCCATAAATCCACGAAAGTTTTGGCGCTCACCAGATTGAAGATCCCAAACGCGGACGATGTTGTCTTTGGAAAGAGCGGCCACAACCGTTCCACTAGGGTTCATGGCGAGGGCTCTAAAGGCCCTAACTTTTCCACGAGCCCCATCTCGACGTTCTTCAAAGATTGGCGATGTGGTATTGAGGTTCAATACCAGAATGCTCCCATTGTTGTCGCCAACGGCAAGACGCTCACCACTTTGGGCAATCGTCAAAGAGCCTTGAACTTTTGCGCCCATATCAAATGTGTGAAAGGGCCGTGGGGGATTGCCGCGGTACACAACGACATGTCCATTCTCGTCAGCGGTGGCTTTACTTTGGCTGTGTGGGTCGTAAGTAGCAGCAGTGATTGGCGATTGATGAATTTGAGGCTTGAAGCGTTCAACGAGAGGGTGCATGGAAAACTCGGTCAATAACTTTTGAACTGTCGATTTTGTATTCAGTAACCCGTCGCTTCGCAACACTATCGTCGCGCGAGGAAAAAAGATTCTGTACCATACAGTGGGTGGATGTCCAATTGCGTAAACCCAACTTCTGCGAGTTGTTGCTGTAGGTCGAGTTTGTCTATGGGAGTCAAATTGTGTGCCACGCGCCAACTGGCAACGTGTTGACCTGTGTCATTGGATTGATGAATGCGGTGTCGTAGGTGATATTGTTGAGAAGGAGCGTCGTGAAAAAAACATTCTTCAATTTCCAAGACCCCTTGTTCAATGCTGTGTTCGGCGACCAACTCGAAGGATTTTCGCTCGACAACCTGTGTGAGATCAGAGTGGTGAATGATCAGTGTTCCATCAGGTTGTAAATGCTTGAACAAAATTTCCAATACAGATGTGCGTTCCAAGTCACTGAAAAGGTGTATGGTGCGCAAACTCAAAATGATCGATGCAAACCGCGTGGGTATACCGTCGGGTTGTCCGTAGACGCAAGTGGCTTTGTGGATATCCTGTACAGTGGTGATGTCAGCGTGTAGAATCCAAGCCTTTTGTTGAGCGTCATGGGATTGATGTTCGACCATATGCAAAAGTTCGTCACACATTTGTACAGAGTGATCCAGCATGACGACTGGGTAGCCTTCCGTCAACAGAGGGGTGGATACACGACCCAATCCAGCACCAACATCCAAAACTGGACCGTCTGAAGCCCGGACCACTTTCTGAATGGTGGGGATGTCGTTTGTCACACCATGGGTCAAGATGCGATACAGTTGTGGATTGATGAAGGACATCAATAGTGCCATGGAAACTTGTGAAACTCCTTGTCTCGCTTTTCCAAAAATGCTTCTCGGCCTTCTGTTGCTTCGGCTGTGTCATAGGCGAGTCGAGTGGCTTCTCCAGCGAAGAGTTGCTGTCCCACCAGTCCATCGTCAATCAGATTGAAACCAAATTTCAACATGCGCATCGCGGTGGGGGATTTGTTGTTGATCAATGCGCCCCATTCCAAAGCGGTATTTTCAATCTCAGCATGGGGGACCGAAGCATTTACCATACCCATAGCCATGGCTTCATCCGCTGAATAGTTTAATCCCAAGAAAAATATTTCACGAGCGCGCTTTTGACCAACCATTCTCGCCAAATAGGCTGAGCCAAATCCAGAATCAAAAGAGGCGACATCTGGGTCTGTTTGTTTGAACACGGCATGCTCTTTGGATGCGATGGTCATGTCACAAACAACGTGCAAGGAGTGGCCTCCTCCCACAGACCAGCCTGGCACTACGGCGATGACGACTTTGGGCATGAATCGAATCAAGCGTTGCACCTCCAAAATGTGCAACCGTCCCAATTTTGCTCTGTCCACCTCTCCACTGGTTGTTTGGTACTGATACCCGTCTTTTCCACGAATGCGTTGGTCGCCTCCGCTTGAGAAAGACCATTTCCCATGCTCAACACCACACGTTTCACACCAAGCGACATGATTGGAAGACGGACCGTTGCCTGTAATGATGACGCAACCAACATCACTGCTTTGACGTGCGTGATCCAGTGCGATGTACAGTTCGTCGACTGTTTGTGGACGAAAGGCATTCAAGCAGTCTGGTCGATCAAAGGCAATGCGCACTGTGCCATGGGCTTTTGCACGATGGTAGGTAATGTCTGAAAACTCAAATCCTGGAACAACGTCCCAAAGTTCTGGATTGAATGGGTTGTGTGTCATGATAACTCCAAAGAGGTGTTTAAAAAGACTCAATAAACAAGAAACCCCACCAATGGCAGGGTTTGTCTGTAAACAGGGGCTCGATTATTTGAATGCGGGAATCCCAGTAATGTGGTGTCCCAAAATCAGATTGTGAATATCGTGTGTGCCTTCGTAGGTGTAGACACTTTCGAGGTTGGCCATGTGTCGCATGATGGGGTATTCCGCCAAAATACCATTTGCGCCGTGGATGTCACGAGCCGTTCGAGCGATTTGCAATGCGATGTCCACATTGTTCATTTTCGCCAGAGAGATTTGTGGAGGAATGATGGTGCCATCATCTTTCATTCGACCGAGTTGAAGAGCCAACAACTGGCCTTTGGTGATTTCTCGAAGCATCCAAGCCAGTTTGTTTTGTACCAACTGAAATCCAGCAATCGGTTTGCCAAACTGTTCACGAGATAGAGCATAGTCTTTTGCTGAATGGAAACAAGCCATCGCCGCTCCGAGTGCACCCCACGAGATACCGTAACGGGCATTGTTCAAACAAGAGAAGGGTCCTCGCAATCCTTGTACACCTGGAAGAATACGATCTTTGGGGATTCGGCAGTCTTGAAATACCAATTCAGAGGTGACCGATGCTTTCAAAGAGTGTTTTCCTTTCATTTCTGGAGCAGAAAATCCCACATCTCCTTTTTCCACGATAAAACCACGGATGTGCTTGCTGGTGTCACCACCCAACTTTGCCCAAACAATCGCCAAGTCGGCAATCGTTCCATTGGTGATCCACATTTTGGCGCCGTTCAAGATGTAAGAGTCGCCGTCGTCCACAGCTCGGGTTACCATGCCCGCAGGATTGGAGCCATGGTCAGGTTCAGTTAAGCCAAAGCATCCAATCAACTCTCCAGCCGCCATTTTGGGCAAGTATTTGTTCTTTTGCTCTTCACTACCGAAAGCGTGAATCGGGTACATACACAAGGAACCTTGTACAGAGGCGAAAGAGCGAAGCCCTGAATCTCCACGTTCCAATTCTTGGCATGCCAATCCATAGGCAATGTTGGACAATCCTGGGCAACCATAGCCTTCAAGGTTCACACCCAACAGCATGTTTTCCCCAAATTCCTTGGCGAGTTCTCTTGGGAACGTACCATTTGCACAATGGGTTTCGATGACCGAAAGACCAGTTGTTGGATCTTGTGACAAGAACGTATCTTCGACCCAGTCTCTTGTGTTGTCTCTAATATCGCGCTCAGCATCGGTTAACTGTGCATCAATGTTGTAAAAATCTAGCCCATCAAATTTAGTTGACATGGTTTGCCTCATTGGTGTTGAAAGATGATTTAATGTAACGGAATGACCCACAAACTGCATGGGACTCTTGCCAAAAATTAGGCAGTATTTTTCGATACTGTGACTTGATTCTTGAAATGCCTAAAAGCAAAACGCCCATGAAAACGGTTTGTTGTCTTCATGGGTGTTTAGGATTTTCAGCGCTGTTGCTCAGCGGTTCAGCATTTCAAATTCAGCGTAGTGATTTGGGTCAACAAAAGTGGTTAGCTTTGAAAAATTTTTATAGGATTTTTCAATGCGTTTTTTCGTATCGGCAGCCAAGAGTTGGACGTTAACGTCCATATCGGTATTTGCTGTGTCTTCCAATATTTCAAGAGTGGCTTTGACTGTTTGTGGATAGCAAAGTGGGTAGATGCCTTTTTCATACTCATTCAAATAAGTTGTTAACTCTTCTGGCTTCATGTTATGCTCGTACAAGTCGCCAAGACAGTGAATGGCTTCTGTGCGAACGTCGGCATGTACATCTTTCACACCGCTAAAGAAGGTTTCAAGCAAACTTCGAAGTGTAATACGCCCCTTCAATCGAGCATACCATTTTGAACCTTTTACCTGCGTGGCACGAAAAGCTAAGATTTGCATCAAATACTTTACGATTTGAGGTTCTCGATTGTATTCACGAATGGAGTCAATTATATCGACATTCATGTTGCGATTGTCTTCAAACAAAAGTGTGTCGTATGATTGGTCAAATTTCATCGGATCTGGGGAAGATAGCCCGTCTAGAGCGTTGTTGTACAGTGTCATTGGTATTCTGTCCAGGGAGGGAAAGAGTGGAAGAATTATATGTATGGGAGGAATCGATTAAAAAGAGGGATATTCAATCTACAATCATCATAATAGATTCGATCGATCCTGCAAGTGTATTGCCTTATTTTATCTAGATTTTTTGGAGAAGGAAATGAAAGTACTTTTAGTAAATGACGATGGTTACGATGCAATGGGGATATCTTCATTGTTTGAAGCTTTGTCGAATGAAGATGCAATTGTAATTGCACCTTCCGTTGAACAGTCTGCAAAGGGGCATTCGTTCACAATGCACACTCCTTTATTCTTGACAAAGGTATGCAATAACCAATTTCACTTGAATGGAACGCCGGCAGATTGTACGTATTTTGGTCTCAATAATTTATGTCCGGACGTAGACGTTGTGTTGTCTGGCATCAACATGGGCGCAAATCTAGGAACGGATGTGTACTATTCTGGAACGGTTGCCGGTGCCCGAGAAGGTTTTTTGAAGGGGAAACTGTCCATTGCTTGTTCCGTTCTCGAAAATGTCAAATATCAACATCCTGAGCAACGGCGTCAAGTCTACCAACGAGCAGCAACATTAGCAGTACAACTTTTAGAGCAGATTCGAAAAAATGCAAAGGGACCGCAACTGTGGAACATCAATTTCCCTGCTTCATCAATGCTGAGTGAAGACCTTCCGCAGATTTGTGTAAAACCTTTGGGGCATCGTCAATACGAGTCTCGTGTTCATGAACGAACGGACCCACGAGGGCGAACCTATTATTGGATTGGTGGCCCACCAGAAGAGATGGAAGTGTCAGATACTGACGTCTACTGGTGTGCCCAAGGCTACGTGGTCATGACGCCGTTGCAGTTAGACTGTACAGACTACAGTCTAATGACCGAATTATCTGATTGGCGTCCCACGTTCACGGAATAGCCACTTTGAAAAAGGATGATGAGTCCTATGAGAGTCCCAAAAATCCTTTGATCATTGGTTTGAAGGTTTCGGTAACCGCATCCACACCATAGGTGAGGGCAAAATAGATTGCTCCACCGGCAATCAGCAGGGCTACAGGGGTCAACACAATCCCCGCAATCAAACTGAGTCCGTCTTTTTCCAGCAAACTCGCTGCCATTACAAAAATGACGAAGGAGGGGGCGGTGTTGGTCAATGGAATGGGCAAGGTCATGAATGCGGCCATCAAAATAATGATCAGCCCCATAATGCGGTACAAACTGGTCACTTGCTGTTCGAGTCTCGGACGCACAATAAACTCGACAAATCGAAACAAGGAAGCACCGTTTTTCAATGAAAAGTCAAGCAGACTGTACTTTAAGACTTTGCTTTTCATTTTTTCTGGCAGTTGAGGCGTTTGATACCCACGAAGCATTTGTGACCCCAATACGATCATCATAATCCCAAAAGGCGTTGCATATCCTGGCGCTGGAATCGGAAGAGCCGCGGGAAAAGCCAACAGCAACAACAACATGCCAAATCCTTTCTCGCCAAAAGCTTCACTCAGTTCACCGATGGTGCAATCTTTGCCGTCGAGGCTTTCAACGAAGTCTGTCAAAGTTTGTGAAAGGGTTGTGTGCTCAGTAGTCATTGTGGCATCCAAAAATCTGTGGTGTCGAGATTCGCCAATTGAAGGCGTTTTCATTATATTCCAACATCGAAAAAATTTCACCTGCGAGGCAAAGAGAATGACGCTTTCAGAACAAATTGACGCTACCATTCGCAACGTACCAGACTTTCCCAAACCCGGAATTCAATACAAAGACATCACCCCAGTCTTGGCACAGCCTGCTTTGATGCGTTCTATTGCGGCTGCCTTCAAAGAAACCTACGCCGAACAAAAAATTGATGTGGTTGTCGGGATTGAATCTCGTGGGTTTATTTTTGGTACGCCACTCGCCTTAGACTTGGATGCTGCCTTTGTACCGATTCGAAAACCAGGGAAGTTGCCAGCCGATGTGGTTCGCACCGAGTATACCTTAGAATATGGTTCTGGCACTCTAGAGATGCATGCTGATGGGATTCGTCCCGGACAGAGGGTGGTCATCATTGACGACCTATTGGCTACTGGTGGGACATTGGCGGCATCCAAGAAACTTGTAGAAGAAGTGGGTGGTGTTGTAGTCGGTTGCGCCGTCGTTATCAACTTGACCTTCTTAAATGGGCAAAGCCTCTTGGGAGATACGCCGGTGGTGTCCCTTGTTGAGTATTCTTAAATAGTGAATATTCGCTAAATTGAATCGATAAAAGATGCCCAGCCAGCACGAACAGAGTCTCGAAGTTCCTCCAGAGTTCCGTCGTTGTGAATCACCCAATCAGCCAGTCGCTCTTTTTCTGCAAGGGGGAGTTGGCTGTTTATCCAGCGCGTAGCTTCTTCTGGTGATAAGTCATTGCGTTCCATCAAGCGAGACAGTTGGTTTGCTCTAGAGCACGTAGCAACAATCAATCCATCATACAGTTTGTAAGACCCCGTTTCTACCATCAACGCGGCTTCTACAACGCAGGCTTTGTGGCCGTGGGTGGCTTGCTGTTCTTGCCAAGACTTCATTGCCATAAAGATTCGTGGGTGGGTGATGGCTTCTAGGTCACTTTTGGCTTGGGTATCGCTTAGGATAATGTTTCGAAGTGCTGGACGGTTCAGTTCACCATTGGACAACAATATTTTCGTTCCAAAACGTTGTACAATTTCTGCCAAACCACTTGAATTTGGAGCCACAATCTCACGTGCAACAACATCTGCATCCAACGTAGGGACACCCAAATCTGCAATACAGTTTGAAACCGTTGATTTTCCACAGGCAATGCCACCAGTAAGACCAATTGTCAACATCCTTGAATTCCTTTGTTTTTGGTTTCTATGTATGGACTTTGACCGCTATTGATCTTTTAGTCGCTCAGCATATCGAAAAACCGTTCGGGGATCGACATCCAAGACTTTGGCGGTGTGCGTTTTGTTCCAATTGTTGATGTCGAGGGCTTGGCGAACATATTCAAGTTTGAATTCATCTACCGCGGCATCCAGCGTTTGAAGGCTATCATTCGCAGATACGACAAGCCCTAGGTCTTCGGCGGTGATGTCCTCACCTTCACTGAGGGCAAGTGCTTTTTTAATGCGCGATTCCAATTGTCGAACATTTCCAGCCCAGTGATACGCAGTCATGGCTTCTACGGCTTGCTTGGTGAAGGGTTTTGCTTCTAAGCCATATTGGGTAGCGTACTTTGTGACGAAGAACTTGGCGAGTTCATATACGTCAGACCCACGCTCTCTCAATGGAGGAAGTTCAAAGCAGACTTCGTTGAGACGATAAAAGAGGTCTTCGCGAAAATTGCCATTGGCAATTTCATCTTCGAGATGTTTATTGGTTGCAGATAATATTCGTACATCCAACGGACGGGGTTCGATTTCTCCGACGCGCTCAATGGTACGTTCTTGTAAGACCCGAAGCAGTTTGACTTGCAAACTCATCGGCATTTCACCGATTTCATCCAAAAACAGTGTACCACCGTTTGCGGCTTCAAATTTGCCAATCTTGTCAGCATGTGCGCCAGTAAATGCACCTTTGGCATGACCAAAGAGTTCACTTTCCAGTAGATTTTCGGGAATGGCGCCGCAATTAATAGACATGAAAGGACCTTGATTGCGTGGACTCTGTTCATGTAGGGCCTTTGCGACCATCTCTTTTCCGGTTCCAGTCTCACCCAGCACAAGTACACTCAATTCCGTCGGGGCGAGTTTGGCAATTTGTTTCATTAGACGCACCATAGGTTGCGAAGAGCCGATGATGCTACTGGAAGGTTGTTGGGCGCTGAGGGCTTGACGCAGGGCTTTGTTGTCCGTCTTTAATTCGTTGAGTAGCAAGGAAGTATGAAGAATACCAGCCGCTTGTGCTGCCCAAACTTGAAGCAGGCGTAGATCGTCTTCGGTAAACAACCCTGTAATGGAATCATTTCCCAAGTAGATCACGCCGAGCAACTCCCCACGGACAATGAGAGGCACACACATCACAGAACTCAATTTCAAATCCACCACGCTTTGGGCAGAAGAGTAATTGGTATTGTTCAAAGCGTTGTTGATGACCAGTGGCTCTTTGCTGTTGACGACCTTTTGAATGATGGTGTCTGAAATTCCAAGTTGATTGGAATTGTTGCTGTCGATGTTGTGTGTTGCGGCGACGGTATAGTCCCCTTTGGTCAAAACGATCAAGAATCCTTTTTCCGCTTGAGTGAGTCCAACGATGGCTTCCAACAATTGCTCAAAAAGGGCTTGAGGGTCACTTTGTTCCATCAATGCAGCAGAGAAGGCGACGAGTTCTTGAAGTGTTTTGAGATCCTTTTGTCGTTCGGAGTCATCGTTGGGAATTGCACCATCTCTGAGGTAGAGGGTAAAGAAGGAAAGGTCGATTTTATCGTCCATTTTTAGAGGGGAAGAACGAAAACTGCGACCGTTGATGAAGAATGGACGTTTCATATCGAGCAGTTGAATGGTAAACTTTTCGCCACGTTTCACGATGCGAGCATGGTGGTTTCCAACGTCTCCTGTGGTCAACAGAATATCGTTTCCAGACTTGCTACCGATGCTGATGATGGGTTTTGTGATGGCAAAATATTTTCGAGCGTCAGTTTTGGTGTTGATGCATTCAATGTATGGCATAAACAGGTCCTCATATAAAACGTGTCAATTGCGTAACGAGTATTGTGTATTTGTACCATCCTTAATTGTTTATGGTTTGAATTGTCTCGAGGTTCACAATCACTAGTTTATATTTCATATGTTATAAAAAGAACTGTATTTGTCTTTTGATTTGGGTTACAATTGAAATAAGCGTATCTTTTCTAGTGTGTTCGATACAGACTGGTCTAAAGAGAGATTCGTATGGTATATTGAACCTTCGATCCGCTGTCGTACACATGGTGGGTACGATCGAGGGTAATCTTGTGTGGGGGAGTTTATGATTCGGGTGTTGTTGAGTGCTGGTTTGTTGAGCCTAGGCGTTGGGTGTAAATCTGGCAAAGCCCTCTTTGAAAACAAAACGGTTGAGGGGGGGGACGAAGAAACGGTTTCGTATAGTTTGACCATTGATGCTCCTCAATACGGAGCGTTTTATCAAGATGGTCCTGTTCCGGTCAGCGGTCGAGTCGAACCCGCAACCGCTACCGTATATTTGCAAGGTGCACCAATTTCTGTGAACGAAGATGGGACATTTATCTCGGCTGTGGGGTTTCAAAAGGACTATGCGGTGGTCGATGTCACTGTACCCGATGGGGAACTGAGAGAGAGAATCCCTGTTTTCGCAGGTAATGATCCTGTCGATACTTGGCCAGGTGGATTGGCGGGGCGTTTACTTCCGAACGGCATGGATGCATTGGGGAAGTTCTTGGGTGCACAAATTGATGCGACTGGGTGGTTAGACTCCATCGGTAGTCAGCTCCCAACCATTGACAATGGCACTTGGGGACTGACCCCAGTTGGCATGCTTCAAGACCCAACAGAAATTGCATTGAGTCCTGTACGAGCGGGTGTCGGTGTGGATTTTATGCTGAACAACGTCGGTTTGGAATATGAAGTGTGGTGGAATGATCCAAACTTGGGCGCGGGGAGTTTGCCGATTGTCATTCAAATTGAGCAAATTGGAATCGGTGCAACGGCAGATCCAATTTTGGAATCTGACGGCACATTGACCTTGTCTTTGTACGATGCAGACTTGACGATGCAGAATCCACAATTTGTGTTTGATGGCAACAATGCTTCTGTGTTGGAATGGATATTACAAAATGGCTCACAGTGGATTTTGGAGCCGATAGCTGAAAATTTGTTGGAACAATTGTTGACGCAGATCGGAACATTGGACTTGGGTGGTCCATTGGCTTTTGAAACGGATTTGATGGGAGAGCCCTTGGCCATTGGACTGGATGAACTCTACGGTGATTTGGATGGGGTGGCATTGGAGATGTCCCTATCCGTTGGTGACACGCTCTCTACAGACGGCTCTTATGTTCCAATCCCAACGATTGAAGATGCACATCCAGACGCGCAGTTGGCAGTGGCGCTTCATGAAGCGGTGTTGGATGAATTGGTTCTCGGACAAGTGTTGCCGCTTCTCAATCAGGATTTGGATTTGAGTGGATTTGCTGGAAATATCATAGGAAATGTGGTCTCTACGTTGGATGGTGGTTCCCAGATTCCCACAAATGCCACTGGATGGTGCTTAGCCTTACAACCTGGCGAACTGGCTTTGCTTCGAATGAAAGAAGGGCTTGACCCACTCGCCAAACTCTATCTGGCAGACATGGACGTAACCATCGGTGTGGACACTGGTTCAGGTTGTTCTGATTGGCTGGTCATGAATGTGGTGGGAGAAGTCGGTTTGAAGGTGACCGACGGAAGCAAACTTGGGTTTGATTTTGAGATTGGGGAAGGGGCCATCTTATACTATGGCGCCAGTGGATATGATGAAGATGCTGTAATTGAAGGCTTTGGGCGTTCTTTGTCGAGTTTAATTGGCCTGCTTGGTGGAGCAGCTTCCATTGATCTCGCCGACCTTGCTGGTGGAGCGGGTGCCGATGCGGGTCCGTTTGGCGACATCTCCATTCAAGTGTTGGATTCTCAAAAGATTTACGATTTTTACGATGAGTGGCCAGAGGGGTTGTATTCTGTGTCGTTGAATCTGTGGGCTGAGTGAGGCTTACAAAACTTCGATTGAGAAGTAGATCCCATATACCTTTGGTGTGGAATATCGTTGTTTACAAAGGTGTCTCATAGACACAGGTCGACAGACTTTGTGATCTGAGATAAAAGGTTCCACTGTATGATTCAATATATTTAAGGATGAGACAATGAGAAAGATGCAACTGCTTGGAATTTTGTTTGGAATGATGATGTCTTTGCCTGCTTGGGCAGCCGGTATTGCAACAGTAGACTTTCAAAAAGCATTGACGATGGTCGAAGAAGGCAAACGAACAGAGACTGAACTCAATACCCTGATGAATCAAAAACAGGGTGAGGTTCAACAGCTTCAGATGCAACTTCAAAATCAAATGCAGCAGTATCAACAGCAGCAAGCTTTGCTGTCCGATCAGGCACGTGCTGAAAAAGAGCAGGAACTGTATCAACTTCAAATGCAAGCCCAGCAAGCGGCCTACAATGCCGAGATGGAATTTCAACAGATTTATACCCAAAAGATGGAAGGGTTGATCGAAAAGATGCGCGACATTGCTGAGGAAGTGGGGGCAGAGAAAAAGTACGATTTGATCTTGGAGACCACCGAGAGTGGTATGATTTATCGTTCGAGCTCTGTCACTGATATCACGACAACAGTTGTGGACCGATACAACGCCAAACATCCGTAAGCGAAGGGAGAGATCGTGCTCTCGGATAGTGATCGAACGCGCGTTAAGGTTCAACTTCAGTTAAAGATAGAAGAATATGAGCAACTTCTCTTGTCTGATGCCTCAGACAGTGAACAGCTTGAACTGGATCAAACAAGGGTGGGAAGGTTGGCCAGAATGGATGCTGTCCAGCACCATGCCATCGCTCAGGCACAACATGAACGTGCTCGAAAGTTGCTAATGCGCTTGAAAACACTCTTAGCGAAGATCGACAATCCAGATTTTGGAGAGTGTCACTATTGTGGTGAAGATATCCCAGTTGGAAGATTGTTGGTTCGCCCAGAAAGCCTTCGTTGTGTTGAGTGTGCCGACATCGAAGATTGATGGATGTATCGGTTCACATGAACTATGTTTTGTATGAAAAAATGTCCATTATCCAATGCGACCACGTTGTATAGAGCATCAAATCAAAATAAGGTTGCAATATGCGTACAAAACTAAAATTATGGTTGAAAAGATTGTTGGTGGCAAGTGGCATCACGGTCTTTGTAGTGTCGCTTTGGCTGGGGTGGGCATATCGAGAGTATGTGGTTCTCAATCCCGGTGAACACATCGACAAGTCCTATATTTTAACTGCCTTGTCAAAGGAATCTTCGGTACTCTATCGAGACGGCAAAACTCAGTTGCACTCCTTTTACAGTGACCAACATCGGATTTACGTTTCCTACGAAGAGATTCCTGAACATTGGGTACAGGCCATAACTGCCGCTGAAGACAAACGTTTCTTTAGCCACTTTGGTGTGGACCCCATTGGAATTTCACGGGCTATGCTGTCGAATATTAAAGCGGGACGGATTGTTTCTGGTGGCTCTACGTTGACCCAGCAGACCGCCAAGAACGTGTTCAATCGTCCTGATCGGTCTTTAAACTCAAAGGCTGAGGAAGCATTGAATGCGTTGCGACTGGAATATCATTTTGAAAAAGAAGAGATATTAGAATTCTATGCCAATCAGTTTCATGTCAATGGCAATGGGCGCGGTCTTGGGGTTGCGGCACGACACTATTTCAACAAACAAGTCAAAGACCTGTCTTTGATAGAGTGTGCATTTATCGCAGGTATGCTTCAGGGGCCTGGGTTGTATGACCCTTTTGTCTCTCGTTCCTATCGAAAGGGGATGACGGTAGAGGAGTATCGAACCCTCAATCTGGAGCGAGCCCAGAAAAGGATGCAGTATGTGTTGGGTAGAATGCTCGCAGAAGGGCACATTTCCCAAGAGTTGCATGACAAGGTGTCAACGCAATCTCTGCCATTTCAAAGAGGTGTCTTTCAGTATCGTCCAAACGCTGCTGTGGATGAAGTGAAGCGTCGCTTGATGTCGCCACCTTTTTCGGAAATCTTGGAAGAATACAATATTGACAATCCCGCGACTGCAGGTCTAACGATCGTGACCACATTGGACCAAGATATCCAGCGTCATGCACAATATGGACTTGTTCATCATTTGTCTGAGACAGGTGGTATTTTAGAAGGAGTAGAACCGACAGACTTGATTCGACAAAAGCAGTCGGTGATACTCGAAAAGAGGCGCGATCGACAAGTTGGGGACTTGTTTTTTGGAAAAGTCGTCGAGCATTCTGATGCTGGGATTGTGATTGAAGATGGAAATGGTCAATGTACAGTCGACAATGATGCCCTCAGTCGTATCGCCAAGGTCCTCCGAAAAGCAAAGAATACCAAGTGGGGGCGTACGGTTGCAACCCTCAAGGAAGAATTGTCGATAGACTCAGTTGTGTGGGCTTCAGTTAAGAATATCGATGACAGCGAGGAATACTGTGATCTTGAACTCGATGTGACTTTGCAAGGCGGTGTACTGGCGT
>CBFIFY010000004.1:49458-141238 GCA_965661985.1 uncultured Myxococcota bacterium | reverse complement strand
GGTGGGCAGGAACTCCGGAAGAACAATGGCCAAGAGATCCTGAAACCATTGCTTTTATTCAAGAAAACTGGGATCCTCGATTTGGAGATCGATTGCAGCAGCTCATTTTCATCGGGAAACCAGAAATTTTAGAGCCCATCCGAGTTGCTCTGGAAGCATGTCTACTCAGTGATGAAGAGATAGCTTTGGGTCCTGAGGTGGCTGCTACACTTCCTGATCCATTCAACGATTGGTCTTTGTATTTGCAACAGCAGCAAGACGAGTTGGCATCTCAACAGTAACCAAAAGGCTCATTCCTCCGAGTAAATACTTTCATATCAGAGTCTTCAGACGTTAGACTTTTGTATGAGCAGCAAATCGTTAACAGAACACTGGTGGATTTTTTGGATTCTGTCTATCTTCAGTATCAGCTTATATTGGCATCTTGATGCCAGACCATTGATTGATTTGGGAAGATATTATCAGTCCATACCGGATTGGCTGATCTGGTTTGAACATCCAAATTTTATGATGATCAGTTCTTGAATGAATGGGTAAATTTGAATGAGTCGACTCTTTCCACTTTTTGGGTACGATCAATTCATCCTCTACATAGTTTCCATTAATGATTGCATCTTCTGAGTAGTCATACGAGTTGCGAAACATAATTCAACGTTTTTTGTGATTCTTCGATCTGCGTCGTCGCTAAACTTTTCTGTCGACGAAGTAGGGGAAGGCTATATGAATAGCCTCTTCAATGACCCAATACGTCGGTCGATCAATATCGAAAATTTCGTTAACTTCTATTTTGTAAGTCGCATAAAACTACAAAAAAGAAGACCATCATGCTACAGCGTACCAAAGATCTCACCAGAGTGCTTCTTCACATCTATCTCATTCACACTTTGATCGTTCCCATTGTCGCTTTGTGGATGATATGCACTCATTATCCTAAGTATCGATCATTGGCTCAGGTGCTGGGTTTGATACCTGCCGTTCTCTTTTTGGTTCTGAGTGCAATGTGGACAGAGCTTCCTGGGCGCTTCTCAAAGGCTCTGATATTGACATTGGTTGCGCCGGTTGAAATTGGCATCTCCCTTTGGCTGATGGAAACAGATCCGAACTTTTATTTTATTGAGGTTTTCTTTGTCGATATCATCGCGCTGGGGCTCGCATTCATCGGGATGTCTGTTCTGCAACTGAAAGACAAAACAAGGCCGGTCATCGCTGGTGTACTGATGGTTGTTCTCTCGCTTGTATCCTTTGGCGGACCGATCTTTGAGGTATACCGCGATGAAAATCTGTTTTGGAAGTCTTCGTTGGTGGGCATACTCCTGTTCGAAACCTGGTGTTTTATGTATGTTTTTGCCAACAAAGCTCTGGCATTTCGACCATTGGCCCAACCAAAGAAACCTGGAATTTTAGACCAAATACTACCCGATCACTTTCCATCAATGAGTTGGGGGGCGCGTGATGCTGTGGCCACACCTGTGGTGATTGGTGGTTTGTTAATCTGGTTCTTCTTGCCGATGGTTGTATAATGCGATGCGAATTACGAAACAGAATCCAACGTTTTTGCGTGATGTCTCGATCTCCAGTAAGGTGCTCATTCACAAGAGTATTTGGTGACGAAGTAGGGAATAATTGTTTCTTTAATTAGAGGTATTACTTTATAGAGAGGGTTGCATAAAATCGATTGGATAAATACTTTTAGATGTGAAAAATTGAGCGTTAAAAGTCGTGATCCATTCATACAAAGAACAGGAATATAGTGAAGAGATGATGTTAGAGAAAGAAAAATACAATCCTTGATTCATGCCACTGATATTACATTTGTAAAGCAAGGGTGGACTTTACTGGAAAGTCTTGGTGAACCCATCGACAACATGCTTGATATTTTAGAAATCGATCTTTCAGAGCTAGAAATTGAAGAGCATACATGGGGACGAAGCATAATCACGTTTCTCGGAGTGCATCGCGAATACAACAGTATTTATCTACTCAATTTACTCTTGAAACACAATGTTGAAGGGTGTTGGAATATTACGACACTGCATTTAGATTTGGTAGATTCGCCCCTGGATTCGGATATGTCGGATTTTGAGTGTTTTCTGAAGCTGTCAAGGAATATTCAACAAGTATATGGTCACTTCTTTAGCCAATCATTGGTAGACAAGTTGCCCAGTTTGTTTCCAAACGTTCAAGCTCTTTCATTTGGTGGTGAGTTTACACATCTTATTTGGCAAGACAATGCCTTTTCTAATTTACAAAGTCTCCAGATCGAAGAATGTTACGAACTTCGAACAGTCGACTTGGGAAATAATTTACGAAATATAGAAGAATTATGGGTAGTAGAGAATGAATTGTTAGACTTTTCATTTTTACAGCAAAATATGCCTCATATTCGAAGCCTCAGCCTTTGTGCATCGAAAAAATTTCATGATCTTTCATTGATCACACATTTGACAACGCTACACGACATTGGAGTTGATGACACTTCTATAAATACTCTGGAACCACTTCAAGGGTTTCCAGAGTTGAAATACCTCAATTTGATTTGGTGTTATGAAGTGACAGATTACACACCCTTGTTGTCGGGATTTCCAAAATTAGAGACCATTTGGATTTCACAAAGCATCATGACTGCTACTGCGGATGAGGAGCCTGATTTATATCCACATCTACAAGTGTTGCGACAATTAGAAGCACAACGCCCCAATATTCAAATCACTGAATGAAGGGATGTCATTGTGCCGTAGTGGTGTTGCGCTTCATTTGATGGTTTTAGGTATTTTGCGAGAACATTGGCGAGAATTAGAGGATTCAAGTCCCATCGTCAGTCGTCAATTTTGTTTTTACAATGCCCACTCCCGTTCAGACAAAGCCAGAGTCACCAACCGTGTCCCAAGAGACTGTATGTGTAAAGTTTGACATCCATACATTCAAACATCCAAACCATGAACACATCGTGATCAAAAATCAATCTCCATGGTGTTCGTCCTCATTGTAGAATAAAGATACAAATAGAATGAATACCAGAGGTTTTGAGCACAATGTTGAGCACTCGACGAAAAATATTGTATGGACTACTCATGTCGATTGCGTTGATGGTGGGTGCGGACCTTTTGTTTCGCGGATACTTGCTCATTGACTCGAATCTGGGTCGGATGGTGTCAGAGCACCGAGAGCGCAATGCTCCTGAACTCGACAGTGAAACGATGATCGAGCCCCATCCCTATTTTGTCTACACCCACAATACACTGCGCTCGGATGTGAACAGTTGGGGCTTCAACTTTGAAGAATTGCCCCTTGAAAAGCCCAAAGACACCATTCGGATTGTCTGTTTGGGGGGCAGTACAACAGCCGGTCAAAATTCGTGGCCCTACTGGTTGGAGCGAACGCTCGAAGAGAAGGGTATGAAGGTCGAGGTGTTGAATTTTGGTGTCGAGGCTTGGACATCTGCCGAGAGTCTCAGTACCCTCATGTTTTTGGGGTTGGACTTTTCGCCAGACTATGTTTTGGTGCACCACACCAACAACGATGCTGCGCCGTTGATGGCTCAACAGTTTCGTCCAGATTATGCGCATTACAGAAGACCGATTCCCATGGATCGAAATGAACTGGGGGCTCTTCGAGTTCGAACAGATTTGACTTGGGTGGTGGACAGTGTCCTCATGGACATCAGTTCTCTATATGTCTACGGAAGTATTTGGGTGCGAGGCATGGAATCAACTCGGTATACCCTTAATTATTTGTCGACCAAAAATGTCTATGTTGGAAACGATCCCAAACCAAACATTGACACATTCAAACGCAACCTAGAGTACATGGCCACATTGTCGACGGCCAAGGGGGCTGAGTTTTGGGTGGTGACGATGCCACGTGACAGTTCTGAGCAGGTTGGCAATGTGGTTTTTGACAAAATGAACGCATACACCGCAACGTGGGCGAAAGAAGAAGGGTGGGGGTTGATAGAGTTGCACACCCAACAGTGGAAGGATGAATGGTTTGCTGATCCAATTCACCTCACCGTTGAGGGCAAGAAAGAAAAGGGACAGCGTGTTGCCGAAGCGTTGATACCCTAAGCCTGGAGCCCAGTGCCTTTTTTACATCTATCGACAAGTTGAGTTTGATGACCTATGACGATCTTGTGTCATTGCTATTGGCAAGCGCAAAGCCTATTGGAAAGTAGCGCTGCAAATATCATAGCCATTGGGACCATGGTTAAACAAAATGTTCATATCTATTGCAAAGCCTTGGGAATAGACTGTTGCACTGCTAAAAAGTTCGCTGTTCTCCCCAGTACAAGACACACCCCATTCAGTATCGGTACTGTTCAGCGCTTCTGTAATGGAGCACATCCAAGTCAACTGTTCGGACGTGTTTAATACTTCAATTTCTGAGACGTTGCCTGTACTTTTGACGTCGATCATGGGGATGCCATACGATGGGTCGAATCCGTCATAGCAGGTGTAGGAGCCTGTATAAACGCCCGCTTCAAACCACTGTGGGTCTTCATCTGTATCTTCGGTATCGTTAGTGTCGCTGGTATCGGTTTCTTCTGTGTCCTCGATTTCTGTATCCTCGTTTTCTGTATCTTCGGTATTGTCGGTATCGTTTTGTGTGTCGGTATCTTCCGTTGTACCTGTATCCGTCGTTGCCGTATCAGTCGCTGGCGCCGTATCGTTGTTCGTTTCTTTTTCACCACACGCCAACAATAAACTCAAAAGTACCATTCAATCCTCCAAATGTTGATGTTCTTTCTTGTGTATCTACAATTGTACATGTATTCAATGTGTTGCGATTGCTACATTGAAAGTATGCTCTCGGATTGTGTTGCTGAATTGATGAATTTGAGAAATCTTCATTGAAACAGGTACTTGGGACAGTGGCAGAATTCTTCCATCACAGTGATTTTCTGTACTGTCAACAAAAAATATGCTATTATTCTAGTATATCTAGATTCACACTTACAGGGTGCCCTTATGACTCGTTTTTTACTTCCGTTTTTGGTGTTGGGTTGTTCCAATGAAAGCACAGACACCTCATCCGTTGACAAACAGGCAAACAATGCCAATGCAGAGAGTGCAGAGAGTATTGAAAGTTCTGAACAAGAGTGGGCAAATGAGTATTTGCAGTCCATGAATGAACTGGTTGCAAACGAACGTGTATACAAGGACTTGAACCATATCGAAGATGCCGTTTTGGACGTTGAAAAGGATTTCTTCCTCCCGTTTGAGCGATTGATGCAACAAGAGGTAGTCCCCTCTGCCGATGCGATCACTGCATTTTTGGCGGGAACCATCAATGTGGCGAGTCTCCAGTGGTCAACATTGCCTAGTGGAACGGACGGTTTGGAAGACTTAAAAGAAGACATTTACAAAAATGCTGTTGAAGTCTCGGTTGGTGGTCAAGGTGGAACATTTGCTGAGTTTGTACAAAATTTTGACTCTGTAGATGCTTTTCAATGGGACATTTTCGATGCCAGTTTGGAGAAAACGGGCAACCAACAGTTGTTGACGTTGGCTGTTCGAATGGACTTTAGAGGTCAACTCAAGGATACAACGACATTCCACCGTGTAAATGATCGTGCTGAACTGACTATGGTGTTTGAGAAATCAGACAATGGCTGGAGTCTACAAGATGTGGAAACTGCATCGGGCGAGCGTCTGATGTCTACCCGCGCACCAACCTTCATCAATGCAACAGACAAGTGGAAACTGGATGAACTTCCAGTCTCCGATCGAAAAGAGGCTATTCGTCGTGGTGGTTACGCATTGGTGGTGGCAGATTTGGACAATGATGGGATGAAGGACATGATCGTTGGACACCACGGTCCTGTGCAAATCTTGAAGAATACAGGTTCTTCTTTTGTTGACGTGACCAAAGAGTACGGCATTCTTGAAGAAGGTTCGGTAAAGTCTGCTGCTGTAGACGACATTGACAACGATGGGGACAAAGACATCGTATTTTTACGGTTCGTAGAACAAGGACAAGATCAACTTGGTGATTTCGTTGCATATGAGAACATTGGCAGCGAAGGAAAAGCCACTTTCAAGCGTCATTTGAACCTACTTCCAAGAACGCGTAAGTACGATCGTGCGATGCCGCTGACTCTGTCTGATTTTAATGGTGACGGACATACTGACATTTACATCGGCTTCCCTGGATTGCGTGACTTCACCAGTGGCATTTACAATCGTGAACGCCCTGAGGATTTACACTCACAAGGTATTTGGTACAACAAAGGTGATTGGACTTTTGAAGAATTGGATGTGTCTTTTGGTTTGGTCAACGACAACGGTGTGTATGCACACGCTTCTCTTGCATCAGACTTGAACGGCGATGGCAAACCAGAGATCATCATTGTGGATGATTCGGGTCGCATCAACCCAATCTATCAGCGAGACAATTCTGGTCGGTTCAAAGAAACGTCTGAGTCTATGGGACTGAAGATGTCTGGTATGAGTATGGGAATGACCACTGGTGACTTCAACAACGATGGTCATTTGGACATTATCGCAAGCAACGTAACTTTGACGGCCGGAGAGCGTTTGTTCAACATGGCTGAAAATGTCAAGTTCCATGATGATCGTTACAGTGCAAATTTCTCTGAATTACAGCAGAATTACACAGGCATCCTTCTCTATGAAAATCAAGGTGATGGCACCTTTGTTGACGTGACTGAAAAGTCTGGGTTGTCTTGGACTGGAGAAGCCGCTTCTGCAGGAGAATGGGTGGACTTCAACCACGACGGTTTGTTGGACTACTATTTGCCAAATGGGTTGTGGACCAATGGGGATGAGCAATTGGACAGTTTGTTCTTCCGTTCTGAATTGGCTGCCCACGCTGATCCGTTGCACACAGGCATCCGTGACCGTGGAGAGTTCCGATCCAATGAACCACAAGGCTTGGAAGATTTGGAAACCTTGAAATTGGACTTTGAAAACGACGTTCACGGTGGTAGCAACTTTGCGCCTGCTGTACGTGAAGAAGAGCAAGCCAATCCAATCTTGCGCATGTTGCGACGACACAAGGACAAGGATGCAGGGGATGCTTACTCATTCTCTTTGGGTGGCGATCAGCGCAACCGTTTGTACCGCAACAATGGTGATGGCACATTTACCGAGGTTGGATACCTAGAAGGTGCAGATTGTGCTGAAGATGGCTACATCGTGGCACCAATGGACATTGACAACAACGGTACACAAGATTTGGTGTTGCGCAATACGGATCCCGCAATTGGCAACACATACGATCCTGTGATCTTGTTGGAAAACACCTCTCAAAGAGGTTCTTTGGAAGTATCCTTCTCGGGAACGCGTTCTCCGTTGGGTGCCAAAGTGGTTGCAGTGTTCTCTGGCAATGATGGAAGTTATACTGTGACACGTGAAGTGCGTTCGGTCAATGGTGCTGTACAGGCAGAGCCAAATGCGTTCTTCGGTATTCCTGAGGGTGCGACATTGAACAACGTGAAGGTCCATTGGGCAGATGGTTCTGTTAAAGATCTTGGACAGCCACAAGACAACAAAATCGTTGTGGAAATCAATCGTTAACGCTTCACTGATTCAACGTTCACCCCTGTTTCTGTAATTACGGTAGGGGTTTCAAAGGGGCTGAATTCTCAACAGGATTCAGTCCTTTGTCGTTGATTGCTCTAGAGGATCAGAGGTCATAGTAGGTCATAGTAGGATGTGCTTACTTGCCCAAGAGAAAAGAGTGATGGGGTTCAAGTGAACGCGCTGCCGCTCGATGACCATCCCCAGAGTACCATTCATAGCGCTCAAAGCACTGTTCCAGCACATGACAAAAGGGAAGGGGGTCCGCCAATGGAATGCGTTTCTCTTTGGCAAATTGCTCAATCCGTGGTCGATAGCGCTTCATCTCTGACAGCGCCCATAGACCTTCAATATCAGGGTGGATTACAACCTGTTGCAACAGCATGATTTCTATGCGTTGTTCTCGAAGGGTGGATACAATGCGTTCATAGGAGGCTATCATTTCATCGGGTGTGACGCGGTTGACTTTGGTGGATTCAGCAAGCAGCCACAAGTGAATGCGTCGAACAAGGGCACTGCTCATCGCCATATTGTAGACTTTGTTGTGGGGGAATAGAACCTCTCTTTCGGGCAGAAAAGAATAGAGAGCCTCGTTGAAACCAGTGTATGTGAGGATGACCACATCTGGTTTCACGGCAATGACTTCATCGAGCAACGCACGTTCAAAAAATAAGATGGTGGAGCCTTGAACCGATAAGTTGTAGACCTCCACAGAATTGTTCTTTCGTTTGAGAGCGCCTTCCAACAGATGGGCGTAAATGAAGCCATCGCCGATGTTTTCACCGAATCCATGTCCTGCACCACCTAGAACAATGCGTTTTTTATTGTCATCCGGGTTGGGGGGCCACGGTTTGGAATCTCGAAATCCTCTGCTGTTCAGTCGAACTTGACGGCCATGCTCAAAGATTCCACCTTGTTGAATCATGTCTTTGCGCAACAACTGTTCATCGTAAAAGAAATAATTGAACAAGGCATCGTTTGCGTCACCTCGTTCCATTTGTCGTGCGACAATCTCAGCTCCGACCAAGAGACAGACACCAATGAAGGCATATTTAAGCTTGGCAATCATCGTTGTCGTCGCTTGCTGTTGAGAACCTTGAGTACTGCACTGGCGATGCGCCGATGACCTTGCGCCGATAAATGAATTTTGTGTTCTCCAACATAGGCTTGATCTTCCGAAAGTCCTTGTAAAGCATCGGTGAACTCAATGATTGGGATATTTTTCTTGCGGGCAACTTCTCGAGATTTCTCGCGGTACTGGTTGTAGATTTCCTGTGTGTATAAGTCAGGATAATCTTTCAACGGTGTATATCCAACCAACAGCACCTGCTGAGTCACACCAGCCTGACTCAGTTGTTCGAAGACTTGATCCAGTTGTTGACCATATTCTTCTAGTGGTATGATTTGTACACGTTCGGAAAACAAAGAATGGTAGGCACTTTCAATCATCATCCAAGTATTAAATGAACGAACCAAGTTGCCCACAAAGTCACTGCGCCGATTGGCATTGGTTCTTGGAATGTAGCCAAGTAGGCTGCTGTTGATATCTAAACAGACTACTGATGCGGACGGGGAATAAGCAATGGCATCTGGAACCATGCTGTCCAAAGCCTCAAATGTTGTGGCACCTGGAATGCCCAAGTTGAGACCCTGCCAATCACTCATGACCTCTATTTGTTCGACATAGGTCTGTTCACGTGGGACGAAAAGTCCAAAGGTCCTTGAGTCACCGAGAAAAGCAATGCTTTTGGCGTTCGCGTTCCATTCTGTATCTCGATAGCCCAAAGAGTTGTATTCAATGGGTTGAAACCGTTTCTTGATTCTAGAAGAATACAGATAATCTTTGAAGATGGCTGTCTCCCACCAGTCAGGAACAGACACAAAGGACAAGCCAACCTCTAAGAGTATCAAAGACAGCAATGGTCGAAATATCCAGCGAATCCAAACAGAGTGTGTTTTCTTCATCTCATCGATCCTACTGATACTGCGAACAGAATAAGCGAACTGCTGTGGGGGCATTGTCGGTTGGACAGGTGTTTCTGTCGATGGGGTTTCCCTGTAGAAACCAGCGCTGCATTTCCAGTGGAGACTCTTCGTGATCCAGACCGCCACTGAGAATGCGTAGACTTTGCAAGCGCCCCAATACTTCGATGTTGGATATGTTGTTGTACCCCAAGTATAGTGCGGAAAGATCCGTCATGTTTGCAATGGGAGAGACATCTTCAATCTCATTGATTGCCAAGTGAAGTTTGTCCAATCCAGTGAGTTTTTTCAAGGGAGAGATATCGGCAATTTCATTGCCTCCCAACCATAAACGGTGCAATTGTGTGGCGTTCTGAAGTGCCGAAATTTCCTTGATGGAATTGTCGCCGGCGCTCAACCACAGCAAGGAGAGATTTTTGAGGGGGGTGAGATTCTCAATGTTGTTGTCATCGATCCAGAGGATTTGAAGACTGTCCAATTTTGACAAGGGAGACAAATCACGAATGTCATTGTAGTCAACCGAAAGTTCTTGGATGTTTGGCAAGTAGCCAAGTGGCTCAACATTGGTCAGATTGGCTTTCTGTAGAGTTAGACGCTCAGTAAACGCCAAGTGGGTCCACAAGTCTTCGCAGGATTTCGTACCCGCTTTGGTTTTCAAGGCAGTGTAGGTAACAGCCGTGCTTTCATTTGCCGTGGAGCAATGCTCTAAGAAAGACTCCTTTATCTCATTTGCCCGTGTTTCCATTGAATCGGATTTGCGTTCACACAATGCCTTGAGTGCTTTCGAAGAATTCTCAGGACAATACTCTTCAAAGATAGGCACCACTGGAACGTCAATTTTTTTCAACGAAGGGAAATGTTCGAAGACTCGTGGGTCTGGATAGGGCTCACTCGAAGAGAATGCAGTTTGTTTGTCAATCTTGTCTTTTAAGGCTGTACAGTCTTTTTCTTTGAGGTCTCGTTTCAAAGATCGCATGGATACTTGGGTAGCAAAGACGAATTCATCTGGGTTGTTGCACAAACGCAAGATGGTGTCGTTGTTCAATGCTGTACATCCTTGAACGACTTTTGAGAATGCTGAACACCCTGAAGCATCGATATTGGTGGATTGAACATTCAACTCGAGCAAAGCATCAAGTTCTTTTATGGGATTGAGATCGGTGACGTTGGTGCTTCCAATATCCAGAACTTTGAGATTGGACAGACCTTTGAGTGGCGAAATGTCTTTGACGCGTGTATCCTTTAAGTCCAAGAAAAATAAATCGGTGTGTGTAGCCAACGGTTGTAAGTCCGCAACGTCTGTTTCTCGCAGACTGAGAATTTGTAGTTTGTTGAGATTGGTCAATGGTTCTAAGGATTCAACAGTCGTGCCGGACACTTCGAGAGATGTGAGAGCCGTCAGCATAGAGATATCTTCTAAAGATCGAATACTGGTGTTGCGCAAGCCCAACCGTTTGAGATTTGAGAGGTCTTTGAGGGGAGAGAGATCAGATACCGAACTGTAATCCACCAACAATTCTTCAAGCGAGGACAGTTGAGACAGTGGACTGAGATTTTGGACACTGGCACAATGTTCTATATAGAGTTTTCGAAGCTTGGTATACCCAGACAAGGGACTTAAGTCTGCAACGCGACTGTCACTGAGATAGAGTTCTTCAATTTGTGTGAATTCTGCCAACAAAGAAATATCAGAGAAAGGAATCGGATGATTCGAGAGGTCAAGGGTTTTGGTGGTGGACAAATAATCGTAGACTTCTTTGCAATTGGTACTGCCTACGCGATCGAATATTGCATCCAAAGTATTGACTTGACTGTTCCCAGATGCTGAACACTTGCCTAGAAATATCGAACCACCGACCCCTTTGGATTCGCGTAAGGGAAGTTGTTGATTGGTATTGTCATGTATAGATTCTTGTTGTGAATCTGAAGAAGAGCAGGCGATAAGGAGTGCAAGTAGCATATCGTTCTCATAGCAAGGTTGATGTAGTGATGTAGCCGAACATTGTAGGGAAGGCAATGAACCGTAAAAAGGCTCCTTGTATTGTATGACAATCGAAGAGCAACCCATACATTTTATCTTGATTGCCTCATTGGTGAGGTCACTGTGACACATGGGTATAAATTTTGTGTTGGTTGATGGCATTTGCCCATTTCATGTGGTAGTTCAAAGAATACGAAATCCCTCTCATTCAAGGGAGGGCAGTGTGAGGTGGTGAATGTTGTTGTTCTTGCTGGCGTGTCAAAGTTCAAAAAATGGGGTGGATTCTGGTATTCAAGAGACGCAGGATACAGAGGTGTCAACGGAAGATACTGCAGAAAGTTCAAATGAGAATGAAGATGGTGCTTGCTTTTCCAATCCTCCAACCGAACCCTACGTCGTATATTCAACGCCCTATGACGATGATGGGAATCAGGTAAATCTGTGGCATTTACAATCCAGCAATGGTTCGCTCAGTACATTTGAGATGGGGCGAGCAACTTCTGGTCAAATACAAGTGTCTCCAGATGGCTCGTGGGGCGTTGTGGCGCAAACCGATGGCACGATTGGCATTTTTCAGTATATGGATGGGACGATCTCTGTCATCGAATCCGCATTTACGCCTCGAGTCATTGGGCAAGACGTGTACGCTAGCGATGTATGGTTGGACGCAGAGCGCGGACAACTTTGGATAACCGACGTCAATTGGCCCAACAACGGTGGTGGGTTGTTTCGAGCAACGATTGACTGTGAAACTGGAGCCATCTCTGATACAGAACGTGTGTTTTCGAGTAAGAATGGCTATGGTGTTCGACCAATTGGAGACGATTGGGTCTATCTCAGTCGTGAAGTAGAAGAGCAACCATACCAACTGTCCATTTTTGCTAATGAGTACGACGCCATATTGGCTCGAGGCATGGCATTTGACGATGATGAGTCGATTTTTTCTTCGTTGGCAAGTGACGGACGCAATATTTTGGTTGGAGACAACAATGAGTTCAGCGCCACACCAACTCGAGTGTCTCACAGCGTTTGGGATGGGAATGTGCTGAGCAAGTTGCATGAGTTTGAGGTGAATGACCCTGTCAGCATGGTCATCGTAGGGGATTGGGCGCTCATTTCATCTGGGTATGGCAATGAACTGTTGCAGTATCAAGTGTCTAGACAAAGTTTGTCTTCGGTGGTTGGATTGCCTCTGCCATCAACGATTGTGCATCAAGGAAACCACTTGTATGTTCCCGCCAATACTGCCTTGCACAAACTTGAAGCGACCAGTGCTGGATTTGTCTCTGTGGGGGATGTGATTTCTCTAGATGGGCTGGATGGAATTATGGGTGCTGTGGGTGTGTTTGGAGAGTTTTGAACTGAAATTGGCACTATTTCTCTTCTTAGAAAATTCGATCTGCAGTACAGTTCTGTAGAATGTCACCATCTGTAAAACTGTGGGCGTATTCGTTGCGATTGGGTATTGATTGTGTAGATTGTACCTATGATGTGGATGAATTTGTTGTGGCTGAGTACCTTGGCTTGTATGCCTGATTACCAACTGTTGGACCCCAAGCGTTCCAACCTCGAAGAAGATCCAGATGAAACTTTTTTGGAAACCGAAGTTGAAGGCGATGGTGATACCGAAGGTGAGAATACTTTTGAAGACAATCAACAGATTGATCCTAACGATATTGACCCCAACGATATTGTTCCAAACTTGCGGTTGGATGCTGCCATACAGCACATGGGTTGGGGAGAACAGTTGACACGGTGCCAAATTGAAGTGGCCTTTCAGCGTCGACATTATCAGCCTCGTGAAGAAGACCCCAATCAAGGTCCTCCTCCGGAACGACCAGAAGAGCCAGGTCAATGTGTGTTTCATCGAGAAGAACGCCCACAAGGTGACCCAAATGGTGGCAATGGTGGCAACGGAAACAATGGCGGTACTGGTGGCAACGGTGGTGGCTCGCAACCCGATGACTGGTTCATTTCAGGCGACCTATCTGGACCCGATGTGTTGTACTTACACAGTCTTGAACGGACGATTACCTTACAGAAAGTGCGGGCTGAAGACGGGATGATTCGATACGAAATGGCGGATTGTCGTCAGGAAACCTTTCCCTTTGGTGAAATATTCGATCTCGAAATTCCAGAATCCAATGGCAATGGTAATGATCAATCGGCCGTTCCAGCGGCATACATTGAAGCGGTACTGGCCTTTGGCCCCGATATCATCATCGAGACCCCAGAAACCGATCACATGCACCATCAGTATCAAGGCTATGCCTCAGATGGACTGTACTTCTCGTGGGACTTCGCTGGTCCAGTACCAGACATGATTGAAGAGCGTATGGCGGTTCGAATGACCAACAACAGCAATCAGCCTTGGGTTTACAATGAAGGCTTGGACTGTATTCCGGATACGCGATACGATCACCAATTGTGGCCAGAGGACTTGTTGCAGTTTACGTTGAGTCAGTATTTGGGTGAGGGTATTTTCAGCATTGGTCTCAATGTACATGGTGATTATTACGGGCCTGAACGCGAGGACCCGTGGGGCAACATTTTTCGCGCCCGTGTCAACATCATGCGCGGTGGCATGATTGAACTGACAGAGTAGCCATTTTCTGAGGCTTTGCGACTGAGTGGTTGCACCTGATTTAAATTACCTTTCAAACTCTGCTGTGCTATGCTTAGAAGCAAGGTTTTCGAAGGGTGATCAATCTTTCAAGACATTTCTATCGGAGTACTGTTGAGGGATTGTATGCGCATTGGAACGGGAATTACTTTGCCCAAAATTTTCATGGTTGGATTATCTTTTCTATCCATGTCTTGTGGGAACAACGAAAAAGTACCCGACGGAGTGGAGATACTGCATGGCGGGGTGAAAACCTGTGACGACCCCGGTCGTCGATTGGCAATTCCCTTTTCTTTGGCCACCAATGTTGATGGAATGGACACCCACACCGCACTTGAAGAAGACAATCCTGTGTATGGCAATGTAGCCAGTGGAGAGTGGGGGGTGGCTGTTGCCGACTTTGATGGAGATGGACATTTGGACGTCTTTATTCCTCGAATCGGAGACAACTTGCTATACGTTGGAGATGGGTTCGGTGGGTTTACGGATGTCTCGACAAGCAGTCTTTTGCCCTGTACTGAATTTATGGCCTGCATTTCCATCGCGGCAACAGCCGTGGATTTTGATGGTGATCAAGACATGGACATTGTGTTGTCTCAGCGATTTGGTGGACCAGTATTGATGGAAAACGATGGTTCTGGACGGTTTCTATACAGTGTGAGCGAAGAGTTGGGAATTGCGCAACAAGAGTGGTTCTTGGATTTTGGAACATCGTGGGCGGATTATGACCAAGATGGTGATTTGGATATGTTGGTTGGACAGTTTAAAGATCACGAGTTCACACTGGACGTCTTTGAGACCCAAACGTACCCACCCAGTCATCCAGATAAACTGTTGGAAAACAAAGGATCAGAGGGCTTTGTTCTCCGAGATGATTTGTTGCCGGTGGACACAAACGACGGCTATCCTTTTGTCGCCGGCTGGCAGGACATCAATATGGACGGGCGACAAGATATCTTGATGGCCAACGATCATGGCGTTCCAAATCGAAGCAACCGAGCGTGGGTTCAAACCGATGAGGGTTTTGTGGATCAAAGTGCAGAACTTGGATTTGATGTTGAGCTGGACAGTATGGGTATGGGAATTGGTGACATCAGTGGAGATGGAAAACCAGACTTTGTGTTTACTGGTCGAGAAGAGATTGTCTTGATTGAGAGTCTCAACGACACCTATGTTGAGACAGGTTTGTCGCGTGGTGTTGTACTGGAAGAGAACCAGCATTACGGGTGGGGCATTGACATCGCTGATTTCAACAACGATGGTGCGTTGGATATGTATGCCACATTCAGTCATTGGGAATTGTTGCAAGGTAATGACAATGTTCAGGAATACAACATCGAAGAACAACCGGATGCATTGTACATTTTAGAAGAGGATCAGTTTGTCAATCGCGCCTTTGAATGGGGCTTGGATGATGTAGGTCGAGGAAGAGGATTCGTGCTGGCAGACTTGAACGAAGATGGTTGGTTGGACATCGTTTTACGAGAAATCTACAATTCGACAACGATTCATTTGAGCAATTGTGGTGCGGAAAGTTGGTTGAACATCTCCTTGAAAGATTCTTCAAGTGGCAATTATTATGGTATTGGCGCTCAAGTCACGGTTGTAGCGGATGGTAAACGTCAAGTGCGTTGGATCAAGGCTGGTGGGCATGGGTTGGCATCTGGTGGTCCTCCTCAAGCCCATTTTGGTTTGGGGGATGTTGACCGCATTGATGGTATAGAAGTACTGTGGCCTGATGGCACTACGTCATCATACGACGGCTTTGAGGCACGTCAGTTTGTTGCCATCCACAAGGAATAGCGTAGTCGACTCAAGAAGATCCCGTTTCTGTCAGACTTATTTGACTGAGCGTACCGGCAACAGAAAGTTGTAGTCTGGATTGTCAATAAACCGTTGCTCTTCGACTGTGCTTTGCCTGCTCAGCATGGCGTTTCTGTGTGGGAACCTTCCAAATCGCTGAATCATTTCAAAGTGTCGATGGGCTTGTCGGACACAGACAGTCAGAAATGGTTTCGTTTCAGCTGTGGCCGTCTCAAGAAGGTGGCAAAAGCCATCGAGTTGTGTTTGTTGATGCGCGATGTCTTCATGGTGTTGGTAGACGAACCATACAAAGCATTGCTCGATTGGGTGAAGGGTTTCCAATTCCGTCTCGGAAAAGGACTCTGCCAGTGCTAGGGCATCGCCATCTCGGTCGAGCATCTTGGCTTCTCCCCGCCAGATGTTTCTGGGCACTTGATCCCACAACAGTATCCAAGCCAGTTTGTCACGTGTTGTGAGAGGCGCGCTTGGTGCTGCTTCCAACAGGGGGGCTGAAAATCGATTGGCAACTTCATCATCGATTTCAGGGTGCGCACCAAACCACAGGGCAATTCGTCCCTTAAACCAATCTGGACTCGGTTCGAGGGTGGTAAACCAAAAATTTAACAACTCTGCTGGTACAAACATTGCTGGCTATTGTTCTTAGTGATCGGCAAGATCAGGGTGTCTGGCCTTGAAATGCCCCAGTGCATCGACGTAATTGCATCCAATGTTTTGAATGAGGTAGCGCTCTTTTTCGGAAGTTGAGAGGTCCACCCAAAAATCTGGTCGATGAATCTGCTGTGTAAATTCTTTCTCTTCTGCCATCATTTGTTGAACCGCCGGACGTTGCATCATTTGTCCAAACCAGCGCATGAGGTTTGGCCACGCAGACATGTCCTTTTCCAAGATGACGAGTTGTACAAAGTGCCCAAACAAGCAAATGTCTGCATACCCAAACTCAGACACCAACCACTCTGATTTTGCCAAGCGATCTTCCAACGGTTGAAGCAAGTCTGGCAGTAGACGTTCTTCGGTATCGTTTGCCAAGGCAATGTTGGGCTCGACATCCAACACCATTGGCAAAATGATCTTTGGAAAGAAATACCGATAGGCCAGCACAGGACCCAAACTCTCGTTCATGAACTGATTCAACGACACTGTGTGTGCCAGATCAACGGGGTCAGACGGAATGAGTTTGTTCTCTGAATACTGAGCATCAACGTAGAAACAAATGGCTGATGAGTCTGAAAAACGAACGTCTCCATCGACCAAAGCGGGGATTTTACCCATTGGGCTCCATTTCAGCAAATCGGGATGCGCTCCTGGAAACCCTGCAGGGTGTGAAGGGATGATCTCAAAATCCAGTTGCTTTTCTTTGAGAAAGAGTACGGCTTTTCGAACCCATGGACTGACGGGAATTCCAACCAAAATCATTAGTATATCTCCTCAACGATGCCTTCTTCATTGATCAAAAGGGCTTTGTTTAATGGAATGTTTTCCAAGACTGTTTCCGTGTGTTCTTGATTTGGCCAACGAATGACAACACGATCGATGCTGTCTTCTTCCCCCAATCCAAAGTGAAGTTTTGAGCGTACGTTCAACAACGCATCTCCAGACCACAGTTCTCGCGTTTGGGTAATGTCACCGGCGGTCAATGTCACGCGGGCACCGACCGCATGTTTGTTGGTGCCTTCTTTGTCAGCCTGCAACTGTAAAATGACCCAATTGTTGTCGTTGCCTGTGTTTTCAAACAGTTGTGAGCGAAAAGCGTCTGCTGGTGTAATCCCAGAAGTATTGACGATCAAATCCAGAGCACCGTCATGGTTGTAGTCTCCCCAGCCAGAACCGTGTGTCTTGGCCCAAAGGTGTGGGTTGGTTCCAGAAGATTTGAGTTCAAAACCACCTTGTTGTGTGTTTTCGTAGAAGAGGATTGGACTTGTGGCACCCAGTCTTGGTCCTCCTGGTCCCCCCATAATGTCAATCCATCCGTCGTTGTTCCAATCGCCTTGACTACCAGCCATCATGTTGAAAGGGTGGAAACCTGTTTCATCTTTGGTGTCTGTGAAATTGCCATTTCCATCATTTAAGAATACGGTTGTGCTCATGGCTACGGCACCAGCGCTCCATCCTTCATCTGTCCATAGAGGATAGTTGGTGTAATAGTTGGCGGTCATGTTGGTGACGGCGCCGACCCAAAGGTCTACATCCCCATCGTTGTCGATATCAGAGAAGAAGCACTGTCTGTGCCATCGGGTCGACTCTCCCAAGCCAGATGTGTCGGTGACATCGGTAAATGTACCATCACCGTTGTTTTTGGCTAGACGAATCCAGCCATGTCCACTGCGTGCGGCGTCTGGCCATCCATCGTTGTCAATGTCGCCCCAGCAAAATCCAAACTGCCAAGGGTGCGCACCGTCTAGGTTTGGTTCTCCGTGAAGCAGTTCAGACACATCCTCAAATTGCCCATCTCCCTTGTTGCGAAACAAGCGACTGGCACCCGCCTGGTTTGCGATTCCAATATCCAGCAATCCATCTAGATCATAGTCCACAACCGCCGGGCTCATTCCAACCCATGGTCCACCTTCTGTGCCACTGAAACCTGCTTCTTCAGTGATGTCAGTGAAGGTGAAATTTCCATCGCCTTGTAAAAGGTAAGGTTTGACAGGGGTGTGAAATGGTGCACCGTGCATGTACAGATCGTATTCGCCATCTCCAGTGAAGTCGGCAGTGACACCAATTCGACCACATGGAATATCATCGAGGGACACTACTTCGGTGAAGGACTCTCCGCCGTTGTTTTTGAAAATTTTGCCCCGTTGCACCATTGATTGATAGTAGAGATCGTCCCATCCGTCTCCATCAAAGTCGACAAAGGAATGGTTTCCAGGACTCTGATTGAGATCGATGCCCAAACTGGTTGCTTTGGGTATGAAAGGCACAGCAGAGTCGTCTTCAGCAAAGATTGCACGCGCGTGTTCCACATTGATTAGGTCGCTTGCCCGATCGTAGAAGTTCTGACCATAGAGGCTCATTTCGACCAGCGCCAACAGCCGTTTTGCATCATAGGTACTTTCTGTCACGGGTACCATTGCTCCATCCAACTCTTGAACTGCGCGTATCGCATGTGGGTGGGCTTCTTCAGCACGTCCCAAACGCCAGAGTGCACCCGCCAAAATATACGAGAGCGCGGCATCATCAGAAGCACTGGCAGGCATGGTGCCATTGTCTCCAAAGAGGGTTTCAATCTTGGAGAATTCGCCCAAATGGTGAAGGATGAGTCCGTAATGCAGCCAAGCAGTACCTTGAGCTTCACTCAAGGACGCAATGTGTGCTTCAAAACCAGTCAGGATATCGTCTCGATTGTCCAAATATCGTGTTTCCATAAAGAACAGATTCATGAACACAATTCTTGGACCTGTGGGCATGTTCCAAAGTGGACCAAACAGAAATTCGGTGTAGGTCTGTCGAACCGTTTCCACTGAAGCGTCTTCTGCGATCTCGATTCCAAACTTTGAACGCATCATCGTTGTGTTGAGATCGGCGTCTTGTAGGCAGGTTTCATTGATTTCTCGCAACTCACCGACCCAACTGTAAGGCTCATCGTACAATGGATAGCGGTTGGGTTCTTCCACTTTTTGTTTTCCTGAATCTACAGGTTTGGAGTTGCAGGCGAGCAATAATTGAAACGAATATATGAACACAATATTCTCCCTGAAATGTATATAGTAGGCTTTCCAATAGTGCTTTTACAGTATCAGATGATATTTCAAAGAGCAAACGATTTATGTTGCATCAACATAGTAAGACGAGTAAGGCATCTTCAGTTCATTTCTTCGTTTCTTCGTTTCTTCGTTTCTTCGTTTCTACATTTGAATGGACCATCATTGCTTTCTGTTACAAACCTGTAACTCAAGTTTCACACAGTCAGATTGAGAAAATCATGGTTCTGCGTTAGGTAGTCGTGATTTTCTGTCCCCACTACAGGGGGTTGATTTTAGAGGAATGACTATGCGAACACTCTTTTCTATTGTGGCTTTTGTATTCACGTTTTTGCTGGCCAGTAATGCTTGGGCGGGCGGTGCACCAGCATCCTCATCTTCTTTCAACTGGGAAGAGTCTTCCATAAAGCAGGTCGCTGAAGACTTTGTTCTCCAAGTTGGTCAAGATCAATTTCAACAAGCCTATGAAGCGGGTTCTCCAGACTTGAAACAGTTGAGAGCCTTGGACGCATTCACCGAAGATATGAAGGCTGCACGTTTTGACCAGGTCAAGAGTGTAGAGTGGGACTCGGCGATTCCAGCACTACCCGCGAACGCAGGGTTTAAGCTTCGTGGTACAGTGACATTGGACAAAGGATCAGAAGTACCCGTTTACCTGCATTTGAAAGGGAATGCCCACCTTCCTCCAGAATCTAGGTTGGTTTGTCCTAAGGACAAGCCCTCTTGCAGTGATGCAGAAAAACACATTGCTGACTGGGACGACAAAACAGAGTGGACAGTAATGGACTATCGTTCTGCAGATGCGATGAGTACCCGTATGAGTGAAAGTCGTATGACGCCATTGGACACAATACTGCTTGTGTTTAGCGGTGGTTTGGTGTTGGGTTTTCTTGGACTGATTTGGTACTATGTTCGCGGTTTGATGGGTGCCCCAAGAGAATTGTATCTGTTGTACTTCACCAAGGTGACTGAGTACTCGGCTTACGGTGCAGCGGCGTCTATTATGGTGCCATTTTTACAGAACGACGTCATGATGAACGGTGCACCATTGGGAGATTCCAACGGATACTTGTATTACACAGTTTGGACGTTGGCCTCTACGGTGATCACCATCATGGTGGGTGCAGTTTGTGATACCATCGGTGTCAAAAAGTGCTTGATGATTGGTGCGGTGGCCTTGTTGATCTCTCGTGGTTTGACTCCATTGACCACCAATGTCTATGCTGTAACTTTATTGGGCTTCATCCCATTGGCGATTGGCTTTGCCATTACCGGACCTGTTCTCAAGGTTGGTATCAAGAAATTTACCACCATGAAGCAGTCGACGTTGGCGTTTGGACTTTTCTACACGTTGATGAACGTTGGTTTTGCCATCGGTGCTGAGATCGCAGACTACTTCCGTAACTTGTACGGTGACGGTGGTGGTGCTGAGATTATGGGAATCGAGTTTACGACCTATCAAATCATCATTTTGGTGGGATTCGTCTTGAACATTCCAGATTTCATTGCCATTCTGGTGATGCGCGACGGTGCTGAAATGACAGAGAATGGACTGATTATCCCAGAAGAGAAAGAAGCAGATGCTGGGTTGGGTGCAGAGTTGGAACGAACGAGAAGTCAACGATTGCCCGTCATGCAAAGTGAATTGATGAAGTCCTTGATTGCCACAGCCATTGCTGGTGCCATTTCCTATGTGATGGTGTTGGGTGGTGTGCACAAATGGGCCATCGATGTGATTCCAGTTGGGAAATATTTGTGGGCGTTCATGGCCACAATCATCTTCTTTGCCGTGACTGGAGTTGTGTATGCTGGACTGTCCATTTTGGGTACGGTGAACACTGGATTTGACATCATCATGAAGTCGGTGCGAGATGCCACGGAAGAAACGATTCGTCAGTTGAAAGAGAACTTTCAAGAGCGTCCATTTTGGATTTATATGGGAATGCTGGCGATTTTGATCTTCGTTCGATTGACTTTCTACATCTTCCATTTGATGTTCCCAACCTACGCAATCCGTGTATTTGGTGCTGATTTTCCAGTGGCCAGTATTTTTGGTACGCTCAACCCCGTCATGATCATTTTCTTGGTGCCATTGATCTCGGCATTGACGGTCAACGTTCGCTCTTACACCATGCTCCTTTGGGGTACGGGACTGTCCGCAGCGTCTGTGTTCCTGTGCTTCATTCCAGAAAGCATTTCGATGGGACTCGCCGATACTTGGTTTGGAACTTGGGTATTCGATTATTGGTTGGAAGCGCCAATCGGAAACCAAGACCCGTTTGTGATTTCTTTGGTCATCTTCATCATGGTGTTCACCGTTGGAGAAGCGATTTGGTCTCCCCGTTTGATGCAGTTCTCAGCAGAGATTGCGCCCCGTGGAAAGGAAGGCGCCTACATTGCTTTGGCGATGCTTCCTTATTTCTTGGGTAAAGCGGGTGCGGGTGTACTCTCAGAGCAGATGACCGCCCGATACTTTACTGACAACCAAGTTCTCTTTCCAAGTCACGATGTGGCGTGGTTGTGGATTGGTGGCATGGCTGCACTCTCTCCAATTGGATTGGTCATTTTCCGCAGTGTCTTTGCAAAGCGTGAAGAAGAAGCCATTCGAGAAGCAGAAGAGTTTGCTGCCGAACAAAAGCGACTGGCTGAAGAAAAACGTCAAGAATCAGCAGAATAAATGTCCTGTCAACAGCGATCGTTGGCGATGGAGTCCTCCATTTGGGGGACGGCGACTGAGTCCACAACCCAGTGGGTCTTGGTTGAGTACTGTGGGCAGTGGCATCCAAAGATGAAGATTGCCGAACTCAATCTACCAGATGGGTTGGCTGGCGCTCTCGAGAGTATTTCCAAGCGAGAGGGTTGGAAGATTCTGTGGATTCGTCGACCGGGCGCAAAAAATACACACGTTTATTGGTGGGACTTACACACGTCAACCTGTCGCGTGGCACACAAAGGCACAGATTGGTCAAATGGATTTGAAGCCGCTGAGTGGTCCAATACCCAAGAGTTGGGGGTAGAAGCACCACAAGTGTTGGTGTGTACACACGGAAGTAGAGATCGATGCTGTGGTGTGTTGGGGGGATTTATATTTGCTCAACTCAAACGACACCTTCCAGATACAACGTGGCAGGTCAGTCATTTGGGTGGGCATCGGTTTGCACCTACGATACTGTGTCTGCCATTGGGACTCATGTTGGGACGGGTAGAGTCTGATGATTGCATGGACATTGCAACGGCTGTGTTGACCCACAACCAAGCGCCCTTGCGTTTTGGCATCATTCGTGGTGATGTACGCTTGACGAAGCCACAACAGGCAAGGCAAGTGTGGTTGAAGGAGCAAGGTGGCACTCTTCAAACGGAGGAAGGGGAGAACTTTCAATGGCTCAATTCAGAGGGTGCCCCACATCAGACCCTTCAGAGCAAAGAACCATTGGGGGAATTGGCTGTGTCTTGTGCCAACGAGAAAACCAAGCCAGTGCACCAGTGGGTGTTTCACACCACAACCTCTTAAAAACGATGAAACTCAGTCCAAGACTGGAACAGTTGGTGCAATTGACCCCACAGGTCAAGCGAGTCATTGACGTGGGAACAGATCATGCCCTGTTGCCGATTGCGCTTTTGGCGATCAATCGAGTATCGAAGGCTGTCGCGGTAGACAAAAGCCCTCTGCCACTGGCAAAGGCGCGCGTCAATCGCCACAATGCACAGGTGGTTGACCGTCTTGAATTGGTGTGTGGAGATGGTTTGGACGCGATTGATGTACAGCCTGACGATGTGGTGATGATGGCTGGTATGGGTGGGCACACAATGCGTGAAATTCTGTCAAAGACATCGTGGCGTGGCTCGTTGGTGTTGCAACCCAATCGCGATTGGGTCATGCTGAGACGTTGGTTGTACACGCAAGGGTGGTCCAATCAGAAAGAGACTGTATTCAAAGCGGGGCGTCAGTACTTTTGGAGTTCACGATGGGAATGGATTGAAGAGCCAATAGAGCCGACAGAATTTCAATTGGAATTTGGAGAGGGCACGTGGATACATTCTCCAAGCTGTTTTCAAGAGTGGTTGGCTGAGTCAATGCAACGGTTGGAGGCTTTACCATCACAGGCTGTACAAAAGAAGAAGTTGCCACTTTTTGAGGAAATGCAAAAACGACTAACCAAGCATTGAAGGGCCTGTTACATATATGCGAAACACATAGCGAGAGTGAAAATGGTGTTTGCCCTTTCTGACATGTTGGTTTCTTTGTGGCGTCGATGGCAGCGTTTGATTCATGGTATCAATGAAACTGTTGCAACGGTGTTGATGGTCTTTACGTATGCGCTCGCTGTTACACCTGTATCCCTTGTATTTAAGGCCTTTGTATCTGACCCCATTGATCGAGGATTGGGAGATCCACACGCAAAAAGTTATTGGAAGCCCGTAGAAAAAGAGGCAGATGCCAATGACATTCGTCGAGTGCAAAAGCAGTATTGAGACAGCACAAAAATAGTATTGACAGGTTGAGTGCGATTGTCTTGGTTAGAAAGCCTTGGATTGTGGTGAAGAGACCACAAAAATCCGTTAGAGAATGAACAACGTAAATGCATACGCATTGAGGAGTCGATATGGCACAACAGTACATTTATCAAATGGAGCGACTGACCAAACGATTGGATGATGGTCGAGAATTGCTTTCAAACTTCTGGCTTTCATTTTATCCAGGTGCCAAGATTGGCATTATTGGTCACAATGGTGCAGGGAAATCAACCATCTTACGGATTATGGCTGGCGTCGATAAAGACTATGAAGGCCGTACGTGGATTGATCCCGAAGCCAAGGTTGGGTATTTGCGTCAAGAGCCAGAACTTGATCCAAACTTGACCGTTCGTCAAAATGTTGAACTTGGGTTGGCACATTTGCGAAACTTGTTGACGGAATACGACAAGATCAACGACGAGTTTGAAACCATCGATTACGAAGATATGGATGCAATGGATGCGTTGTTGGTTCGCCAAGCCGAAGTGCAAGATGCAATTGATGCTTCCAACGCTTGGGATTTGGATCGCCATGTTGATATTGCAATGGATGCGTTGCGCGTACCAGATGGAGATGCCAGCATTGAGCACCTCAGTGGTGGAGAAAAGCGTCGTGTCGCCTTGTGTGCACTGTTGTTGTCCAAACCAGAACTGTTGCTCTTAGACGAGCCCACCAACCATTTGGATGCAGAGTCGGTTGCGTGGTTGGAGCGTCACTTGGCAGAATACAAAGGTACAGTGGTATTCGTGACCCACGATCGATACTTCTTGGACAATGTTGCCAAGTGGATTTTGGAAATCGACAACGGCAAAGGGGTTCCATGGGAAGGCAATTATTCTTCTTGGTTGGATCAAAAGCAAAAGCGACTTGAGAAGCAAAACAAAGCCCGTGGCAAGCAACGGACACTGGCAAAAGAACTTGAATGGATTCAAATGGGCACCAAGAAGCGGTCTTTGCGAAACAAAGCGCGCATCAAGCAGTATGAAAACTTGTTGATGGACATTGAGGCGGGGAAAGTTGCCGAGCGCAAACTGGACATCGCCATTCCAAGTGGCCCTCGATTGGGAGACACCGTGGTTCGAGCCCGTGGATTGTCGAAAGGTTTTGGTGACCGTTGGTTGATTCGTGATTTGGACTTTGATTTACCGAGAGGAGGGATCGTTGGGATTGTTGGTGCCAACGGTGCTGGAAAAACTACGCTGTTTCGGATGATCGCTGGTGAAGAAACACCGGATGAAGGCGAATTAACAGTCGGTCAAACGGTACAATTGTCCTATGTTTCCCAAGGGCGAAATGAACTCGAAGACGACAAGTCTGTTTGGCAAAACATTACTGGTGGGCACGACCTGATCAAAGTGGGTTCTCAAGAGATCAATTCGCGCGCCTATGTGGCCGCTTTTGGGTTCAGAGGCTCAAAGCAAAGCCAAAAAGTGGGGGTGATGAGTGGTGGTGAGCGCAACCGTGTACACTTAGCCCAAATGCTTCAAAGTGGTGGAAACCTCATTCTGTTGGATGAGCCGACAAACGATCTGGATGTTGAAACTTTGCGAACACTTGAAGAGGCTTTGGAAGGCTTCGGCGGATGCGCAATTGCAATCAGCCACGATCGCTGGTTCCTAAATCGTGTTGCAACGCACATCATGGCTTTCGAAGGAGATTCCAATGTGGTTTGGTTTGAAGGCTCCTATGATGAGTATGAGCAAGACCGCAAACGTCGTCATGGCGAAGATGCGGATACCCCAACCCGAATCAAGTACAAACCCCTTACACGATAATTTGAGTGTGATAGTGTGATCATAGAGATTGGTACCGATGCAAACTGGATGTGAAGATGAGTGATGTCCCCATATTGTTGGTAGAAGACGAAGCAGATTTGGCCAGCATTGTTGAACACCACCTTCAAAAAGCAGGTTTTTCTGTTGTACACGCTTCGACAGGGGCAGAGGCTTTGGCCATTCTTAACAAGAGAACGGTCTCGTTGGTGCTGCTTGACCTGATGCTTCCCGATATGTCGGGTGTCGATATTTGTCGTCAAATCCGGAGCACTCCGGAGACACAGAACCTTCCCGTCATCATGGTGACTGCAAAGGGCGAAGAGATCGACCGCGTTGTGGGATTTGAAGTCGGGGCTGATGATTACGTCGTAAAACCTTTTTCCAGTCGCGAACTGGTGTTGAGAATTAAGGCGTTGTTGCGTCGCCAAGTAGGGGCAGAGTCTTCTACAGACAGCGTGATTGAGTTTGCGCATTTCAAGGTGGACCGTGCTGCCCATAGAGTCTGGATTGAGGGTGAAGAAACACATTTGACGGCTTTAGAATTCAAACTGCTAGTGGTGCTGATTCAGCGAAAGGGACTGGTGCAAACACGTGAGAAACTTTTGGAAGACGTGTGGGAAATGGATCCAAATATGAATACTCGTACGGTGGACAAACACGTTCAGCGATTGCGTCAAAAAATTCATGTTGGTGCAGAGTATATCGAAACCATTCGTGGCGTTGGGTATCGATTCAAGCAAGATGCTCGCCCATAAAAATATACAAGCACTGTTGGTGTTGGGCTTTTGTGCCCATACGATACTGATGGTTTACGCTCCCGAACCGGTGGGATGGATATCCACCGTTGTATGCGTTGTTCTGTTGACTTTTTGGGTTCGATCTGTACAGTTTCAACAATCGGAAGCCATACGCACCCAGACGATTGACAAAATTATCGACAGATTGCCCCCCTCACTGAGCATCGGTACCCAAACGCCCAATGATGTCTTGCAACGTGTGCTCCATGTTTGGGAAGAATTTGAGACGATGACGCTCATTCTGGATCGGGTTCTGGAAGGGGTGATGCTCGTATCTTCGACGGGGCAGATTTTGCTGACCAATCAACGAGCGGAACAGTTGCTAGACATTCAAAAAATACAAGATGTGGAAGGGTTGAGCATACATCAAAAAGGAATGCGGGTGATCGAACGAAGTCTAAAGGGGCTTGAGTCTGAAGCCGTTTGGTACAGAGGAGAGAAGCCCAATCGACAATATTTTGAGATGGTGGGGTTGCCGTTGGAAAATGGGGGTGCGATTTTGGTGGTGCGCGACATTTCGACGATTCGACATCTGGAACGTGTGCGCAGAGATTTTATCGCCAATATTTCGCATGAACTCAGAACGCCCATCACTACGATTTTGATGAATGTTGAAGCGATTCTAGACGAGGGCGAACCGGATCGATTTGTACGAGCGATCCATCGGAATTCAGAGAGACTGAGTTTGTTGGTGAATGGTCTGTTGGATTTGTCGCGTTTGGAAGCGGGTGAGATGGAATTAACGCTACAAAGGCTTCAGTTGAGTCCACTTGTGGAAAGAGTTTGTGGCACACTGGAGTCGTTGCTACATCCAAAGGCACAGTCCTTGTCTCTCGACGTTGAAGAGAATACAGTCGCACTGGTCGATGCACAGGCCATTGAACAAGTACTGACAAACTTGGTCAGCAACGCCATTAAATATGCGCCTCACAAAGCCCACATTGAAGTTCGTATTCGACAAGTGCATCAAAGAGTGCTGATTGAAGTGATGGACAATGGACCGAGCATTTCATTAAAGCATCAGCAACGGTTGTTTGAGCGGTTTTATCGTGTAGACAAAGGGCGCAGTCGAGAAGAAGGAGGAACTGGGTTGGGGCTGTCAATCGTACGACATTTGGTTGATGCGATGGGTGGTGAAGTGGGTGTGCGCAGTACGCCACCAACTGGGAATATTTTTTGGATTCGTCTAAATCAGTTCCGCGATTGAGTGGTGTAGTTCCATCACCATTCAGTAAATATCCACAATTGTGGCGACAGTGTTCGTTGCTGAATGTTCCAGCGCAACATTCTGGTTTGGTGTGCGTTTGGTAGATATTGAAGTCGTCGCTGGGCCATAGACCAGTGTCCAAGCATCATGTGCATTCCACAAGCGTAGGCTTCGAACAGTGGAAGTGCGCCAGAAGGATGGGTATCCAATATTTTGGACAGTTCGATGAGTTGATTGCGTACGTTTGATGCATCAGACTGCGCAATACAGTTGATCCAGCATCGAAGTGCTACCAAGAGGGGGTGGGTCTCAGTTTGTAATCTAGCCGAAGCATCGTTTGGATGTTGATGGCGCATGACCGATAGAACCGCACACAGTGTTGATTGCTCTTCAGTCGACGGTTGGCCAAGCAGTTCAAACATAGACTCCCATCGTTGAAGTTGACGTTTGGTGTCCAATGCCCAATCTTGAACTTGACTCAAGCGTCGTTGATTGTCTGGGTCTTCGAGAGCATTGAACACGTTCCATTGTTCGACGCTCTGCTTGTACTGATGTTCGAGTGAGTCCGTAGAGTTCCAGTGGAACCTTTGCCACAAGTTTTGGTGCTGTGCTTGGAGCCAGGTATCTTCCAAGGCCGTACTCAAGAAATGCATCCAGTCGCTCGTTGGAACAGAAGGTAGGTCCGTTGTGTTTTGCTTTGAAACTTTCGACTGAAGGGTTTGGGATTCTAGACGATACAAGCCCAGTCGCACCAGAATTTCTATCTCTGTTTCGACTTGGGCACTGCGAAGATTCAACGTGCGCAGTCGATTGTGAATGCTGTCGGATGCTTGGTGCTCTCGAAAAAGAAGTTTTCGAGTGGGGAGCGAGATGGGCAGATCTTTGGCGACATCTGCCTTGGAACCATTGGGGATCAGTGCATACCACTGTCGAAAACGAAGGAAGCCTGGTCTTATCCACGTTTTTAGTGCGGTGAATATAACTTCACCAGCTCCGAGCCAGTCGCCCATTGTATTGGCATCCAGAAGTTCGATGCTTGGATGGGGGTCTCGTAGGGCATGGCTGAGTTTGTAAGCATCGTGCAGGCTTGAAAAGCCCCCTCTGTGCAATGTCAGACTGTAGCCATCTGTCCATGCCCCATCTTCGTTTAATCGACCATAAAACAGTTGGGCACTCTTTTGTTGTGTCCACAGTCTGCTGATGCGTTCTAAGGTTTGAAGATTGGGTTTTCTGTCATAGAAGGGGTCTCTCAGTGCGTCATCGATCAGTATTTCCACAAAGGTTCCCAAAGAATACCAGTTGATTTCATTGGAAGGCGTCCTTGATTCATCGGTGCGGAAAATACTAACGGATGGCAAAATTGTCAGTTTTTCTTCCAACGCAGGATTTGGACCATCCAAGATAACGATCATTGGGATCTCGGCGACAGCAAAACTGTTGCGCAACGCAAAAAACCATGCTGCATCCAAATCGCTTCCATCTTGTGTGACACCTTTCGTGGCATCGACAACAATGGATTGGGGCCAGTGCTCTTGAATACTGTTGTAGATGGTTTCGATATTGGTATTCTCAATGTGCAGTACAGTGCCTTCTAGACAAGGCGAAATGTAATCGAGCAGATTGATTCCTGAGCCAATGAACAGATGGTGTATACGGGTTGGAAGCATTGAGGGTCTCAAGAGGGTGGGTTGTAAAAAAATGGGGTAGGGGTTGGCATTTTTCTAACATCAGATACAATTGATGTACACAATGTAACTGTTCACGTTCCTAAAACATTTGGAGAAATGATGTTTCGATCAATTTTGATGGCGATTGTACTGGGGTTCGCCACCCTTAATTCAGCAGATGCTTGTCCGATGGCAGACGCAGCGGCTTTTCAAGAAGCAGCAACCAAAGTAGCACAAACAGAGGGCGCACACGCTTCTTTCGTCCTGAATGGCATGACCTGCGGTTCATGTTCTTCAAAAGTCGTTGAGCACTTGAACGGTGTAGATGGCGTATTGGCAAGTGCCGTTGACTATCAAACTGGAAAAGTTGAAGTGGCTTTCGACAGCAAGAAGGTGGATGCCGCAAAACTTGAGACTGAGTTGGTCAGCACTGGTTACACACTGCAAAAGGATTCCTAATCGTACAAGCCTTTGAGATGGTTGATGATGCAGCTTAAAAGTGTGAAAGTTTGAAAAGCTGAGTCCTCAATCAGACTGAAGCCCCACAGTCATTTGTGGGGCTTTGTTATTTTTTGATGTTGAAATGTTATGATGACAGAAGAATGTTCAATTTGGAGTGGGTATGTGGAAAGTAGCAGTGGCGTTTGGACTGGGCGTTTGTGGGTGCAAACCAGCACAGGTGAAGCAAAGTGAAGATGCCATTTCAGACTATGAATGGGAGCCGGGCGCGACAGAACCGATCATTCAAAATGGTCGAGTGTACTGTGAAACGGGGGCTTCTGGCGTGACTGTGACATACATCAACGTCAGGGCAGCCGATCCACAAGGCGTTTCTGATCTCAAAGAAGGCAGATGGTCAGCCTATGATTTGGAAACGGACCAACTTGTGTTTTCTGATCCGCTCTATTGTGATGGACAGGAGTGTATTTATTCTTACCACGCCAACCAAATTCCGGAACTGCCTTGTTCGAGACTGACCGATTTTGATTTTTGGGCCACGGTATGGGATTGGTCTGACAATGAAACCGAGCCCTTGCAATTGACGGTGATTGGGGAGCAATGAAAAATGGGTTGGAAAGAGGAGAAACAGAGGAGAAAAAGAGGAGAAAAAGGGCTGAAACATTGCACTTGCGTTGCTTCAACCCTTTGTTCTCTGAATAGCGACTAATTCACCAATTACTTATCACGGAACATGACGACCCATTGTCCTTGATTGACAACGGTGCCATCTTGCTTGATGATTTCCGAATCAAATGTGACAACACCCTTGCCACCTTTGGATGACGGTTTGACGTGGGCAACGGTGAGTTTGAGATGAATGGTATCGCCAAAGAATGTCGGAGCGGTGTATTTGAAGGTCTGTTGCAACAATCCAATGGTGGTTTCTTCAAAGATGCCAAGGGTTTGTGCCAACCCTGTTGAGATGCTTGAGACCAGCATGCCGTGGGCAATTCGTTGGCCGAAAGGGGTGCTTTCAGCAAAGACGGCATCGGTGTGCAAAGGGTTGTAGTCTCCAGAAAGTCCTGCAAACATCACAACGTCGGTTTCAGTAATGGTGCGTCGCAAGGTGGTGAAAGAATCGCCTACGGTGTATTCGCTAAAGTAAAGTCCTCGAGCCATGGTGGCCTCCAAAGTGAAAGGGTAGAAGTCAACACCGCGAGTGGGTGCTGGGTATTAGTAGCCCTTTTTGGGACAAGATTCAATCTTTGGGCGATTGCTACTTTTCCAATTTTGTGTCGACAGGTATATAGGCTTTTTGGACTTGCGTTGGACCGAGATAGACGATGCCATCTTCGTGCTTGACCATGATGTCATCTGGAGGGTTGATGAAATCGTTGCCCTCACTTCGAACACCAATGACCAAAATTCCAAATTGGCGTTTCAGATCCAACTGGACCTCATCAAACCTCTTTGGGAATGGGTAGCCATCAAGGTTGTCCAAAACGTAGAGATTTTGAGATTCAGCAGACAAAATGGAGTTCAAGATTTTGGCGCTTCCATGCTGCATCACTGAGTGACTCAACATGGAATAGCCCAAGCGTGTAGATGCGACAATCTCGTTGGCGCCAGCGGCTTTGGCATGCTCAATGTTTTCATCTTCAAGGATTTCAACGGCGATGGTCAAAGGATATTCGCGCTGTTGAGTCACTGGGTGCTTCGAGAGATAGGAGCGCAGAGTGAATACGGTCAAGATCGTTCTCGCGTCGGCATTTTGTGGATTGTTGTGTTGATCGGCGACGACGATGCAGGCCTCAGCATAGACCAATCGTACTTTGTCTAGTTCATATTCCTTGGTGGGGTCTCCTTGAATCCAGTCGTATTCCAAGGGGATATCGGCTGGCCGTTCATAGGGAGCAAAGATCACAGGGGTGATGGTGTTGAAGTCAAACTCCTCTTCTAGGGTCGTCAACAACAGTCGTGCTCCGGGAGAATAGCCACAGATGACCAAATGATTCATGGTGCCACTCATACGAAATTGCTCCTCTCTCAATGTGAGTACTGCCGATAGCAGTGTTTGACCAACGATGCCCGCAAACAGCGCTAGGGTAAACATTCCGACGATCATCAGCGTGCCACCAATGAGTCGTCCCATAGACGTAACAGGGTAAATGTCACCATAGCCAACAGTTGTGAGGGTGACCAAAGCCCACCACAGTCCGTCCGTTAAATGATTGATGCTGTCATTGATGTGGTGTTCTGCCATGTAGATAGAGGTTCCGCCTAGAACCGTGGAACTGAGTATAATGAAAAATCCAAAGGCGTAGAGCAGTTGGTTTTTTTCATATGCATCGAGTACACCATAAAAGGGATTGCTGTACCTCAACAAATCAAATGTTTGGGCAATTCTAAACAGTCTGAGCATTCTAAAGACGCGCAGGGCTCTCAGCGCAGGCGTACCACCCATGATTGTGAGCAAATCCACTAAGTTGAGTGGTCGTATCGCGAATAGCAATCTTTCAAGAACGTGAGAGCGTATCCGTTGCCATTTCGACTGCTGTAATACATCGATGATTGGTGGATGATAGGAGAGAACACGCAGGGTGTATTCAATGGTAAAAACACCAATTAGCACTTGGTCTATCTCTTCGAGCATGGGTGCCCATGGATGGCCATCTCCCAAATACAAGGTCCAAAACAACAGCACAATCGAAGACAACACCAGTACCCAAACAATCCAATTGAGTCGATGGAACCCACTGGAACTTCGTTGGTGAAAGACGTTGTTTAGTGGTTTGAGCCACTTTGGTATGTTAGAATGGGTTTGCATCATTTCTGTGTATTCACTTGGAGGTCTGATGTCCAAACGCCCGCCAGAAGACAATCCGCTGATTGAAAAGATTCTCAAAGAACTTGAAGTTTCAATCACCGATATTGACTTGGAGTCCAAAGAGGCGATGAAAGAAGCGCTACGGGATTCAATGGGGTTGTGGTTTCCAAACATCGGACTTCAGCCAGAACTGTCTGTGTTGGACGGTGCAAAGTCTGAAAAAGGGTCTGATGGGCATTCGTTGGGAATTGGACATGAGACAGAAAACGTGAATGTTGACGAGGTAGACAAGGTAGATGAGACTCAAGAAGCAAACTTATTGCGATCTCAGTTTCAGTTGCTCAGTGATGACGAGTCATTGTTTGAATCAGGGTTTGAATCAGAAGACGACGGGTTGCCAAATGTTCAAGTACGCGTCCTATCGCCACAGGATTTGTTGAGTGCTGGTCACGGTCTTTTTGGAATACCCAAAGAACAGAATTTTGCGTCGAAAGCCTCGAAAGTAGAGGTGCGACGTGGCAGTATCGTGCTTGAACCAGATGAAAAACTGACATTGGTTCAGCGAAGCCAGTCGACAACCTATAGAATTTCCTGTGACCAGGGTGCTTTTAAGGTCATGACCGATGGAGAGACCTTTGTCTTGAGGGGTGGACAGTCCATGGATGTTGAGTCCAACAGCATCGTGGTGATGGGACATGAGACCTCACTTGGGTGGTATCAATCCATTTGAGAGCCACTTGGGGATACACAACCTGTGGCCATTTTGTGCCTATTCTGTGGCTGTTTTGTCCAGTGGTGTGGTGTTGCTTCTTGATTGCTTGAACTCAGCGTCTGGGGTATTTTGTTTCAGTGTACATCGAAGTACGGCTTCGAGGAGGGATTGTGAAGGTAGTAACGTTGAACTGCAACGGTTTTCGCGCGTGTGTTCGCAAAGGTTTTTTTGCTTGGCTTGAAGAGGTGGATCCCGATGTGGTGTGCCTACAAGAAGTTCGTTTTGCTCAAGAGAAGATGACCGGCAAACACGCCCCTCCAGAGCAGTGGCATTGGGCGCAGGTGGATGCTCAAAAACCGGGATATTCATCGGTTGCCATTTGGAGCAAAGTCAAGCCGTTGGTCATTCATCGCAGCATTGGATTGGAATGGGCGGACAACGAAGGGCGTGTTGTGGGGATGGAGTTTGAGGACTGCATTGTGTGGAGCATGTATTTTCCGTCGGGCACTTCTGGAGAAGCCCGTCAAGCCTTGAAAGATGACTTCTTGAACCACCTTACGCCGTGGATGGTGAACAATGTAGATGGAGAAAAAGCCGTTTTGCTCTGTGGAGATGTGAATATTGCGCACACAGCCTTGGATATTTTTCACGACAAGGCCAACAAGAACAAATCGGGCTTTCTACCACACGAGCGAGCGTGGATGACCCAGCAGTTTGCATTGGGTTGGCAAGATGCTTTGCGGGGAGTCCATCCAGAGTTGGAAATTTATTCTTGGTGGAGCGCACGGTCAAAAACAGCCCGCGAAAAGAATGTGGGTTGGCGAATTGATTACCAACTGATGTCTGCGAACTGGGGGACCCCTTTGTCTGTGGAGATTCCCAAAGAGCCCAAACTTTCAGATCATGCACCGATGGTTGTGGTATACGATCGAGAACTCAAGTGAACCCCATATCCCTGTACCCACAAGTTGGTGCATCCAAAGGGTACCAAGGGCCATAAGTTGGTAGAATGGGACAGGAGGGAGAGAACGGTGAATGTATCTGCTTTGTTTGCATCTTGGAAAGAAACCAGTAATGAAACTAGGAAAAAAAACAAGAGTGCTGTCAAAGAAAACAATGTGTGGAAAAATGTGCCCGAGGCCGGAATTGAACCGGCACTTCCTTACGGAAAACAGATTTTAAGTCTGTCGTGTCTACCTATTCCACCACTCGGGCATGTAGCACGATACATTCTAGTATGTGCATTTGTATTCTGTTCTTGTGTGAAAAGCAAGAACAATCCCAGTGATGGTGTGGATTATCAACAGCTGCGCGTGGCACAACAGGCTTGGGCTCAAGGCAACGTTGCTGGTTTTAAGGAAGTGATCGATCGACAGCAGAACGGCCAAGAAATATTTTTGGCTTTGGGGGCGCGTCAATTCACTCAACGGGGACGTCTTGAATGGACACTCGACGACCTACGCCAAGGTGAACTGTATGCCCTTAAGTGCTTGGGACAGGACCACCACGTGAAAATACTGTTGAAGAATGAACGTGGGTTGCTCAATCTCAAAGTGGTTCAGGCACTGGATATTGACAATGATAGTTTGGTGGAGTGTGCAAAATGGTATACGATAGCCAAGTCTCTTCAGTTGCATCATTTACGAATGTACTCCGCTCAACGGGATATCGAACTGTTGCAAGCGTTGTCTCAGTGGCTGGAGACCGTTGTCACCCAAGAAGATTTTTGGATTTTGTATGGTCAAGTTGTGGCTGAAACATTGTCATCTACGCCCGACTGGGTGTTGGTGCGCAAGCAATTTGCACAGTTGGAATCGATGGAGATGGATTCTTTGATTTCGTTTGAGAGATTGGTTTTGGAAACGCTTCGAACCGATAGACAGCAATTTTGTAAAACGGATGTGTCTACTTTCTCAACCTTTTCAACCTTGTCTGCCCAACAGCAGAAACGAGTCACTCAGCATCAATACTTGTGTCGAGATTGAACTCCATACATTTGAGACTCAACACACCTAAAAAATCAAAACAGACAACATAGTTGTCTGTTCTGTTGATTCGACAGTCTAAGTTTACATTAGACAATCGCTATTTCGTGATTCATCGTCTGTGACAATCATAATCAGCTATGACCTATGAATCATCTATGACGAGGACTCATCTATGACGAGAACGACGCATTGCCTTACGGCGACGCTTTTCAGCCAATCGTTGTTTTAAACGCTTCTTTTCGCCAGGCTTCAAGTAGAAGCTGTTCTTTTTGATGTCTTTGCGAATTCCTTCGCGTTCAACTTTACGACGGAAACGACGCATGGCTTTTTCAAATGGTTCGTGGTCACGGACTCGTACTAAAATCACGGAAACTCCAAGGGTTTGTTCAATTTCTTATGATAAATATTATGTGTGACACACAATCATCACACAAGATACAGGATTTAGTTTAACCAACATTTTCCTTCATGTCCACAAATAAGGTCAAATCTGGATCGTTGGAGTGGGTGCGGGTTGACTTAAAATCGACCACCGCCAGAAACACCGTAGAAGAGCATGTCATGGATACCGCCTTCAAGTCGAACGTGTGCGCGATCTGCAAAGTTCAGTTGCAGACCCAGTGTGACGTCGAGCATTGGCAAGAATCGAGGAAACTCTTTCCCACCGTCTGCTGGGCAAACTTTTCGACGCACATAGGCGGGGGCGGCTGGTTCACAATCGGTTTCAATTGCAGTACCGGGACGCCAATATGTGAGGTCGCCAGTTACATATCCAAAACCAGCGCCACCACCCGCAACAAAGTCGAGATGGGTGGCTTTTTCAGGGGGCGTCAATGGCAAAATGTAATTGTAATTGAATCCGGTCCACCATCCACTGAAATTGTCTGGTCTGACCCAGTCACCGTCATCGTGGTCGACTGTATCCCCTGTGTCAACATCGTCCCAATAGCCTTCTTCCAATCCAGAAGCCATGTATTCACCCCAGATGACCCAAGATGTGTTCTCTTGGGTAAAGGCATACTCCAAACCGAAAACTTGTGCACCAATACTGGGGCGTGGTTCTGGGTAGGCACCGGTTGTGTCTGAGTTGTAAAACCATGTATCTAGGATGCTGTCTGGAACGAAGAGTTGTCGTGCTCGCAGGTTGATTTCCATGGTGTAATCTCGTTTACGCAATTCCATTGCCGAATCTTGAGCACTGGCATCGGTTGGTGGGGTTTGAGCATTGGCCAACCCCAAAGGCAACAGCAACAACATTGACATTTGAACCTCCATTGATTCTTTTTGGCATCGATTCATCTTGGTATCGATCCTTTTTGACAAGGTATCACATTTTGGGTGCTGGTACAGTTCCAGCAACGACCTGTTTTTTCGTGTTTGTATCTGTCTTATTGCGCAAACAATTCGCAGATTTTGTCCCCAATGACGCTGGGATGATAGGCGCCTTCTGTGATGCCCAGATCAAACACTTGTTTTGGCATGCCCCAGACCACTGAAGAAGATTCATCTTGACACAGGACTCTACCCCCATTTTCATAAATGTGTTGAGAGCCCGCCATTCCGTCTCTTCCCATACCTGTCAGAACGACAGCCATAACACCCGTATGTTCAAGATCTCCCGCAGACCGAAACAGAGGGTCTGCAGCAGGGCGAAGAAAATGTTCTTTTGGTCCTTGGTGTGGTTCTACCCACAGTTTGCCACTTCTTCGAACCACTCGGACATGGAAGTCAAAAGGTGAAATGTACACGGCTTTTTGTAATTCCATTGATTCAGTCACAAAATGAATTGGTCTTTTGGAGACACGTTGCAAAATTTCGCCCAGTGAACTTTGAAATCGAGCGGGAAGATGGTGGGCGATGACCACTGGGCAAGTCAGTTTCTCTGGCCAGTGTGCCAATAATTCTGACAAAGCCTGGACACCACCGGTGGAACTTGCGACCACGATCAGTTTATCGCGTTGTAGATTGGTCCGTATTCGTTCGGAGATGCTCTGTGACCTCGTTGCTGGTGTGTGCCTTAGACTGGATGATGAAGAGCCAATGGTTCCGGTATTGTGGACGTTTTGTTGCTGTTGAGCGTTGGCAGGTCTTGGCGCAATACGAGGAGTATATACAGCGGTAGGTTTCGAAACGACCTGACGTTCAAACTCAGGGAAGAATTCATACAGAACTTTTTGAGTGGCCTCTTGTAAGTCTTGGGGGCTCGTTAAATAGCAATGGGCGACTTTTGCCACCAGTGTGCGTTTGCAGTGGACTTGCAAATCAGCACTGTTTTGTTGACACATCACAATGACGTGTTCAGCATCGGGCCAGTGATCAAACAGGCTGTCTAGAAGATCGGCGTAATCTGACAAAATGCTGTCCATGACCCAAAAAACATAGCGCATATTCGACAAACTGTTCTGAATTTCTCCGAGATCGCTGATGTCTCGTGGGGCGAAACAATGCATATTGTGTTCGGAGAGCACGTTCACAGTCGTGGAGCGCCATGTGGTATTCTCGCAAAGCAACAGTGCTCTATGTCTTGAAGGAACTGTCATATTTGTAGGATATACCATTGCTGTTAGAATAATTCTAATTTTTACAACGTAAATTACAGTCTTTCAAGTCAAATTTTGGGATTCCGGTCACTTGTGCTTTGAGATGCACCACAGAATAAAACTGTGTATCCACGCATCTTCTCTGAGTTGCTCTGTTCTGCCACTGGATCCAGCGTGTCCTGCGCGCATGTTCGTTTTCAACAATATGCGTTCAGCATTCGGGTGTAAAGAGCGTATCTTGGCAGTCCACTTGGCTGGCTCCCAGTATCCCACTCGTGGATCGTGTAATCCGGCTGTGATGAGTGTGGGTGGATAGTCTTGTCCGGCGTATTGTCTGTAGGGGTCGTACTGTTGAATGTATCCATACTCAATTGGGTTGCGTGGGTTTCCCCACTCTTCGTATTCAATCACCGTTAAAGGAAGATTTGGATTGAGCATGGTTGTGGTGACATCGACGAAAGGGACTTCTGCGACACAGCCCCCAAATAGGTCTGGACGTTGGTTGAGGCAGGCGGCGACCAACAAACCACCAGCAGAACCACCAGAGAGAACCAGTTCGTTTGGTGTGGTGTATTGACATTTGATCAGTCGTTCAGCACAGGCGATGAGATCATTGAAACTGTTCTGTTTGTGTGGACCTTTGCCGGCGTTGTACCATTTGCGCCCCAACTCTCCCCCTCCTCGAACGTGGGCGATGGCAATTCGAAATCCACGATCCATCAGAGAAATCCAAGAAGAGAAGAAACCAGCATTGTAGGAGACGCCGTATGCGCCGTATCCGACCATCAACAGAGGGCCTCGCTCGTTTTTACGCTCGATTGGTCCAGCGATGGATATTGGGATCTGCGTTCCATCCTCTGCCCACGCCCAAAGTCGTTCACAAACATAGTGCTCGGGGGTGTGGTTGGGGGTATTGAAGCGATGGATGCATTGGTGTTCACCAGTTTCCAGATCGTATTCCAACACGATGTCTGGCTGTACCATCGATGTGTAGCGCAATCGGTAATGGTGACTGTTAAAAGTAGGATTGATGTCTGAATAAATCTCGTATGTCGGATCGGGAAAATTCAATAAGCGTTGGGTGTGGTCTTGCAAGGAGATAGAAATGATCTGCTGTAAACCATTGCTTCTGATCCAGCACAGGATGTATTGATCAAACAGATCGACCGCCTCAATCGAGATGTCATCTTGAGGTCTCCACAAGGATTTCCAGACAGAAGGGGTCAATAGATCGGCCCAGTAAAGGGAAAACTCTCGACGATCTTTGTTGCTCCGAACATAGAGTTGTGATCGTCCGACTTCGACTGTGTACTTGACGCCGTGTTCCCTGATTCGCACAGGCTGTAGTGAAGGTTGGTTGTCTACCCATCTCAGCAGACCAATTTCAGAGGTGGTTTTGCTGTGACTCTCACAGAGAACCACGTTGCCAACCCTTGCTCGTTGCACCGATAGGTGAAAGTGTTCGTCTTGTTCTTGCCAAACAGACGTGGATTCTTTGGTGGAGCAATTGTAGACTCGAATCTCACAGGGGCGATCTGCACGATCTCCCACAACGTATACCAATCGCTGATCGTCAAGCCATGCCAAGCCCCATTTGATATTTGGGTGGGTCACTTCAATGATTTCTTTGCTCTGTAGGTTTTGAACGTACAGATGAAAGTGTTCACTGCCCGTTGTGTCTTCCAGCCACGCCATTTGATTTTGTGCGGGGTTGAGTTGTAGAGTGTCGAGATCGTAATACTCATGGTCTTTGGCACGTTCATTCTCATCCAATAAGACCTCTACTGAACCATTGTGCGCACGTTTGTATACCCAATAATTTTGGTCTTGCTCTATGGTGGCAAAGCGTGTCCACCTTCCAAGTGTGTAGGGTGCTGTGCTGTCCTGTTTGGGTACCCGTGACTGAAACTCTTTGAGTAAGGTTTCCTGAAGCGGTTTCAGTGGTGACATTACCGCGTCTGTATAGGCATTTTCAGCCTGTAAATAGGCTAGGGTGTCGGGGTTCTCTTTGTTCTCGAGCCAAGCGAACTGATCGACATAGACATCGCCATGTACACTGCGGTCACAGGGTATGGACTGCGCTACGGGTTGTTTCATGAGCTACTCAGAGTCTATGTGTTCTACAGTGTACACAGAGTGTGTATACAAAGCCTGTGTAGAACTGAGGAGTGAGCAAGAGTGGAGGCAGAGTGAAGTCAGACTGGGGCAATGACAATGACAATAGCAATGGCTGGACAATGCGGTCCTATTCAGATTGCTTAAACTCATTCCAAGCGCTCAGTCCACCCACAACGTTGAAGACGTTGTTGTAGCCTTGAAAGGCCAAAGATTTGGCGGCTTGCTGTGAGCGAACCCCCATCATGCACATGAACGCAACGGGGTGATCCTTGGGCAGTCCTTCAATTTCTTGGTGTGCACTGGCATCCAATAGGGTCGCGAAAGGAAGTTTAGAGGAGGCATCCGCCCCGATTTGATAGACTTTTGCTCTGGGATGATCTGTCAACCAACTTTTCAAATCTGTAACGGTGATGTCTTGAAACTTTGGTTCATTGGGGTTGTCAATCAACACACCACCGTTGTCGCCATCTTTGAAGTCTAAAGAGATGCCGTCTGCACGTTTGGCAGACCCTCTAGAAAAGTAAAAGGGCACTCCGTCGCATACACTTTCGATTTGTCCGTTGCTTTTTGGACCAATGAAGATGTCATATTGGAAGGTCTTGTTGATTTCGATATGGATTCCACCACCGTGTGTGGCCAAAGACTCTTTGAAGAGCGCCAAGATGTTGGGGGAGCAATGAACGGTTGGTGCGGGAACTTCTTCCATCGTTACACCGAGCATTCCTGGGAGTTCTCCCGATTGCATCATCTCCGTTACCAAATCGCACCCACCGATGAACTCTTGTTTGATGTAGAGTTGTGGGAAGGTGGGCCATTGACTGAAATCTTTCATCCCACTTCGAATATCGGGGTCTGAAAAGACATTGAAGGTTTGATAGTCGACTTCCAATTCTTCAAGAACGCTTACCACGCGAGCAGAGAAACCACATTGTGGTTGTTGGCGATTGCCTTTCATGAACAACACAACGTCGTGGCTGTCTACCATTGCTTGGAGTTTTGTGCGCAATTCTTCTGTCATAGATCACCTCAGTATGGGAGTTGTATATTGGGTGTAGTCGACTTGAAGACAAAATTCGAGCCAACGAGTCTTGTTGTAATGTGTATACCGTGAAAAATACAGGGTAAAAGAGAATTATTTACTGCTTTCCACTGGCTTGGAAATGATCCAGATTTCTCCAACAGCAGTCAGAACCCATCCGTTGCTCTGTGCGATGCTTTGCAGTGCCAGTGTCCAAGGAACGTTGTTTAATTGCGCACTCACAGTCCCAGAAATTCCATCGGAGAGCAAAATGTTTTGACCACTGTGTTCAGTAAACAACCGTATGACCTCTCGAATGTCTGTGTGCACCAAGTCCAGCGTAATTGGCTTTGGTGGAGGGGGTGGAGGCGTTGCATTCGATGCATTCGATGTTTCGGATAGGACTTCACCACCCAATCGAATGAGGACAGCCCCATCCCGTTCAGTCGGATGTGCCAATGCTGTTGTATGGAATAATAAAGTTCCAACGAGAGAGAAAATCATTGTGTGCCCTTGAGAGTAGGGGGAGATATGTATACAGTATAAACGAATTGTCGAGGATTGAAACGATGAACGAGCGACAAGCACAAAAGCGTAAGCGGACCACCGCAGTGATCTTGAAGGCAGCCAAGGAGTTGATCCACGAAAATGGCTTCAACAGACTGTCGTTGCGTGCGGTGGCTGGACGAGCGGGCTTTTCCCCAGCGTCGTTGTACGAATATTTTACTGGCAAAGATGACATTATTGATTCTTTGTGCGAACAGATTGACTCCGAGTGGGCACAACGCTTGGCACAGACCAAATCGGTACCAGAACTGTTGAGTGCCTATGTAGAACTGGGTATTGAAGCGTCGGATGACTACCAACTTCTGTACCAGCGTGCGATGCTGCCAGACCAGACAGAACACATTCCGTTGCTCTTGTCGGAAAGAATGGAATTGCACCGCGCAGAATTGAGTGTGGAACCTGCGATTGCTGTACAAACACTTTGGTCTTTGGCACATGGATTGGTGTTGCTCTCGCTTCATCGGGATATGGAAGAGTCAAACACAGCCCATATCGTGCAGACAGTTTGGCAGGGCTTACTCAACAGTCAATAAGGAGCAGACGATGAAAGTAGCGGGTTTGACAGGGTTTAGTACAGAAGAGTTAAAAAAATTGCTTCAACTCATCTATCGTGATCAAGTAGAGTTTCCCTTGAATGCTCAACGCATCGCCTGTATTGGATTTCAGTATAAGCACCAAGATCTCATCAATGCCCTGCGTGGCCTGAGCAAAGAAGCGGCGACTGCCGTCGTAGTGTGTGTGCTGGCTGAGCGGTTGAAGTAGGTCATCAGTGTTTCGAACGTGTGTAACAGTGCGTTCACTCTTTTAACTTTTAACTCTTTTAACTTCTCCCACGTTAGAGGTTCTTTGTGTGCGGTGTGATTGGAATTGTCGGTGTAAAAGGCACCAACTATACAAGTGCGGCATCTGAGATGTTGAATGCCTTGTTGTCCCTCCAACACAGGGGGCAAGATGCTGCGGGGTTGGCGTTTGTTCCATCTGAGTCTCCACATCGGATTCGCTTGGAAAAAAGATTGGGGTTGGTAGAAACGCTTGTTCGTCAGGTCAGTCTACATGACAGTGATAGCATCTTTGGTTTGGGACACACGCGATATTCAACCATTGGTGAAAACAGCATTGACAATGCACAACCGATGATGTTGGAAGATGGGTCGATGGCGATGGTTCACAATGGAAATCTGGTCAACTATCACGAGTTGGCGAGAGAATGGGAAACGGTGCATCCTCCCTTAAACAGCCGCAGTGATGGTGAGTTGTTGTTGAAACTTTGGCGCAAGGCTTTTGATGATTCAATTGGAACCCATTGGACCTTTGCACGAGCAATTGCGGCAACCATAGACGTGATGAGGCGGCTGGATGGTGCCTACGCCGTGGCTGCATTGATACCGGAGCATGGCTTGATCGCATTTCGAGACCCCAACGGAATTCGACCTTTGGTATTGGGGGTGAAAGAGGATGCGCAAGGGCTTCGACATTGCATTGCATCGGAAACGACAGCGCTTCAGATGCTGGGGTTTGAACTTCTCAGAGAGGTACAACCGGGTGAGTTGATTTGGATTGACTTGGATGGTGGGATTCAAACGCACATCTGTACAGACACTCCAACAATGCGTAGATGTATGTTTGAATGGGTGTATTTTTCAGCCCCAGAAAGCATGCAAAGTGGCGATTCGATCTATGCCAAGCGTTTGGAATTGGGGCGTCGATTGGCAAAAACGACCCGCCAGCGAATGCACAGCGACGATTGGAAACCAGATATGGTCTGTCCAATACCCGATACCGCTAAGCCCGCAGCTTTGGGGCTGGCAGAAGCATTGAACCTTCCGTATCGAGAAGCTTTTATCAAGAATTACGATGTCCAACGAAGTTTCATTTTGGGTTCTCAAGAAGCCAGAGAGACGGCGGTGAAAACCAAACTGTTGCCAATTGTCTCTGAAATACAAGGTCGAGACATTTTGTTGGTGGATGACAGTTTGGTGCGGGGAACCACGTCGATGCAATTGGTGGCTTTGTTAAAAAGACATGGTGCCAAGTCTGTATCTTTGGCGGTGTCCTGCCCTCCGATTCGATATCCGTGTTTGTACGGAATAGACTTTCCAACCAAGTCTGAATTGGTGGCACACAAAAATTCTGATCAGATGGTGGCAGAGCAAATCGGAGTGCGATTTTTGGTGTACCAAGAGATTGAAGATTTGGTCGACGTGTTGGGAAAGGAACTCTGTACTGGGTGTCTTGATCAACGGTATCCAACAAAACTGTGTGGTCAACGTGAGTTTGTGCACCATCGCCATGAGTCGATTGGTTGAGAGACGATTTGTTGATGGAACGATTTGTTGATGGAACGATTGGTTGATGGAACGATTGAGGGTTGGACAAGTTCGAGAATGTAGATACAAAGACTCTACAGCAAAGTGAACACCAATGTAGATTTGGTCGGGTGAATATGTCAACAGTTCTCATCGTTGGTTCGGGGGGTCGAGAATACGCACTGGCTCGACGTTTCTCTCAAGACAGTATGGTGGATAGAGTACTGGTGGTGCCGGGAAATCCAGCGGTGACGTTGTTGCAGAAATGTGAGTGTCGTGAAGGCAGTGTTGTGGATTTGGCACTCTGTGAACAAGTTTCTTTGGTTGTTGTGGGTCCGGAGATGCCTTTGGTTGAGGGCATCGCAGATGATCTTCGAGATCGGAATATTCCAGTTGTGGGTCCCTCCAAGGCGGCTTCTGTGTTGGAGCGTTCCAAAATAGAGTCCAAGAAGTTTATGGTGGAAAATGAAATTCGAACTGCCCGTGCCGTCTGGTTTGACGATGTGGTCTCTGCATTCAATGGATTGGACGAATGGTGCTTTGGAACGGGTGTGGTTGTGAAGAGCGATGTTCTGGCAGGTGGAAAAGGGGTCGTAGTCTGTGACAGCATTGAGCAGGCCAAGGAGTCCGTCCATGCCTTTATGGTGGATCCAAAGGTTCGTGTTCAAACAGACAGAATCTTGCTAGAAGAGCGATTGGAGGGGGTGGAACTATCTGCATTTGCCCTGTGTGACGGAAGTGCGTGGCGGTGGCTGGGGGTTGCCTGCGATCACAAGCGGGTAGGGGATGGTGACGTTGGTCCAAACACGGGTGGCATGGGATGCTTTACCGCACAGGATTGGCTGACACCTTCTCTATTACAAGAGATTGAAGGGATATTTGATAGGGTTGTCCACGGTATGAATCAACGAGAAACACCCTATAAAGGGGTATTGTTCGCAGGGTTGATGGTGAACCTACACGAAGCAGAGGGACAACAGGTTTCGGTGTTGGAGTTCAACATACGATTGGGGGATCCAGAAACGCAGGTGTTGATGCCCACATTGCAGGGTCCCTTATACCAAGTGTTCTTGGCAGCGGCACAAGGCTGTTTGTCTGCGTGTTCGGCTGAATTGTACAGCAAAGGGAATGCTGTACACGTGGTTGCGGCCGCCCAGAATTACCCAAGCATTGATGGCAGACAGGTGCCGAAGGGCACAGTGATAGAATTGGGATCATTGTCGAGTGACGTCGAACTGGTCTTTGCAGGCGTAGACAGAGAGGTAGACAGAGAGAACGATCGGTGGGTCACCAACGGTGGACGGGTCTTGGGCGTTACCGCTGTCGGAGCAACTGTGGAGCACGCGCGGATTCTAGCCTATTCTGGTATGCAACAGGTGCGGTTTGAAGGGATGCACTATCGAAGGGATATCGCATTGCCTGAGAGGCTTCGATCTTGATACCTTCGTCGCCAATGCGGGTTGTATTGCTGGCTTCAGGCAGGGGCAGCAATGTACGAGCCATTCTAAATACAGCTCAACAACACCCACAGTTGCTCTGTGTAGTCGGCATTGTCACCAACAACCCCAATGCCGAGGTCTTGGAGATCGCCAAACAGCATGCCGTTCCAAACTTTGTGGTGCGGGTGATTCGACAGTTCGATCGATTGAGCACGCGACTGGATCACGAACGTCGACTCGTAGAGGTGTTGTCGACACTGGAGTGGGATTGGGTGTGTCTGGCTGGTTACATGCGAATATTGACCCAAGACTTTGTAAATCGCTTCTCTCATCCCGTGTGGCCAGTGTCTCGCATCTTAAACATCCATCCTTCTCTCCTGCCGGCATTCAAAGGGGTGTCTGCCTATGAAAGGGCTTTTGAGTCAGGCGTGAAGGTTTCTGGGGTGACCGTTCACTTTGTCAGCTCCAAAGTGGATGAGGGTATCATTCTTGCACAGGAGGCTGTACCCATTTTGTCCACCGATACCCTTGCTTGTTTCAAAGACCGAGGGTTGGGTGTGGAGCACCGTTTGTATTCCACAGTGTTGTTGGCCTTGGCCAACCGTCAGTGGACAGTGTCGCATGATCCCTTTCAAATATTTCTAGGAGAAGGGGTGTGATGCAGTCACCGGTTGTTCGTATAGAAACCCACCAGTACTTGCCGACAGAATTCAGTACGCGTGTGCTAATGGATGCACAGAAGCACTTGGGGTTGCCCATAGAAGGATTGACACGTTTGCAGGTCTATCGAATTGCAACCAGCCAACCCAGATATTCTTCACTGATTGATCAGATAGAGTCTGTCTTTGTCGATGAATTGTTGGAGGCGGTGCATTGGTCTGATCCATTTGTACAGAAGATAGAACCACCGTCGTGGACGATTGAAGTTCAGTATCGTCCTGGTGTCACAGACAACGCAGCGCGCAGTGCGGAAGAGGCGCTGTCATTGCTCGGTGTGAAGGACCCCTGTGTGTCGACCGGTGTGTTGTGGTGTGTGTACGGCACATTGAAACGCGAAGATATTCACCGTTTTGCCCATGAGTTGCTGGCCAATTCATTGATTCAGCAAGTGTACATTCGAGACAGACTGGAGATGGAACGTTGGAAACGCTTTGAGCAGGTTCAGTTGCCACGGGTAGAATTGTCGACCAATCAACGCATGTACGAGGTGTATGACCACCGACGCCCCTTGAAGGATTGGCTACATTGGTCGAGGGAGCAGTGTTGGGCATTGAATGCAGAGGAGATTGCCCACATTCAACGGCATTATTCTCATGCAGGTGTCAATTCTCAGAGAGAGGTGCTTGGACTGCCACGTGAGCCCACAGATGTAGAAATTGAAATCATTGCCCAATCTTGGTCTGAACACTGTAAACACAAAATATTTGCTGCCCAAATTGAGTACGTCGAAGGCAGGTTGGGGTCTGAACACGTTTCTTTGGGGTCGAAAAAGATCGACTCTCTGTTCAAAACCTACATTCAGCAAGCGACAAGCGATGTTGAACATCAGCGTGGACTGTCTTGGTTGCGTTCAGTATTTCATGACAATGCGGGTGTGGTTGCCTTTGACGACTCGGTTGATGTTTCAATCAAAGTGGAGACCCACAACTCACCGTCGGCGCTGGATCCCTATGGTGGTGCCATCACCGGTATCCTTGGAGTGAATCGAGACATTTTGGGGGTGGGTTTGGGCTCGAAACCGATTGCCAATATGGATGTTTTCTGCGTTGCAGATCCATCGTGGCCGTTGGATGGGGACGCTGAACGCATGCCAGTGGGACTCAAAACACCTCGACGTTTGCTGGAAGGCATTCACAAAGGGGTTCAAGATGGTGGGAACATGTCGGGAATTCCAACGGTGAACGGCGCATTTTTCTTTGATCAAGACTATGCCGGTAAACCACTGGTGTTTGTGGGAACCGTGGGGGTGATGCCCAAGCGATTGAACGACGGGCGAGATGGCGTACAAAATCAAGTGTCTGTTGGAGACAACATTGTCATGGTTGGGGGTGCGATTGGAGCGGACGGTATTCATGGTGCCACATTTTCCAGTTTGACATTGGATGAACACGCTCCGGCGACGGCGGTCCAGATTGGTGATGCGATCACCCAAAGGCGTATGAGCGATTTCTTGCTTGAAGCACGGGATTTGGGCTTGTTTTCGTGTTTGACAGACAACGGGGCGGGTGGGTTGTCTTCGTCTGTGGGCGAAATGGCCGTGTTGTCCAACGGAGCTTGTTTGGATTTGGCATTGGCGCCCACCAAGTATCCCAATCTCAAACCTTGGGAACTGATGGTCTCCGAGTCTCAAGAGCGGATGACGGTGGCTGTTCCTCCAAAAAGTTTGGATGCATTTTTGAGGCTCGCAGAAAAGAGAGGTGTTGTGGCGACGAGACTGGGCACCTTTACCGATACAGGATTCTTGGAGGTGTTTTTCGACGAGCAGCGAGTCGCCCATTTGAGTCTAGACTTTTTGCACAATTCTCTTCCGCAGATGAAGTTGCAGGCCAGATGGGACGGTCCAGTACAACGAAACTCTTGGATTGACAAGGACTTGAGACAGGACCCCACCAATCATACTTGGATTGACAAATTAAAGACCTTATTGTCTGCACCGAACGTCGTGTCAAAAGAAGACTGGGTGCGTCAATATGATCACGAGGTGCAGGGGGCGACGATTGGCAAACCTTTTGGTGGCGCATCTCAACAGGGCCCCAATGATGCGGGAGTGATTTGGTTGCATCCACACGGTGGCTCAAAGGAATCTGCCATTTCAGTTGGGTGTGGATTGGCTCCACGGTTGTCCTTATACGACCCTTATTGGATGGCACAACGGGCATTCGACGAAGCGATTCGCAACATTGTTTCAACCGGTGCGAACATCGACCAAACCTGTGCCTTGGACAATTTTTGCTGGCCCAATCCGATTTTGAGTGAGCAAGTGCCCGATGGCGACGTCAAACTTGGACAGTTGGTCCGATGTTGTGTGGGACTGTATGATATCTGCATTGCGTATGGAGTTCCGTTGGTGTCCGGCAAAGATTCAATGAAGAACGATTTTCGAGGACGCAACGGATTGGGAGAGCCATTGAACATTTCCATTTTGCCCACACTGTTGGTGACAGCACTGGGACGGTGTCCTGTGTCTGCTCGTCAGGATTCGGCATTCAAAACGACAGGAGATCGGGTCGTGCGATTGGGTTTGCCTTCTGTGTCCTTGCTCGGGTCTGAATTCGCTGAGCAGTATGTGGTGAAACAAACAAGCGCAATCGAGATGGACTTGGAATGCAATCGGCGATTGTATCGATTTGTTGGAGAGGCTCTCAAACAAGGGCTGTTGCAATCCATTCACGATATCAGCGACGGTGGCTTGCTTTGTGCGGTGGTTGAATCCTGCGTTGGCAATGGACTGTCTGTGTCTCTGCAAGTAAATGCAGACGATGAAAGTTTGTTCGGTGAAGGAGCGGGAGGATTTGTTGTGTCTGTATCAGAGACGAACTTGCCAGAAATGCTTACACAATTGGATGCTGTGGCTGTTTCATATGAAGTCATTGGAACGGTCACCAATACTGGAGACTGTGTGCTGAATGGGCAAGCGGTTTCCATGTCCACCTTGATAGATTGTTGGACTCGGACACTGTGATGGGGTGTCGATTTGCAGTGTTGACTGGGGACGGAATCAATTGTGCACCTGAGACCGCTTGGGCTTTTGAACTTGCGGGAGGTGAAGCAGAGATTCTGCACGTCAACGACCTGCTTGATGTCCCTCATCGCCTGTTGGATTTTGATGGACTTGCCTTACCGGGAGGCTTTTCCTTTGGCGACGATTTGGGTTCGGGGCAATTGTTGGCTTTAAAGTTGCGCCATTCAATGGGCAACGTGTTGCAACAGTTTGTTGCGCGGGGGGCTCCGATCATTGGGATTTGCAACGGGTTTCAGGTCTTGACCAAGCTTGGACTCTTGCCTTTTCCACAGGAAGAACGCGCCGTGGCAATCGGTTCCAATCAACAGGGTCGATTCATCAACAAATGGGTAGAACTAGAGTGTTCAGCAAATTCGGTGTGCATTTGGACCAAGGGGCTTGAACAACTGTCATTGCCCATTCGGCATGGAGAAGGGCGGGTGGTTTTGCGAGCGGATCAAGAAGATAGGCTGTACCGTAGGTTGCGTGACAACGGTCAAATTGTTCTTCGATACACGGAGACCGTCAACGGTTCCTATGATCGAATCGCTGGATTGTGTGATCCAAGTGGACTGATCTTTGGGTTGATGCCCCATCCAGAAGCCCATCTGTTGAACATTCAGCATCCACAGAACTCAGCCATGCCTTTTCTTGAAGCCTCTGGTCTCAAGATATTTCAGAACATTGTAGACTATTGTCAGTCAAGGTAAAAGGGTAAAGGAATCGATGGCAGAAACGTACAAAGATGCAGGTGTCGACATTGAGGCTGGAGAGGCTTTGGTTGACAAGATCAAGCAACGGGTATCGAAAACCTACGGCAGGCGCGTGCTGAGTGGGGTAGGAGGCTTTGCCAGTTTGTACGATCTTGGGCATGGCAAACTGTTGGCGTCCAGCACCGATGGCGTTGGGACCAAATTGATGGTGGCTCAGCGTTTGGGGGTACACACTACAGTGGGCATTGATTTGGTGGCGATGTGCATCAATGACATGTTGTGTACTGGCGCACGTGGGCTATTCTTCATGGATTATTTGGCGACAGGAAAACTCAACCTATCGGTTTGTGACCAAATTCTATCTGGGATTGTTGAAGGGTGTTCACAGGCGGGCGTTGCACTCATTGGTGGCGAAACGGCAGAAATGCCGGGGATGTACGCAGACGACATGTATGATCTTGCAGGATTTGCAGTGGGAGAAGTTTCGCAGACTGATCTCATTGATGGCTCTCGTATGCAACAGGGAGATGCCATTGTGGGCATTGCATCGTCGGGTATTCACGCGAATGGACTTTCTTTGGCGCGTCGGTTGGGCACTGCGAATGATGAAGCCTATTGGAAAGCCTTGTTGACACCGACCAAAATTTATACGCGAGAAGTAGAAGCACTGCTGACCTCAGACAGTCCCATACATGGTTTGGCACACATTACCGGTGGAGGATTGCGTAATTTGGGTCGATTGAACGGCAATTGTGACTGCATACTGGATGCTGTGCCAAGTTTGGACGACGTGCCCAATATTTTCTCGGAACTGAAAAAACGATCCTCGTTGTCTGATGTTGAACTCTACAAAACATTCAATATGGGTGTTGGGATGTGTGTGGTGACACCCGATCCCGTTGGGGTGATGACAACTTTGGAGACTCTGGGCACACGGTCTTGGAAGGTGGGTCAGGTGGTTGATGGTACGGGGCGAGTGCTGTTGGGACAGCACGTCTTGTAAATCACGACTGTGGACTTTCAACCGTTGGTATTTCAGCCATCATTTGTTTTGTGTACTCACTCAACCGGCAACAACAGTCGCAAGGGTTCGCGCATCGCTTCTTTCATGACAATCGAACTGATTTGATTGCCGTCCACGAGATTTTGTAAAATGGCTCTCATTCGTCGGGTTGGGGGGCGTCCCAATTTGGCTCGTCGATAGCCATCCCGAGGGTTGGGCAAAATGGATGCCAAAAATACGGCTTCTTTGAGGGACAAATACTGTGGCTCTTTGAGAAAATATTTGTTGCAAGCATCTTGGATGCCGTAGATGCCCTCCCCAAACTCAATAGAATTTAGGTAGAGTGCCAAGATGGCTTCTTTGTTCAGCATGGCTTCGAGTCCCAAAGTATAGACCATTTCTTCGACTTTGCGATCCAAGGTCACGTCGTTGCCAGTAAACAGATTTTTTGCGACTTGTTGTGTGATCGATGACCCTCCGATGGGGGCTTCAGTGTTTCGAAACAGTTCGTTGAGCGCTCGGTTTAGCCCTTCTTCATTGAAGCCATTGTGGGTGAAAAATGGGGCGTCTTCTCCAGCGATCACAGCCCGTGCGAGCCAACCCAACTTTGGATAGGGAACCCAAGTTGGGGTGTTGGGTCCCAGTAGGCGTGTGCCCTCTGAGTGAATGGGGCGATACACAATGGGTTGTCCAGTTTTGAGTCGATGTAGGGCGTTGATTTGTCCTTCAAATCCCAAGTCTCGTCCAGAAATGGTGATGTCACTGGGCGTGATGGTTCCAACCCAGTGTCCTGTGGGACTGGCGATGGGAACTGAAACCCCAAACCAAGTCATCAAGTCACGAAGTGCTACTTGGTAATTGATGCCCCACTGTAGACTGTCCCCAACATCTCTTTCTCGTTGCGCGGTAACGGGGGTGCGTACCCACATCCCTTCAACTGTGGTCTCGCCATTCGATACACTCCCAGTCCAGCCAGTGCTGTTTGGAGTGAGCTGCACTGTCATATCGGGAATGTTGAGACCCCGACTCAGCAACGGATGTTGAACGGTGATGTGCTGTAGGGTCCCCACCATTGGTTGTTGTGGATCGGTAAGCCTCATCGAAAAGTTGAACGTGCTCTTCAAGCCCTCTGGGGTGGCGTCTGGGAGATGTAGATTCAATGGCAGATGTGCACTGTCGATGCGTCCGGTAATGGTCCAACTGTCTTTCGACTTTTCCGACTCTTCAGACTCTTCCGTACTGCGTTCCAAAGCCATCCAGTCATTGTTCAGTTGTACGGTTGGGTAAACAAGCCCCGACAGTTCTGTCTCGTATACGTCGTCTTGCCAGTGTACGTTGATGTTGTCGACGGCCACTTCATCGATGTAGGAGGACAGCAGTGAAAAAGTACCGTTGTTGTAGTCGATATTTTCAGCGGAAGGCGTGTCACCAAAATCAAGTACTTCAAGATTGGCGATGTGGATCTTTCCCTGATAACTCAAGGTGGTGCGGTGGGCGATCCAGTCAGAACGCTCAATCTTTGACCAGTGTAAACCGGTAAGCATCAGGGTTGGAATTCCGATGCTGTTGTGGAGACTTTGCAAGAGCAATACACAGGGGACACACAGTCCGATGCCCAACCATGGCAATGTGGAACGTTTCATACAGGATACTCTATCCCAATATAGACGAAATTGACTTGTAAAGATACAGTAAGTCCATCAATCGGGAGACTGTCATGACACACAAATTGACCCACATCGATGCTGAGGGAAACGCCAAAATGGTGGATATTCTTCAAAAACCACATTCTCAACGCATTGCGGTGGCAGAAGGGTTTGTGCGTCTTTCTCCACAAAGTCTAGAGAGCATTGCACTGGGCAACAACAAGAAAGGAGATGTGTTGTCAATCGCACAGTTGGCCGGAATTGGAGGGAGCAAGCGAACCGCAGATTTGATCCCACTGTGTCACCCCATTCCAATAGATGCTGTATCGGTGGATTTACGTGCGGTTGAGTCGGGCGTGTTGATTCAAGCGACCGTCGGAACTGTATGGAAAACAGGGGTGGAGATGGAGGCTTTGACCGCGGTGACCACAGCGGCCTTGACCATTTATGACATGCTCAAAGCCATTGACAAGGAGATGGTGATCGAGAGAATTCGATTGTTGTCCAAGCAGAAGTTACCGATTCTGTAGCATCAATTTTGATGCTCTTTGAGCGTTCAATATACGTTCGTTTTGCTATTCGTCCTCTTCGTCGGAGGGTTCTTCACTGGGTTCCTCTTCGCCTGGGTCAAAGTCTTCCTCTTCTTCATTGTCATCGTCAGCGGGCTCTAGAATATCATCATCATCTTCAAACTCTTCATCGGGTTCGAGGGCTGGTACGCGCTTCAAAGGGCGACTGGGCAAGTCTCGACGTGGATTGTCAGGCAGGTCGAAACCACCCGCTTCACGTCTTTTTTCTTGGGCGCGTTTTCTTGCTTCGATTCGTTCACGCCGTTCACGCCGTTTGTCTTCAGGGCTCTTGGTTGTCTTTGTCGCATCGTCTTTGTCGATGTTTTGGTCTTGGTCTTTGTTTCTGTTTCGACTGGGGCGACGGGAACTGTTTCGATTGTTCGTTTTGATGCGGGGATTTTGAATGGTGCCAATGATGTTGAGTTTGTAAATGCCTTTGCCATCTTCATCCCCCACTTTGTTGTTTTTGAGCGCGGGCAACATTTTTGCAATTAGCGCAAACTCAGAGCCGAGTTTTAATTCAAGAGCCAAGCGCAATCGTGAACGGCTCCAAATCTTACCCAAGATGATGTCGCCATCAATGGTCAATCCAATGCTTTCAGAGATGATGTTGGCATCTGTTATTTCCAATTTTCCATTGTTGAACAGTCCAGCAATGGTCACTTCAGAAAAGTTCAAGGCGGGCAATTCGATGCCTGATGCCTTGGCATTGGCAATCGACAGCCCATCCACGGATAGAGAGAATCGACCTTCCGAGTTCTTATGGGGTTTGTCTTGGGGGAAATTTCCTTCAATGTGAGAGGTCAATTTTCCAGTTAAGTCGGCCTCAAAGGAGGGGGATGCCACGGGAAATAGACTCAAATCAATGTCTGAGGAGTCCAGTGTGAGGTCAACAGAGGTTGGTTGAAAGGAGTCTCCATCAATGTCTGCGACAACCGTTCCTCCCATGAGGCTTGCGTCTACGGTTGCATCCAAACTGCCCATCAGTGTACCAATGGGACTGAGTACAACGCTGAGGGTGTCGAGTATGAAACTGGGGACCGATTCTCCTTGTTCATTGGTGGTATACAAGATTCCATCGGTGACCTGAATACCAAGCAATGACGTCAAACCCACATCGCCCATTTTGAGTTGCATGGAATCTTTGGTGGATTTTGCCACTTCTACCGCTACTCTATTTTTGAGGGTGTCCGTTGGGAAATGGATTCCCAGTGCGACGCGAAAGACCAACAAACCCCACACAGAAGCGGCCAAAGCGATCAGTAGACGTTTCATTCTTCCTCCATCAATTTGTAGGCTGCAATGTCCAAACTGAGATTGAGTGTCACTTCTTCTCTACGTTTTCGACGTTTGACGGTGCTGGTTTGTATTTTGAGTGGATAGCCAGAAGTCTCGGTTTGAAAGAGAAACTTGGAAAACTCTTCCGTGCTCAGATCGCTTAGGCTTACAGAGAATACCTTTTCTTGTAGCCTTCCATCCTTAGAGGTGCTCTTTTCACGCACCTGCATGTTTTTTTCTTTGGGGTTGAAGCCAGATTTGGTGGCAGACTGTTCGAGAAATGCGGACAAATCCGTGGTGGCATTTTTTGCCAAGGACTCTTCGATTTGAGCGACTTCAGATTCCAACGAAGCTTGTTCTGCTTGTAAAACTTGGATCAATTCCACAGACTTTCCAAGGCGTTCTATTTCTTGTCTCTCTGATTTGATTGTTTTGTTCATGCTGTACACTCCGAATCCCAAGCCACCAAAAAATGTGGAGACGATCAGTCCAGCCGCCAACATTCGATCTCTGGGGGGAAGTCCGGCAAAGGCGTCTAGGGCCCGTTCCTTGTAGATTTGCAATTGTGACATTTATCCTTCCTCCTCTTCTTCGGCGACTTCAAGTGGGATGATGATCGAAAAGCGAATTCCGTCTCGCATACTTTTCTCATCGGCTTTTTGGGCTTGCTTGAAACGAGGGTGTTTTTTTAGAGCCTGTTCAATCTCCGTAGCCGTTTGGAAACCATCGGTCTCGGCTTTGAGATTGATGCTCGTTTTGGAAATGACCATTTCACTGACGTCAATCCGTGCTTTTTCATGTGGAGGCATGCCTTCGGAGATTGCTTTGACCAGGGTGAGCATCGGTGGTTCACTGGCTGTGATGGAACCCAACTTGTCCAACTTGTCATTGGATGCGGTGATTTCCTCTTGCATGAGCGACACCACCGTTGAGGGGTTCGACATCACTGATTTTGGCAAATCGGGCATGGTTTCCTGAATTTGTGACACCAAGTCTTCTTCGAGGGTTGCAACCTCTTTGTTGATGGACATCATTTCTGTCCAAAACCATCCAGTGAATCCAATGAATCCAATCAAAGATGCCACTGCGACATATTGAAGGACGCTTGCCAATCGTTGAATGTTTCCTTGATAGGCAAAATTTTGAATGCGAAGATCGAATTCTCGACCGTGGCTGTTTCCACATCCTTTCTGACTCAGAGCATAGGCCAGTGCCCAACGTGGATCCACATCATCCTCGATGACAACACACGAGCATGGCACACCCATTTCTGCGCGAATTTGTTCTTGGAAGGTATTCAAGAGAGCCCCTTCACCAGACAATAAGATTTCTGAGATGTCTACTTCATGGCTGTCTTCAAAGAAGATGAGTGTGCTTCGAATGCGTTCAATGAGGGCGTTTGGCACAGTTCCGTCATCGGAATTCAGCGTCGATGTATCTCCGAATATTGTTCTAAAACCCAGAGTTTTGCCATCTCGATAGATGCCACACACAATTTGGTTTTCTGCGACGTGAATTACGGTTTGAATTCCATCTGTCGCATAGTATCCCAAAATATCGCCGTCGATGACGATGTGCTGTGGGTTGATGGAGATGGCTTCAAGTTTGTCGAGGTGGCTTTGAATGATGTCTTCACGGGTGATCAAGACCAAGACGTCCGAGGAGCCTTCGTGAATGTTCAACGTTTGGTGCTGGATTTGTAAGTCGTCGATGTCGAAGGGCACCAGTTCCTCAACGATGGAAGGCAGGGCAGCCTCAATGTTTTGTGTATCGGTAAAGGGCAAGTTCACCTTTCGAATGCTCACTTGTGTGGCCGACTGGTGTGTGACAACTGATGCGTTCGGCAATTGGCGCAACAACGCTTGAATGGCACCAGATTGTCTACGCTCAAGATCTGCTTGCGCCATCAGTTTTGGGTCGACTTCTTCTGTTTCGTCATCTGTGTCTGCCAACAGTACTCCAGTCTCCATCGTACTGTTGGGGACGAATTCTTCTACAACGCGTGAGAAGGTGTAGCGTCCAAAACTGCCTTCAAACAGGCAAGCTCGTATTGCTGTTGTGCCGATATCGAGTCCAATCATCATGAGATCACCTCTCTGTGTGTACTATCAATGTGCATGTTATTCAATCCGTATATACTTGACTTTACCGATCCCAGAACCGGAAAAGTCAAAAATGGTGGTGATGGTGACGCTGCTGGTTCCAACCATTCCAGTGCTCACCACCTCAAAGACCTGAGATTGCTTGGTGACGTTGGTGATTTTTGTGGCGTCGAGTTCAATTCCGCAGTTGTTCATGACGAAAGTCGCATAATCTCGTCCTGTATTGAACGATGCAATGTCCCACACCGATAGGACAGAGTCACTACTTCCAGCAAAGCACATGTCCAAGCTGGCATCCGAAGGTTGGGTGAGGGCGGTGGCACGAATCAAGGCACGGTGCATTTCTTCGTCAAAAGAGTTGAGGTTGAACTTTCCACGACTCCAGATTGTGAGTTTGTCTCGAAACTTGTCGTAAAGTTCACCGTTCCAACCTTCAACCAGACGGATTTCGTCTGTTGTGTCAAACTTTGCATTTTTGCTCAGATACGGAGGGTCTTGATTGGCGTACAGGGAATCCTCCTGACCACCCAGTCCACCTGAACGATAGGTGTCGGCATCGACCCAGTCTTTGAGGTTGCCAATCAGTTCCCAGCGATCCAAGTTGCGTTCCAAAAACCACTGATCATTTTCTTCGCCACTCATCAAGGCAAACATTCGTGCTGCGGTGGGGGAATCTTGTAGATTGTCTCCCTCAGATCCCAGTTGGTTGATGTCAATCTTCGATTCCATGTCGGTGATTTCCGCAGAGAAGTCGCCAGCAAAGTCTAGAAAATTTCTATCGTTGAATACGCCGGCAGATCTGGATTCCTCTGCGACCTTTTCGGACACTTGTCCATCGTTCTTGAAACTCTCAATGTCCTCTTCGTCTACGTCACTTCCAGAAGATTCAGAGACGAACAACATCCGCATCATACCCGTATTGAGCGAGGGTACCATTTGCCACAGTGAGTCTCCCAAGCCAAATTGTTGAATAAATTCATTCTTTCCAATCTGCTTGTTGGCTGCCAAAATTAGTTGATAGATGCCGGTGCCTGATTTCGCCAACCAATAGGCTTGGACGCGATCGCGCTGATTGCTGGCCGTCAACAAACGCATTCGAGCGATGTAGGTGATTTCTGTAACCATGATGGTCAGCATCGCTACCGTTGTGATCGCGACCAGAAGGGCAACTCCAGAACGTCGATGTGTGCGGGTTTGAAGTTTCATATGGGCAGTTTCCTCCCACCGCCGTCACCCGCCAACAAGGAACGTTGCATCGGGGCTGCGGTTTCGAGAACCACTGTGTTGAGAAAGGTAAAGGTTTGTTCTTCGCCAGTCTCGGGGTGTTCCTTTTCAATGACCAACGTGATTTCGATGGCTCGAGGAAGTCTATTGCTTTGATCCGGACCCGTTGAATCCCATTCCTCCTGCCACTCATTGATGGTGCCATCCAAATAGCGAAGGTTGAATGTTTTCACGTGTGTGATCATTGGGAGTACGACGCCTCCCTTTTCTGGTTCTTGATCTACGCGTCCAGATTCTCGATGAAACAGCACTTGCTCGGTTTCACGTGTTCCTTTTTCGACCCACAGGGTGACCTCCGCTTGATCGCCTTCTCGAGCCCCAACATACTTGCGTCGATGAGCCATGGTGTTGAACCACAGTTGGTCTTCGTCGCCACCATCTTTTCCAATAAATACCGTTTGGTACGTGTTGACCGCATTGGTGTTGGACGTCAAAAAGGCCACACGCAGTTCTTTTTTAATTTGATCCATCGCGACTCGAGCGCTTCTTGATACCGAATCTTCATATTCCAAAATATCTCGGAGCATCAAAGAACCGGCAATGGTTTGCCACGTCATCGCGCCAATGAAGACCAAGATGCCCAAGGAGATGACCACCTCAATCATGGTGAGTCCTCGTTCTGTACGAGTCATACGCATCATTGAGTCTCCTCAGCTTCTGGGTCTGTGACAACACCAGAGGGATTGACGACGTGCGTTAACAATTCAACGTAATCGCCACTTTCTTCAAAGTCTTCTTCCCACCACACCATGACCCGCACTTCGCGAATGTAATCCGAGAGGTATTCGGTGATCATGTCTGAGGAAACACCCAAATCTCCCAGGTCCATTTGGTTGTTTTGGGCATCGGGGTTTTGACCTTGCTCTCCGTAATAGCCTTCGCCCATCATGTCGTCCATCATGCCACCCATGTCGGCGGGCATGTTCATTTCAATTTTTCGAATGGTATAGGCCCATTTGTAATCATCGAATTCGTCGTCTAGATCCAAGTTGCTACCAGATCCTCGAAAATCTTCTGACCCTAGATCATCAAAGTCACCATCTTCATCTATGTCCGAGGTTTTCCAACCTTCAAGTTCCAATTGCAACTGAGCTTCAATCATCTTCTCTTCAGCCAGCATGGTGGCGATGCGAATCTTTTCGGCATCTCGCGTCATGAAAGCCGCGAACCCTTGATTTTCCACCAAGATGGACAGTGCCAACACCAAAATCGATAGGGCGATCGTGATTTCAATCAAACTGAATCCACGTTTGGCAGAGCGATGGTCAAGCGAGCCCTGTTCAGAGCGATATTGAAGCAACAGAGACATCATCGAAAGTCAGGCCCCTCATCAGGAATCCAATTCATTGAGTTGCGAGGGTCCAGTATTTCATCGGTCATCCGTACCATTCCCCCCATTGGTTCCATCTCTAGCGAGTATCCTTGGTCGGGATCGTCCAGTTCAACGATTCGAATGACCGCGTGTTCAGCCGTTCCATCTGGGAAAATGTGGATGTGCGCGATGGCTTCCTCTTCAGGGTCATCAGGCAACTCTGGGTTTGGTTCCACACCGTCTTCGCCATATTGGGGTGTATACACAAAGGCGAATTGCAATCCTTCGGGCAAACTTTGTTTGGTTTCAAATCGAGGATCTTCGATCTCTCCAAACTTGGATGGGTCTTCGGCAACATCCACTTCACCAGACTCAATTTGTCGTTTGGTAAAGCGACGCATTTGTGCTTTTTGCTCGTCTCGAAACTCTTCTGCTTCTTCAGGCGTGGCAAAGATGAGAGAGGTTGGATCACCTTGTTCTACTTTCCACTGGTTGCGGTCAAGGTTGATCTCCATTCGAAAGGCGACATTGCGCATCGCGGCCTCTTCTTGGAGCCACATCATGGTTTGGCTCATCTCTTTGACAGACGATTGCTGCTCCAGCCCCAAAATGGAATTGAGACTGGGAGCGGCAATGGCTGCGATGAGTCCGATGATCGCAATCACGATCACCAGTTCTATGAGGGTCATACCACGACGCATACAGAGGGTGCTCCTATTCTTCGCCGTTCAAGTTGCAAGAACTGATGTCTGTATCAAACTCTACGCCACCTTCTTTGGCATCTTTTCCGAGAGACTTGATTTCATACTTTGCATCACAGCCTTGAGCAGGGCTGAGATAGACAAAGTCATTTCCCCACGCGTCTAGCAACACTTCGCCGTTTGGCATGAGTGATTTGGCAGCCACCAGTCCTTGGCTGGTAGAAGGGTATTTTCCACGGTGCTTGGCTGCGTACATATCCAGTGCAGAACTTACACGACCAATGGCAATTCGAGTTGTATCTTGATTTGCAGAGTCGAGTGCTCCGAGCATGGAACCACCAATCACGGTGGCCAAAATACCAAGAATCGCAAGAACAACGACGATTTCAATTAGGGACATACCACGACGGGTACTGCGCACAGCGCGGGACAATAGATTGTGTTTCATGAATAACTCCTGTTGACAGGTGATGGGTTTAACGAGCCAGTGCGGACATGTTCAGCAAGGGCAATAAAACGGACGATCCGATTACAAGGACGATGCCTCCCAATCCGACCATCATAAATGGTTCAATGACAGAGGCCAGAGAGTTCAGTTTGGTGTCGACACGTTGGTCATAGGCATCAGAGGCTTCCACCAACATGTGCTCCATTTCTCCAGTGCGCTCTCCAACAGCGATCATTCGGACCAACAGTGGTGGGAATTGACCTGAGTCAGCCAATGGTTTTGCAAAGGCGTCTCCTTTGATAATGTTGTCGGTCGCCTTTGAAACAATCTCTTCGAGCACCACATTGCTCAAAACATTCTTTGCGATCGGCAGGGCATCAGCCAAAGGCAAACCTCCACGCAACAATGTGGCCAGCGTTCTTGAAAATCGAGACGTTGAAATCATTCGAAATAGGTTTCCAAAAAATGGCAGTTTCAGCATCCAGGTATCAAAGGTGTATCGTCCCTTCTCGGTGTTGAGCCAGCGAGGAAAGAAGTATGCAAACAGCCCCACCAAAATGATTGGAATGTACCAGCGGTTCAACAGAAAGTCACTAATGGCCAACACGATTTGAGTCGGCAGTGGCAGCGTTGCACCAAAAGTGTCAAACAGTTTGCGGATTCTTGGAATGACGCCGACGAAAATCCCCAACACAACCGCACCAGAGATGAACATTGTTAGCAGAGGGTAACTGACTGCTTTGATGACTTTTTGTTGAAGATCGACCATTTTGGATGTGTATTCTCTCAAACGCGCCAAGATTTCGTCCAACTTTCCAGTTTCTTGACCCACTTCGACCAAGGACACATAGAGGTTGTTGAAGATTTTTGGGTGATGCGCCATCGCCGAAGAGAGAGACTCTCCTTTTTTGACCTTGTCTTGGATTTCTACCAGGGCCAAACGAAGCATGTTGTTTTCTGTCTGATCCGCCAATATTTCCAAGGTTTCAGAAATGTCAATTGATGTACGAATGAGTGTTTCCATTTGACTGGTCATTTCCGCCAGTTCTTGTGCCGAGACTCGCTCAAAGAATTTAGAAAAGTCAATCTCTACACTCAGTCCAGAGCCTTGAGTGGCTTTTCCAGACTGTTGTTCTTTGACCTCTGTTGGAAACAGCCCCTTGCGCTTGAGTTGAGATCGAGCCTGTTTCTTGTTGTCAGCATTGATGATCCCACTGGTCTTTTTGCCGTTTTGGGCGAGAGCTTTGTATTCAAACGCTGGCATCGTTACCCTCCTGAGGCGACTCTGAAGACTTCATCGAGAGATGTGTCTCCTTTTAGGACTTTCAACATTCCGTCTCCACGGAGCGTTCGCATACCTTTGGATTCGCACAAGCGCATGATTGTCGCGGAATCTTGTCCCTGTGCGACCGATCTACGAATTTCTTCATCGACGAGCATCAGTTCATAGATCCCCATTCGACCCGAGTATCCTTTGTTTGAGCATTCGGGACAGCCTTTGGCTTTGAAGAGAACCCCAGAGAATAGGTGCATGTGTTCGTCTACGCGCATCTTTTTTATTTCCGATTCCGCGGGCTCATAGGGCTCTTTACAGTGGCTACACAAGCGTCGAACCAGGCGTTGCGCCAAGACGGCCGTCAGCGAGGTTGCGACCAAAAATGGCTCAATTCCCATATCGATGAGTCGCGTAAATGCTGTGGGAGAGTCGTTGGTGTGGATCGTAGAGAAGACCAAGTGCCCTGTTAAGGATGCTTGGATGGCATTTTCAGCGGTTTCTTTATCGCGCGTTTCCCCAATCAAAATGACATCGGGGTCTTGACGCAAATGGGCACGTACAACCCTGGCAAAGTTCAATCCAATTTTGTGGTTGACCTGCGTCTGACCAATTCCACGCAACTCATATTCAATCGGATCTTCAATGGTCAAGATATTTTTGTCAGGTGAATTGATTTCAGACAGTGCAGAATACAAGGTTGTTGTCTTCCCAGAACCCGTTGGTCCACAGACCAAAATAATGCCATAGGGAATTTGAATGACTTCTCGAAAGCGTTCTAGGGTGTCAGCCGCCATACCAACCCCTTCCAAAGAGAAGTTGGTTTGCTTTTGTAGAATACGCATCACAACCCGTTCTCCATGTCGGACGGGCATCGTGGATACACGAATGTCAATTTCGCGTCCAGCCATTCGCGTTCGAATACGCCCATCTTGGGGGACGTTTTTCTTTGCGATGTCGAGATTGGCCATCACTTTGATTCTGGAGACGAGTTGTCCTTTCCACGCTCGGGGTGGTTGAACGTCATTTTGCAAAACACCGTCCACCCTCATTCGAACCAACAAGTCCGTTTCAAAAGGCTCAATGTGAATATCAGAAGCCTTTTGCTTGATGGCTTGGCTCAGCAGTGAATTCACAAATCGAACAATTGGTGCGGCTTGGGGGTTGTCCAACAAGTCTTCCCCAATAAAGATTTCACCTTCTCGTTCAACCTCTCCATCGCGTTCCATCTCCTCCATGACGGCCGATGCAGATTGTGTTGCGCGGTCAAAAGCCTGATTGATCCATTGAGGCAATTTGTCAGCCGGCACCAAAATGGGTTGGATGTCATGACCGAAAAATATGCGGTACTCATCGAGCAACTGAAACTGATCTACGCTGGCGATGGCGACTTCGAGTTTGTCATCTTTCACCCACAGTGGCAACGCAAGTTGCTCTCGGACCAATCCCAAAGACAATTGACGAATGAATTGTACATCTACCTCTTCTAGATCCAATGTCTCGAGGGATTCAATACCAGCGACTTTGGCTTGTTCAGACAAAGAGGGTTTGTTGTCATCAGAGATTTTGGCAACGCGACGGATTCCCATTATTCTTCTCCATTGACATCTGTTGGCTCTGTTTCGTCTGAGTCTTCGGCATCTTCGGTGTCTATGTCGGAGCCAGGTTCTGCCTCAATGCGAACATCAACAGCCTCGTCGGTTGTTTCTTCGGTATTGTTGGCTTCGTTGTTGTTTGCTTTCTGGTCTTCAAGTGTCTCTGCTGAGTCGGTGTTGCTTGTTTCAACAGGGTTCGCAACTGGGGCTTGAGAGCCGATGACCTCCCAGTTGTTTTCTGAACGTTGGTTGCCACGGTAGACAGACGGTTTGTCGATGTGGTTCATGCTGTACTGGAGAAGTTTTTCCAATTCTTGTTCTTGCTGTTGACGACTTTTTCCGTAGAATCGACGAATGAACTCTTGGCGCTGCGCCACTTTTACTCGATAGACTTCTTCCAAATCACTTTCATCATCGATGACGTGTGGCGTAAGGAAGATCAGCATGTTTGATTTTCGAGCAGAGGTTCGGCGACCACGAAACATTTTGCCAATGATGGGGATGTCACCCAATAGAGGTACTTTGGTGGCAACACTGGTTTCTGTGGTCCCAATGAGCCCACCGATGACGACGGTTTGATTGTCTTTGACCAACACTGTTGTGTCTGCTGAGCGCTTGGAGGTAATGAAACCAGCGGTGGACACATCGAGACCTTGCGAGTCTTCTTCTACCTCTTGAACCTCCTGGAAAACTGTCAGTGTGACGTAATTGGATTCGTTAATTTGAGGGGTCACTTTCAACGTGATTGCGACATCCTCGCGTTGGTAGGACACAATCGGATTGTTGTTGTTGTCTCGACCAGTTGATACAGGAAAGGGGATGTTTCGACCCACGATGATGGCGGCCTCTTCGTTGTCAAGAGTCAAAATGTTGGGCGTTGACAAAATGTTGACAGAGGAGTTGCTTTGCAGGGCGTTGAGGGCAATTCCGAACGCGGGCACAGCCAAGGAAGACGTGCCCCCCAAGCCGTCGCTTACATTGACCGAAACAGGTTCGCCAAAGACACCCATGGCCATACCACTCAACAAATCTGCTGACAGTCCAAAGGATGATCCATTCAGTTGTGAACTGAAAATAGACAGTGAACCATCGTCGTTTGGTTTTCCTAGGTGTGCCCCCAATCCAAAGTCAAAGGTTTCATCACTGGCCAGTTCCAACACCACAGCCTCAACAAACACCTGCTTTCTGCGAATGTCGAGTTTTTCAATCACTTGTTTGACGTATTGAATTTGGTCGGGGGTCGCGATGATGACCAGTGAGTTGGTGTTTTCGTCGTGGGTGATTCGAATTCCGGAATCAAATGCCGCTACAGCCGAAGAATCACTGTCGGTATCTCCACCTTTTGCATTGGCTTTCGTTGAATTGCGTGATGTGTTTCGGGTATTTCGGGTATTTCTGGTATTTCTAGAGTTTCCATTATTGTTGTTGTTCGAAAGGTTGCTTAGTACTTGGGCGATGTCTTCCGCCTTGGCATGCTCTAAATAGACCACGTGAATCTGTGCTCTCGATGCGGGATCAACATCTACATCCAAATCTTTGATCAACTTTGTGATCGTGTCCAGTGCGTTCTCATTGGCCATCACAATCAAAGAGTTTGTTCTCTCATCGGAAATGATTTTTTCAATGTATTTTTCTTCACTGCCAACATTTGTGGCTTCAGCCGACGATGATGGGGTCTTTCTCTTGGATTTTGAACGTCGATTGCGCCTTGATTTGCTGCTTGATGAACTGGTGCTTTGACTGCTGGAGCCATCGTCGCCATACAATTCATTGATGATTTGTTGAACATCAGACGCGGTTGCGTGTTGCAGTGGAATGATCCGCATTTGGCTTTTGGGTGCGGCGACATCCATCTTGGAAATGATGTCATACACTCGTTTGATGTTCACACCAGCATCGGTGATGATCAACGTGTTTGTCGGTGCGTAGGTGATGATCTTTGCCGACTTTCCAGACAAGTCTTTCACAATGGGAGAGATGTCTGAGACGGAAACATTTTCTAACTGAATGATCTGGGTGATAAAATTGTCGGTGCTCGGAATCGCACCATCGTAGCCGTATCTTAACGGAGAATTGCTGGCACCAGAGGTCGCAACGATTTTGAGGTTCTTACCGACCGCAACTGTCGTATACCCACTGACTTCCAAAATGCTGAGGAAGGCCTCGTAGGCTTCTGGAACCGTCAATGGTTTGTGTGATATGACGGTCACAGATCCTTTGATGTCATTGCCCAAGATAAAATTTCGTCCTGTCGCTTGAGCCATCATTTTGATCAGTTGCATCAAGTCGATCCCTTGTGGGAAATTGAACTCAACTGTGCTTGCACCGTTGATGGAAGCATAGTTTGCAGGAACTGCACCCATGTTGGACCCAATGCGGATTTCGCCATTGGAGCCTTTTGGAGTTGCGGCATTGTTCTTTGTGCCCTCTGCAGCCTCTTCATTTCCTTCTTCATCTTCTTCACCTTCTTCACGTTGCCTTTTTTGCTCTTCGAGTACAGGCGAAGAGCCATCCAAAGAAAGACGTGGTGGAAGAGAGGTTGGTCCAATGACTCTTTTGGGAGATAAAGCGGGTTCTTCGGCAGAGGCGAAATGGGTCAGCAGTAAATAAGAGAGATGCAACATGTAGGTTTCCTGTATCGAATGTCAAATCTAAGCGTTATCGAACTTCGTATTCAAAAGTTTGTTTGTTTTTGCGACGGGTGACATCAAAATTGAAGTCTCTTGAGTTCCCGAGCGAGTTGTATGCGTCCATGGCGGCTGAAAGACTGTTGAGAGATTGACCGTTCACACTGTGAACGATGTCGCCGTTTTTAATGCCCAGTTTGTAGAACAAAGACTTGCGTCGAATTCCAGTCATTCGATAGCCGTCAATGTTTCCATCTTGATCTTTATGCGGTGTGACGCGGACTTGCGTGTAGAGTTTTTCCGGATTGGCAAGAATCTCATCAAGTACTGACTGTTCTACGACATACTTGTTGTTGCCAACTTTTTGGATGTCCCCGTCTTCTCCAGAACTGCTTTTAGTGTTTGAAGCAGGTTTCTTTGGATCATCCGGCTCCCCACCCAGTTCAATGTACTCAATTTGATCAGAATTGTTTCTTTGAAAGTAAACGCGGTTCTTTTCAATCTTCGTAACTGTTGCCTGACCAATAAGGTCGTATCCAACACCATAGGTATTTGCGCCACCAGATTCATCTTGAATGAGGGCAACGCTGTGTTCTGCCGGGGTCGCAATGATGGTGGCCAGCAACGTCAATTGCAAACTGGACTCTACCGAGTCGCCTTCAACTGGTTCGGAAATAGAAGATGTTTTCTTTCCCGCTTGAGACGAATCAAAGATGCTTCGATTCACAATGCTTTGGACATATGATCGTTCAGATACCGTTGATCTTTTTGATTTGGATCGACTTGAGGCTTTTGATTGTGCTGAAGAGTCAGAATTGCTGGTGGGGGCAACCGAAATTTCAGGGGCTGCCTCGGTTGTTTTAAGTTGTCTTTCAAAAAAAGACGCACCTGCAAATCCACCGAGATAAGCCAGCGTTGTTGACAGCGCAAATGATCCAGCGGCAAACCATTTCATGGAAAAATTTGTCATACAAAACCAAATTGAAAAAGTGTGAGTGATAATTTATCAAAACTTTCGATATCCCATCTACACTTGACAAGCAAAAATCATACCAATCTCAATTTGCTTGTATAACCACCGAAACAACCGATGTGTATTGTGTAACAATTGTCAAAATGACAACGCATAGACATCGTAAAATGACATTCTGTCACCATGTGGACTGAGCAATTGATGTGCGCAAAATATTTGCGGTTGTTCCAATGTTGGTTACCGTTTCGGTATAGTATTGATTTCAACTTCTTTATATTTTTTTGATAAATTTCGCATCGTATGGTCGCGAATCCAAATTCTGTGATAGTCTTTATGCAATCTGATGAAATTCCAATGCTCAGACCCTCTTTCAAACCTTTGGTTAAAAGACTGTTTGACGACATGTGCTTTTCAGCAGACTTGGATTCGAAAAAACAATTGCGCAAGCAAAAAGATGTATTACAAGGTCAAAGGACGGTTCGCTATCCACTCATTGCTCTGACAACACAACGCTCAATGGGACCAACAAGACATGTCTTGTCTCAGAAAGTAGTTGGAGGAACAATGGTGATACATCCACCCTACGAACGTGTTACAACATCTACAACGTTTACAATCAACAACTCACGCTCTAACTTTTGGAGAAAACAATGAACTACCGTACACCTGGTGTTTACATTGAAGAAATCTCAAATGGACCCCGTCCAGTACAGGCTTCTTCTACAACTGAAACAGGCTTTGTAGCCGTTATCGAAATCCCTACGCAATTCATCCCTGGTGGTGGTGGCGCAGCTGGCATGTACTTGCCTGGTTCAACTGAAGACGTTCACATGTCTTGGAACCGTGCTCGTGCTTTCCGTCGTTTGGCTCCGGCAATCGATGCGCCAGCAGCAAAGGATGATAAGAAGTCAAAAGGCAAGAAAGACGCTCCAGCCACTGTTGGCAACGAGTTTCAGCAACTTGTATCTGAAGTACTTCCAGGTACTTGGGACGTAAAAGCACCAACTGGTGATAGCAAAGTAACCATGGCATCTTCAAAAGGTGAGATGTTGCGTTTCCCAGTTTCTCGTGCATTGATGAGCGTTACTGTTGATGCTGCATCTAAAGCCGAGTGGGACTTGAGTTTCTCCGAAGCTTCAAACAAGGTTATGGAATTGATTGCAACACACGCAGAAGAGCAAGGTGTTGCCCACACTGGTGAACTTGGTTGTGTTGACAAAACACAGAAGCCAATCACCATCGACGTTGATGCAATCCACGAGCGCATGCACGGTACTGCACCATCATTCTCTTCTATGGACGGCTTCCACGCATGGCGCACTGAGTGGTCGGCAAACTTGTTCGTTCAAATTCTGTTGGAAGGCGACAAGAAGATGACTCCTTCTAAAGCGGAAATCATTTGGGATTCTTTGGAGCCAGCATCACAAAATGCATGGTTGAACTGGGTTCGCACACATCCTGGTATGCGTCGTTTGGAATTGTCTCTCGTTGGATTCTTCTCGAACGGTGGTGCAACAGCATTCCCAGCAGTTGCTTTGCAAGCAGAAGGTACTGGTGGACCTGCCAAGCGTGCTTTCCTAGAAAAAGCATACGACGGTGCATCTGCCGTGGCTATGTTGTGCGCTCCTGGTTTGGAGTTCGGTTGGCAACAGGCCATCCTCGAGTACGCTGGACCTGCTGGTCGTGGTGACTTGTTTGCAGTATTGGAAGCACCTCGCTACTTGATGACCAAACCACCACGTGGTGTGGAAGTAAATGAGACTCGTTGGTTGAAGTCCGGTGGTTCTTACGAAGTTCGCGAAATGCAAACATTGCCAGAGCCATCTGCAAAAGAACTTCGTTTCTTGGGCTTTGCTGCTGACGTTGTTTTGGATCGTTGTACACCTCGCGACGACAAAGGACATGGTGCTGTTTACTCTCCTTGGTTGATTGTAGACAACCCACTTTCTACTGGTCCTTCTGACAAGTATGTTGTTGCTCCTCCAGCTGGTTTTGTAGCTGGTGTGATCGCTGGTACAGACAACAAAGCTGGTGGCGGTGTTCACAAAGCACCTGCAAATGAGCCTGTTTTGGGAGTCGCCGATTTGGTAACTTCAGTCTCTGACCGTGAGCAAGCTGCTTTGAACGTAAAAGGCATCAACATCATTCGTCACCGTCCTGGTGCTGGTATCCGTATTTGGGGTGCTCGTACTGTTGCTGCTGACGCATTGTGGAACTATGTCAACGTTCGTCGTTTGTTCTTGTTTGTTGAGCGTTCAGTTCGTGACTCTGTCAACTGGGCTGTATTCCAACCAAACAACAACCAAACTCGTGAGAACCTCAAGAACTCAATCGCTGCATTCTTGTTCCGTTGCTACAACGAAGGAATGTTGGATGGTGATTCTTGGCAGGACTCTTTCACTGTACAATGTGACAAAGAGAACAACCCTGAAGCAGACATTCGTTCTGGCTTGTTGACAGTAGACGTTCAAATCCGTCCAGTGTTCCCAGCCGAGTTTGTTCGCATCCGTTTCTCACAAACTCCTATGCAGGTAGGTTAATAATCTGCTATATTGGTAATGTATTTAGATGGTTTCGAGATTTTCGGAGCGTTCTTCTGAGCAGGAAAAAAGTTTTGAACTGTTTAAATGCATTACTTCAACTTCAACTTCAAAAAACTTCAACAATATAATTCGGAGAGATTACCATGGGTGCTCCTCAATTTGGCCTTGATAATTATATCGGCGCATTTAACTTCAAAGTGACTATCGACGGAATCGAAGTCGAAAACTCAAAATTCGTATCTGTTTCAGGTGTTGTATCTACTTCTGAAACCATGGAATTCATGCACGGTGATGACCGTTTCGTAATGAAGCAACCAGGTCGCGCAATGTTTGAAGACATCGAATTGAAGCGTGTTTACCAACAGGTGGATTCATTCTACGCATGGCGTGAGCAAATCGAACGCGGAAAGATTGAGCGTAAACTTGTTACTGTTAGCTTGCTTCTTCCAGACATGGAAACTGTTATCCGTACAATGTCTATCCATGATGCTTACCCATCTAAGTGGGAATTGCCTCCAATGGACGCATCGTCTTCAGAAGCTGCTGTTGAAACCATCACTTTGACTTGCTCTCACGTAACTCAAGGCGCATAATCAACGCTGATTCAGTAAATTGAAGGATGGTCAATTTCGATTGGCCAGCCATCAGTTGATTGGAAGGGTGACTGTCTTTCGTGGTGGTCATCCTTCCATTGTAATTGTCAGTCGTAGAAAATGTGAATACAATGGAACATCGATGTACATTGTGATTTCTTAAAGCAACCCAAGGAAGGTATATGAGTTCAAAGACTCCAGATATTCCGCCCCCAACGGGTGGTTCAGTTCCACAGGCACCACCACCAGTCGCCCCACCATCGGTCGGAGCTCCTTCAGCTCCACCAACACCTGCTATGAGTGCGCCACAAGCAGGTGGAGGATCACCAGCTGGTCCCCAACCAGAAGCATACTCTCCAACATGGCAGGGCGGTGGTCCAGCTCGTACGTCTCACCGTGAGTTGATCCAGTTGCCGGTTGGGTTTGAGTTGCCCAATGGCGAATTGGCTCGTGAAGCAGAAGTTCGAGCGGTAACGGGTGCAGATGAATTGTTCATTGGTCAATCATCCCAATACAATCGTCATCCAAACGACTTGGTCTATAGAACCTTGCTTTTGTCACGAACGGTGACCCGCATTGGACCCCACAAAAACGTAACCGTCAACGATGTTGGCAAAATGCACGCTTTGGACGTTCGCGCTCTAGAGTATGCCGTTTACCGTTTGACATACGGTGAAGAGAACCTTCCTGAGGAGGAACCCGGACCGGGGGGGTAACAGTGGCCTACCCGCTTCCAAGAGTTCGTGAAGAAGTTGCATTTTTGGCATACCATATGCATTGGAGTCTTCACGAAATTTTGGAACTACCCCACAAAGAGCGTGTAGAGTGGGTAGGCCAGGTGAGCAAGATCAACAAAAAGATCCTTGAAGCCATGAAATAATCGCAGTTCAATCACTTATGAGTACATGATGAGTAGCAACCCATTACAACGTCGAGTCAACATTGAAGTCAGTTTGGCGAGACCACGGTCAGCACGAGAGACCTTACCACGCCTGTGCGTTGTGGGGGTTGTTCCGTTTAATGCACCCATTGTCTCAAATGCCTCGCCAGCTTCTTTGATCCGACGCTCACCGCTCACGAACAACAGTCCTTTTGTCGAGCAGGTTCGATTGACATCCATTGCTCAGGCCTGTTTGCTGCCCGGAATCGACAGTGTCAATCCGTCTAGGTTGAAGGACTCAGTGACTTCAATTCTTGAGATGGGGTCCAATGAGGTAGACTGTATTTTGGTTAGAGTACCAGGTGTTCAATCATGGGAATTGACGCACCAGTCTGTCGTTGAGATGTTGATGGGATTTTTCAGTGAGATCCCAGGCGCGATGATCGTATTTCCAGATGCAGGGGGACCTTGGCCACGCGCTTGGAGTATGGACCGTGAACGTCGAGTACAGCCGGGGCAAATTCCGAATTTGGTTCAGTGCATTCATACGTATGGACCTGTGTTTGGAGAGAACTTTCAGCTTGGCTTTATGGATATGGTGCCAGAAGAAGGGGAAGAGGCTCGATATTTATTGAACAGCATTCAAGGTCATGACATCACACTGTGTTCTTGGTCTGGTGATGTAGATGGCATGTACAAGCATGGATGGCGTTCAAGTGCTGCATTTTTGGCAGGGTACATCAACAAAAGGGTAGATGTTGTCACACAATCACTGGTGGGACATGAAGTGCCATTGGTGGGAGGTCGAAAGATCGTAGCCAGTCGAGCACGGTTATTGACGGCAAGCGACAGTGTGGAAACCTCACCCGCCTTATCTGACAATTGCGCTGTCTTGTCAATCAACAGAGCTGGAAACAAAGCACAGGTGTTGTCAGAATATACTTTGCGTCGACCACGATATGAGTGGAGTATCCCTGTAATGCGAACCGTAAAGGCGATTCATCAGTCATTGAAACAGGCTGCCGATATGTTCGTCTTTCGTCCTGTCAAAAAAGTTGAAGCAGTCGCTTTAGAGAAGACTGTGGAAATGGTGCTCAATCCTTTCTATGAGCGTGGCATTCTTGTGGGCGCAGAAGGCAAAGGGAGACCCATGGTGACGGGTGAAGCATTGCCAAGTCATACGCAACCCATGTTGAGTGTTGAACTTTCAGCAATGGTTCGACCATGGTGTCAAAACATAAGCCTAAAAGTTATGGTAAAGTCAGGAGAGGACCCTGTGATTGAAAACAGATCCTGATATGTACTATAGAACGGACACAAGAATCGGCACAATGTAAATGTATTCGTACAACACCTTCATATTGGAGTAGAAATGTCATCCTTAGACTTAAATGATGTCAAATCAGATGCAAAAGATCTGTTGAGCAGTGCATTTGACACATTGAATTTGCCACATTCGAACAATTTGTTCAGTGTGATGATTGGGGGAGACACTTTTGGTTTGTTCACGAAAGTGAGTGGTATAGAGTATTCCGTGACGCCATACCAGATCAAAGAAGGTGGTCGCAATCACTCTCCACACTATCGACCATTTGATGGTCCAGGTACTTCAGGTGAAGTGACCTTAGAGTGGGGTTCAGTACGCCGAGACAAAATGGAGTCGTGGATACAGTCTATTGGTCCAGGACTGCCGTTTCGTCGTCACGTATTCATCACTCAATACACACGAAGTGAGTCAGTTTGTCGCATCATCGGGTTGTATGGCGCATGGCCCAAACAGTGGAAAGCCCCTGATCTAGACGCGAATGGCAATGATATGGCTACAGAATCTGTAACCTTGGTCCACGAAGGTATGTTTATGGTGGCATACTAAATCTGTTCGGCATGTTAATGTTGACTGTTGCTTGTTGATTCGGAGAAACAATGTACCCTAGATCCAGTTTAGAAAAAGCTTGTCTCAAAACATTTGATAAGAAGAAGCCAAAATGTGATGTCACATTTCCGTTCAACCCAACAGAGATCGAGGTCACCCGTGGGTGTGGATTCAGTTCCGAGAATTCTGATTCCAACTCCGTCAACGACTATGGTGGATTGAAGTTTGGAGGAGCCAAATCCGATGAACTGAGTATGTCTTTCATTTTGGATACCACTGAACTCGACATTTCTGATTCCAGTTACGCCAAGTTTATGATGTCCCCAGTAATCATGAGTACACCCGCGATGGATCCAGCAAAATCTGCGAAAGGTGTGCCATACTTCGGGGGCGCTGTCAATGCAGATTCGGTCACCGAAGTGTTGGACGTGATCAATATGATGACAAAACTTTCGGATGACGATCGCAAAAAGAAAAAGAAAGATGCTGCCGCGGTGATTTATCCACGTTTGGTTCAGTTTACTTGGGGCGATAAAATCAAGTTTAGTGGTGCCATTGAAAAATTCTCATTCAAGGTACTGCTGTTCGATTCGGACGGTACGCCGAAGCGCGCAGAAGTCAGTCTTGGACTGATTGGTGTATATGGAGAGTACAACAAGAAACCAGAAGACTTGTTGTTTGGTCAAGGTGAATCCAAAGCCAGTACAACTACCAAAATTGGCGAATAATTCCACCAATACCAAGAGGATACGCAAATGCGCAAAGGTGCTTTATCACTGAAAGTCAAAGGCAAGGATACGATCAACTTCTACATGACTCGGATTACCTATACCGAAGCAGTTGGTGAGTTGGATGGTCTCACAGCGACATTTTCGGTTCCCTCAAACAAAGAAAAAGAATTGAAGCCATTGATGGAGCCGGGCTTGCCATTTGAAGTGGAACTGTTGGATGCCAAAGGCAAAGTGCTGGGCAAACGTCAGGGAGACATCGTCGCTGTCAATCATGAGAAAAAAGGCTCTAAGTGGTCGGTGACATTGGTTGGACTGAACTATTTGCATCGACTGCGGTCCAAGCATTACACCCAAGTTTGGGAAGAATCTCACGACAAAATTGTCAAAACAATCGCGGGGCGAGCGAAGCCTTCTTTGAGTGCCAAGGTTCAAGGGGTCAGTACAACTGCCGACTTTACCTTTCAGCAAGGGGAGACAGACGCCTTGTTTTTGATGCGATTGGCCAGAGAGCACAATTATTATTGTCGAGTGGTTGGAAAAGAATTGCATTTTGGTCGACGCGATCTCACGAAGGGCAAACTTGAACTCAGTTATCGAGAAGATGTGGTGAGCATTCGGTTGACGGCAAACTTAAAAGATCACATCAATGAGGTTCACGTATTTTGGGGGGACCCAGAGAAAGACGGAACCAAGCAAACGAAAGTGACATACAAGAAGGCACCCAAGGCAATTACGTCTGGTGGTAAATTGGGCGCGGCTATTGGCAAAAAGGCCTTTGGTGTAAAGTCGTTGACGATTGGGGGATACGATTCTCCGATGTACAAAAATCAATCTCAAGCGAAGGCAAAGGCGCAATCGGAGTTGGACGTGGCTGCGTTGGACTTTATTGAAGGTGTTGTGATCGCCCGTGGTGCACATGAGACAACAGTGGGCAATAAACTGACGATCAAAGGTGCTGGTTATCCCTGTGATGGTACATTCATCATTACAAAGGTGGTGCACGAATTCGCATTTGATGGATTGAGAACTGAAATTACCTTTAAATCAAATGCATTGCCCAAACCGTAATGTTCTACATGTACACTTGAAAGACTTGGCCAATTATTATGAAACGAATTCTTCACCCTTCTTTGACCCTTGGGGCCCGTCAACCCTTTCTGTCTAAGCGAGACAGCACACTTGCAAGACTGGATATGGTTCTTCATTCAAGAGTGGGGGACATTCCTTGGCGACCTGAGTTTGGTTGTGACGTGACGGGGCTAATTGGTGAATCTGCAACGCCTGCTCGAATCCAAGAAACACGGGCTTTGGTGGAGCAAACGATCCAAGAGTGGTTGCCGGATGTGACAGTCAACGATTGCGCAGTGCAGTTGGTGCATGCAGGTGGCGTGGCCAATACTCATCGAGAGGCTGGTATCCCTGTTGCGGAATCGGCTTTGGTGGCGATGGGCACAGAGAGCAATTTGGAATTAAAGTTGGATTTGGAAGTCGAAAACGAAGTCTTGGAAATTGGAACAGATTTCGATATCGATGCCGAATAAATCAAGATTTTACAAGGCTGTTTTTGTCTTGTGATAGTGGTGTGATAGTGGTGTGGTAGTGCTACTAATAGCGACGTCACAGTGATGTCATCGTCCTAAGGTTGCGCTAAAGTTGTGCGGTCCAGTCAACTGTGAACATTGGGTCGCGCCATCTAGGACGTAAAGGTTTGTGGTCACTGAGCAGAAATGTTGGTAGATCATCGACAATCGGATAGTAAAGAAGTGTTATTCTATCTCGTTTGTAGTATGTTTATGAACAGGTATCCCAATATAGAATAATGAAACGGACAGTTTGGATCTCGAGGAGGTGGTGGTGCGAATTCCACAGCCGGGCTTATTGCAGTTGAACAAAGACGACTTGTTGCGAGACGTACGTGATCGTCTTGCAGAACGTTTCCCCGATTATGCAGATGAAAGCGAATACGACGCTTCAGATCCAGCATGGATTATCTTGGAGCAGTCGGCATGGTTGGTTGAGTTGTTGTCACAGCAGTTGGATTTCTATCCTTATTCAATGGTGCAAGAATTTGTACACATGATGGGTGGAAAACTTCAACCATCGGTTCCCTCTTTGGGGGTTTGCATTGCTCAGCCGGCAGAGGCAGGCAAAGTCGAATTGCACGATCACCGTCCTGCACCTTGGCGGTTCTTTACTTTGCAAACAGAAGAAATGGACATGGTGGAGTTTGCGCCCGTTGAACAACTTAGTCTTCGTCCAGCACGCATTCTGAACGTATCAAAGGTTGTAGATGGGGAACTTTATCGATTGGGTACTGCGAAGGGGCAAGATGGTATTCAAGCGATGGAGGCTTGGCAGTCCTACGTCAAAAGGTCACAAGTATTCGAAGGTGAATGGGTTCGGTACGACATTATTACCAGCAATGCAGAAGACTTATTGGAGACGTTGAGTGCTGCCATCGAGGCATTGGACAGTCGACAGTTGGGGTGGTTAGATTTTCGAACTGATCAACCATCACCAGAGATCGTATCGGTGTTTGCCCGCGTCGATTTGGGAAAAGCCTTTTTGACCGATACCCCAACAGGGTTGACTATGGGCGGTGATGTACAAGGTCGATGGGGTACGCTCGATGACAGTGTATGGACGCCACCTGTGCGAGTAAAAGAGCATCCACGCCTGCCACCAAGACTCAAAGGGCGTTCTCCAATGCCCGGTTCTCGTCGGGGAACAATTTTGCTCCCAGGGATTCCTGAAAACATCCCTGTTGAAGAGTTGCTAGAGCGAAAGTCTCAGCCATTGCCAGCGAGCATTGTTGAGGCCATTTGGATTACCCTTACCCACATGGATCAGAAGTTGGCATCGTTAAAGCCAACGGTCAATCGTGGAATTGACGGTGTGGAACCAGAAAATGAAGAAGGGGAACCCACATGGGTGGCCGATATCCTAGACAAAGGGTTGTGGCCTGTTGTGTCCGATCGTGCAGAGCAACAGTTTGTACACATTGAAGTGGGACAGTTTTCACCAACGGGTGGACCTTTTAGAATGGCGTTTGTGCTCAAAGGGGTTCGTGAAGATGCCATTCCAGATATTCGAGTTTTTGCTTCTGATATTGAAGGTGGATTCAATCGCGAACCGCTCGATCATCGAGTTGCTTGGCGTTTGAGAATGCCAGATCCGGCTGGTGGCCAAAGGATGGTACTGGTTGTCGCGGTGGATGTAGACTTGGAAAAGACTACTCAAGAGATTCTTGTGGCTACCGAAGCCAATCCGATGTGTACGATGTTGAATGCTGTTATGGTAGCCAACGCGCCTGCCGTTTCTGACGGCCGTGAAGTGACCATTGAGCGAAACATTCCAGAGCCGATCAACTTATTGTTTGACGATGTGGTCAACAAAGATGTGTTGGCACACTTGTTGCGAGACAATATACCATCGGACTCGGGACGAATTGTCTCTCGTCTTTCCGTTGCACACATGGAGGTAACGGGCGGGGCCGCCATCCAAGACTTTGAAGGTGTATGGCTGGATCCAACTGCAACGACTGGTGAGGGGGCGATGATGCGCCTCAATGCACCAGACGACTCAGGGTTTCAACGTAAAATTCGTCCTGGCAAAACTGTGACCCTCAATTGGTATCGTCGTACAGATGGTGCCTATGGAAACGTTGCACCAGGAGCCATACAGGTGGTTGAGCAACCTCCACGCGCAGAACCTCTGTTGTTGGCTGTCCACAATCCGTTGGCAACTTTTTATGGTGCCGATCGAGAAAGTGAGCCTGAGGCTATCGAGAGAATGTTTGCTCCATCCAGTGGGATTCCTGTAACGCCTTCCGATTGGGAAAAGTTGTTTCGCGTGGCCTTTGGTGTTCGAGGGCGAGGCTGGGTCGTTCGCTGTTGGGGCTATGCAGAACGAAATTTGATGGCGACAGATCTGTGGCCGGTAGACAACTCTGGTTTGGCAATCGACAAAGACAAAACCCGTTTGCAACGCAGCATTGAACGTTCAGGTCCAGAGACACTGTTGGTGGTCGTGGGATCGAAGGACGGAGTTGTTTCAGACTCAGATTTGGACTGGGCCCGGGGCGTCATTCGAGGACTGGTGCGAAAGCAACAAGAAAGAATCCCAATTGTCAAAGATGTCATCGTGACCAAATTTCATCCGTTGACTTTACACAGCGATAAGGAACCAACATTTCCATTGCCGACATTCTCGATTGACGACATGGATGGCACGTTGGAAGACGCCAATGGTTACAAGGCGACAGTTACTCAGGGGCGTTTGTTGTTGAACGCTGGCGTAGTGGAAGTAGATGTGCGGGTGTCCAATGTCTAATAAAGACTTGCCAGTTCCATCTCAAACAGGACTTGTGACGGATCACCGACCAAAGTCGATGCACAACACGGTTGCGCCATTGCAGTGGGCTGTGGATTCCGCCCAGGGTCGAACTGACAACCTAGATTGGGTGGATTCGGAGATCGTACCACGTCATCGCTCCTTTTCTATGAAAGAAGACCGCGAGGGTAGAAAATATCGCCATCGCCCATACAGTGCGTATCTTCCTAGAACAATGGCAATTGCTGCACAGCATGCACAACAACAGGGAGAGCCCACTGTGTTGGAGGGATTGCTGTTGTTGTTTGCGCGAATGGAGTGGCTTGTTTCTACAAGACGGTACTATTGGTCGCCAATGAGCCCCGTACCCAAACTGCTGGCTTCTTTGGTGGAGGCGATGGGCATTGACAATGAAATTCATCGAGATAGACCCGACGTTTTGTCTCGGCTAACCGCTCGACTGCCGACATGGAATCCTGCTCGGGGAACCGTACAAGGTGCCAAAGATTTATTGGTGGAGACCGTTGGAGATCCTTTTCCCCTGCGTGTTGCTCAGTTGCCCAAAGACAAGCCAATTCCAATGGATCCAGATATTCAAGGGGAGGTTTTTGCCTGTCACGATGTTGATTGGTGGGAGCGCAGAATGCCCGCGCAGAAGACGGATGCCGACGATGCTTCATTTCCAACAATGGACATGCGCTTGACCAATGGCTTTATTCAGTTTCAAACACCGGAAGAACCCATGCCCTTACACCACGAAGATGTGTTGGTGGGGTGGAAACTTTCCGATAAATTTCCAACAAATTTGCTACGATTGTTGCCAGCATGGATATCCATTCGTGTTGTGGTTCTGCCTGAGGAAGAATAATGGACGCTAATATTGCTGTATTTTCCCCACAAGAGGGAGCGGTTTTAGATCAGATAAGTTTGCAAGCCATCGCCGATGTTCCAAACTCGATGCTTGGTGTACTGATGGACGGTTTGGCGCCATCCGAAGACAATATTGTGTTGCAAGGTTTGGATATTGCAGGTGATTGGGCGGCTGGAGGTCCTCCGGGAACCAAGCGACCGGACCCTCAGTCGATTGGCCTTCGAATTACACCGGGTAAGGCAATCGTTACGGATAAAGAAGGACAACGGTTTCTGATTGAGATTCCAGAAGAAGTACGCGTTCCATGGCCTACCAAAGCGGGACCGGCTGTTCATGCGGCGCTGGTGATGGTGTTGGAACGGAAGCCGTGTTTGGTGGGATCTGGATTGAAGGTTGCACGTGAAGAGGTGAGTGCCCGGTTTGGTTTTGTGGATTTGAAACTTCAAAGTCGTCCATACTATCTGCCGATTGCTGTTGCGACTGGAAATGGCCAAGATTGGGCAACGGACTATTCTAGAATGATGGAGCCTGAGCATCCAGTGATTGGATTGATGGTGAAGCGGTTTGAAAAGTTGGAACGCACGGTTTGGCAAGCGGAGCCCGAAGGTGGCGTTTGGGATCGTGAAGTCCTTGGCAAAAACTGGTTTCGCTATCAAACGGTTGGTGCAGCAGCTTTGCAAGCGACACGTGCAATGCTCATGACCTACCCGGGTACGACACAGGACCGAGTTCGCTTGCTGAAAACATTGAGAGAGCAATTGCAAAATTCGGTAGAGCAGGCTTCCACAGAGTTGCTTCAGTTGATCGGCTCCAGAGATGGAGCGGGTCCATACGCTGAAGTTTTGCCACAAGTGGGAGGATGATAGATGGCGGCCAATCCACTCCAGTCCATGGGATTTTGGCGCGGTTTTGAAGGCGCCATTGAAATTGCCGTACCGATGACGGTTGCGGGCGTTGTATTTTTTCGCATTAAAGGGTTGATGGAGCAGGCTTCAATGGGGCGTCCGTTGACTGCACTGGAAGTGTTCGTTCTACTGGGTGCGATGACGGCAGTGGTTTCATGGGCGGTATCTAGACAAATGTACCTAAGCGGTCGACGCAAACCAGTTGTGATTGCGGTCATGTCGACGCTGTTTTCCTTTGGTGCAATCTATGGATTGGTAAAGTTGTTGGCTTCTGGTTTCGAGGCCTCTTGCACCGATGTCTACGAAGGAGTCTTAATAGAACTGTCCAGCGTCTGGAAAAATCAAACGGGATTGGCTTGCCAAGTCGGAGAGATTGCTGGGAACAATTACATTCCAGGCGCCTTGATTCGACCGGCTTGGGATGGTCAGGCTTCTGGATTGCTTTGGGTGTTTATGAGTGTGGTGGCCACTTTTGCTTCAGTTGCGATGCGGGATGTGCGCGTTCGACCTACGCAGATTGTCAAGAAACTCTATAAGCTCTTGGAATACGCGCCGGCTTCAGGGGTGGACGGTGTGTTGGGTGAGAAAGCCAAAAATGGAAAGGTGCAAGCCTGTAGCAACTCGACCTTTTGGGGAGAGATTTGCGGTCAACTCTATTCGGCAGACAAGAAATTTGAACCTGGTGAATGGTGTGGACGATGCAACCAGACCTATACCAAGGCGGATTTTGAATTGACATTCAACATCGTGACGCTGTTTTCAGACAACATCGATTTGCTCAATATGCTGGAGAAAAAAGACACCCTTTCATGGGATGTTCCAGGAAGAATACCCGCCGATGGTCGTCAAAGTGGAGTCGAACGTTGGGTGGTCATTGGACAGGTTACAGTACCTGACGTGTTGAGTGTCTCACAACTGTTGTCGATCACCCATGCTCAACTCGACGATTTGAAGAGTGACAACGATCGTGTTCAGTCTGCAATTGACTTGGCAAAGAAACGGGCTTCAAAATTGTACGGGTGGATTTGGTTTGGTCGACAAACGAAACGATTGACCTACGCTCGGCCAACAAACAAAGTGTTGATGGCGGTGGGGACCACTCGATTGCGAGACTTGATCACCGATTCCGGGGACGAACTGTATTTGCAACTGGATATTGGATTGTTGCCACTGGAAATGCGAACGGCATTTTACAAAACGTTTAGAGATGAAAAGCGTGTGCCACGATATCAGAACTCCAAATTAGATGTGTGGGTGCCAATTGCCCCAAGATTGTCTGCGGAGTTGGCGGGTATGTGGGTTCCACGCGTTGAAGGAGAGGCATTGCGGAAGTGGTTGGCAACTGGTCGACTTCAAGAAGAAGGCAAGCGTGGAATTACCATTCCCGTTCCCTATACAGTCTATGATGCTCCAGAAGAAGACATTCAGCAAGTCATCGATCAGAACATTCAGCAATTGGTTGAGGCTGATGTGGCTCCAGAGCCGTCTCCCGCTGAGAAAATGGATTTGACGGACATCTTTGACTTTGGTCAAGAAGACACACCGGTTCCAGAGCCAACGATTGAAGACACTTCTCCCGTGGTCGAACCGATTGAGCCTGTGGAGGGCGATCAGGCAGATGAACCAGCGGTGGAAAATACGGTCACTGTGGTGCCTGAAATTGTGCCAGATATTTATATTGAACCTGGTACACTAGATATTGTACGTGTTCCGTATAACCGTGCACAAACAGAACCAGATTTGACGGTCAAGCGAATTGGGGCGTCTATTTCTGAGTGGGAATGGCTCGAACCTGAGCAAATTCAGATGATGAGACAGCAGGTCTTGGTCTTAGTGGATTCCACAAAAGTGAAATAAAACAAAAATTGCTGTTCTATGCAGTGGTTTTCACTGTACGAACACGTGATAAAACGATAAAGAAACAATGTAATTACGCTTTTGATCTGCTAAGGTATTGGTAGACTTTGACGAAGACAATTTGTGACATTTGGCTAATATCTGATCAATATTTGTCCAATGTTCAGTTCATTCAGTCTTCTAGAGAGGAATTTATGCGCGCAACATCCTTTCATCTGCTTTTTGTATCCATCATTGGGTTGAGTACGTCTTGTGCTCCGGAGCCCAAAGGTACGGACACAACAAAAGATTCTGCTGCAAAAAGTTCAGACAGCACCGTTACGGACTTGAATACCGACGAATTGACCAATGATGATATTCTGCAGATCGCATTCTCATTCAATGGTGTTGATTACTTCAATCAGTGGTGGACAGACGAAACCTACAGTCGGACTGAACGCATCAACGACAACGCTCAGCCTGGTGATGCCTTGTTGTATATGGACCTCACGGATTATACACCGGGCTCTGGAACATGGTCGGTCACAGATGTTCAAGCAGGTACAACCCATCCATTGTTTGAAATTACCGCTTCGGATTCTGCATATCCAAGATTGTCGATTCGAGAGTTGGATGCGACATCGGGTGCAATTGGAGATCATGGTTCTTTAACGAGTCTTGGTCAGGGTGATGAAACCTATGTTGCTTTCATTCGGCAGGCATTTGGAACCACTGTATATGCCTATTGTAAAAGCATTGTTGGTGGGTCTCAAAATTCTAACAGAGAATGTGGTAGTTGTGTTGAGGTGGATGGTACGCCCTACACGGATGCACTGGGCTATCAAATCAGTCCAAATAATCGTGTATGTGATGATGACAACCAGTATTTCGGTGCAAAGATTTCTTATGACGATGGCTCCACAACCTACGACGAAGTTGTTTGGTGGGAAGTGGATTCTTCACAAGCACCCATTGTCAACAATGTAGCCAACATCAATAACGGTTCAATGGGAGGTATTGCCTATTCTGATCAAGATGAGAGCAGCGTCATTGCGTTGGACACTGGTTTTGATGCCTCTTATGATGCCGATTATGACAACGATGGAGACAATGATTTACAGTTCAACGACAATTCACAGCGTACAAGTAGTCTTCGAGTTCGTTTGTATGGGTGCACTACGAGTGATTTTGTTTATGTTCGTGATGGGATGGAGTGGGAAGTTTCAGGTTCGTCTGAGGAAAAATTGAAATTCAATTCTTCTGACGAAATTCGTGTTGCCTATTCACCATCTCTTGCTACAGATGCGACATGGGATAGTTCAAATCTCATTACCACATATCCAGTGTGGAATACACCCCTTTCAAATGATTCTGGCAATTATTGTGAAATATTATTTCAATTCAGAGATAATGCGGATTCTAACATTACTGCGTCTTCTGGACTGTTTACCTCGGTTGATTACGTAACCGGTTTACTTCGCAGTTTAACTTATCGGTATTCAGACAACAGTACTGGTATTCAGAATGAAGGGTTACGGACAATACAGGTTGTTTTGCGGGATGAAGACGACAGTCCTGCTTTTGCGATGGCTTCTCAACCGCAAGAGATTGACATTGCTGTGTACAACAATCCGGTTCTAACAGACTCAACAACGGCCACAGTCTTTGATGGCACCCCTGATTTGACACTCAGTGTTGATTACGACGCAGAACTGACGGTTGGTGGAACCGACGCCGATGGAGATCCTTGTTTCACTGCCACGACCACTTTGGTCAAGGACACACTGACAACGGTCACGTTCAGTAAGGCAAATGGTTCCGACTTGCCGGAAGGAACGCACTCTTGTACATTGACGCCCGTGCGTACAGTGACACCGACTCGTGTAACAGATGGCGAAACCACATCTTTTGACTTTACGGGCGATGTACAAACATTTTCTATGACCGTTGATACCACAGCCCCGACAATCAGCATCACCCAAATCGCCGACTCAAACGGATACACGACCAGTGTAACACCGACTTTTGATGTAACCACCGATGAGTCAGGAACGTTGGTGTTGGGTGGATCTTGTACAACGTCGGATTCTACTTCGTTGTCCAGTGGCACGACAAGCATCACGTTGGACACATTGACGGAAGGAACTACATATTCAGACTGTACAGTCACAGTAACTGATGAGGCTGGAAACGACAGTGCCACAGAAAGCCTGATAGCCTTTACACCGGATGTAACCGCTCCAACGGTCACGATTGATTCTCAAATCGCCGATTCGAACGGATACACGACCAGTGTAACGCCGACTTTTGATGTAACGACCGATGAGTCAGGAACGTTAACCGTAGGTGGTAGTTGTTCCATTACCAATCAAAACAGCATCTCGGCCAATACATCGACGACCATCACGTTGGACACCGTGACAGAGGGAACCACGTATTCGGACTGTACGGTCACCGTTACCGATATTGCAGGAAATGCTGGAACCGCTTCGTTGACGTCCTTTACACCCGATGCGACAGTTCCGACAATCAGCATCACCCAAATCGCGGATTCAAACGGATATACAACCAGTGTAACGCCGACTTTTGATGTAACGACCGATGAGTCTGGCACATTGGTGTTGGGCGGTTCTTGTACAACGTCGGATTCTACTTCGTTGTCCAGTGGCACGACAACCATCACGTTGGATACACTGACAGAGGGAACCACGTATTCGGACTGTACAGTTACCGTTACTGATGATGCTGGAAACGATAGTGCCACAGAGAATCTGACAGCGTTCACCCCTGATGTGACGGCACCTTCTTTGACGGTTTCTTTGGCTTCTCCTCTAAGTTCAAACGCCAGTGTCACTGAAGATACCACGCCAGATTTGACGATTGCGTTGTCCAGTACTGAGTCTGACACAACCATCAGCGTTGACGCGGCGTCGACGAACAACTGCGCCTTGTCGATTTCCACTTTGACAGGTGGGGCTGCAAGCAACACGGTGACTGTTACCCATCCAAGCACCACTGATTTTTCAGATTCATTGGTGACTTGTGAAGTAGATTTGGTTGATAGTGCGGGCAACACTGCTGACGCAACGATTTCTTTCTATGTGGACACGACAGCACCAACGGTTACGATTGATTCTCAACCTGCGACACCCACCAGTGTGCCAACGTTTGGCTTGGATACCGATGAAGATGGAACATTGTCTTTGACAGGCGATTGTGCTGCTGGTACAGTTGGTGTTTCCGGGTCCTCTGCAATCAGCGATACTTCGAGTGGCGCTGCTGCCCAGGTGAGCATCACAGGGTTGACGGAGGCAACGTATTACACCTGTGCGGTTGTCGTAACCGATGTGGCAGGTCGCGCCGCTTCTGTCGATTTGGACACATTTGCTGTCGATACAACCTCGGATGCCCCAGTGATCACTGGAATCGCCAACGATACAGGATTGTCCAGTACCGATTTGATCACCAATGATCCAGCCGTTGGCTTTGTTGGAACCGCAGAAGCCAATGCCGAAGTCACAGTGACCATCGACGATGGCTCCAGCACGGTAACCTGTGTTGTGACGGCCGATGGAAATGGTGACTGGACCTGTGATTCGACCACCGACACATCCAGTGGGTACACAACAGACTTGGGTTCTGCGGGTAGTTCTGTGGACTATACGGTCACCGCTACAGCCATTGATGCACTCAGCAATGCAGCATCGTCCACGTCCAATAGTGTAACCATTACAGTAGACCAAGAAGCCCCGACGTTGAGTGTGGGAATGGTTGGTACGGCTGGTGTCGCGAATACCAGTAATCCAACGGTCACGTTGACCAGTGATCAGGCTGTTGATAGCATTTTTCAGTTGGGAACAAACTCTGGCGACGACTGTGCATCGGCTTCTTACACAGAAACAGCAGATACAAGCAGTGGCAATACCTTCACGATGATGCATGGAACAACGGGTGGTTTTGCCGACAATACGGCAGGATCTGCATATTCTTGTAGTGCAACTGTGACAGACGTTGCGGGGAATGTCTCGACAGAGGAGAACTTTACTTTTGATGTGGCGTTGACGGGCTTTGTAATTTCTCAAAGTGCCGCGGCCGACAGCAGCACGGGTTCTGGTTCAGTCACGTCCAACACCGCACCAGTGGTACAAATCTATTCCAATACTGCAGTGGATACTTCGGTTGCAGGAAGTATTTCTTTGACAGGTGGTTGTGAGACAACAGTCTCCACAATTGCAGCCAATGCGACCACAGACATTACATTAACGGCCAGTGGTGGAGGTGCTTTCAGCGATGGGGCGTATACCTGCGTCTTGACCGTCAGCGACGGGACAACTAGTAAACAGCTGACCTTGGACAGTTTCACTGTTGATTCTACTGCACCGACAATTGCTGTCACCGATACCAATGCCAACACGACCACCAGCATCTCCTTTGGAGAAGACACGACAATTGGTTCAACCATTGCCACCGTGACTGGTACGGATACTTTTGCAACCACAGTTTCCTACAGTGAAGATGCTACTGGGGAATCGGCAGCCAACGCAGCATTGGAAATTGACTCAGCAACAGGTGTGGTATCTTTGAGTACACCAGCAACAAATGGAACCACCTACTCGTATACGGTTGTGGTTTCGGACGATGCTTTGCCAACCAACAATCAAGCGACGGAAACGATCACCTTTACCGTGACAGAAGCCAATGTTGCCCCGTCACTCGACAACACTCTTGTTGCTGACTTCTCAAACATTTCAGAGCACATCGTCGATGGAGACAACACGGGGCAAACAGTCAGCACATTGTTGACAGATGGCACGTCTTCAGCAATTAGCGATACCAATGCATCTTCATCGGAAGGGATGGCCATTTATGGATATACGGCTGAGACAGGGAGTCAGTGGCAATACAAGGACGCAACTGGCAACTGGACAACCCTCCCCAGTGTGTCCGGCACCAGCGTGTTCTTACTGACACCCGCTGATGAGTTGCGCTATGTACCTTCAGTAACCAATGGTGAAACGGGAACCTTGAGTTTCTATGCGTGGGATCAAACCGATGGAACTCAATTCGGAACAGAAACCGTCACCGCACGGGGGGCTGCAACAGCCTATTCTACAGAAGATGCAACGGTTTCCATTGTGGTGGACGATGCGAACGATCCACCAACCATGACAGCCAGCACAACGGTTACTTTGACTGCGATCAATGAAGGAGACACCTCAGATACACTACTGAACTCAGAAGTATCCGCTCTCATTGGTGATGTAGACACAGCGTCGGCATTTGCAACGTTGGGGATAGCCGTGACAGGGTTTGTGGAAGATGAAAGTGGTTCATGGCAGTACAGCACCGACGGCGGTTCGACTTGGAGCAATTTCTCAGATTTGGCTTCGGTATCCGAAACATCAGCCTTGTTGTTGGGAGCGTTTGACAGCAACGGCAGAGTCCGGTTTGTTTCCAATACCAGCAATGGTGAAACGGGAACATTGACTTTTTATGCATGGGATCAATCTGCTGGTTCCATTGGTTCACAAGTAGACATAACGGCAGTGTATGGCGATGTTGATTCTGCATATTCGGTATCTGGTTCGGCAAATACGTTCAGTTTGACGGTTAACGATGTCAATGATGCGCCTGTACTCGCCGATTCTGTCGCTGACTTTGCTTCTATCAACGAAGATGAAGTGACCAATGATGGAGATTTGGTCAGTACGTTGTTGAACAGTTCTCTTTCGGATGTCGATACATCTTCTTCTCAGGGTATTGCGATTCATACGGCAAACTCAGGCAATGGGTCTTGGGAGTACTCATCGGACGCGTCAACTTGGACAGCATTTCCGAGCGTCAGTACAACGAATGCCTTGGTGTTGACCGATACTGACTCAGTACGATTTGTTCCAAACAACGACAACGCCGACACTGGTTCAATCGCTTATTATGGTTGGGATCAGTCTGACGCGTCGAGTACAGGAGATACGGTAGACGTTTCTACAACGGGTGGAACAACAGCATTTTCTGTAGACAGCCGAATCTCATCCATCACGGTGAACGATATCAACGACCAACCTGTATTGGATACAACGACGAGTCCGATTGCATTGACTGCAATTGACGAAGGAGATTCCGACTCTATCAACTATTCAGCTTCGGTGTCCATTTCCTCCACAATTGGTTCAACCATCACTGAATCTGACTCAGGAGATTCCAAGGGTATTGCGATCACCGACGCTTCGAGTTCAAATGGATACTGGGAATACTCCGTAGACAGCGAAACAACTTGGACCCAGATTTCTTCAGTTTCTTCCACATCTGCTTTGTTGTTGGATGAATCTGCGTTCTTGAGATTCGCCTCTACTGGTCCTGACGGTGTGACAGCCACACTGACGTTCTACGCTTGGGACCAAACTAACGCAAATCCTGATACCACAGCGGTATTTACACCGTCCACAACCAGTCCATTCTCGGTAGACAGCAACAGTCTATCTTTGTTGGTCAATGATTTGAACGACGCACCTGAACTGGTGGCTGGTGCCAGCATTGATTTGGGTAGCATTACAGAAGATGATGCGCCATCGGCAGACGCGCCAACCTATTCTGGACTCACCACCTATCAAATATCATCGCTTGTCACTTCGAGTGTTTATACCGATACCGATACCACAGCGGCATTCAACAACACAGGGATTGCATTGGTTGACGCCAGCACCACCAATGGTCGCTGGGAGTACAGTCAAGACGCTGCCGTTACTTGGACTACCGTTCCAGCCGTTTCCAGTAGCTTGATTTTGCCCCTGGATGCAAGCGATTTCCTAAGATTTGTACCGAATGGACAAAATGGAACAACAGCAACACTCCAGTTTGTCGGATGGGACCAGAGCAACAGTCCAACTTTGTCTTCCGACAACACCACCACGTTGACCTCTTCAGAGCAAGGGGATGGTGGCGCTTATTCCATCAACAGCAATACATTTAGTTTGACGGTGGACAGCATCAACGACGCTCCTGTGTTTAGCACAACGGGTACAACCACGTTGACGGCGATCACAGAAAATGACGTCGATAACGTGGGGCAGTTGATCAGTGCAGTCGTCGGTGGTCGAGTAACCGATGTTGATTCAGGCGCGGTTTATGGTGTTGCTATTACTAGTATTTCTTCTGGTGTTGGTACTTGGGAATTCAATCTCAATGATGGAACAGGTTGGCAAAGTGTTGAAGGTTCTTCGACCATAACAGCCAGCAATGCAAGATTGTTGGGTTCCACTGCGACCCTTCGTTTCAACCCAAATGTGGCGATGGAGAATGGAGAGGCGTCTGATCCAACCATCGAATATGTAATTTGGGACCAAAGTACCGGTAGCAATGGTGGGTTGACCTCTGTTGCGACGACAGGGGACACAACTCCGTACTCTGTTAATTCCGAAGTTGCCAGTATTTCGGTTACCGATGTCAACGATGCACCTGTAATCGCGAGTGTTACCAATTTTACAGGCATCACAGAAGACAACAATCAAGGTTCTGCTCCAACAGAGTTTGCGCAAATTTCATCGCTGATTGTGGTAACGGACGTAGACAACGTTGCGCCAAATGATGGGATTGCAATTGTGTCTCAAACGGCGACCAACGGCGTGTGGAAATATTCTTTGGACGGGGTGACTTGGGGAACTGTCTCGTTGGCGTCTGGTGCACTTGTATTGGATTTGGACGATTATCTTGCTTTCATTCCAGATGGAAACAACGGTGGGACGTCTGACTTGGAGTTCTATGCTTGGGATCAATACTCAGATACTACAGCGCCAATTCCGGGTAGCAACACGGCGATTGCTGCCACAGGAAACGACGCGGCCTTTTCGGCGACGACTGACACGATCAGTGTTGTGGTAAGCGATGTCAACGACGCTCCAGTTTGGCCAGCGGGAACGAGTGGTGGTGCCTTTACGGCAATCACGGAAAACCAAACAAACAACAGTGGGGATGCTGTTTCCGACCTGTTGGATTCTCAAAACTCAGACAATGATTCTGGTGCAGATCAAGGAATTGCCGTATTTGCATTTAATTTGGGTAGCAACGGTACCGGAACGTGGGAATACTCTACCGACTCAAGAACAACTTGGACCACGATACCCAGTGTTTCGACAACATCCGCATTGTTGCTTCGAGCGAGCGATTATGTTCGCTTTGTACCGGATGGAGACAACGGAGAGTCCACCAACCCATACATAGACTTTTTCGTGTGGGATGGCAATCCATCGTTGTTTGGCACTGTTGCTGATGCTTCGATCCGTGGCGGTACTGACGATACGACAAACTTCTCTGAAAACAGTGGTCGTTCAGAGATTGAAGTCAGTGATGTGAACGATGCTCCAAGTATCACTGCCTTTGGCATGGTGTATGACGAAGGGGAAAGCACTGTTCAGTTGAACACAACTGATGTTGTTGGGAACAACGCAGACATTTCATTGACCGAAGTGGACATTGGAGACACGTTGACTGTGACCTTGCAACTGGCGTCTACCAACTGGCCCTATGATGCAGCTGCACCTTCAGGTGGTGCTCGAACATTTGTTGAAAACAATCAGTTTGTGACACTGGATGTAACGGATGTCTATGGTGGGACTTTGGATACCAGTTCAACGACATGGAGCACAACGACCAACTCTCTCACGTTGACAGGAAGTGTGACGAGCATCAACGCCGAGTTGCAGACTTTGGTCTTTACGCCAACTGCAGGGTTGACCCCAACGGATTCTGCGAGCGCTGGTGTTCCGGACTTTGATTTGAACACGACCATCACCATGAGTGTGACGGATACCAGTTCTGCGGCTGACATCAAGCAGGTTGCACTCGATGTGCAAAATGCAGAAGATGACAAACCCATCGCGATTGCCTACTGGGATGCCTATGAAGATCTTCAGGCTGCTGAAAGCGAAGACCAGAGCAAACTGGTGACTGAGTTGGATCCAAATAGCCCAAGCAACGGAGTGTACATTCGTGTAGAGTCAGACTTGTCTTGGGATCCAGACAACTTGGATGACGTAGCGTCCATTACGTTTACCCCAAGTGAACCGATTACTGCCAATTGTGGTGGTACAACCTCTTTGCTGACCAGCACCAGTGGCTGTACGCTCACCGACGGCACAACCCACTTGACCCACCCAGCGCGACCTGCAGACATCACTTGGACAGTGTCTGTTGAAGACAACGGTGGGCAAAGCAATTCGGTTGCCGACTTGCACGATCAAACAACAGTGTCGATTGCCAATCAACCTCCAGAAGTTGGTCTGTTCTTCGCGGATGAAGTTTTCGAGTGTACACGAGCTCATGCTACGGCTGCCAACAACCCTGTTTATGCCGATGAAGATTTGGATTGTTTTTGTGATCAGTCAGCTTGCGATGCCAATCAAGCAACGTGTGTAGACAGCGATGGAGTTGAAGGATGTGAGCCTACGTTGAGTACGACATTTACAGAGTGTGCACCGTTGCCGGCTGTCTATGGAGATGACAATCGTGGAACCGATACTGGTTGCTACTGTGAAGAGATGGACTGTGATGGTTTCAATGCCGACGGTGACGAGAATTGTTTTGATAAAGATGGTTTGGCTTGTATTCCGGCAACCAATACAGTTGACGCCTGTGTTCCCACAGTGTCACCAGATGATTTTGACTTCCCATACGATGTCAACCTTGAATTGATTGCCTGTACTTATGATATCAATGGGGATGCACTCAACTTCAACTGGTCTTTGGCGACCGCTCCATCACTGGGAACTGCCAACTTGACCGTGGATGGAAATCGAGCTGTTCTCTCTATTGATCCACCCGTCATCAATGGGACTGTTGCGTATTTTCAAGATGATACGCTGGATTTACAACTTGAAGTAGCCGATTTGGAGGACAGCACCACCGTTCTTTCAGATATGAACTTCTGCGCTGGGTGGTTTCCGGACAACGATGAAGATGGCTATGGTGCGACCAATGGCTATCAGGCTAATTGTGCCGACACAGTATCGGCAACCTTCAGCGCCCCGATTCCCTCAAACTCTAATATCTCTGTGGTACAAGGGTCAGATTATTTGGGCTTGGATTGCTTGGATGAAGGAACCATTTCCGATGACGCCAGTTTGTATGGAGATTTGGCCTCAACCGTTGGTCTAAATGCGATTGATGTACAAGATACGGTGAATTGGTACATTGATTATGATGGGGATGGCTATGGTGCGATGCTCGGGGGGCGTGGAGACAACGGCTCTGGTCAGTATGATTTGACCGATGGAGCCGGTGCTGTCACTGATACAATAGACATTGTGTATCGCGATGCTGTTCAAGCGTGTATTCTAGAAAATCCAAGTGTGACGTTGAGCACCGGTGAGGTGAGAAATTACTTGTTGAACGACGACGATTGCAATGACGTAC